>JBATWU010000039.1:0-5510 GCA_049672825.1 Pusillimonas sp.
CCTCGTCGCGCGCCCGCTGCAGCCGCACCCGCTCGACACTGGTCACGTAAGTCATTTGCGTTTCCTCTTCCAGTTGGTGGATGGCCTGCTCGAAGGCCGGCTCCAATTCAGCCGGCAGGCTGACCATGGCATCGATGATGCGAACCATCTGCTGGATATTATCGCGCCCAAAGCCCCAATGCTTCAAGTGACGCACCAGCTCCGTCTTGCGCGCCAGGCGCTTGGGCCCGTCGCGTGTGGCGTTGGCCTGCAGCTGCGCCAGGATCACCACTGCAAACGGGTTCTGCGGGGCCAACGCCATCAGCTCGGGCATACGCCCACGCCAGGACTCCAGGTGAACGATCGGGAAGCTGAACATCAGTTCGCAGCCCCAGTATTCGTAGGTGTATGACATACGCTGGGCACTTTCGCCACGCTCGGTCAGCACCGCCAGGCTGACCACCTGCCGGCCGGGGTGCTGCTCGCGCAGGCGGATGTGGTAGGTGAACATGCGCTGGGTAAACAGCTTGAGGCGCCGGCCCGCCTGGATTTCCACATGGATCAGCACCAGCGCCTGCTGCCCATCGAGCAGTTGCACCTGCACCAGCTTGTCCACATGCCGGCGCGCGCGCGGTGCTGCGCATGACAGCGCGCAGTTCCTTGTCCAGGAAGACCGGCGCCTGAGACCAGGCTATGCGCGCGTGCAGGGCCGGCCAGAACAAGGCCATGAAGGGGGGAAGTAGGCGCTGAGCGCGTCTTTCCAGGCGCTGTCGTAGTGCGAGCGGTAGGCCATGCAAGTATCCGTGACGCGGTTCAGTCGGGATACATACTATGGCTGGCTCGGTGCTGTGCCGCCAGTGCCAGTGAATGCCATTGTCGCAGCGTAGTTCTTACTATGCTGCCCGAGGGCGGAGCCGGTGCCGCGCTCGCATGGCTGCGCCGCTAGGCGGCGCAGCCGACCGCTTTATTGCAACGTGCGAGAGAACACGAACTTGTCGTCCTGCCAATCCACCGGCACGACATCCTTGGGCCCGAACTTGCCTTCCAGAATCAGACGGGCGACCGGGTTTTCGATGTGCTGCTGAATGGCTCTTTTCAACGGGCGGGCGCCAAATACCGGATCGAAGCCAGTGCGGGCCAGTTGCGCCAATGCCGCGTCGGACACCTCCAGGCGCATTTCCTTCTGCGCCATGCGCTGCCCAAGGCGCTGCAACTGGATCCGCGCGATGGATTCAATATGCTTGGCTTCCAGGCCATGAAACACCACCACCTCGTCGATCCGGTTCAGGAACTCCGGACGGAACGATTGCTTGAGTTCGTCCCAGATGACCTCTTTGATGACATCGTAAGGCTGGCCGGCCATGCTCTGGATGTGCTGCGATCCCAGGTTGGATGTCATGATGATGACGGTATTGCGGAAATCCACGGTGCGGCCCTGGCCGTCGGTCAGGCGGCCGTCGTCCAGTACCTGCAGCAATATGTTGAACACATCCGGATGCGCCTTTTCGACCTCGTCCAGCAGGATGACGCTATAGGGCTTGCGCCTGACCGCCTCGGTCAGGTAGCCGCCCTCTTCGTAGCCCACATACCCGGGAGGCGCCCCGATCAGGCGGGAGACGGAATGTTTTTCCATGAACTCGCTCATGTCGATGCGGATCATGTGGTCTTCCGAATCGAACAGGAAGTTGGCCAAAGCCTTGGTCAGCTCTGTCTTGCCGACGCCGGTGGGGCCCAGGAACAAAAAGGAGCCATAAGGCCGCGACGGATCGGACAAGCCGGCCCTTGAGCGGCGGATGGCATCGGCCACCAGGGAAACCGCCTCGTTCTGGCCCACCACGCGCTGGTGCAGGAAGTCTTCCATCTGCAAGAGCTTGTCGCGTTCACCCTGCATCATCTTGGCCACGGGAATGCCCGTGGCGCGCGATACCACTTCGGCGATCTCTTCCGCGCCCACCTGTGTACGCAAAAGCCGGGGGCGGTCCGCGTCGGCGTCCGTCTGCTGGCTGGCCTCGGCGGATTGCAGGCGGCTTTCCAGTTCGGGCAGCTTGCCGTACTGCAGCTCGGCCAGCTTGTCGAACTGGCCCTTGCGCTGGAGTTCGGCCATTTCCGCGCGGATGCGTTCGATTTCCTCTTTGATGGCCTGCGAACCCTGCACCGCCGCTTTCTCCGACTTCCAGACCTCTTCGTAGTCGTTGTATTCACGCTGCAGCTTGACCAGCTCATCTTCGATCGCCTTGAGCCGGCGCTGGGAACCCTCGTCGGTATCCTTGTTGACTGCCTCGCGCTCGATCTTCAGTTGGATGATCCTGCGGTCCAGCCTGTCCATGACCTCTGGCTTGGAATCGATTTCCATGCGTATGCGCGCGGCGGCCTCGTCGATCAGGTCGATGGCCTTGTCGGGCAGAAAACGGTCGGTAATGTAGCGATTGGACAGCTCGGCGGCGGCCACAATGGCCGGGTCGGTAATGGCCACGCCGTGGTGCAGCTCATAGCGTTCCTGCAGTCCGCGCAATATGGCAATGGTCGACTCGACGTCGGGCTCGTTGACCAGTACTTTCTGGAAACGGCGCTCCAGCGCGGCGTCCTTCTCGATGTATTTGCGGTATTCATCCAGCGTGGTGGCGCCTATGCAGTGCAGCTCGCCCCTGGACAGGGCCGGTTTGAGCATGTTGCCGGCATCCATGGCGCCTTCGGCCTTGCCGGCGCCCACCATAGTGTGCAGTTCGTCGATAAAGACGATGGTCTGGCCGCTGTCCTGCGACAGCTCTTTCAGAACGGCCTTCAGGCGCTCTTCGAATTCGCCACGATACTTGGCCCCGGCCAGCAAGGCCGCCATGTCGAGCGACAGCACGCGCTTGCCCTTGAGTGTTTCGGGCACTTCGTTGTTCACGATGCGCTGCGCCAGTCCTTCGACGATGGCGGTCTTGCCCACGCCGGGTTCGCCGATAAGAACGGGGTTGTTCTTGGTGCGGCGCTGCAGAATCTGGATGGAACGGCGGATTTCGTCATCGCGGCCGATGACGGGGTCCAGCTTGCCCTGGCGGGCGCGCTCGGTCAGGTCGGTAGTGTATTTGGCCAGGGCTTCGCGGTTTGACTCGCCTTCGGAGTCGGAGATGGACGCACCGCCGCGCACCGCCTCGATGGCCGTTTCAAGAGCCTTGCGCTGCAAACCGGCCTCGCGCAGCAAGCGGCCGGCCTCGCCCTTGTCGTCCGCCAGCGCCAGAAGAAACAGCTCGCTGGCGATATAGGCGTCGCCGCGGCTGGAGGCTTCTTTGTCGGTGCGGGCCAGCACCGCCTGGAGCTCGCGTCCGACCTGTATATTGCCTTCGGCGCCCTGAACCTGAGGCAGACTGCCTATCAGGGCATCCACGCCGGTCGCCAGCCGATTGACGGCAACGCCGGCCCGCGCCAGCAAGCTGCCCGCGCCGCTATCGGGATCGGCCAGCAAGGCGGCCAATACGTGAGCCGGTTCTATGTATTGATTGTCGTGTTTTACAGCGAGACTTTGCGCATCGGCAATAGCCTGCTGAAACTTCGTGGTGAGTTTATCGAATCGCATAATCGTTTCACTGAAATAATGAGGAGCTTGTGCTCGAATGGTGATTAGGTGCGGCTGAATTGGCGGATTTCAAGGGGCAAAGGGGCTTCCTATGAGGTCGACACACCGTTTACACTAGGTGTATGGACGGCAGCGTTCGCGCGGTGCGCATCCGGCCCTGATCAACTCATCAAAACAATTACCTGCAAGGAATCGGCTATGCGTGGAGCGATAAAAAAATGGGGTAATAGCGCGGCGGTCCGACTGCCTTCTTCCATGATGAAATCACTTAAGCTTAGCCCCGAAGATATCGTGGAACTCCGGCTTGAACGCGGTACGCTGGTCATCCAGCCCGTACGCTCTGAAGAATACCTGCTCGGGCAGCTCCTGGGCGGCATCAAGCCCAAAAATGTCCATCCCGAAATCGATTTCGGCGCAGCCGGCGACTGAAAAAGGCCATACATGAACAAACGTTACACGCCCGATACCGGCGACGTCATCCATTTTCATTTCGACCTGCCCGACGATGGGGCCGGCAGCGGCTACAAGCCGGCGCTGGTGCTCAGCCCCCTGGCCTACAACAAGAAAACCGGGCTTGTGGTCTGTTGCGCCATCACGAATGACATCAAGGGCTATCCCTTCGAAGTCCTGATCCAGTCCGATCCCCCCCTGGCTGTGCTGTCGGATCAAGTCAAAAGCATAGACTGGGCCCATACCAAAATCAGCCGGCATGGCCGCGCCGGCGCCGCCGAGCTGTCGCAAGTGCGGGCCAAACTGCTTGCCCTGATTTCCAAAATATAAGATGGCGCCGCGCCCCGCGGCCGGCAAGCTGTAACAGCTCCGCCACCCCAAAACCACGCCGGCGGCTCAACAATTTACTTCCAGCTACCGTATACTTGATATAAATCAGTTGCCAATACGATCAAGGGTTTTCCCTTATCGTTCGCAGCAGACTCTGCCTTACCTGAATCAACTGATACTTATTCGTCCTCAGGGCGACCGCATGCAAAAAAGAATTTCCGTACCACCCGACTCCGCCCGTTGCTCAACCTGCATGCTAAGCGAGATCTGTTTGCCGCTTGGCCTGCAGCGCGGCGATGTCGCCAAGCTGGACGAACTCATCAAAGAGCGCATACGCGTGCCCAAAGGCTCCGCCCTGTTCCGGCTGGGGGATGTCACCGAAGCCGTGTACGGCATTCGTTCGGGCTCGCTCAAAACCCAACTCGAAGATGCCTCCGGCCAGGTGCAGATTACCGGCTTTCTGCTTCCCGGTGAAATCATCGGCATGGATGGCCTGCTCGACAACATGCATGTTTCGCACGCCGTCGCGTTGGAAGACAGCGAAGTCTGTGTCATCCGCATCGATGAACTCGACGAGCTATCGCATCATCTGCCGGTACTGCAGCATCAGCTGCGCCGGCTCATGAGCAAGGAAATCAGCCGTTCCCACCAGTTGGTCATGGCGCTGGGCGCCCTGCGTTCAGAGCAAAGGCTGGCAGCCTTCCTGATCAACCTGTCGCAGCGCCTGGCGGCGCTGGGCTATTCGTCCAGCGAGTTCATCCTGCGCATGAGCCGCGAGGAAATCGGCAATTATCTGGGTCTCACGCTGGAAACGGTCAGCCGGCTATTCTCGCGGTTTGCGCGCGACGGCCTGATACGGGTTCAGCAACGGGAAGTGCATATTCTTGATATGCGCGGACTCCAGGTACTATCCGGCACCGACTGCGGTTGATTGCCGCCCCGTGGCGCCCGGCAAGCTGACTGCACCCGGGCAACTACAGTAGCAGGATCTTGACGGCTTTAGCCTCTCCGGGCATACGCCGACACGAAAAAGGGCTGTCAGGACTCCCCAACATGCGCCAGCATAAAAAGGCGGGTGTGGCGGGGGCTGTGCAGGCGCCTCGCGCACGCCGTTTTCTTCGGCCCAAGCGGGGAGGCAAGTCCGCAGTTGTCCGAGCGCGACGATTGCGGACAATCCGGGGGATTGTCCGCC
>JBATWU010000040.1:0-19492 GCA_049672825.1 Pusillimonas sp.
GGTTGAGCACGCCGCCGTTGCGGGCGGTATCGGAGAGGCAAGGCCACAACTGCTTGAGCGCGACGCTTGTGGACAATCCGGGGGATTGTCCACCGCGCGAGTTTTGTGGCCGCTCCGATACCGCCAGTAACGGCGGGCAATCCCGGCACAGCCGGGATCGTGCGATCTGAGCGGCATCCAGCGCCAGGCACGGCGTCTCTTAAGTACAAAAACGGGAACCACCAGACGCAACAACTGCTCAGAACAGACAACAGCTCATCCCAAGAACAAGGCTGGAATAACAATCAACAATCGACAAGCACAGCGCCCCTTAAGCACCCACCACGCCATAAAAGCCGCCGCCCTCCACTAATCCCACTTCCATTGCGCCAAATCAAACCTGAATCAAAGACACAGCCCTCATCCAGCCGCTACACTGACCAGGCCTTCTAAGCGCAATGCATATTTCCCACGGCCATCTAATTGAAGATTAAAATATCCATGCCACAACTTCATTCGGGTTCCTGCGATCACAACGTCATGAGCGACTCCATTTCCTTTCCCATCGCCAAGCCAATGCACGACATCCCCGACCTCGAAAGCCGCGCTGTGCCCGAAGACCACCACGACCTGCGCCTGTGGCTGCGCATGCTCACCTGCTGCAACCTCATAGAAAGCGAAATCCGCAGCCGCCTGCGCGCCGAATACGAAACCACCCTGCCCCGCTTCGACCTCATGGCCCAACTGCTGCGCGTGCCCGGCGGCATGAAAATGAGCGAACTGTCGCGCCACATGATGGTCACCAACGGCAATATCACCGGCATCACCGACCAGCTCGAAAAAGAAGGACTGGTCGAACGCGTCAAGGTGGCCACAGACCGCCGCAGCTCCCTGATCCGGCTCACCACCAAAGGAAAACGCAGCTTCCGGAAAATGGCGCAATCCCACGAAGAGTGGGTCAAATCCCTATTCGGAGGCCTATCCGAAAAAAGCCGGAACAACTTGTACGAAGCGCTGGGAGAACTGAAATTGCTGAGCCAACCCAAACTCTCCGGCCGGGGCTGATTACCGGGTTAGAATTGGCTGTTTCAGACCCTACCATTAAGCGCGCGCCATGGCAGTCAATCTTTATATTCCTCCGGAATCAGAAATTCACCCTGTTGCAGGCATCGAAATCGGCACCGCCGAAGCCGGCATACGCAAGGCCAACCGTCGCGACCTGACCGTATTCCGTCTGGCCGAAGGCAGCAGCGTGGCGGGCGTCTTCACGCTCAACCGCTTTCGCGCCGCCCCGGTGCAAATCTGCGAAACGCACCTGGCCGCCGGCCAGGGCATCCGCGCCCTGGTGATCAACACCGGCAATGCCAACGCTGGAACCGGCGAAAGCGGCCTGCAGGCGGCGGCGCAAACCTGCATCGAGCTGGCCGGCATACTGGGCGCCAAGCCCCAGCAAATACTGCCTTTCTCCACCGGCGTCATTCTCGAGCCCCTGCCGCTCGACCGCCTGGTGGCCGCGCTGCCGCAGGCGGTTGCCGACGCCGCGCCCAATAACTGGTTCGCGGCGGCGCACAGCATCATGACCACCGACACCCAGCCCAAGATCGTGTCGCAACGCATTACGCTGAACGATCACGCCGTGACCATCACCGGCATCAGCAAAGGCGCCGGCATGATACGGCCCAACATGGCCACCATGCTGGGCTTCCTGGCCACCGACGCCGGCATCGCCCCCGAATTGCTCAAAGACATGGTCCGCAGCATCGCCGACTGCTCGTTCAACCGCATTACCGTCGATGGCGACACCTCCACCAACGATTCGTTCATCATCGCGGCCACGGGCAAAAGCCCCGTGCGCATCGAGTCGGTGTCCGATCCGCTGTATACGCCCTTGTACAACGCCCTGGCCGAAGCCGCCGCCGAGCTGGCCCAGAAAATCGTGCGCGACGCCGAAGGCGCCACCAAATTCATGACCATCCAGGTCGAAGAAGCGGGCAATACCGAAGAAGCCCTGAAAGTCGCGTACTCGGTCGCCCAGTCGCCCCTGGTCAAGACCGCCTTCTTTGCATCCGACCCCAACCTGGGCCGCATTCTGTGCGCCATAGGCTACGCGGGCATCGCCGACCTCGACGTGGGCAACATCCGGCTATGGCTGGGCGACGTGCTGGTCGCCAGCCAGGGCGAACGCCACCCCGGCTACCAAGAAGCCGATGGCCAGCGCGTCATGCAGGAAGCCGAAATCGTGGTCCGCATCGCCCTGGGACGCGGCGACGCCTCCGATACGGTCTACACCTGCGACTTTTCCCACGAATACGTCAGCATCAACGCTGATTACCGCTCGTAGGCCGGGCCGGCGGCAAGGCAAGTCCTTGTCCTGAAAGCGCATTTTCACAACAAGCCGCCCCGCGCGGCTTGACTGTGCCAAATAAATCGCGGTAGAATCATGAGCTTGGCATTTGGCCAAGGCTTTATATTTTAGGAACTCCCACATGTACGCGGTCATAAAAACCGGCGGCAAACAGTATCGTGTTGCTGCAGGTCAAAAACTCAAGATAGAACAGATACCGGCAGACATTGGGCAAGAAATCACGCTAGACCAGGTATTATCGGTTGGCGAAGGCGAGCAGCTGCAAATTGGCACGCCTTTGGTCGCCGGCGCCCTGGTCAAGGCAACCGTTCTTGCGCAAGGCCGCCACGACAAGGTCAAAATTTTCAAGATGCGCCGTCGCAAGCATTACCAAAAGCGTCAAGGTCATCGTCAGAACTACACCGAAGTTCGCATCGAAGCCATCACGGCCTAACGATAGACTTAACGGTTTTGCATAGCAGGAGCTAAACATGGCACAGAAAAAAGGCGGCGGCTCTACGCGTAACGGCCGCGACTCAGAATCGAAACGACTTGGCGTAAAAACCTATGGCGGCCAGCTGATCCCGGCGGGTTCCATCATCGTTCGTCAGCGCGGCACCCAGTTCCACCCCGGCGTGAACGTGGGCATCGGCAAAGACCATACCCTGTATTCGCTGGTAAACGGCACGGTGAAGTTCGCCGTCAAGGGCGCCCTGAACAAGCGCACGGTATCGGTGATTGCGGCCGAATAATCTTCGGCGCGCAGAAGCAAAAAGCCCTGCCCTTGAGGCGGGGCTTTTTTTTCGGCCGGCCTGGAAGGCGGGCCATGCCGCTATCGGCGCTCCAGCCCGGCCCTTTTCGCGGCTTGCTCCGTCCGGCCCGCCCCGACACGTGTTCGTCTTATACGAACTACAATAGAACGCCTAGCGTTTTCCCGCCCCGACCCATGGCGGCACCCGTGGCGCAACCTTACTTTTCAAGCATACCATCATGAAATTCGTAGACGAAGCAACCATCGAAGTCATTGCCGGCAAAGGCGGCAATGGCGCGGCGAGCTTTCGCCGCGAAAAATTCATTCCCAAGGGCGGCCCCGACGGCGGCGACGGCGGCCGAGGCGGCAGCATCTACGCTGTGGCCGACCGCAATATCAATACCCTGGTCGACTACCGGTTTGCGCGATTGCACCGCGCCCGGAACGGCGAGAACGGCCGGGGCTCGGACCAGTACGGCGCCGCCGCGGCCGACATCACCCTGCGCGTACCGGTGGGCACCACGATTTTCGACGCCGAAACCGGCGAGCAGTTGTTCGACCTCGACCGCCATAACGAACGCGCCACGCTGGCGGCGGGCGGACATGGCGGGCTGGGCAATCTGCATTTCAAGTCCAGCACCAACCGCGCGCCCCGCCAATTCACACCCGGCCAGGAAGGCGAGCAGCGCAAGCTGCGGCTGGAACTCAAGGTGCTGGCCGACGTGGGCCTGCTGGGGCTGCCCAACGCCGGAAAGTCCACGCTGATCAGCAAAGTCTCGAACGCCCGTCCCAAGATCGCCGACTATCCCTTCACCACCCTGCATCCCAACCTGGGGGTGGTGCGCACCTCGCCATCGCACAGCTTCGTGATCGCCGATATTCCCGGCCTTATCGAAGGCGCCTCGGAAGGCGCCGGCCTGGGCCACCTGTTCCTGCGCCACCTGTCGCGCACACGCGTGCTGCTGCACCTGGTCGATGTGTCGTCCCCCGATCCATCCATAGACCCCGTCGAGCAGGCTGCCAAAGACGCGCGCGCCATCGTCGAAGAACTGCGCCTGTACGATAAAGACCTGTACGAAAAGCCGCGATGGCTCGTGGTGAACAAGCTCGACATGGTCGAACATGCCGACGACGTCAAAGAGCGCCTGTGCGCCGCCCTGGGCTGGACAGGCCCCGCCTTCGGTATCTCGGCCCTGACCGGGGACGGCGCGCAAGAGCTCGTCTGGCGTCTGCAGGAATGGCTGGATGCCGAGCGCGAACAGGCCAACATCGCCCAGGACAAGGCCGATGGCAGCTATATCGCCGACGACCCGCGTTTCGACGACACGCGCTCCGACTCTCTTTGAATACTGAATCGACCCCACTTGTCATGGCTGCATCCAAACCCTCGTCCTCCGCTGTCTCATACGCCAAGCGCCTGGTGGTGAAAGTCGGTTCGTCGCTCGTCACCAATGAAGGCAAGGGCATCGATAACCACGCCGTCGAACAGTGGGCGGCCCAAATTGCCAGCCTGCACGCGCAAGGCAAGCAAATGGTCCTGGTGTCCAGCGGCGCCATTGCCGAGGGCATGGCGCGGCTGGGCTGGCCGCGCCGCCCCAATGCCATGCACGAGCTGCAGGCGGCGGCGGCCGTCGGGCAAATGGGTCTGGCCCAGGCCTACGAGGCGGCCTTTGCGCGGCATGGCATACGCACGGCCCAAATCCTGCTCACTCACGAAGACCTGGCCGACCGGCGCCGCTACCTGAACGCGCGCAGCACGCTGTATACCCTGCTGGGCCTGGGCGTCGTACCCATCGTGAACGAGAACGACACCGTCGTCACCGACGAAATCCGGCTGGGCGACAACGACACGCTGGGCGCGCTGGTGACCAACCTGATTGAAGCCGAAGCCCTGATCATCCTGACCGATCAACCCGGCCTGTACAGTGCCGATCCACGCAAGAACCCCGGCGCCGAATTCATCGCGCTGGGCCAGGCGGGCGATCCCGCGCTGGAAGCCATGGCCGGCGGGTCGGGCAGCAACATAGGCACCGGAGGCATGCTGACCAAGGTGCTGGCCGCGAAACGGGCCGCCAACAGCGGTGGCCACACCGTCATCGCCTCAGGCCGCGAACCCAACGTACTGCTGCGCCTGGCCGGCGGCGAAGCGGTGGGCACCGAACTGCGCGCCATTCTTCCGGTACGCTCGGCGCGCCAGCGCTGGCTGGCGAATCACCTGCGCCTGCGCGGGCGCGTCACGCTGGACGAGGGCGCGGTGCGGGCGCTGATGCAGGGGCACAAAAGCCTGCTGCCTATAGGCGTGGTGGCCGTCGAAGGCGAATTCGAACGCGGCGATGTCGTTGCCTGCGTGGACCAGCACGGTGTCGAGTGCGGGCGCGGACTCATCAACTATTCCGCGGCCGACACCCGCCGCATCATGCGCCAGCCCAGCAGCCGCATCATCGATATTCTGGGCAGCATGTCAGACCCCGAGCTCATGCATCGCGACAACATGGTTTTCGTGCGCGCCTCCGCGGGCCGCCCGGCGGCCACGGCATCCATGCAGCAGTAGGCAGAAACAGCTTTCGGGCGACGATAAACCGGGTTTATTCCCCGTCTATATCCAGCGGGAACGCGAAGGCAAAGCGCAGACCTTGCTTGGCGTAAGACAAGCGAAGCCGGCAATGGGCACGCTCGATGCAGAAAGGCAATTACTTCTGCGCCGCAATGAACAAGGTCTCCTTCACCTCTTCCATGACCACGCAGCTTTTGGTCTGGGTCACGCCCGGCAGGCGCAGCAGAATATCGCCCAGCAAGCTGCGATACTGGCTGATTTCCTTGATGCGGGCCTTGACCAGGTAGTCGAAGTCGCCGGAAACCAGGTGGCATTCCTGCACCTGCGGTATGCAAAGGATTTCGCGGCGGAAATCATCGAAGGTGCGGTCCGACTTGCTCGACATGGAGATTTCCACGAACACCAGCAGGCCGGCATCGAGCGCATTGGGCGACACCCTGGCGTGGTAGCCGGTAATGACGCCATCGCGCTCCAGCCTGCGCACCCGCTCTATGCAGGGCGTTACGGTCAGGCCCACGGCCTCGGCGAGGTCGGTCATCGACATACGCCCATCTCGTTGCAGCAGATCCAGAATATGCCGGTCAAGCTTATCTAAAGTCGATACAGGGGTTCGTTGTATTCTCATTGTAGTTTCCTTGCTGATCAGCGGTTCAGGCAGGCGGAAACCGTCATTGCGGCCCTCTTCAGCAATTATTGCTGAAATCCTTCTGTTATGCCGAACAAATAGCATAAAGCACTGGAAATCCTGTTTCTTTGCAAAAAAAATCTGGTCCTCCTGTCTTACCATGCATGGATCAACCAGGATTTCCGAGCTCAAATGAAAATCATCGTTTTAGGCGCGGGCGCCGTCGGCGTCAGTAGTGCCTATTATCTGGCCAAGCAAGGCCATGAAGTAACAGTTATCGAACGCCTGACCGGCCCGGCGCTGGAAACCAGCTTTGCCAACGCCGGGCAGGTTTCCTATGGCTACTCCAGCCCCTGGGCGGCGCCGGGCGTGCCGCTCAAGGCCATCAAGTGGATGTTCGCCAAGCACCCCCCGCTGACCATCCGTCCCGATGGCACCCTGTTCCAGCTGCAATGGATTTATCAAATGTGGCGCAACTGCACCGCCAGCCGCTATGCGGCCAATAAAGAGCGCATGGTCAGGCTGTCGGGCTACAGCCGCGTCTGTCTTGACGCCTTGCGCGACGAGATCGGCATTCAGTACGAAGGACGCCGCCAGGGCACGCTGCAGGTATTCCGCAAACAACAGCAACTGGATGCAGCCGGGCAGGACATCGAAGTGCTGCAGGACGCAGGCATCCGCTATGAGCTGCTGGGACGCAATGAGCTGGAAAAGGCTGAACCCGCGCTGGCGCGCACCAAAGACAAGCTGGTGGGCGGCCTGCGCACGCCCGACGACGAAACCGGAGACTGCAATCTGTTCACGACGCAACTGGCCGCCGAGGCCAGCAAACTGGGCGTGACCTTCCGCTATGGCACCGTCATCAAGCAGGTGCACGTGGATGGCGCGGGTGTATCGGGTATAGAAACCGACGCGGGCCTGATGACGGCCGACGCCTATGTGGTCGCACTGGGGTCGTGGTCGACACAGTTGCTTAAGCACATAGGCAAGCTTCCCGTCTACCCATTGAAAGGCTATTCGATCACGGTGCCGGTGGCCGACGAAAACTGCGCGCCGGTTTCCACGCTGCTGGATGAAAGCTACAAGATCGCGGTCACCCGCTTCGACCAGCGTATACGGGTTGGCGGCATGGCCGAGATCGTGGGCTTCGACAAGACGCTGGACGAGCGCCGCCGCAAAACACTGGAGATGGTGCTGAGCGACCTGTTCCCAGGCAGCTATGCAACGACCGACGTGTCGTTCTGGACGGGGCTGCGCCCCAAGACGCCCGACAGCACCCCTGTGGTGGGCGCCACCCGCCTGCCCAATCTATTTCTTAATACCGGGCATGGCACACTGGGCTGGACCATGGCCTGCGGCAGCGGTCAGCTGATTGCCGATATCGTGTCGGGCAAGCCCACTGCCATACGCAGCGACGATTTGTCTATGCACCGATATCACTCGTGATGCGCCGGCCCGGTGAACATATAACCCCAGTTATGCAGCGACTTCAAAGGTAGTGGCGCCCCCTGGTTGGCGAACTTGCGCCGCATGCGGCTGACCAGCACCCCCAGCCGCCCCTGGGGCGCGGGCGATGAAGCCAGGGCGTAGTCCTGGTTGACGGCATCAGCAAGCTCGCGATGTGTGGCGCGCAGGTCGGGGGCCTGGAAAAGCACCATCAGGAAGGCTCTTTCGCCCGTGGTCAGCGCCACGCGCACGCCATCGGGGCTTTCCAGTTTCCAGGCCTGCTCCTGCAGCGACCAGACGCCGGCCCGAGCGGCCGCTGCGGGTTTGCGCGGCGCGATATCGGCGCCAGCCCGAGCGAACAAGCGAAACAGGATCGCCGCCAGCAATGCGCTGGAGTCCTGACGGGAAAAATAGTTGTCGACCCCGCTTTGCAGCAAATGGATGACATCGGCCTCTTTGGCCGGGTCGACCGTGGCGACGATGCCGGTGCCGGGATGCAAGGCGCGCAAATAGGTGGCGGCGGAACAGTTTTGAGCCAGGGTTCCGGCCAGGATGACGGCCGGCGGCGTATTGGCCTGCGCGCTGGCCTGCACGTATTTGTGCAGCGCCGGTATATCGGCACATCGCTGCACCTGAAAACCTTGCGCTTGCAGATCCAGGATTCTTTTATTGCGTGAGGCAGAATTCCGGGCGCTGGCTTTGGGCGCAAAAAATGAAACGAGCAAATTTGGTTTCATGGCATGGCCTTTGATACTGTGACGCCGTTTTGATGACGGCTTGGTGTGCGATATTGAGCCGGATGCCCTATACAAGCTATTAACTATTGTGCCCTGATATCGCTGCTATTTAATAACTTTATGCATATTTCTTTTACTTAAATTTACATCAAATTATCACGTTTGAAATTAGCAATATTACCAATGTGATTGGATTACATCGTCCAATCACAAACGTGAACCAATTTGCAGACCGTCTTCGTCATGCGCGAACCTTGCGCAAAATGAGCCAAGCCGCGCTTGCGGCAGCCTGTGGGCTGTCGCAAGGCGCCATTGCCAACTACGAAAACAAGAATCGTCGGACAGCCAAGGAAATTTTCCGGATCGCGGAAACGCTGGGGGTCAATCCGGTATGGCTGGCCATGGGCACTGGCCCCATGGAAGCTGCGCCCTCTTCCCCTGGATCACAAGCGACATACCAGGTGTCCGACCATGGCTCATCGCAGGGGCGGGGTTTATGGCCCTTTTCCAGCGTATCGTCCGAGCAGTACTGGTCACTGCCACCCGGCGAGCGCAGCTTGATCGAGAACACCGTGGCCAGTCTGATCCAGTCGCTGCAAGACAAGTCGTCCGCGCCCTGACGGGCGTTCTTTGCTTCGCTTCCAAAAACAACAGGGCCGCCCCGGAGGGCGGCCCTGTATGCCGGCAAGACTATGATTTATTGCTGCACGGCGTACAGATACAGCTCGACCCGGCGGTTCATGGCGCGGCCTTCGGCTGTGGCATTGTCGCCAACAGGGTTGCTGGGGCCGCGGCCTTCGGCGGTCAGGTTGCCGGTGGGCACGCCCTGCTGCGACAGGTAGTTGCCAACCGCGCGCGCGCGGTTGACCGACAGGGTCTGGTTGGTGGCCGCCGAACCTGTGCTGTCGGTGTAGCCTATGGATTTGGCGCGCAGCTCGGGATGCTGCACCAGGGCGCGGGCTACGCTGTCGAGCACAGGCAGCAAGGCAGGTTTCAGCGCATACTTGCCCGTATCAAAGGACACATTGCTTGGAATGTTCACGCGCAGCGTGCCGTCCGGCATCTCGGTGACATCCACGCCCAGGCTGCTGGCGCCCGATTTTTCCACATCGTTCTTGACGCTCTTCCAGTTATAGCCGGCGATGCCGCCCGCCACTGCGCCTATGCCCGCGCCGATGGCGGCCGCCTTGCTGCTATCCCCGATCAGGGCGCCCAGGCCAGCCCCTACCGCGGCGCCGGCGCCCGCTCCAACAGCCGTCTTGCCGCCGGTGCCCATCTCGTTCATATTGGCACAACCGGCCATCAACGCCGCGATGGCGACGAGCGTAGTGATTCGTCCAGCACGCATGGATACTTTCATGTGATTCTCCTTGTTTCTTGTATAAACAGTGTGAAAACTGCCGCCACTTATCCTAGCAAGCAGATGCCTCAACGAGTGTTACATTTTGGTTCAGCAAGCGTTGAATTGACGGTTATTGACATTGGCGGCCGACTGCGGCTTCCCGGCGCTCACAGATGCGCGCCATGTCCGTGAACGATAGATATGACGGCATGCGCCAGAATACGAAAATACCCGATCAAACGCTTTATGCTCATTCCGTTTTATGATCAGTCCTCTATTGCTACTATCGTCGTATACCCCCCCCTTCCAGGAGACTTTGTGAAACAGCCCGCCGCAGTCAGCAAGGAGCCCATTTCCTTGCGCAACGATATCCGCCACCTAGGAAAAACGCTGGGCGATGTGATCAAAGAATGCGAAGGCAAGGCCATTTACGACGTTATCGAGAAACTGCGGCGCGCCGCCGTCAAGTTTCGTCGTGAAGGCGATCGCGCCGACAGCCAGGTGCTGGAACGGCAAATTGCCCGGCTTCCCGACGAAGAGGCCAACTCCGTGGCGCGGGCATTCAGCTATTTTCTGCATCTGTCCAATATTGCCGAAGATCGCGATCAGAACCGGCGCCAGCGCCAGCACGAACTGCATGCCGAAGCCCCCATGCGCGGCAGTCTGCAGCACGCGCTCGATTTGCTGCACAGCAAAGGGGTAGGTTCCCGGAAAGTCCTGCGCTATCTTGAAAATGCCTGCATTGTGCCCGTGCTGACCGCCCACCCCACCGAAGTCCAACGTAAAAGCACGCTGGACCTGCACCGCGAAATCGCCCGGCAACTGGCGCACAGCGACGCCACCCTGACGCCCTCCGAACAAAAGCTGCTGGACAGGACCCTGGCCGGCCTGGTGGCCACCCTGTGGCAAACGCGCATGCTGCGGCGTGAAAAGCTGACGGTGCTCGACGAAATCGACAACGCCCTGAGCTACTACACCAGCACTTTCCTGACTGCCATTCCACGCCTGTATCAAGACCTGGCTACACGCCTGCAGCCGTCCGGGCGCAAGCTGTTCGACGTGCGGACGCAGCCGCTGCCGCCCTTCCTGCGAATGGGCAGCTGGATAGGCGGCGACCGCGACGGCAACCCCAAGGTCGATGCCTCCACGCTGGAACAGGCCCTGCTGCGACAATCCACTCATGTCATGCAGCACTACCTGCAGGAAATCAAGGCGCTGGGCACCGAGGTATCGCTGTCGCGTACCCTGGGCAGCGCCAGCCCCGAACTGCTGGCGCTGTCGCTGGTCAGCCAGGACAGCTCGGCCCATCGGGTAGACGAGCCCTATCGGCGCGCCTTCATCCATCTGTATGCCCGGCTGGCGGCAACCGCGATGGCACTCACCGGACGCCAGCTTGCCTTGCGCCCCACCTACGACGCCCCGCCCTACGACAGCCCCGCCGCGTTCCAGCACGATCTGCAGATCATCGCCGACTCGCTGGATCAGCATCATGGCAGCCTGATCGCCCAGCTGCGTCTTTCCGGCCTGCTTCAGGCAGTCAGCATTTTCGGCTTCCACCTGGCCACCGTCGACCTGCGGCAAAGCTCCGACGTGCACGAACGCGTGCTGACCGAACTGTTCAAGGCCGCGGACGTGCGCCTGAACAACAAGCGGGTCAACTATGGCGCAATGTCCGAAGAGGACCGCATCAGCCTGCTGCGCACCGAGATCCGGCAAGTCCGGCCTTTGGTGTCGCCATGGATACGCTATTCGGACGAAACCGAAAAAGAGCTGGCGATATTGCGCATGGCCGCCGACTGCCGGCGCCGATACGGCCCGTCGGCCATCAGGCAGGCCATCGTGTCGCACACCGAAACACTGAGCGACCTGCTCGAGGTGCTGGTGCTGCAGCAGGAAACCGGCCTGATCGCCCCCGACGCCGGCAATGCGTCCGGCAAGACCCGGGCCGGCCTGATGGTGGTGCCCTTGTTCGAAACCATACCCGACCTGATGCGCGGGCCCGAGATCATGGATGCCTGGCTCAGCCTGCCCGAAGTCGCTGAACGGGTGCTGCATGCCCAGGACGGCATACAGGAAGTCATGCTGGGTTATTCCGACAGCAATAAAGACGGCGGCTACCTGACATCCAATTGGTCCCTGTACTATGCCGAACGGCAACTGGTGCAGGTATTCAAGAAACGCAAAGTGCGGCTGCGCCTGTTCCATGGCCGCGGCGGCTCGGTGGCGCGCGGCGGCGGCCCCAGCTTCGACGCCATCCAGGCGCAGCCTCCGGGCACGGTCAATGGCCAGATCCGCCTGACCGAACAGGGCGAAGTCATACAGGGCAAATATAAAGACGCCGAGGTGGGCCGCTGGCACCTTGAAAACTTCGTGGCCGCCATGCTTGAGACCAGCCTTGCCACGGGCCCGTCCGCGTCGCAGACCGAAGACAAGAACATGGCCCGCTTTGGCGCGGCCATGGACTACATGTCTAACATCGCGCAGCAAAGCTATCGCGACCTGGTCTACCGCACCCCCGGCTTCAACGATTACTTTTTCGCGTCCACCCCGATTCTGGAAATCGCGGGCCTGAATATCGGCTCGCGGCCCGCTTCGCGCAAGTCCAGCCAGAAAATCGAAGACCTGCGGGCCATACCCTGGGGCTTCTCGTGGGCACAGTGCCGCCTAATGCTTACCGGCTGGTACGGCGCCGGTTCCGCCTTGCAGGCTTATATTGAAAACGGCTGCGAGGGCAGTCCGGCCAAGCCGGCGCAGCGCCTGGAGCAATTGCGGGAAATGGCGCAGGTTTGGCCCTTCTTCAGGACCTTGCTGTCAAATATGGAACAGGTGCTGGCCAAGACCGATCTTGAGATCGCCCGGCGCTATGCCAGCCTGGTGCCGGACAGAAAGCTGCGCAACCATATATTCGGCCGCATCGAGGCCGAGTTTGCCTTGACGCTGGACATGTTCAGAAAGGTCTGCCAGCACGATCTGCTGGCAAATGATGCATTGCTGGGCGCCGCCCTGAGCGAACGTTTTGCGTATATCGACCCTCTGAACCACTTGCAGGTCGAGCTCTTGCGGCGCCACCGCCTGGCCCACGAAAGCCAGAGCGGCGATGAAGAAAGCCGCAGCCAGCGGGCCATACACATGACCATCAATGGCATTGCGGCTGGGCTCAGAAACTCAGGCTAGCAGGCTGCCTGGACGGCCGGCGGCATCAGATCATGCCGCCGCCGTCCTTGCGGGCGGCGCGCATGTCGCGGATCAGCGCAACGATCAACAGCAGCAGGACGGCCGCCGAGACCACTGGCCAGACCAGGATATAGACAGTCAATAAGATATTGGACATTTTCTCTCCCTGTTAAGCGCGGGCGGCCACCTGGCCACCCGTCAAGACAAGCTCGGACTCGCCCGCAACGGATGCCTCGTCCTGATGAAACGAGGTGACGCGCACGGCCAGTACATCGAAATCAAAACGCTCGCTGCTGCGCAGGCTTATTGCCACGCACACAATGGCGCTTGCGCCATAGGCGGTCAGCGAACTGAGCAGCACGGCATAATCGCGCAGGAAACCCACCGTGAACGGCATGGACCCCACGGCGACCGCCACACCCATCGCAATGGCAATCTTGCGGTTGAAGAAGGCAAACGTCATCAGCCCAATGACGACGCCCAGGCCCGTGGATGCGCACAGCTCGAAGAACACCGCCACCAGCCCGTCGAGCGGCAGCAGTTCGAATCGCGCGGTGATGAACAGCGACACGGCAACCACGACAGCCGCCGTAAAGGCCTTGTTGGTGACCCGGTCCCAGTAAAAGCTGACGATGACCGGAAACACGATGGAGCCCCACAACGCACCCACGAATACCAGCATCACCAGGATGTCCAGCCTCAGGCTGGCAAAGATCACGCCCAGCATCGTGGCCACGACCATGGTGGCGCGCCCCCACCAGAGCATGCGTTTGGGGCAAGGCTTGCCCCGCGCCAGGTTCTTGCCATAGACATCGGTCATCATGATCGCCGACAACGCCGATAGATCGGAGTCCGCCGTCGATGACAGCGAACCGATCACAAGTATGAAAAACAGCGCAATGCCGAAAGGCGGCAGATAGGTGGACGCCATCTGGGGAATGATATTGTTCATGTCGCCGTTGGCCGGCTCCAGGCCCACCATCAGCGCCAGCAGACCCAGCATGCCCAGGCCTATGACCACCGCGCCGTAGCCGATGGTTGCCGTCAGGAATGTGGACTTGATCAGATCTTCGCGCACGGCAAACAATCGCTGGGCGATCGTCTGGTTGCCTATGGCATAGGCCAGGACGGCCACGAAGTAAGGCGCGCCCTGCTCAAGAATGGCCGTGGTCGAGAAAAAATCCGACTGCTCTGCGCTCAGGTTGCCCAGATTCGCCATCAGCATGTCGGTGCCGCCGGCATTGAAGAAAATCATCGGAATAATCACGACCGCCGCCAGGATCATGGCGATCAACTGCGCAAAATCCGTCATGACCGAAGCGCGAAAGCCTGACCATAAAGTGTATGACAGCACACCCAGCCCCGCGATCAGCACGCCCTGTATGAAACTGAGCGGGCTCAGTATGGATACCAGCGCGCCCGCAGCGGTGAAGTTGACCATCAGGCTGATGCAGCTGCCGATCAGGTTGGAAATGGCCATGATCAACTGGCTGGACGTGCCGTGCCTGGCCTTGATGACCTCGGCCAGCGTATGCGCCTTGGGCGCCAGCTTGCGAAAGCGCCGGCCAAACGGGTAGATGAACAGAATCATCAATGCGCCCCACAGGCCGTAGTGCAGCGGCCCCGAAAGCCCGTAGCGATAGCCCGATGTCGCGCTGGCATAGAACGATGCCGCCCAGATCCAGGTAGCGATCATGCTGGCGGCCGACAGGCCAAAGCCCACGGCATTGTTCGATACCATATAGCCGTCGACGTTCTCTTTCTTTTTACCTATTGTCAGCGAAAGCAGGAAGGTCAGGACATAAAACCCCACCAGCAGCAACAGCGCCGTGGATGTCGACAGTTGAAAAAAATCAGCCTCTTGCATAGTCGAAAATATTCCCCATGTGCGTGGCTCCTGAAACTGACGCGCGCAGTCACCCCGTCCGCAGCGGAAACGTTTCGCTTCCGGAGCAGACCGATGAAAGACACAATTCAGGTGCCTTGTTGCAGCAACAACAGGCAATAGCTAAACGCCGAGATTCGGCAAGAGGTTGCAAGCGCCTGTAAGCTGCGACGTTGGCCCATGCGGGCCAACTTGATTGTTCCGCGGCCGAACCCGGCCGGGTTTAGTTGTTTCGGCTTGAAAAGCCGGGCCACCGCGTAGCGGCCATGTGATGGGAAAGCGGGTTTCCCGTAATTTCTGCCTGGCACCCTGCCGGAAGCTTCCGGCACGGCTGCTTACCAGGCAGCGCAAGACCAGCATTGTACTGCCATCGGCACGCGAAGTCCAGATTGCGCGCCAGGAAAGCCCACCTCATTGCATTGCTCTACGGCTTGGCGGCCTCTGATGCCTTGCGTGTGTGCGGCAGCGCCCGCCAGAAGATATACGCCGAAACCAGGCCGAATGCGCCGGTCGCCGCAATGCCCGCCGCCAGTGAAATCGCGGCGGTGAGTCCGGCCAGTACGAAGGGGCCCGCGCTGGTGCCAACATCGGCGAACAAGCGCCAGATGCCCAGAAACTCGGTACGTCCATTGGCCGGGGCCGCATCGGCGCCCAGCGTCATCACAATACCCGAGCCAATGCCATTGCCCAGCCCCATCAGCAGGCAGACCAGGACAAAGGGAACGATAGTCGAGGTCAAGGGCAGCGCAAGCAGCGACAGCGCCAGCGTCAGGGCGCAAGGCAGGGCCACCCACAAGCGTCCAAAATGGTCCATGATTTTGCCGGCCGGATAGAACACCAGCATATCGATGGATGACACGCAGCCGAAAATGACCGCGGTGATTGTCGGACTCAGTCCGATCGCATCGGCCCACAAGGGAATGGCAACCTGCCGCGATGCTCGCATCGCGCCGATCAGCAGAACGCCCAGCCCCAGCGTCATGAACACCCGCTTGTGCGCTACCGCGATCGCCGCCATGCGCGGGCGGGGCGCACCCACCCCGCTGCCCTCGGCGCGAGGCTGCAGCTCGGGCAAGGCAAACGACAGCGCGCCGGCCGCCGCCAGCGCCGCAATCGCCACCACATAGGCGCCGCTCAGGCCGATGAAATGCATGAGCGCCGCGGCGCCGAAGGGGCCGATGAACATCCCGATACGCTGCGTGCCACCCAGGGTCGAAAACACGCGCGCCCGCATATGGGCCGGCGCGGCTTCCATCAAAAAGGTTTGCCGGGCAAGGTAGAACACCGAGGTGGCCATGCCCATCAGCAACACGCCCAGGGCCAGCACTGCGGGGTGACTGGCCAGGATGCAGATTGCCAGGGCGCCGACGCCCACGGCGGACGCGCCTATCAGCGATCGGCGCTCGCCGAACCGGGAAGTGATCATTGCCGCGGGAATATTGCACACCAGCGAGCCGAATCCGATCAGCGCCGCAATGACGCCCGACATGGCGTGCGAGGCGCCCAGCGCAATCGCGCTGAGCGCGATGATGGGCAATATGGCGCCATTGGAGATGCCAAACAACAATGAGGGCCCGAAGGCGGGAATAGCGATCTGGCTCCAGCGGAACGGCGTTTCAGTCATGTAATACTCGCGGGCCGCGCGCATCGGCGACCCTTCGCCGCGACATCAATCAGGCCCAATTCCATGATTTTGCCACCAAGACGCTTTCCCTGCTTTGCCGCAACGTAGGCTCAATGTATAAACCGTGCTTTTCTGCGACAATTTCCAGGAACGCCCGGGGCCATGCCGCCGTACTCCGGCAGACCGCCGCATGAAACCAATCAGGTATCGCACAAGGCAGCACACCTATGTCAGCAAAATTTCAGCTTGGAAGGGCGACGCGGCCCGCGGGCAATATCGCCGTGACGCTTGCGGCCGGGGCTTATCTTGTCTTGTGGCTGGCGCTGGCACTGCGGCCCGCCGACCGCGCCGCCTGGCTCCTGGAGAACGCTCTGGTCCTGGGCCTGTTCTGCCTACTTTGGCTCATCAGGCATCAGTTCCGCTTCTCGAATGCATCGCTGCTGATGATTTTGCTGTTTCTTTCCCTGCATACCCTGGGGTCGCACTACACCTATTCCGAGGTGCCCTACAACCAGTGGTGGCAGGCCCTGACGGGGCATAGCCTGAACAGCGTATTCGGCTGGGAACGCAATCACTACGATCGCCTGGTGCATTTTTCATACGGACTGCTGCTGGCCTATCCCCTGCGCGAATTCTTCCTGCGCATCGTCGAGGTGCGCGGCTTCTGGGCCTACTTTCTGCCGCTGGACTTCACACTCAGCACATCAGCGCTGTACGAGCTCGTCGAATGGGGCGCGGCCATGCTTTTCGGCGGCGACCTGGGCATGCACTACCTGGGCACCCAGGGCGACATCTGGGACGCGCACAAGGACATGGGGCTGGCCGCGCTGGGCGCGCTGCTGGCCATGCTACTGACCGCGGCCATCAACGCAAAGCTGCGGCGCGACGTTGCCTGGGAATGGTCTCAGCACATGAAAAAAACGGCCGGCCGCCCGCTGTAAGCGCCAACGTATAATGCGGAGCACAAGAAGGGTCATCAATCACAGGAGCTGCCAATGGCGACAACAGAAAAATTCGCGCTGATCACCGGCGCTGGCTCAGGTATCGGCAAAAGCATTGCGCTGGCACTGGCGGGGGCCGGTTATTCCGTCGCGCTGGCCGGGCGTCGCCAGGAACCGCTGGACGCGACCGCGCGCCAGGCACAGGCGCACGGCGTTCGCACCCTGGTCGTTCCCACCGACGTCAGCGACCCCGCCGCGGTCGATAAGCTTTTCGGACAAATCAAGGAACATTTCGGCCGGCTCGACCTCTTGTTCAACAACGCCGGCATTTTTGCGCGCTCGGTATCGCTGGAAGATCTGGAGTACGAGCAGTGGAAGTCGGCGGTCGACATCAACCTGACCGGCACCTTTCTGTGCACGCAAGGCGCCTTCCGCCTGATGAAGGCCCAGCAGCCGCAAGGCGGCCGCATCATCAACAATGGCTCGATCTCGGCGCACGCGCCACGCCCCAACGCCGTATCGTATACCGCCACCAAGCACGCCATCACCGGCCTGACCAAAGCCACTTCGCTGGATGGCCGCAAGTACGACATTGCCTGCGGCCAGATCGATATCGGCAACGCGGCCAGCGACATGACGGAAATCATGAGCAGGGGTGTCCTGCAGGCCGATGGCTCGACCCGGCCAGAACCCTTGATGGACATCGATCATGTGGCCAGCGCCGTGTTGTACATGGCCAGCCTGCCCCTGGAAGCCAACGTGCAGTTCATGACGGTCATGGCCACGAAAATGCCCTTCCTCGGACGGGGCTAGGCCGGTGCTCGCATCGGCATGGCCTGATGCCTGCCTGGCAATGCCCGGAAGGCGTTAGCCCAGCCGGCGCAAAGGATCCTGCCGGTAGTACTGTGCCAGCAGCGCATACCAATCGGGCAAGCCGGTCGACAATGGCCGTGGATCCACAAAAAAGGCCTCGGAACTGACTGCGAAGAACTCGGCTTCATCGGTTGCGGCATAAGGGTCCAGCGGCAGAGTACCGAACCAGGCCGCGCCCTCTTCCGACTCGGGGTCCACGTCGCGGGGAATCGACTCCTCGACCGCCGTCAGCGCCTCGTTGAAGGCATCGAAAGCATGGTCAAGCACACTGCGCCATTGGCGCGGGCGCAGAGTCGGGTGTGCATCCAGGCTGGGCATGCCGTCGACGTCGCTGCCGTACTGGTCCAGCTTGTGCGCAAACTCGTGAATGACCACATTGGCATCCTGGCGCCGGCCGGGACCGGCGTCTTCCCAGGACAAGATGACGGGTCCGCCTTCCCAGGCTTCGCCCGAGGCCTCTTGCATGTATTCGTGCACCACACCGCTTTCATCGGTTTCAACCCGAGGGGTCAGGAAACCGCCCGGATAGACGATGATGTCTATCCAGCCTTCGTATAGGGCCGGATCCAGCTCGAGTATGGGCAGCGCCGCCTGAATGGCGATGGACAGCATGATGTCATCGCTCAGTGCCAAGCCCCGCGCACCGCTGAAGTTCTTGCTGGCCAGCAGCCAGGCCGCCCGATGCCGCAAGGCCTCGTCCTCGGCGGGCGATAGCCCCGCCAGAAATGACAGGTCGCCCAGAGCCGCCCGCCAGGCCTCGGGGGTAATCTGCGCCAACTCGCGCGATATTTTTTTTGGCGAGGCGCCGCGCCCCGCAAGCCATCTGAGCATGACCCGTCCACATTCGGAAACAGAATGCTCAAAATGCTAGCACGACCCAGGCTGGCCGCGAACGTGGCGGGCGGACGGGCGGATTGCAAAAACGGCCGGCACACAGCCACGGCGCAACTACACGCTCGCGATGCGGCCACGGCACAAGCGGCCGCATCGCGCCTTAACGGCCGATCAGGAGCTTTTCAAACACCGAAGGCGTGCCCATCTGGCCGCCCTTGAGCATGATCTCTATGCCTGAAAGCCGCGGCAGGTCGGAATGCATGCGGCACAAGGCGGCCCCGGGATCGACCTGGCCTATATAGGACAGGCCCCACGCATCGAGCGCCTTGAGGGCCAGGCTGGAGGTGTCTCCGCCGGCCACACCAAGCCGGGCCGGCGTGCTT
>JBATWU010000041.1:0-8742 GCA_049672825.1 Pusillimonas sp.
GCCCGGGGGGCTGCCAACGTTGCGAGTTCCGCGACCGCCCCGATGGGCTGACTAAAACGGGTACACCTGGCAAAGCCAGGGGCGTGGCGCGCGAAGCCGGAACAGACACTGGCACACCTGCCTGGCTTAAGAAACGGAAAGAATATCAAGCAGCGCCAACAGTGCTCAAGAGCCCAAAAAGGCGTTACACCAGCCACCACCCTGAACCCACCTAAGCACCCACGCAGCGCAGCAAATCCTCCCCGTAGGCCTCCAGCTTCCGCACCCCCACGCCACTGATCCCGCCCAGGTCCTCGAGCGTTTGCGGACAATTCATGGCCACCTCGCGCAGCGTGGCATCGTGGAAAATCACATAAGCGGGCACACCGTGGCTGCGGGCGACTTCGGCCCGCCACGCCCGCAAATCATCAAAACGCCGCTGAGCATCCGGCGGCAGAACAATACCCGCATCCTTGCCTCGGGAACTGGCCGAACGGGCATTGCGCGACTTTTTCTCGGGCTCGCGCCTGAACATCAGCTTCTTGTCGCCCTTCAGCACCTCGCGGCTGCTTTCCGTCAGGGCCAGGGTGCCGTAACCCTCATGATCCACAGCCAGCAGGCTTTGCGCCAGCAACTGGCGTAGCACACCGCGCCAGGCCTGCTCCGACAGATCCGCGCCTATGCCAAAAACCGTCAGACTCTGGTGCTCGTACTGCTTGATTCTATCCGTCGTCTTGCCCCGCAGTATGTCGATCAAATGCCCAGCGCCGAAGCGTTGGCCGCGCTCGCGCCAGAGCCGGTACACGGCGGATAGAATCTTCTGGGCAGCCACCGTGCCGTCCCAGGCTTGCGGCGGCTCCAGGCAAGTGTCGCAGTTCCCGCAAGGCGAAATAGTCTGATCAAAATAGGCCAGCAGCCTCTGACGCCGGCACGACACCGTTTCACACAGGCCCAGCATGGCATCCAGCTGCGCGCCCAGGCGCCGCCTGAACGCATCATCGCCTACCGACTCGTTGATCATGCGCCGCTGCTGTACCACGTCTTGCAAACCATAGGCCAGCCAGGCGGTCGCCGGCAGGCCATCGCGCCCTGCCCGGCCAGTTTCCTGGTAATACCCTTCCACCGACTTGGGCAGGTCGATATGCGCCACAAAACGCACGTCCGGTTTGTTGACCCCCATGCCAAAAGCAATCGTCGCCACCATGACGACTCCCTCTTCGCGAAGAAAACGGGCCTGATTGGTCGCGCGCACATTGGCATTCAGCCCGGCATGATAGGGCATCGCCATGATGCCGTTCTCGCACAGGAAATCAGCGGTTTCTTCCACCCTTGCGCGCGACAGGCAATACACAATGCCGCAGTCGCCTTCATGCTCTGCCTTGATGAAAGCCAGCAGTTGCCGCCTGACTTCATTCTTTTCGATAATGCGATAGCGGATATTGGGCCGGTCGAAGCTGGCCACAAAATGCGGCGCGCCATTCAGATCGAGGCGCTCGGCGATTTCACGGCGGGTCACCGAGGTTGCCGTGGCAGTCAGTGCCAGGCGCGGCACGTCCGGCCAGCGTTCATGCAGAATGGACAGGCCCAGGTATTCCGGGCGGAAATCATGGCCCCACTGCGAGACGCAATGCGCCTCGTCGATGGCGAACAACGACACCTGCCCCTGCGACAGCAGCTCCAGGCAACGGTCGGTCAGCAATCGCTCGGGCGCTACGTACAGCAGATCGAGCCGGCCCTGCAGAAAATCCTGTTCGACCTCGCGCGCGGTGCGCCAGTCCTGGGACGAATTCAGGAAAGCCGCGCGCACACCCAGTTCGATCAGTGCGTCGACCTGGTCCTGCATCAGCGCAATCAACGGCGAGATCACCACGCCCGTTCCCGGCCGAACCAGCGCGGGTATTTGATAACACAGCGACTTTCCGCCGCCGGTCGGCATCAGCACCAGGGCGTCGCCGCCCTGCACGACATGTTCGATAATGGCCTGCTGGTCGCCACGGAATGACTCATAGCCAAAGATTTGCTGCAGGGTTTCCAGAGGAGATAAAGACATGCTTAGTTAATAGGTACCGAGAAACGAATACCTATATCATAGTCGCCGCTGTCCAGTTCGCGCTGCGCCTCCAGGCCTATGCGCAAATTCGGGCTGTACCAGAACTGCTGGGTGAAACCAAAGCTGCGCCGGGTGTCGCCCAGGGACGATTGCTCGTTTTCGTACCTGCCGCTGATGTCGCCCCAGCGCCCCAACGGCATGGTGGCCGTCCACTGCTGACGCATTCCGCCCACAGAAGGATCGGCGGCGTACCGGCTGAGATCGGCATAGCCGGCGCCGCGGCGCTCGTTCAGCCACGAAAGCTGCAAATCATCGAAGACATCCAGCTCGTAGGCCGCCTGATAGCGCCAGCCACGGTCCACGCCACGGTTGGCCTGCGCCAGGCCGGCGCTCCAGTTGCCCCAGGCCGTGCTGTACTGCCCGCCCAGCCCTGTCGAGACCAGGTCGGGCGCCACTTGCACCTGCGACTCCAGCACCAGGTCTGGGCCAACGCCATAACTGAAGACGGAATTCCCGGCGGTGGGACCCAGCTTCAAGTCGGCGCTATTGGCCGGCGAGTAGTCAAGGGCTCCGATAGACAAGGAATAACCCCAGTTGTTCTCGGCATCCCGGGTATTGACCAGAGACGACTGCGACACGCTGATGCCCCCCAGCCGTGCTGAGTTGCCCCAGGCCGGCACGGCGATATCATTGCTGCCCAGGGCGACATCCAGCCCTTCATCGCCCGCATAGCGCCAATTGTTGGTCCCCAGCGTCCAGGACTCACCCACAGGCGCGGGCGCCGGCGCAAAGCGATTGCCGCGGGCGCCCCACAAGCCCGGCGAGGAACGCGAAACACCGCCGTGGCGCCAAGCCGCCGAATCGCCGGAACTCCAGGAGAAACTGTAGGATATGTCAGGAATGCTATCGACCGCATTCGTAAAGATATGGGCGTCATCATCGGCGCCCGACACACCGGCGGGCTCGGGCAGAGGCCGCGGCGGCGCCACCTCGATCTGCGGCGCGGCGAACAATTGCACCGGCGACAGGTCGCGCAACTGAGGGCCGCCGGCCAGCACCGGCCGGTACATCTGCATGCAGACCAGGCCGGCACATCCCAGAAGCGCGGCAAGGCGCACCATGCCCATCGAAAAAAACGTCATAAAAAATACCGCAAAACCGTCAGGCCGGGCGTCAACGCAATCGCCTGCCCGCGGGGAAGTCCAGCATGGCTTCCCCGCTGGCATCCAGAGACCTCTTCAAGGCACTGTATTTTTCCAGAACCGCCGATTTATACACCACGCCCAGCAGAGTCGGATGTTCGCCGCGGCTGACCACCGGCAGGCGCTCGCCCTGGAAGTGCACGAAATACTCCTGCGCCTGATCCAATGTCATGTCGGGATGCAGCGTCTTGACGAAATCAAGGCGCAAGACTTCACCCGCCTGCTTGCTCTGGACATCGCCCTGGCTCAACAATAAACTGGTCAAATCCTGCTGGGCAATCACACCCTGGTAAATATTCTTTTCATCCACCACGTACAGATACTTGACGGGGTACTCCAGAAACATCTGCAAGGCATCGCGCACCGGCGCCGTCGTGGCCACCACGGTGTCGGCCGGGCGTACCAGGTCCTGGATCACCGTATGCCTGAGCTGGTAGCGGAACCAGGCGTCGCGCTCGCGCACGACAGTCACATCGTACATGGCCACCTCGGCGACCGCCCTGGAAACGAAATGCGCAATCACACAAGCCAGCATCAGCGGCAGAACCACCTGATAGCTGAGCGTCATTTCGAAAATCATGAGTATTGCCATCAGCGGCGCGCTGGTCGCGGCCCCCAGGAAGCTGCCCATGCCGACCAGGACATACATATAAGGCTCGGCGATCATGCCCGGCCAAATGAATGACATGGCCATGCCAAACAGCGCGCCCAGTCCGCCTCCCACAAAAAGCGCGGGAGTAAAGACCCCCCCCACGGCGCCCGACCCTACCGTAAGCGCCGTAGCCAGTATCTTGAATACCAGAATGGCCACCACCGCATACCAGGTCCATGAGGCATGCAGCAAGGAGTGCACGACGCTATAGCCGTTGCCGGCCACCTCGGGCATGACGATGAGCAACAGGCCCAGCAGACCGCCGCCCAGCCCCAAGCGAACCGGCAGAGGCAATTCAGTGCGCTGGAACTGGCGCCGGGAAAAGTCCAGGAACTTCAGGAACAACGGCGCGCCCAGGCCGGCAACGACGCCCAGCACCAGGAATGGCAATACCTCGAGGCCCGGGATTTGCGGCATGTCGGTAATGGCGTAGGTGGTGTGGTAATGGCCTGTAAGACGCATGACGATATTGGCGGAGGCCGCCGCAACCAGCAATGGGCCCAGGCTTTGCATGGTCATGGTGCCCAGCACGATTTCCGCCACGAACAGCGCGCCGGCAAGGGGCGCGCCATAGGCCGATGCCACGCCGGCCGCCGCGCCGCAGGCCACCAGCAGGCGCAGGCGCGCGGTACTGAAACGGGTAAAACGCCCGATGACCGAGGCGCTGAGCGACGCCAGATGCACCATGGCGCCCTCTCGCCCGATGGAACCGCCCGAGGCAACCGTGCACAGCGACGACAGGGAGCGCAGCAGGCCCTGCCGCAACGACAGCCGGCCGTCGCCGATGGCAACCGCTTCCATATAATCTGAATTGGTGCTGCCTTTGAGTTGCTTGGACACCCAAAGCAGCGAGCCCGCCGCCACGCCGCCAAACAAGGGGAACAACAGGCGCCCGTACCAGGGCAGTTCCCGGGTGACGCCCACGATGGAGCCGCTGTGACCGGTGACCAGCTGCTGTATCAGCCTCATGCCTTCGTGAAAGGCAATAGTGGCGAATGCCCCAAGCGCGCCAACCAGCACGGCCCAGCACAACATGGCCGGAAGGTCCGAAAGCCAAGAATAACCGGCAAGGCGTTCGCGCATTGACTGCACGGAGCTGCGTATCATGCTGATCCTGTTTCTGACGAATCACAAACCATAACGCAAGGCGAGGACTTATTTCAATCCATTTCGGGTGCTTGCCTCACGACGAGTCAAGGGGCACACTTGCGTCCTATGGAAAATTCCCTGGTAAAAGTACTAGTTGTCGACGACGACCCGGCCCTGCGCCAATTGTTGGCCGATTACCTGAACCGTCACAACTACGACACACTGCTCGCGGCCGACGCCAGCGACCTGCCGGCGCGCATCCAGCGCTATTCGCCCGACCTTATCGTACTCGACCGCATGATGCCCGACGGCGATGGCGCCGAAGCCTGCCGGCGCCTGCGTCAGCAGGGCGAAGACATTCCCGTTATTTTACTGACAGCGCGCGACGAAACGGTCGACCGTGTCATTGGCCTGGAAGCCGGGGCGGACGACTACCTGGGCAAACCCTTCGACCCCCGGGAACTGCTGGCCCGGATCGAAGCCGTATTGCGCCGCAAGAAGGGCGCCTCGGCCCTGAACAAAGACAAACCTGTCTCCTTTGGTCCATTCACCTTCGATCCGGCCACCCGCCAATTGTCCAGGGGACAGGACGTGATCAAACTGACGGGCGGCGAGGTAAACCTGCTGGAGGCCCTGATCAACAACTCCGGCAAGCCCCTATCGCGCGAACGGCTGCTGGCGCTGGCGCGCGATGACGACGAAGGCGAGCGCAACGACCGCGCCATCGATATTGCCGTCTTGCGCCTGCGCCGCGCCATTGAAGACGACCCCAAACAGCCGCGCTGGATACAGACTGTCTGGGGCGTCGGCTACCGGTTCTCGCCCTAAGCGCCGCCATGTTTCGTTCCTGGCTGCCACGATCGCTGAGCGCCCGCATGGTGCTGCTGACGCTGGGCACCATTCTGCTGGTGCAGGCGGCCACCTTTGCCACGGTTTCCTACTATCGTAAAAAATTCACCGAAGATGTAACCGTTGAGTTTACGGCAACGACCATACGCACGCTGCGCGCCGCGCTGGCCGAAATCCCCACCCGGCAGCGCGCCGACTTCGTACGCCAGGCATCGGGCAACCAGTGGCATCTATGGTCGCGCAGCCTGCCGGCCAACGCCAGCATGGAGCACCGCCGTCCACCTCGCGGCCCGCCTCCTCCACCGCCCCCGGGAGACATACGCAACTCCTTGCGTACTTTTGTGGAAGCGCTGAACCTGCGTCTCGACGACGATATTCGCGTTGCGCTTTCGCGCGGGCCCGAGCCCCGGCTATATATCTCGCTGCTGCCCAATCCCGCGCTGGACGACGCCCACCAGCACCGGGAGTGGCTGGTGATCCCGCTCGATCGCATCGCCCCCCCGGTGGCCACGCCCATGATCGCGGTCTGGCTCAGTGGCATGGGCCTGCTTTTACTTCTGGCCGCCGCCTTTTCCTGGCACATCACCCGTCCGCTCACACGGCTGGCCAGGGCCGCCGACCAGTTGGCGGCCGGCCAGCCGCAACGCGTCACACCGTCGGGCCCCACCGAAACCCGCATTCTGGGCGAACGCTTCAATGCCATGCTCGACACGCTGGCCGAGTCGAACGCGGTCCAGCGCACCCTGCTGGCCGGGCTGCCGCACGACCTGAAAGGGCCTTTGTCCCGTATGTGGCTGCGTATAGAAATGGTCGACGACCCGACCTTCAAAGACGGCATGCTCAAGGACGTCCAGGATATGCAGCGCATGGTCAATCAATTCATCGGCTTTGTGCGCGGCTCCGATCCTGGTTCATATCAATTCGCGCCCATGCCGCTCAATACCTGGCTGGACGAACAAGTCGCGGCCTGGGAAAGCGCGGGCAGTCCGGTCAAACTGGTGCGCATGCACGACAAAGTCCTGACCATCAACGGCGACAGAATCGCGCTGGGACGGCTGCTGGACAACCTTGTCACCAATGCCCTGAACCACGGCGAACCGCCTGTTGAGATATCGCTTGAAGTGGAGAATGGCAACGCGGTGATCAAAGTTGCGGATCATGGACCCGGAATCAGTGCCGAACGGCGCACCGAGGCCATGCGCCCGTTTTCACGCCTGGACGATGCCCGCACCCGTACTGGTTCGGTCGGCCTGGGTCTGGCGCTGGCCGACAGCATCGCTCGCGCCCACGAGGGCGCGCTGGATCTGGAAACCGCGGCCTGGGGCGGACTGGAAGTGCGCGTCACCCTGCCCGTGATGGCGTCGGCTAGCCATCAAAATCCGGCGGCACGGGCGGTATCGACAAGCCAAACATCCGCCAGTACACCCAGATATTGAAAATCAGCGCCACCGGAAGCGCTATCACGGTGGCCGACAGCACCAGCCGCAAGGCATCCACCGAAGCGGCCGCGTCCCAGAGCGTAATGTCGTCCAGCACCAGGTACGGAAAGAAGCTGTATCCGAGCCCGCCCAGCACAGTCAGAAAGATCAGCAATGTCATGAAAAAAGGCAGGGCCGTGGTTCGGTAGCTGCTGTTGATCATGCGCTGCAGGCACATTTCGACCGACACAAAGCAGACCAGCAAAAATCCCCACAGCGCTGCCACAAGCTGCCAATGCGGACCATCGCTCCATTTGATGAACACGCCCGGATTGGCAAAAGCCAGGACCACGGAAACAGCCACCGCGCCGGCGGCGGACCAGCGCACAGCGCGCCGGCCCCACATCACCGCTCGCGCCCGCAACTCGCCGGCGACGCGCATGATCAGCCAGGACGCGCCCAGCAGGCAATACGCCGCCACCGCGCAAAGGCCCACGAACAAGGAAAACCACAGGTAGCCGGGTTCAGTCTGGTACGACACCACCACCTGTGCCAACAGCAAGCCATGCGAGAATGCCGTCAGCAAGGAGCCAAGGGCAAAACCTTTTAGCCAGCGTCCCTGCAGCTCCTGCGGTGCGCGCAGACGCATCTCGAACGCGACGGACCGCAGCAGCACCCCCAGCGCCAGCAGGCACAACGGCAGGTAGAGCTGTCCCATGATGCTCCCCCAGGCCTTGGGAAAGGCGGACACAAACAAGCCCAACCCCAGGAAGAGCCAGAACTCGTTCGCATCCCGCCACGGACTCAGCAGGGAGAGCATGCGCTGGCGGGATTCGGGGGGGGCGAGCAAGGCCAGGCAACCTACGCCGACATCGAATCCATCCAGCACAGTGCCAGCCACGATGATGGCGAAAAACAGCGCCATGAATACCAGCGGCATCCAGAACGATGGATCTTGCGTGCCCAGCCCCAGCGCCGCGGCCAGAGAGTCGATCATGCGCGCCCCCGGCGCCGGGCGACCGGCACGACACCGTAGCGCGCGATATGGCGCAGCATCTGGAAGAAACCAATGAGAAAGAATAGATAAAACGCCATGTAGGCAACATACCCGCCCAGCAGGATCTCGAAAGACGTCTGGCCGACCACTTCACTGACTGTGACGGCGCCATTCACGGCATAGGGAAATGCACCCAGGAGCACATGGGCCAGTCCGGCCAGCAGCATCACCCAGCCCGAAAATGTCATGCCCGCCAGCACGTGGCGCCACCCGCGCGACAGCGCGCCCGGATCGTACCGGACACGCCAGGCACGCCATACGGTCAGCCACGCCACCGCCAGCATCAGCAGGCCTGTGATCACGGCAAGCCGGAACGACCAGAAAATCGTGGCCACCGGCGGCGACATGCCCGAAAACTGGTCCAGCCCCCGCAAGGCGCCCGCGTCGTCGCGTCCGAGCCAGGCATCGCCCGCGCGGTGCCAGAGCCAGGCCAGGCGGTTGGTTCC
>JBATWU010000042.1:0-5891 GCA_049672825.1 Pusillimonas sp.
GGTTGAGCACGCCGCCGTTGCGGGCGGTATCGGAGAGGCAAGGCCACAACTGCTTGAGCGCGACGCTTGTGGACAATCCGGGGGATTGTCCACCGCGCGAGTTTTGTGGCCGCTCCGATACCGCCAGGAACGGCGGGCAATCCCGGCGCAGCCGGGATCGTGCGATCTGAGCGGCGTCCAGCGCCAGGCACGGCGTCGGTTAAGAACGAAAGCTGGAACAGGCATCCAGCGCCAGGCGCGGCGCTGGTTAAGAACGCAAGCTGGAACAAGAGCCAGCCGCGGCATCGATTAAGAACGAAAGCCGGAACAAAAACCAGCAGCCATGCGCCTGGCGTCCCCGTCAGCTCGTTTCCAACTGCCGCCGTCTCTAACGAAAAACCACCGTCCGCTGCCCGTTCAGCAAAATCCGATGCTCGACGTGCGAGCGCACGGCCCGCGCCAGCACCAGCGACTCGACATCACTGCCCACCTGGGCCAAATCATTCGCACCCAGCGCATGATCCACGCGCTCGATGTCCTGTTCGATGATAGGGCCTTCGTCCAGATCCGCCGTCACATAGTGCGCGGTGGCGCCAATGATCTTCACGCCGCGGGCATGAGCCTGATGATAAGGTCGGGCGCCCTTGAAACTGGGCAAGAAGCTGTGATGAATATTAATGGCGCGGCCAGACAAAGCCTGGCAGAGCTTGTTCGACAGAATCTGCATATAGCGCGCCAGCACCACCAGATCGATGTTTTCCCGGGCCACAATATCAAGAATCTGCTGCTCCTGCGTTTCACGGGTGTCCGCGGTGACAGGCAGATAATGATAGGGAATACCGTAGGCGTGGGCCATGGCGGCATAATCGTTATGATTGGAAACGATACCTGCAATGTCGACCGGCAGCTGTCCGCTATGGGTGCGGAACAGCAAATCGTTCAGGCAATGACCCTGCCGGCTGACCAGTATCAGCAGCCTGGCCTTGCGCTGCGCGTCGTGAATATGGGACTCCATATCGAACTTGCTTGCGGTGGCCGCAAAGGTGGCCTCCAGTTCGGCCACGCCGGCCGGCTTGGGCAAGGCAAAGTGCACACGCAGGAAAAAACGCTCGGTTTCTAGATCGCCGAACTGTTGCGCATCGATGATGTTGCCGTGCAGGCCCAGCAGCCATCCGGTGACGCTGTGCACGATACCGATCCGATCGGGACAGGACAAAGTCAGAATATAGTCGTTCATCTTATTGAGGTTCATGGATTTCGCGGCGCCTCTTGTAGTGCCGCATGCGCCGTCCGGGCAATGGCCAGGCAGGCTGTCAGGGCGGGCGACTCCAGGCCGAACAGATTGATCAGATTGGGAATGCCGTGGATGGCTGGCCCCATGATCGAGAAGTCGGCGGCCGCCTCGCCGGGGCCAACGATTTTTGGGCGGATGCCAGTGTATCCCGGGTTCAGGGCGCCGTCGGGCAAGGCAGGCCAGTAACTGCGCACCGCTGCGTAGAATGCATTGGCGCGGCTGGGGTCCAGAGTGTAGTCCTCGCCGTCCACCCACTGCGTATCGGGGCCGAACTTGGCCTGTCCGCCCAGGTCGAGCGTCAGATGCACGCCCAGCCCGGCACTGTTGGGCATAGGGTAAATAAGGTGGCTGAAGGGCGAACGGCCCGACAGGGTGAAGTAGCTGCCTTTGCAGAAATAGGCCCGAGGTATCAGCGCTGTTGGCTGGCCCCGCAATTTGCGCGCGACGGACGGTGCATGCAGGCCGGTGGCGTTGATGACGCAGTTGGCCGTCAGCGTCATGGCTTCGTCGCCATCGAACTCCAGCTCGAATTCACCGGAATCGAGTACCTGCCCCTGGCGAAAAGCCGTGTGGAACACGCACTGGGCGCCGTGGTTCTGGGCATCGCCTTGCAGCGCAAGCATCAAGGCGTGGCTGTCGACAATGCCTGTCGAAGGCGATACCAGGGCGGCATCGCAAGTCAGGGCGGGCTCGAGCTCGCGCGCCTGGCCGCCGGTGATGGAATACAGGTCGTGGACGCCATTGCGCCGAGCCTGTTCGGCAATCAGGTGCAGTTGCGCGCTTTGCTCCGGGCTTGCCGCCACGATCAGCTTGCCGGTTCTTTTATAAGGCACGCCCCGCTCGTCGCAATAGCCGTACAGCATATTTTTTCCGGCCACACACAGCTGAGCCTTGAGGCTGCCCGGTTCGTAATAGATGCCGGCGTGGATGACTTCTGAGTTGCGCGAACTGGTGCCGGTGCCGATGGCCTCGCAGGCTTCTATCACCAGTACTTCGCGTCCCGCAAGGGCCAGCTCGCGCGCCATGGCCAGTCCGACGACGCCGGCTCCCAATACGACGCAGTCTATATCTGCTGCCATAGAATGTCCTGCATGGTTGATTGTCCTGTCGACCTGATTCCTAATTGCTCGATAGCGGCTCGGTTGACGGGGTCAGGTCGAAGTCGCCGGCATGATACACCAGCGGCTGATTGAAATTGCGGTGGCAGCGTTCCACTTGCCCAATGAAGATCAGATGATCGCCCGCCTCGTGCTGTGCCAGGTTGTAGCATTCGAACCAGGCCGCGCAGTCGGTGTCGTCCAGCATCAATGTGCCGCCCGGCGCGCGCGCTAGTGCCAATCCTTCGAAGCGCCGCGCCTGCGGGCCATATGCAAACCGCTTGGCCAGGGGCAGTTGCGAAGCGGCCAGCACATGTACGACATAGCGCTGGCTGGTCTGGAAGTGCATCAGTGATGACGCGGTGCGCGACAGGGTCCACAGCACCATGGGCGGTTCGAGCGATACGGAGTTGAAGGAGCTGATGGTCAGTCCCAGGGGCTTTTTGTCTGCACTGCTTTCGGTAGTGATGACGGTGACGCCGGTTGCGAACCGGCCCAGGGCAGAACGAAAGAACTGGGCGTCGAAATCGGGAAGCATTGCGGCCATAGGGGTACCTGAGACCGGCGCTTAAGGCGCCAGCCGTACACGCGACCAGGCTTGGCCAGCGTCGAGTTGGTACACCAGTCTGTCGTGCAGCCGTGAGGGACGGCCCTGCCAGAATTCGACCCGATCCGGGACCAGGCGGTAGCCGCCCCAGTGTTCGGGCCTGGGCGGCTCGGCACCCAGGGACTCGGTCAGTTCGGCGGCGCGCGCTTCGAGCTCCGTCCGGGTGATGGGCTGGCTTTGCGGCGAGACCCAGGCGCCTATGCGCGAACCCAGCGGGCGGCTGTGGAAGTATTCATCGGATTCGGCTGGCGACACCTTTTCTATGGCACCCTCGAGGCGGACCTGCCGTTCCAGGGAGGGCCAGAAAAAGAGCAGGCTGGCACTGGGGTTTTCCGCGAGTTCGTGGCCCTTGCGTGACAGATAATTGGTATAGAACACAAAGCCCCGCGCATCAAAGCCCTTGAGCAGGACGATACGCGCCGATGGCCTGCCCGCCAGCGTCGATGTTGCCAGCGTCATGGCGTTGGGCTCGGGTACGCCGGCCTTCAGGGCGTCGTTGAACCACAGCGTGAACTGTTCGAAGGGATCAGCGGCCAGAGAGGTTTCGAGCAGTTCGAATTTTTCGTAGTTCTGGCGGATATCGGCAACAGACATGATGGCGAGGAAAAAGAGGGGTATCAGGGAAGCAGTACGCTAGTTTACCGGATGCGGAGGCAGTCGAGGCCGGGCGCCCGGGTTCAACCGCCCTGGTCCATCGATATGCGCAAGGCGCCGACCAGGGTCTGCAGCCGTTTGTCGTCGATATTCGCCCGCTTCAGGGCCTGCGCGGTTTCCAGCACATATTCTATGCAGGGGCCGTAGCTGCCATGGGCGTTGCGAACAATGTGAACCAGCCGGTCGACCGGCAGCCCGCTGACATAGGCATCGGTGTTGCGGTTCATGGTGAAGGCCAGGGCGGTGATGGGGCCGTCTTCTGTGCGGCAGCCCAGCCATTTGGGGATGTAGGCGCCGCTGGGCATTTCGCGGCGCCAGAGCGCTTCCATGGTAGTGGGGACATCGGCTGCCGGAATGCGGAATGCCATGCCTCGGCAGGACCCGCCCGCGTCAAGGCCGAACACCAGGCCGGGCTGGTCCGGCGTGCCGCGGTTTACCCGGGACCAAAGGCACAGTGCGCGGTGATAGCCGTGCAGCAGCGCCATCCGTTTTTCAGAAAAATCGAACTCGGGGCGCCATATCAGTGAACCGTAGCCATATACCCAAAGATCCTGGTCCGGTCGCCAGTCGGCCAGCGATGCCTGCAATGATGCATGGCGTTCAGCGTCGGTCAATAAGCGGAAATTACTGGGGGCGGGCATGGAATGGGGGGTGGGCGAAAAAACGGTATTCACTTTGCTGGCGGCTCCGGGCGCGAGTGGACATAAGCCTATTTTAATCCCGTCCAGGCGCGCCGCTGAAATCCGCTTTGTTCGTGTGGTTTTTTGCGCATACGATGGCGAGGCAACAGGCGTCGCCCGCGGCGAGTGTATCCTGTGAATGCGGACGGGCCGGACTTGACGGTAAACTTCCCGCTGAGCTCCTGTGCGAGACCGTCCTGGTATCGTTAAGCTGTTCCTGTATATGCCGCAAGTGAAGCAGCCTTCCATGTAGCGGCTTCTCCCGATACAACCCGCTTTATTTTCCAGAGTCCGCCATGCCCCTTGACGCTTCCTTTGATCTTCAGCGCCGCTTTGGCGGCCTGGAGCGTCTCTATGGCCCCGATAGCCTGCAGCGGCTGAATGGCGCGCATGTGGCCGTGGCCGGCATAGGCGGGGTGGGATCGTGGTGCGCCGAAGCCCTGGCCCGCACGGGTGTGGGCGCCCTGAGCCTGGTCGATCTGGATCATATTGCCGAGTCGAACATCAATCGGCAGTTGCACGCGTTAAGCGACACCCTGGGCCAGGCCAAGGTCACGGCCATGGCACAGCGCGTGCATGGCATCAATCCTGCTTGCCGCCTGCGCATCATCGACGACTTCGTCAGTCCTGAAAACGTGGAGGAATTATTTGCCGCGGATGTCAGCCTTATCATCGACTGCACCGACCAGGCCCAGGCCAAGATCGCCATGATTGTCGAGGCCCGCCGCCGCAAGATACCTATCGTGGTGTGCGGGGGGGCGGGAGGCAAGACCAATCCGCTCAGCCTGCGGGCCGGGGATCTGTCGGCCGCGGCCAATGATGCCTTGCTGGCAAAGCTGCGCAATACCTTAAGGCGCCAGCATCGCTATCCCAAGGCCGCCGATCAGGCTGGCAAGGTGCGCAAGCGGGTGCCCAAAATGGGCGTGCGCGCGCTGTGGTTCGATCAACCCGCCCTGTTGCCAGCCCAGTGGCTGCGGGCCGGCGGCGATGCGCTGGCTGGCGAGGGGAGCGGCAGGCTGGAACTGGGGCAAATGGCTGCCCATGCGCCGGATGCGTCGGCCTTGCAAGGTTTGTCGTGCGCGGGCTACGGCTCGGTGGTGACGGTCACGGCGGCCATGGGCATGGCCGCCGCCAACGAGGCTGTTCAATACCTGCTGGCCGGAAAGTTCGCGGGCTAGCGTTTTTTTGCTTCAAGTGTTTACAGTGCTTGGCTCGCTACGAAAGCGGCCACAGGCTGATGCGGTGGAAATCCGGTCAACATTTGCGCCAACATTGCGATAGGGGGTTCTGGCCGAGATAGTGACAGGGCTTGCGGCAACGCGAGTTTTTCGTTCTTGGCGATAGCCGGATGTATGGTGGCGCTATTCGTTCTTGAGAGGGCGGCTTGGCGCTTGGACTAGACATGGTTCTTTGGGCAATCAGGTGTGGTCCTGGATCAGACATCGTTCTTAATAAAGTCGGGTGTGGCGGGGACTGTTCCGGCTTCGCGCGCTACGCCCCTGGCGTTGCCAGGGGTACCCGGTTCAGGCCAGCCTGCCGGGGCGTCCGCGGAACTCGCCCGGTCGGGCCAGTGGCCCGAC
>JBATWU010000043.1:0-4229 GCA_049672825.1 Pusillimonas sp.
CCGTGTTGCCCGGGTCGGTGGGATCGGTCGGGTTCGGGTTGGCCGAGCCGTCCTGGGTCAGCACCCCGTCGATGCCCGGGGACACCGTGAGCGGGAAGACGTTGGGCACGGGCAGGCCGGGCACGCCGTCGCCGTCCGGGTCCAGCGTAGTCACGATCAGCTGATTGCCATCGCGCACAATACGGAAGGTGGTGGTCATGTCGGTGCGCGGGTTGCCCACGTAGGGGTTGTAGATCTGGTAGCCGTGGTGCAGGGTGTAGGTGCCGTCGCCGTTGTCGGTGAAGAACGCACGGTCGTGCACCGGGTCGGCATTGCCCAGGTCCTGGACGTGGAAGGGAAAGCCCACGCTGAGCATGCCCTGATCCAGTTCGGCCCAGCCCTCGTCGAAGTTGAAGGTCCAGGCGTTGTTGTGGCTGTCGCCCAGGACAGTGCCCTGCGGGTCTGCCTGCGAGGCCGAGCCCGCTACCCGCATGGTCAGGCTGAAGTTGCCGGTCCAGATGCCGGTGAGGGCGTTCGGATCGATGGGCGTGGATGCTGCCTGCACGATCACCGAGGTGCTGGCGCTCTCCTGCTCACTGCCTCGGAGGCAAATCAACTCGTAGGTATGCGTACCCGTGCGACCCGGCGTGACTTCGAAGTTACCCGTAACTGGCAGCGTCGGTGCACTTAGCAGGTTGCCATCCTGGCGAATGACGCACGTATCGGCATTGGCCGCCTGCCACAGCAAGTTTACGCTGTTGCCTAGTGTGATACTGGCAGAAGCCGGAGCAAAACTGGTGATTTCAATCGGGTCGGGCTCCGATGGCTCAGGCGCATCCAAGTTCTCGGCCAAGGCCAGCAGCGCTTGATAGCCCGGCTCGCTCAGATTGAAAAGTTGCTCTGGCGTCCAATCGCGGCTTTCTCCTGTATAGGCCAGCGCCAAAACCGTGGGAACACCTTGAAAGGGGTGAGCAGGATTACGCCGCATCGCTACTTCAATAATGTGGCCATCCACCCGCTCATAGTCCCAGATAAACTCACGACCATCGTTCTGCTCAAGAGTAATGTTGAAGAGCCGCAAGCCTGCCGGAACGCCCTGGTTGAAATAAATACGGATTTTGGGTGAGCCTTCATAGGTCGGTGTCGTGACCACAAGCGACCCCAGCGCATAGTTCAGCGCCTGGCCGCTGTCCGGGTCGGTCGCCGGAAGTAACGTTTTGCCGACGCCACTCGGCGTCAACAAGGCACCATAGATCGAATGCAAACGACCGAACCACGGTTCCTGTATCTGCTCCCAGGCGACCGAAGGTTGGCCGAAATCGACGAATTGGCTAAGTGTCGTATCCTCGGAATAGACAACCGCTCGTTCGCCGTTCCCCAGCATGAGGTTGCCGGCAAAGTGACGCTTGCCCGCAAAGGCCTGCGGTTTGAGGAAATCCGCGATGCTGTCCATGTCACTGTTGATCGGCAACGCCAGATTAGGGCCAATTTCCACAAAATCAGGGATGCCATCGCCATCGACGTCTGGATACTGCTGGCCTTCCCATTCTGCATGGTGCAGTTGCGCGCAACTCGTAAAGTTGCCGCGCAGCACATAACTGTAAAACTCCAGCGGCACACCACCACCGCAATCAGAAAGATAAGTTCCGTTGCCATCGGTAGTTACCTGAACCATGCGCTCGGATGAAAACCCGGGAGAAACTCTGGCTGGGAAGGTCGCATTATATGCAATCCCCCCTCCTTGCTTAGTGTCTCCTCCTCGCGGCAACACCACGCCAGGAATACCATCGTTTACAGAAACATTGTTAACCCGTACACCTGTGACACTGTCAAATACCCCCTCATCAAAATAGGTGATGCCATCAGGGTGCGCGTCCAGTGTACGAATCTTCCAGGTGCCATCACCGTTGGCAGTGATCGACATCTGGTTGTACAGCTCGGCCAGAGGCCAGCCCGCAAACGAGAAAAATATTTGATAGTTGAAACGAACCTTGTAAGTACCGTCGCCATTGCTGGTAAAGGTGCCGATGTGGTCTTCCAGCGGTGGCTCGACATCAGGCACATGCTGACCTTCGATACGCGCACGCCCCGGAGAGAACAGCCGGTAAGGTGGTTTCGCACTATTAAGTGCCAACAGGTTGGAACCGCCCAAGTAGATCCGCCCTTCACCGGTATCTTCCAACGTATCGAAATCCCACATCCAGTAAGCCTTGGGCTGGTTGAAACCCAAAATAGCGTATCTTCCATCAAAGCCATTTATCTTGGGGCCAGCTCGCATTGTCGGCAAGCTAATAGTATCAATGAGTGCCATATTGAGATCCATCTCGCCGAAGATCCGGCCGGAAATGGGCACGTAAACCTGCTCATTCACGTCGACAGTGATTCCTTGCTTGAAAGAAGCAGGATTCCCTTCCCAATCAATCAAACCCTCTTCCGTCTCACACTGCAGCTCATAGGTAAGTGGGTTGACTGTCTCTGCCGCAGGAAACGGGTGGCTCTGAGCATTGGCGGGCACCGGCTCACCATTGATCCGGCAGTCTTTGGCTGCCTCGGTCTGCCAGCTCAAATAAATCGGCTCACCCAGATCGTAGAATTGCTTGGCTGGCGTGAAGCTGACTATTTCTGTAGCCGGGACCACCCGAATAGGCAGTACCATGTTCGGTTGAGAGCCATCGTATCCATCGCAGGCCAAAATCCACTCATCGCCAGCTTTATCAAAGGTGTAAGCACTGGCAGAAACACTACCCGAGTGGTTGGAGTAATTGTTGGTATTGAAGCGCTTGCCGCCTAGCGTGCAACTATTGGGAATGTGATAGTTAACATTGGCTGTCATACTCAAGCGACCACCCGCCGCGATAACGCTCGTATCTCCGTCAAGCCGATAAGGATTGAACAAATAATTCGTAATGGCAAACGATGTGATTTCGGCAGGGCCAGGCTCAACAATCAATTCAACCGTCTTGCTCACAGTATCACCACCATTCGAGCACGTCAGGGTAAAACTGTAATCGCCAGGCACATTGCGAACAGCCGTAGTAACAACGGCACCGCCACTTGGGAGTGCCGTTGATCCCGACCAGTTCCCGGAGCGTGTGCAGCTTTGCGCATTGGATACCGACCAGTTCAGGCTGACGCTTCCACCCATCAGGATGGTAGGCGATGAAATTGTGAAGCTGTCGATAGATACTTGTTGCGCTTCCAGCACCTGCAGATTGACGGTTTTTGGTTCGCTGGCGCCCGCAGCGTTTGTGCAAGTCAGGGTATAACTGTAGCTGCCCGCCGCCAGCGCCGACAAGATTTCGCTGCCGCCCGATGCGGACTTGCCGCCAGTCCAGGCGCCTGTCGCATCACAACTTTCGGCGTTTTGCACTGACCAGCTCAAGGTGCTGGTTTGCGCGGTGGTGATGCTCGGCGGGGAAAGCGTAAAGGCAGAGATTTCAGGGATGACAGGCACTGGATCGGGATCTTGCCCACCTGACTCCTCAACTGCCAATACTACTGTATTAGTACTCGAATAGTAGATGCCATCCATGACAGAATAGCTATATTCCCCCGCACTGGACGGCGTGAACTTATACTCACCCGTCGAGCAAGACGTGCCAGTCCAATAAGTGCCATTCTGGTAAATAATGCAAGAGGCGCTTTGAGGCGGCCAGCTTAGCGTGACTTCCTGGCCAACAGCGACGGGATTTGGTGAAACGGTAAGCGTACCGAACGCCCATGCACTGTTCACCAAAGCCAGCACAAACATTGCCGCCAGAAAAGCGATGAACTGACGAATCAATTGCCCGTCAAACAGCGATTTAAAGCGATCAAACAGCGCCCTGGTGCAGCGTTCGCATTTCTGCAGGGGTAGCAAATCACAATGCGCCGCCCGGGGCTCAAATAATGACCGCCAGAATCCACCCTTGCCGGCATGCGCCGAAAGCCCAAGCTGGCCTGAAGAAAAAATACCCATTGAAGAATCGCCCTGTGGAAAAATCGCCAATCAAAAATGCGACGACCGCCCGGCGCAGGCACGGGCGGTATCGAAAACAAGTCGCATTCTGATTGCTAACGGCGGGCGGACCCAATGACAATTATCAAGACGGTATAAGCCATAGGGGCTGTGAAGTCCAAAAACCAATACAATAAGAATAAGATTCATTCAACTTCTGGACGATACCTATGCTTGCCAGCTTCCTGCGTAGTGCTCTGCTACCCGCGCTGCTCGCGGCCGCTCTGCTGGCGGCCTGCGCCGCGCCCGAGCC
>JBATWU010000044.1:0-23326 GCA_049672825.1 Pusillimonas sp.
CGGCTGGGCCGGGCGCTGGCTGCGCTGCGGGGCGGGCGCCTGGTTGTATTCGGTACCGCCACCCGAGCCGGAGTCGCCGTCGCGGCCACCCAGCATTTGCATTTGATCGGCAACGATGTCGGTGCTGTAGCGGTCGGCGCCGGTGTCTTTGTCTTGCCATTTACGGGTTTTCAAACGGCCTTCCACGTAAACCGCGCGGCCTTTCTTGAGGTATTCGCCGGCAATTTCCGCCAGGCGGTTATAGAAAACCACGCGGTGCCATTCGGTTTCTTCGCGCTTTTCGCCCGTACCCTTGTCTTTCCAGGTGCTGGTGGTGGCAATGGACACATTGCAAATGGCCGCGCCATCGGGGCTGTAGCGGACTTCGGGGTCTCGTCCCAGGTTGCCGACGAGAATAACTTTGTTGACTGAGGCCATGACAATACCCTTAACTTAAAAATTCACATTAACGTCATTATCGACGAATCCGGGCCAGGCTGCCACCGTGAATGGTAGAAACACGAAGGAGCAAAACTGTCCGATCAGTGCTTGAGCCTTCCTCCGCGCCAGGAGCGACCCGGCAGACGACGGCAAACCCCACTGGTTCTGGCGCCCGCACTCCTGAGCAATATCCCACCGGCGTTTCCTCAGGAGGCACTCAGGCCTGGTCCTTGAAGCCCCGCGCGGTCAGGAACCACACGAATGCCAGCGCCGAGGCCAGCAGGAACACGGCAGACGGGCGGCCCAGCGCCGCCAGCAAGCCCCCCGTGACCCCGCCCAGGAACACGCCCAGCGATTGCGCGGTGTTGTAAAAACCCAGCGCCAGCCCTTTGTATTCCGGCGGGGCCACCCGGGACACCAGCGAGGGCTGCAGCGCCTCAAGAATGTTGAAGGCAATGAAAAAACCCACCAGCAAGGCAACCACGGCAAGGAAGCTGCCGCTGGCCAGCGGCATGAGCGCCAGCACCACAATCAGCCCAGCCACGGCGACCTCAAGGGCCACCTTGTGAACGCGGCGGGTTTCGGTATAGAACACCGCCGGCACCATGAGTACGAACGACAGCAGGATAACGGGCAAATAGACTTCCCACAGGTTGGCGGAATCGTATTGCCCCAGCGTGGCCAGCAAGCCGGGCACCACTATGAACAGCGCCATCAGGATGAAATGCAGGCAAAAAACGCCAAAGTTCAGACGCAGCAGGTCGACATGACCCAGCACATCGCGCGGGCGGGCCTGGATAATGGGTGCCTTGGCCTGCGGTACGGACGGCACCACAAAACAGGCAATCAGCAGGCACACGAAACCCAGCATGCTGATGGCCCAGAACAGGCCCGACAGGCCGAACTCGCCCACCAGCATGGGAGACAGCACCAGCGATACGGCAAACGACACGCCTATGGAGCCGCCCACCATGGCCATCGCGCGCGTGCGCACCTCGGGCCGGGTGGCGTCGGCCACCCAGGCGGTGATCGCGGCGGACACAGCACCCAAGCCCTGTATCACCCGGCCCACGGTGATCCAGTCCACGCTTTCAGCCAGCGCGCAAATCACCCCGCCGATAATGAACAGAACCATGCCGAATACAATGACCGGACGGCGGCCCCAGCGGTCGGAAGCCATGCCCAGGGGGATCTGCATGATGGCCTGGGTCAGGCCGTAGGCGCCCAGCGCCAGGCCGACACGGGCCGCATCATGCCCGCCGGGCAGTGTCTGGGCGGCAACGGCAAAAATGGGCGTCAACAGGAACAGGCCCAGCATGCGCGAGGCAAAAAGCAGCGCAAGTGTGATGCTGGCACGCCTTTCGGTCGGTGTCAGTTTCAGCCTGGCTCTGGGTGAATTGCCCGGGTGGGCCGCGGGGATGCTCATAGAAACTCGGTCAGTTAAAAAACCCTGTCGGACACCGCATTATCGCAAGAAGACGTAAACCGGCACGCGCATGGAATCCGACTGCGCGTTATAGTAGCAAGTTGGCCTTTGAAAGGCCCAAGAGTCTTCATCTACGATAAAAGCTTATGGAAGCGATACGCATCCGGGGCGCCCGAACGCATAATCTTAAAAATATTTCCGTCGATCTGCCGCGCCACAAACTGGTCGTGGTAACCGGCCTGTCGGGCTCGGGAAAGTCGTCGCTGGCGTTCGACACCCTGTACGCCGAGGGCCAGCGCCGGTATGTGGAAAGCCTGTCGGCCTACGCGCGCCAGTTCCTGCAACTGATGGACAAGCCCGATGTCGACCTGATAGAAGGCCTGTCGCCCGCGATATCCATAGAGCAGAAATCCGCCGGGCACAACCCGCGCTCGACAGTCGGAACGATAACCGAAATCCACGACTACCTGCGGCTATTGTACGCGCGGGTCGGCACCCCCTATTGCCCCGAACACGGCCTGCGGCTGCAGGCCCAAAGCGTCAGCCAGATGGTCGACAAAGTGCTGGCCTGGGAGCCCGATACCCGGCTGGCCATCCTGGCGCCGCTGGCGCGCTCGCGCAAGGGCAGCTTCGAGGATGAATGCGCCAGCCTGCAGGCACAGGGCTTCGTGCGGCTGCGCGTCGACGGCCAGATGGTGTCCATCGATACGCTGTCCCCGCTCAAGAAAACCGAGAAACATGATTTCGACGTCGTCGTCGACCGCTTGCGCGTCAAACCCGAAAGCCAGCAGCGTCTGGCCGAAAGCTTTGAAACCGCGCTCAATCTTGCCGAAGGCCGCGTGATCGCCCTGAACATGGACACCGGCGAAGAACATGCTTTCTCAAGCCGCTACGCCTGTCCCGTCTGCCATCACAGCCTGACGGAACTAGAACCCCGCCTCTTCAGTTTCAATAATCCGGTAGGCGCCTGTCCCACCTGCGACGGGCTGGGCTGCGTGGACTTCTTCGACCCGAAACGTGTCGTGGCCTTCCCGGAACTGAGCCTGGCCAGCGGCGCGGTCAACGGCTGGGATCGCCGCAATGCATTCACGCATACCCTGCTGACCAGCCTGGCCGCTCACTACGGTTTCGACATCGATGCGCCCTTTGAAACGCTTGCGCCTGAAATCCGCGAGCGCGTGCTGTTCGGCTCGGGAAGCGAAGAAATTTCCTTCCTGTACCTGAACGAGAAAGGCCGGACAACGGTAAAGAAGCACGCGTTCGAAGGCATTATTCCCAATCTGGAGCGCCGCTGGCGCGAAACCGACTCCAGCGCCGTGCGCGAAGAGCTGGGAAAATACCGTCATACCAAGACTTGCCCCGACTGCCAGGGCTCGCGCCTGCGCGCCGAGGCGCGCCATGTGCTGATCGGCAATGAGCCCGGCGAGGCCGAACGCCAGGGCCGCGCCATCTTCGAGGTCGAAGCCCTGTCCCTGTCGGCCTGCCTGGCCTGGTTCCAGAATCTGGCGCTGGCGGGCGCCAAGAAGGAAATTGCCGACCGCATTGTGCGCGAGATCGAAGCCCGCCTGCAATTTCTGAACAATGTCGGCCTGAGCTATCTGTCGCTGGATCGCAGCGCCGACACCATTTCGGGGGGCGAGGCACAGCGCATACGCCTGGCCAGCCAGATAGGCTCGGGACTGACGGGCGTCATGTATGTGCTGGACGAGCCTTCCATCGGCCTGCACCAGCGTGATAACGACAGGCTGATCCAGACCCTGCAGCACCTGCGCGATCTGGGCAACAGCGTGATCGTGGTCGAACACGACGAGGACATGATCCGTTCAGCCGATTTTGTCCTGGACATGGGGCCGGGAGCGGGCGAACACGGCGGCCGCATCGTGGCCCAGGGCACGCCCCAGCAACTGGCCGACAATGCGCAGTCGCTCACCGGCCAATACCTGAGCGGGGCGCGGCGCATCGCCATACCTGTCCGGCGCCCTGTTACGCCGGACCTGCCCCGGCTGGAGCTCAAAGGCTGCCGGGGCAACAATCTCAAATCCGTCGACTTGTCCATCCCCTCGGGGCGGCTGGTGTGCGTCACCGGCGTCTCGGGCTCGGGTAAATCCACCCTGATCAACGACACGCTGGCAACAGCGGTGGCACAAAAGCTGCATCGCGCCCAGACCGAGCCGGCGCCTTACGACAGCCTTGAAGGACTCGCGCATTTCGACAAAATCATCAATGTGGATCAAAGCCCCATCGGCCGAACGCCACGCAGCAACCCGGCCACCTATACCGGCATGTTCACGCCCATACGCGAACTCTTTGCCGGCGTGCCCGAATCACGCACGCGCGGCTACGACCCGGGCCGTTTTTCATTCAATGTGAAAGGCGGCCGCTGCGAAGCCTGCCAGGGCGATGGCGTGGTCAAGGTGGAAATGCACTTCCTGCCCGACATGTATGTGCCATGCGACGTCTGCCGGGGCAAGCGATATAACCGGGAAACGCTCGAGATCCGCTACCGCGGCCGCAATATCAGCGAAGTACTGGAGCTGACCGTCGAACAGGCCCTGAATTATTTCGAGGCCGTGCCGACTGTGTCGCGCAAGCTGCACACCCTGATGGACGTGGGCCTGTCCTACCTGCGTCTGGGCCAGAGCGCCACCACACTGTCGGGGGGCGAAGCGCAGCGCGTCAAGCTGTCGCTGGAATTATCCAAGCGCAGCACGGGGCGTACCTTGTACATTCTGGATGAACCCACCACCGGCCTGCACTTTCAGGACATTTCCCTGCTGCTCGATGTACTGCGCAAGCTGGTCGACGGCGGCAACACCGTCGTCGTCATCGAACACAACCTGGATGTCATCAAGACGGCCGACTGGGTCCTGGACATGGGCCCCGAGGGCGGCAACGGCGGCGGCCAGATCGTGGCCCAGGGAACGCCCGAGGAAATCGCCGCCACACCGGCCAGCCACACCGGCAGCTACCTGAAGCCACTGCTTCAAAAATAAGCGCGCCGGCCTATTCCCTAGCCAGATCAGGCGTGCACGCGAAGGCGAAGCGCAGACCTTACTGGCGTAAGGCAAGCAAAGCCGACAAAGTCCACGCCTGATCTGGCAAGGGAATTATTCCATGCGGAACAGCAGGCCGTGCTCGCGTATGGCGTAGCGGTCGGTCATGCCCGCAATATAGTCGGCAATGGCCCGCGCCTGGTCCACCTCGTCGTCGCGCCGATGCTCATCGGCCAGCAAGCGCGGCTCTTGAAGAAAGGCCACGAACAATTGCCGTACGATGGCGCGCGCCTTGGTCGTCATGCGCATGACCCGGTAATGACGGTACAGATTCTCGAGCAGGAAGCTTTTCAGGGCATCCGCCTGGCTGCGTATGGACGGCGAAAAGGCGGCCACGGCGGGGCTGGCCCGGACGTCGTCCGCGCTGTCCGGTTTATGGCGCCGGATATTGGCCAGTGTGTTCTCGGTCAGGTCCAGCACCAGGGTGTTGATCATGGCGCGGATGATCTCGGCGATCAGGCGCCGCTTTTCAAGCCGCGGGTACTTGCGCCTGACCTGGGCGTGATGCGTCGCGAAAATCTCGAGCATCTGCAATTGCTCTATCGTGATCAGCCCGGAGCGCAGGCCATCGTCGATATCGTGGTTATTGTAGGCGATTTCGTCGGCAAGATTGGCAATCTGGGCTTCCAGGGAAGGCTGCGTGCGGGCCAGGAAACGTTCACCCACGTCGCCCAGCAGCCGCGCATGCCTGACCGAGCAGTGCTTCAGTATGCCTTCGCGGGTTTCAAAGCACAGGTTGAGGCCGTTGAATGCGGCGTAACGCTCTTCCAGTTCATCGACGACCCTGAGGCTTTGCAGGTTGTGCTCGAAGCCGCCCGCCCGGGGCGCCAGCTCGCGCATGCAGGCGTTCAGCTCGTCCTGGCCGGCATGGCCGAAGGGCGTGTGCCCCAGGTCATGCGCCAGTGAAATGGCCTCTGTCAAATCTTCATGCAGGCCCAGGTTGCGCGCCAGCGTGCGGGCGATCTGGGCCACCTCGATGCTGTGGGTCAGGCGGGTGCGGAACAGATCACCCTCGTGATTGATGAAAACCTGGGTTTTGTATTCCAGCAAGCGGAAGGCGTTGCAGTGAATGATGCGATCGCGGTCCCGCTGGAATGCATTGCGCCCCACGGGCGCCGCTTCAGCGTGCCTGCGGCCTCGCGTGCGTTCGGGGTCGCAGGCATAGGGCGCGAGCTCGGTCATCGTCCGTCCCTTACACTTGAGCGGCAACGGCGGTCTTGCCGAGCACCTGCCGCAGCGCTTCGGACGGCACCCCTTCGAACTGGGCCCGGCCGATTTCGGGCAGGAGCACAAAACGCAGTTGGCCGCCTTCTGTTTTCTTGTCGACCTGCATCAGCTCGACCCAGCGCGCAACACCCAGGTCGGGCGCCTGCACGGGGCAGCCTATGGCTGCCACCAGCGCCCGCACACGCTCGACGCTATCGGCGGACAAGCCATGCGTCAGTGCCGACAGTTCGGCGGCCTGCACCATGCCGCAGCCCACGGCTTCGCCATGCAGCCAGGCGCCATAGCCCAGGCCGGACTCGATGGCGTGGCCGAACGTGTGCCCGAAGTTCAGAATGGCGCGCAGGCCGGATTCGCGCTCGTCTTGCGACACGACATAGGCCTTGAGCTCGCAGGAACGCTGGATGGCATAGGTAATGGCCTGCCGGTCTAGCGTTCGCAGGGCACCCACGTTCTGCTCGCACCAGGTGAAAAAGTCGGCGTCGATGATCAGGCCGTACTTGATGACCTCGGCCAGCCCGGCGGAGATTTCCCGCGCCGGCAAAGTGGCCAGGACATCGATGTCGATTTCCACCGCGATCGGCTGATAAAACGCGCCTATCATGTTCTTGCCCAGAGGATGGTTGATGGCGGTTTTACCGCCCACCGATGAATCGACCTGCGCCAGCAGCGTGGTGGGCACCTGCACGAAACGAATCCCGCGCATATAGCTGGCTGCGGCATAACCGACCATATCGCCGATGACCCCGCCCCCCAGCGCAAGCAGCACCGCCTTGCGATCCAGCCTACTTTGTAACAAGCCGTCGAAGATCAGGTTGAGGGTCTGCCAGTCTTTATGGGCTTCACCGTCGGGAAGCTCAATGTAGACCAGACGTTTTCCCGTGGCCGCCAGCGCCGTTTCCACCTGTTCACGGTAATGCGCGGCAACCGTCCCGTTGCTGACCAGCGCAATCGCCGTCGCATCGTCGGGAATGCTTTGCGCAAGTTTGTCGAGCCGTTTCGCATCGATGTGGATGGGATAGACGCCCCCGGGCGTATTGACCTGGACCGTACTCATGATTGAACCTCGTGTTGTTGCAGCATGGAAACAAGCAAGCGCACGACCTGTGTGGCCGGCATGCTACCGGTATCGAAGGTCAGGTCGGCCAGGCTTTCATAAATGGGCTCGCGCTGCGTCAGCAGTTCACGGATGCGACCCTGCGGATCGGCGGTTTGCAGCAGCGGGCGATTGCGATCGCGCGCGACACGGCGAAACAGTTCTTCCGCGGTCGCACGCAAGTATACGACCATGCCGCGTTCCTTCAGGTAGCGCTGATTTTCGCTGGCCAGCACCGCGCCGCCCCCGGTCGCCAGTACAATGTTGTGGCGCCGCGAGCACTCGTCCAGCGCCGCCGACTCACGTTTACGGAACCCTTCTTCGCCCTCGATGTCAAAAATCAACGACACCCTGACGCCGCAACGCGCCTCGAGCTCGTGATCCAGATCGACGAAGTCCCGATTCAAGACTCGCGCCAGGTGGCGGCCAATCGTGGTTTTTCCCGCCCCCATCATGCCCACCAGGAAAAGCGGCGTGTGTTGCGACAACCGGCCGGTATCCGGCCGGTCTTTCGGCAATGACCCGGCGGGCCCGAAAGGTAAAGAATCATCCATTTGTGTATTATCCCACTTGCAATCCGACCATACACCGCTACACTGCATTACTCGGTTACATAAACCTGATGCGCAAATCATAGTCTGATCGCCATTAGACTTAAAATCGCCCCTAATGAGTTCTTCTACCACTTCCTCAAAAGACAATCCCGGCATGCGACATTCGTGGATCGGCCGCTTCATCCTGAAGGCCGCCATTTTCGTGGCCGGCCTTGGGCTGTGCGGAGCACTGCTGGGCTCGCTGGCGCTGGCGCTGGCCTGGCCCAACCTGCCCGACCTCAGCGCAATGATCGACTACCGTCCGCGCGTGCCCCTGCGGATTTACACGGCCGACAAGGTCCTCATAGGCGAGTTTGGCGAAGAACGCCGGAACGTCCTGCGCTTCCACGAAATACCCGATGTCATGAAATCGGCCATTTTATCAGCCGAAGACGACCGTTTTTACCAGCATGGCGGCATCGACTGGACGGGCGTTGCACGGGCGGTATTGGCCAATCTGGCCCATATGTCGAAAACCCAGGGCGCCAGTACCATCACCATGCAGGTCGCGCGCAACTTCTATCTATCGTCGGAAAAAACCTATACCCGCAAGTTCTATGAACTGCTGCTGACCTTCAAGATCGAAGCCACGCTGACCAAGGACCAGATCCTGGATCTCTACATGAACCAGATCTACCTGGGGCACCGCGCCTACGGGTTTGCGGCCGCGTCGCGCACCTACTTCGGCAAGCAGCTAAGCGAAATTACACCCGCCGAAGCCGCCATGCTGGCCGGCATTCCCAAGGCCCCCTCCCGGTTCAACCCCATCGCCAACTTCGAGCGCGCCAAGTCGCGCCAGCTTTATGTGCTGGGCCGCATGAAGAATCTGGGCTACCTGACCGAAGCCGAATACGAACAGGCCAGGGCACAGGAGATCGTCCTGAAATCGTCGCCTGGCACACCGGCGGGCGGCTACGCGATTCACGGCGAATATGTTGCCGAGCTTGCGCGGCAGCTTCTGTATGGGGTGTACCAGGACAACATCTACTCGCGCGGCTTCAATGTCTACACCACGGTCACGTCCCAGGACCAGGAAGCCGCCTATAACGCCATCCGCGAAGGCATACTCGACTACACTCGCCGCGCCCGCTACCCCGGCCCCGAAGAAACCCTCAGCCTGCCGGCCGACATCGAAAAGAACCCAGCCCAGCTGGACGCGCTGCTTGACGACCTGCAGGAAAAATACCCCGACGACGGCGACCTGCTGACCGGGGTGGTGCTCGAGGCCAGTCCCGCAAAAATAACGGTTGCCCGCACATCCACGGAAATCATCGAGGTCACCGACAAAGGAGCGCTGAAGATCGTTGCGCGCGGGCTGGTCAAGGATGCCAAGGACGATGTGCGCATAGAACGCGGCTCGGTGGTCTACCTGCACCAGAACGGCGATCACTGGGAGGTGATCAACATGCCCGAAGTGCAGGCGGCCTTTGTCTCGCTGCGGCCCCAGGACGGCGCAATCAAGGCGCTGGTCGGAGGCTTCGACTTCGAAGAAGGCAAGTTCAACCGCGTTACGCAGGCCTGGCGGCAGCCCGGGTCGGCATTCAAGCCTTTCATCTACGCTTCGGCGCTCGAGCGCGGTCTGACTCCCGCCACGCAAGTCTCCGATGAACCGTTCGTCCTTACCGCCGCGCAAACCGGCTCCAAGGCCTGGAGCCCGAAAAACTACGGCAATAAGTACGAGCCCATGCTGACGCTGCGCCAAGGCTTGTACAAGTCAAAAAACATGGTCTCCATCCGCATCATGCAGGCGGTCGGGCCCAAGTATGTGCAAGACTACATTACGCGCTTCGGCTTCGACCGCGCCCGGCAGCCCGCCGTCCTGCCGCTGGCGTTGGGCGCAGGCAGCGTCACACCGCTGCAATTGGCTGGCGCCTATTCGGTGTTCGCCAATGGCGGCTACCGCGTACCGCCCTATCTTATCGACCACGTCACCGACAGCAGCGGCAAAGTCATCATGCAATCCAAACCCGTGGTCGCCGGCGACGCCGCCGCCAGGGCCATTGATCCACGCACGGTGTACGTCATGAACGACCTGATGCGCGGCGTGGCCACCTACGGTACCGGCGCCCGGGTCCACCGCGAACTGAAGCGCGACGACATCGGCGGAAAAACGGGCACCACCAACGATTCGCACGATGCCTGGTTTGCCGGCTTTACGCCAAAACTGGTCGGCGTGGTCTGGATGGGCTACGATCGCCCGCGTTCCTTGGGCTCAAGCGAAACCGGAGGCGGCGCGTCGCTGCCCATCTGGCTCAATTACATGAGCCAAGCCCTGAAAGATCAACCGCAGACGCCACCGGGGCCCATACCCAATGGCTTGAGCAAAATCGACGGCGATTTCTACTTTGCCGAGTTTCCGCCCGGCCAGGCGATTGCGCGCGTCGGTCTGCCCACTCCCGGCGACATTCCCGTTGACGGCGGCGGGCCGGATGGCATTGCCGACCTGCTCAATCAGCTGACCAGCGGCCAGCGCCATGAGCAGCCGCCCAATGTTCCGTTTTAAATTGGATCCACTTATGCCAGCGTCCCACGATTCAACCCGCGCCAGGGCCAGCCGCCTGCTGGCGGGCCTCTTCATGGCTTCCATGTTGGCCGCCTGTGGCTATAAAGGGCCGCTATACCTGCCTCCGCCGCCCGCGCCCGACGAATCGCTGACTACGCCCCCGGCTTCGGCCACGATACCCGAGACCGAGGCAGGCGGCCAGACCGATACTCCTGCAACACCGGCCACGCCCAGCCCGGTTCAAACCAATTGACCCACGGCCCAGGCCGGTAATCATAATCATTAACGACTTCCTGTTTTCAAGCCATCCACGATGACTGTCGCCCCGCATTTCCAATTCAAGAACGGCACCCTGCACGCCGAGGACACCCCTCTTCCCACCCTGGCCGAAGCGCACGGCACCCCGTTGTACGTGTACTCCCGCCAGGCCCTGCACGATGCCTGGGACGCCTATCGCGTCGCTTGTGAAGGCCGCAACGTACTGGTGTGCTATGGCATGAAAGCCAACTCCAATCTGGCTGTGCTCAACGAGTTCAAGAACTTGGGTTCAGGTTTCGATATCGTGTCCGGCGGCGAGCTCGCCCGGGTGCTGGCCATTGGCGGCGACCCGGCCAAAGTGGTTTTTTCAGGCGTGGGCAAGCAGGAGTGGGAAATGAAAGCCGCCCTCGACGCCGGCGTCAAATGCTTCAACGTGGAATCCGAGGACGAACTGGTCCGGCTGGCGCGGGTGGCAGAAGAACTGGGCACGACCGCTCCGGTATCGCTGCGCGTGAACCCCGATGTCGACGCGCAAACTCATCCGTATATCTCCACCGGCCTGAAAGAGAACAAATTCGGCATCGCCATTGAAAACGCCCTGGGTGTATACCAGCGCGCCGCCACCCTGTCCAGCCTGAACATCGTCGGCCTCGACTGCCATATCGGCTCGCAGATCACCGAAGTCAGCCCCTATCTGGACGCGCTGGACAAGCTGATCGCCCTGATCCAGACCCTGGCCAGCCACGGCATCCATCTGAAGCACCTGGATCTGGGCGGCGGCATTGGCATCCGCTACACCGACGAAAAGCCCCTCTCGCCCAGCGATCTGCTGGACAATGTGTTCCGGACACTGAAACAGCACAAGCTGGACCACCTGCAGATCGTACTGGAACCAGGCCGTTCGCTGGTGGGCAACGCCGGCGTGCTGCTTACCCGGGTCGAATACCTGAAACACAGCGACGCCAAGAATTTCGCCATTGTGGACGCCGCCATGAATGATCTGGTGCGCCCCACCCTGTACGATGCCTGGCACAGCGTCGAAGCCGTCGTCCCACGCCACCAGGACAACGGCGCCGCGGCTCGATACGATATCGTGGGCCCCATTTGCGAAAGCGGCGACTGGCTGGCACGCGACCGGCAACTACCCCTGCAACAGGGTGATCTGCTGGCGATAATGTCAGCGGGCGCTTATGCTTTCACCATGTCCAGCCAGTACAACACTCGGCCGCGAGCGGCCGAAATCATGGTCGATGGCAAGACGGCTCATGTCGTCCGCCCACGAGAAACCATCGAAAGCCTGTATTCAAGCGAAACCGTAATAAAATAAGCCACGCTTCCAGCAAGGTTGCCGTGCTTGTTGTAAAAACACGGTAGCAAACCGTAGTACTGACGTAAACAGGCTGTTCACTTCAACACATCAAGCCCTACCCCTGTACCCAGCATGCATGCATGAAAACGTCCGCTGTTCACCTGCGGCAACAGGCAGCAATAAATAGAAGAAAAGCCTAGGCAGCGTTGCCTAGGCCGTCACCGGACAAAGCCAACCCCCGTCGATCATGCAGGTTTTTAATAAGCTCAACCGGATTTCCGCAAAGAAAACGCGGGCCCTCAGAGGGCGGCTGATCTATTATTTTTCTCTGTTTATTATCCCGGTCAGCATTCTTGTCGTCTCCGCCCTCGCGCTGCTGGCGCTGAATAACCTTTATCCCATTACACACGGCACCACGCTGGATTTCCAGATGCTGGAAGACGCGGATGCATCACACTCGCCCGGCACCGCCCTGGCCGCGCTCAGATCTCAGGAACCACAGCTCCGCGCCACCGCTGCCGCGCCTGCATGGCTATTGATCGGAGCCAAGCCGGAACCGGCCGAAACCGCCCTCAGCCTCTCCGCCAGCCACGCGCAATCATTGTCATGCTGGAACGCAAGCACACTGAAAATCCTGGGCACGACCAGCACCCATCAGCCCACCGGCGCCGTGAAGGCATCCAGGCAGGGTTTTGCCATCCTGCTTGATGGCATCGAGACGCCTACCTGGGTGTTATGCCACGCGGCCTTTGTCGATGCCGGCCCGCTTTCGGTGGAACAGTGGTCAGCCGCCGATCTCCGGCAATCGTCGAACCGTTTTGTGCGCGGCATCAGCCTGCTGGAAGGCGGCCTGCTGACCATCACGCTATTCATCGTCGTCATTGCCCTGACCAATCGCGAATGGATCTTTCTGCTGCTGGCGGCATGGATAGTGGGCAACCTCAGGCTCGGCGCCTTCGCCATGGGCTGGGATACTCAATGGCTCGGGCGCAGCATTCCGATGGAATGGATGCCGTTCATCCGGAAACTGACGGTGGCCGCCTACTATCTACTGTCCTATACGCTGTTTACACAGTTGTTCCGCAACCGGGGCGTCGCCAACCGGCCAAAGCTATTGCGCTCCGTGCAGTGGGCCGGGCTGGCGCTACTGGCCGGCGCGTTCATTCTGCCCTATAAATGGTTCGAGCCGGTCATGTGGCTGGCCAGCGGCTACGGCATCATGGTCGCAGCATTCTTCCTGGTCCGCAACATCCACCATACCCACTCGCGGATATGGATGTGGCATATTGTTCTGTTGGGCATGGCGGTTTGCCTCATGGTCTCGGGCATGGCCATAGCGATATATGGGCGCACATACTTCATTGATATTTTCAATGGGGTCATCGTCCTGCTATTGTCCAATGTCATGGTTGCGCTGGCGGTTGCCGAGCGTCTGCGTGAAGATCGACGCGAACGCGTGCGCGCGCAAACCGCGCTGGTCTCGAATTATGCCGTCACGCCCATAGGCATGTTCTCGCTGGACTTGAACAATGTTTTTCTGCGCGCCAACCCAATACTTGAGCAGATGCTGGGTTTTTCCCTGGCCAACAACAATACGGCGCGCTGGACGGATTACTTCGAGGCGCAAGACTGGCAGCACCTGTCGACGCTGACCCATGTGGGCCGGGAGCACGAGATCAAGCTCAAAGACTCGGCCGTGCAGCCCAATCGGCCGCAACACTTTGCTCTGCGCGTCGCGGTCAGCGATGACTGTGTCGAGGGGTCGCTGCAAGACATCACCGAGCGGACAAGATCAATAAATCATTTGCGCAATATGCTCGACCGGGATCCTTTGACCGATGTCCTGAACCGGCGAGGCATCGAAAAAGAGCTGGATCTGGCCTTGCTCGATTTGCCCCAAGGCAAGCCTTGCGCACTGGCGTATCTGGATCTGGATCATTTCAAGCGCATCAACGGCCTGTTCGGCCATACCGCCGGCGACGAGGTTCTCAGGCAGGTATGCCGGCGCGTTGAATCCTCCCTGACGGATACCCAGAAAACCGGCCGTATCGGAGGCGATGAGTTCATCATCCTGTTTCCCGCCTCACGAGTCGACAGCGCCAAAGAAGCTGCCCTCAAGATCATGGATAACCTGCATTCGTCGGCCTTTCATTTCGGCGCCCGGGTCTTTCATGTCAAGGGGGCGATGGGTGTGGTGGAAATCAGCAACGGCATGAGCGCCAAGGACGCCATCTCGGCAGCCAGCCATGCCTGCCAGGAAGCGCGCCGGCGGCGCCAGGATGTCATGGTTTACGAGCATGACTCGCAAGAGCTGCAGGAGCACGCGGAAGAATTGCGCCTGTTCGATGCGTTGGAAGGCAGTGAATCGCCCCGCGGCCTGTATCTGGAGGTGCAACCCATCATGTCGCTGCGCAAGCCACTGGAGTCGCTGAATTTCGAGGTGTTGCTCAGAGTCAAGGACTCCAATGGCATTCAGATTCCCACAGGAAAATTCATTACCTCGGCCGAAGACAACGGCACCATTACCATTATCGATAAATGGGTCTTTTCGGCCACGCTTGAATGGCTGGCGAAACACGAGCAGAACCTCTCCGCCACACAGTTCGTCAGCATCAATCTAAGCGGTGTTTCACTGAACGACGATAAATTCATCGAAGAGCTTTTCATTTGCCTGGCGGGGCATGCAAGTCTGGCCCATCGTCTTTACATCGAAATCACCGAAGGCGTTGCCCTGCAAGATCTCGAACGCACCCGCGACTTCATAACGCGCATGCAGGATATGGGCATCCGCATTTCCCTGGATGATTTCGGCGCGGGCTATTCGTCGTTCTCGTATCTGAAAGAGCTGCGCACCAACGCCATCAAGATCGACGGCGCGCTGGTCAAGGACATGACCAAGAACAATACCAATATGGCCATCGTGAGGGCCGTGGTCGAGCTGGCCCGCAACCTGGGTATGATAAGCATCGCCGAATGGGTCGAAGACTCCGATACGTTGCGGGCTCTGAACGATATGGGCGTGGATTACGCACAGGGTTTTGCCATCTCGAAGGCGCGGCCGCCCATCGACATTCTGAATGCGTCCAGCATTGCCGACCTGGTCAGCACACCGGGCACGCTGGCATTTATTTCAGAAGCGGCACAAAATAAGGCCTGAGCGGCACACCCGGCTTATAGCCCGCATCGGGCGATGCGGTGGTTGCCAGCCACAGCGGCAACAGGGCCATACGTTGCTCGTAGACCGGCCTGAGGCGATTCTTGCGTTTTTCCATGTACATGCGATGGTCGGCCAGATGCATGGCCTGCTTCAGGCTTCCTGACTCGGATTTCATCGCCATGCCCATCGAAATCTTGACGCCGCCCTGCGCCAGAGCCTGTTTCAGGCGGCCCAGCAGGCTTTGGGCAACTGACAGGCTCGCGCGCTGTATGACAATGCCGAACTCGTCGCCACCCAGCCGGCCAACTGAATCACTGTTGCGCAGCACAGTGGAAATCGTCCGGGCGGTCAGGCACAGCATGTTGTCGCCGGCCGCATGGCCATCGGTATCGTTGACTACTTTCAAGAAATCAAGGTCGAGCATGACAACGGCGGCATCCTCGTCCGATCCTGCCGTCACCTGATCGATCTGACCCAGCCGATCGATCCAGCCCGCCCGGTTGAGTACACCGGTCAGGGGGTCAAGAAAAGCATCGCGCTGCATGTCGACCACCAATTGCTCGGCAACGTCGAGCTCGGCCTGCAGCGCTACGGTAAGCGCCATGGCCTGTATGCACAGCGTGATATTGTTCGAACCTGTGATCAGCCCCGACAGCGAGGATTCCGGAGCCAGCCCGAGCATGCGACCCACGTTGCGGCCACCTGGCTCGACCAGCGCCGCCATGACCAGATAAAGCGCCTCATCCCCGGGCAGGTGCTCGCCCAGCAATTGTCGCTCGGCGTCATTGATCACACGATAATAGAAGCCCTCGATCAACCTCCCGCCCTGTCTGCTTTCATGCAACAAAAACTCGAGCGAATCGGGAGCAAGCGCATCGAAGATACCTATGGCGGCGGCGGAACCGGCTTGATCTCCAGTGCTTTTGATCACCAGCCAGCCTGGCAACGGCAAGAAAACCTGCAGCATGTTCAACTGCGCCAAAAGGGCTTCGTTGGCAAGAATGGTTGCTCGCGCCTTGATACCCAAGCCTTCCTTCACTATAGACATAGTTTTTAGCGGAAAAGAAGTTGCGCCGTCAGCAGCCGCCATCAACAACTATGGCAAGCCACCCTGTATTAGAAATTTATCTAAATTTACATTTAGAAGCTAATTGGGTAATCCTAGCATATTCGTTGGTGTTCCGAGGCTTTTTTTGCATCCAACATAGAGCGGTTTGATGCCACGCACCCCTCGGTTTCATCCACAGAAGGACTCCACGCGGCGGCACCCCGCCGCGCACGCGCCTTACAGCTCGCCGTACGAATGCAGGCCCGACAGGAACATGTTCACACCCAGAAAGGCGAAGCTGGTAATCAGCAAACCGGCCAGCGCCCAGTACGCCGCCATGGTGCCGCGCAGGCCCTTGATGAGCCGCATATGCAGCCAGGCCGCATAATTCAGCCAGACGATGAGCGCCCAGGTTTCCTTGGGATCCCACTGCCAGTATGTGCCCCAGGCGTCGGCGGCCCACAGTGCGCCCAGGATGGTGGCCACGGTGAAAAAGGCAAACCCGACGGCAATCGCGCGATACATGATGTCGTCAAGGATTTCGAGCGATGGCAGCTTGGCGGAGATCGGGCCGCGAAACGCCAGAATGGTACCCACAATAATGGCGCCTATGCCGAAATACAACATCCAGGTGGCCGAAAACTCGCCTGAACCAAAAACCATGGGCTCGGCGCACAGGATGGCGCCCAGCACGAACAGGGGCGCGAGCTTGGCCAGCGAACGCGTCTGGCCATGCTCTTTCACCAGATAGGCAAACCCCACCATGGCCGCCAGCGAGAAAGTGCCGTAGCCGATGAAGTTGGCGGGCACATGCAGCTTCATCCACCAGCTCTTGAGCGCCGGGACCAAAGGCTGGATCTGGAATGCGTCGCGCGTGAATGAATACCAAAGCAAAAACACCACCGCCGAACTGATCACCAGCAGTACGAAACCGCCCAGCGCGCGGGTGGCGTAACGCCGCTCGTAGTACAGATAGAACAAGGCCGTGATCAGGGCAAACAGCACAAATACTTCGTACAGGTTACTGACGGGAATATGGCCGATGTCCGGCCCCAGCAAGTGGCCTTCGCGCCAGCGGACCAACATGCCGGTGACCCCGGCATACACACCGGCCCAGGTCAGGACCGTGCCCAGCCACGCCGCGGTCTGGCTGAGAAAACCTATCCAGTAGCACACCATGGCCAGCACAAAAAGCGAGCACATCCACAAAATGGCTGACTGGGACGAAAACAGATATTTCAGGAAGAAGACGCTTTCGGCCCGGGTAATGTCGCCCTGCCCGAGTCCGCCCCCGCCGCTGTACAGCCAGATCGCGAACAGGGCGCTCGCGCCGGCGGCAACCATGAGCGTGCGCAATGGGCGCCACAGCCAGGCCATCCAACTGAGCCCAACCACAGAGCCACAGAGAATGATCTTCTCGTAGTAATCCATGCTCTGGCCGAACTGAGTCAATGCCACGGCGGCGCCGGCGGCCAGAACCAGGAAGAAGACGATATCGGTCCAGTCGGGCTTGCCCCGGCTGCCGCGCGAGTCGCCGCTGGCTGTCATGGTCTCTTGCCACAATGGCGTGCTCGACTGGATGATGGAGTCGGACATGGGAAAACCTCGTTACGTGGAAAGACGCTTGAACGCCTCTTTGAAGCGGTCGAACTCATGATTGAAATCAAGCGTACGCCGCTGCGATGTCATGGCTGCCAGCAACTGGCTGCCATCGGTATGGGGCCTGATCCATATCCAGACCCTGCGGTCCCGGATATAAAACATGGAAAAAACACCAATAATCAAAAACAGGCAACCCAGATAGACGGTATTCTTGCCGGGACTGCGCGCCACCTGGAACACGCTGGCCTCGACCTGCTCGAAACTTTTCAGCGTCAGGAAGACCGGCGCCGGGTAATCGGGCAGGTTGGCCAGCGCCAGCAGCGACATCTGTGTCCATTGGTCGGCCTGGATGCCCTCGGTGCCTTCATGAGAGACAGCGGGAAGTCCGGAACGTTCACGCACCACGTCGCGCAGCTCCGCCAATGATAGCTGAATCATGGGCACGGCGAAGCCCAGCACTTTTTCTCGGTCTTGTTCGGGGACTTTTTCGATGATGCCGTTAAAGCCTTTGCTGTAAAAGGTTTCCAGAGCACCTTGGGCCGCTTTTTCAAGCATCGGGGCCTGCATGGTGGTACTGGTGTTTTGTTGGGCGAACCGGGCCGCCGCCAGCCTTACCAGGGCCGGCTCGGCCAGGGCGGAGCGCAGATTCATGAACTCGGCCACCGAGCCGTCCGCGTCGGCGGGAATCCGGATATAGCGGTATGGCTGGGCCTCCGACTCACGCACTCCGGCCAGAAAAACCAGACTGCCATCCAGCATCATGGGCAGCATGTAGTTGGTGTACTCATAAGACTGTCCGTCTTCACCGATGATCCGGTACTGCACACTGGGCCCGACGTTCTGCAAGTGGTCGTTCCTGGCGCCTGCCGCGCTGCCGGTTACCGCCGCCACGTGGTCCATGACGGCCTTGGGCTGGGGTTCGGCATCGCCAGACAAGTCCTCGACATTGATCACCCGCAGGCCGGAAAACTCGATTTTCAAGGGTATGGAACGATTACTGCCGACAGCGGTGATATCCGTGCTCGACCCCACCGTGCCGGCAAGCTCGAACGGCTTGGCCGAGGCCCCCGCCAGCGGGTAGCCAACCAGTTGGAGCGTGCTGCCTCCATCGTCGAAACTGGATTGATATACGGTGACACCTTTATAGCGCAATGGCTCGTTGACTTCTATGGTCTGGCTGAAGGTCTGGCCCGTTTCGGGGTCGGTTACCTCGACCTCGCTCTTGAAGCTGCTGGGCATGCCGGTTGAATAATAGTCGACCAGGAACTTGTTCAGCTTCAGGCTGAAAGGCAAAGGCTGCACCAACACGCCTTCGTCGACGCTGATAATGCCGCTGCTGCTTTGTGCGCCTTCCGGGATCAGCATATTGGCCCTGAAACTGGGGTTGCGCGCCGACAGCCGCCCTGATTCGGGCACTTCGGAAATCAGCATATTTTCAGTGATGGGCAACTTGCCGCCCAGCCACACCTGCAGGCGGACCGGCAGCTCGCTATCGAGCAGGCCGCCGATGCAGATCACCACGATGGCGGCATGGGCAAAGATATAGCCCAGCCGATTGGCGCTGCCCTTCTTGGCGGCCAGCATCATGTCATCGCCATCCTGCCTGACCTTGTATTTGTAACCCTGTTTACCCAGCCAATCCTGTAAACGCGCCAGGCTTTCGGCCGGCGCGACCGGGGCAACGGTCTCGACCCGATGATGGAAGGAACGCAGGCTGCTGCCGCGCACATACTCGCGGAACGACTGCATATCGCGCACCATCTTGGGCGCATTGCGCAACAGGCAGATGCTGGTCGATACCACCAGGAAGGCCATGATCAGTAAAAACCACCAACTGTTATAGATATGCCAGATGGAGAATTTGTCGAACACGGCAAACCAGAAAGGCCCGAACTGGTCGATGTAATTGGTGGCGGCCTGGTTTTGCTGCAGCACCGTACCGATCAGGCTCGCCACACAGATGAACATCAACAGGCTGACGGCAAACCGCATGGAGCCAAGCAGCTCGAAGACGTCAGCGCCCAGGCGACGCGTGGATGAAACAGGTTTCACGGGAGCAATCTTCATAAAAAAGGGGATGCTGGCAACAGCGTCCCCTTTATTTTAAACCGGTTGTCGCAGTACTTTGCCGCGACGCGATATTCTTTGCGTTAGCGCAAGCCCGCTGCGTAGTCGGCAACCGCGGCAATGTCGGAGTCAGACATGCGGTCGGCAATTTCGTGCATGACAGTATTGTTGGCGCGGTCGCCGCTGCGGAATAGCTTGAGCTGCTCGGCGATGTAGCTGGGGTGCTGGCCCGACAGGCGGGGATAGCTGCCCGGAATGCCTGCGCCATTGGGCGAGTGGCAACCGGCACAGGCTGGCACCTTGCGATCGGGCAGGCCGCCGCGCCAGATATGCTGGCCGCGCTCCATGGTGTCTTCGTTGCTGGCGCTGCCGGCGGCTTCCTGGTCGAGCGCCTGCTGGGCCAGGTAATAGGAAATATTCTGCCGGTCTTCAGCGGTGAGCGCCGCGGCAAATGGTGTCATGACGGAAGGGGCGCCGCCAGGGCCGCCACGGGCCGGTTTGGATTTTTCGTCTTTGGGGGCAAAATCGAGCAGTTGCTTGACCAGATATTCGTGTGGCTGGCTGGCCAGATTCGGGTTGGCGGGAATGGTGCTATTACCCGCCGCGCCATGACAGCTGGCACAGGCCAGGATGCCGCGCGCGGCATCACCGTTGGCGTACAGCTGCTCGCCTTTCGCGGCATCGGGCTTGGCTACTGCCACATCCGCAGCATAAGCCAATGAAACTACGGAAGACCCCAGCAGCAAGCCGCTGGCAACTACGATTCTGGAAAGCATAAGCTTCATGAAGACCTCGACGATCGCTATTCGATCCGGGTGCGGTAGACACCACGATGACAACGCCACTTCCGCCTAAAGCAGGCCCGAGCAGAAATGACGCAACTGTTTCAAACCTGCGATTATACAATAGCGGTTGAATTAAACCGATCTAGGTAATCTTGTGTCCATTTTGCATCGCGCTTCCTTCACCGTTTCCGCGGCCCGACTCGATCAGCTGCCGCCGCCGACGACGGCCGAAGTCTGTTTTGTTGGCCGGTCCAACTCGGGCAAGTCGTCAGCCATCAACGTATTGACCAATCAGCGGCGCCTGGCTTTTTCCAGTAAAACGCCCGGGCGCACCCGCCTGATCAATCTGTTCGGCATCCCCGATCCGGTCGAGCCGGGCGCGTTCCTGGGCTTCCTGGTCGATTTGCCCGGCTATGGCTATGCCTCGGTCGCCCGCGAGGCCCGGGAGGAATGGGCCGACGTGCTGGGCGGCTATCTGCGTGAGCGCCCGTCGCTGGCGGGCGTCGTCATGCTTATCGACATACGCCGCGGCGTCACCGAGCTTGACCGCCGCCTGGCCGACTGGATAGCGCCCACGGGCACGCCCGTTCTGGCCTTGCTGACCAAAGCCGACAAATTTCCCTATGGCCAGCGCATCAAGGCGGTGACTGCCGTCAAAAAACAGCTTGCCGATATCGGCGCCCTGAATGCCATGCCTTTCTCCGCCACCCACCGCCTAGGCCTGGATACGGCCGCCGCGCAAATTGAAAATTGGATTTCTCCAAAGGTAGTGCCATGACTTCATTCATTCTTCCCACCGAGTTTCCTTCGACCCGCCTTCGCCGCAATCGCCGCGACGAGTTTTCCCGTCGCCTGGTGCGCGAGAATGTATTGACGGTCGATGACCTGATCTACCCTGTTTTCGTGATCGAAGGCCAGGGAGTGCGCGAGCCCGTGCCGTCCATGCCGGGCGTGGTGCGCTATTCGCCCGACACGCTGCTCGAGGCGGCCGAGGAATGTGTCAGCCTGGGCATCCCGGTGATTGCGCTGTTTCCCGTCATCGAGCCCGGCCTGAAGACACCCGACGGCATCGAGGCCACCAACCCGCAGGGCTTGGTGCCACGTGTGGCGGCGGCGCTCAAGCAGCGTTTCCCCGAACTGGGCATCCTGACTGATGTGGCGCTGGATCCCTACACCAGCCACGGCCAGGACGGCGTCATCGACGAGGACGGCTATGTGCTGAACCAGCCAACGGTGGAAATACTGGTGCGTCAGGCTCTGGTGCAGGCACAGGCGGGGGTCGATATCGTGGCGCCCAGCGATATGATGGACGGCCGGATCGGCGCCATACGCCAGGCGCTCGAGGCCCAGCAGCTGGTCCATACCCGGATCATGGCGTATTCGGCCAAGTATGCCAGCGCTTTTTATGGTCCGTTCCGCGACGCGGTGGGCTCGGCGGCGAATCTGGGCAAGTCGAACAAGTTCACGTATCAGATGGACCCGGCGAATCGGAATGAGGCTCTGCGGGAGGTGGCGGCCGATATTCGCGAGGGCGCGGATATGGTCATGGTCAAGCCCGGGATGCCTTATCTGGATATTCTGCGCGATGTGAAGAATGCTTTCGGGATGCCGACGTATGCGTATCAGGTCAGCGGGGAATACGCGATGATCAAGGCGGCGGCGGCCAATGGCTGGCTGGATCACGACAAGGTGATGATGGAGTCGCTGCTGGCATTCAAGCGGGCGGGCGGCGACGGGATTCTGACATATTTTGCGGTGGACGCGGCCAAGATTCTGAAGCAGCTTAGCTAGCCCACATGCTTTTGGAAGTTTGGGCCTGGGCCTGGTTTTAGTCTGTCCAGCAGCGGAGTCTACCAATCGGCTGTTGGTCTTTGCCGGCGATTGTCTGATTGCATAATCCTGGTGCTGTTTATCAGATTCTTGCGCGGCGTGGGTGGCTGGCCAGGGCCGCGCCGGATCAATGAAAGGTGAAAAGCGCTATCACCACTCTGTTTTATGCTTGACGCTGTGTCGGACGAGGCGCCACGACGTTTCTACTTTCATGACGCAGCGTGCCGGGCGAGTGGGGTCGGGTCGCGGCGACTTTCGGGGCTGAGCGAGCCGCTCGCGAAGGGAGCCCGGATGGGCGGACGAGCTAGGCGACGCGGTGTTCGGCGCGCAGGCGCCGAACCAGTCACGAGGAGCAAGGCCGGCCCCACTCGCCCGGCACGCGTCGATAGAAGCAAGCCGCAAGCAGCCCTATCAAAACCCCGCCCATCAGCTATCGTGTCAGCGACAGCAGGCCATCCAGCGGCGACGAACTGCCGCCGCGCCCCGTCAGCACCCTGTCAAGCACCACCCCGAAATCACGCGCACTCTTGAAACCGATGACACGCGCATCGGCCAACTGCTGTCCCTGCGCGTCGAAGAAGATGATGCCCGGCGGCCCGAACAGATTGAAGCGCTTCAGCAAGGCCCGGTCCTCATCCGTATTCTTGGTGACATCGGCCTGCACCAGCAGCAATTGCGACATCTGCCCCGCCACGCCCGGATCACTGAAAGTGAATTTTTCCATTTCTATGCACGACACACACCAGTCGGCATAGAAATCCAGCATGACAGGACGATTCGTATTGGCCAGCAAATGATCCAGCTCGGCCACCGAACGGACCTGCGTAAACTGCGCCTTGATCTCATCGCGGCCCGGGCCTGCCACCGCGCCGCCGGCCTGTCCCGCCGGTGCCACAAAAGGCGATAGCGGCCGCAGCAGCTCACGCCCGCCGGCGGCCACACCCACGACCAGCAC
>JBATWU010000045.1:0-27384 GCA_049672825.1 Pusillimonas sp.
GCCTCCCCGATAAAGCCAGGAATGGCGGCGTGCTCAACCTTCGCTCTATCCAGCGCCAGGCACGGCGTCTTTAGAGTTTCGCTGTAGCCACCTTTCATTTAACTCAGTTTCGCCAGAGGTGTGCAAGATAGCGGGGCGTCCATGATCAGTCATGGACGTCAATTGTCTTGTTTTATCCAGGTGGTCAGTAGCTTGAAGCTGCCAGCAATGTGGTAGTTATCGGACAAGGTTAGCAAGCGGTCATGCTTGTCCCTATATGAACGAATGATTCTAAGAGCCAGGCTGCCTTTTGGCAAACCGAGACGGGGCAGGGCAATGTCTGGCATCAGGGCCGCCTCTATTTCTTGGTCTATTTTTACAACCTCTTGGCCGTAATTGTCTTCGAGTTGACGCAGAATGCTGGGGTGGTGGCCGTGCAAGCGTTCCTTGATGCCTTCAAACTCCGGACGCAGCATGGCCCGTGTATATGTAATGATTGCATTTTGCTCGAGCAGCCGACGGTTTGCGTGCCAGACAATCCAATTTGAGCCGGTTTCGCAGCGCATCTGTTTCGCGTCGGACTCGTTGACCATCGTATATTCCTCTTGAAAAATCTCGAGGCGAGTGCGTTCAGTGTATTCCGTAAATTCCTTCATGGACCCTAGCGCTGCAGCAAAGTTTGACTGCTCGGTGAGCGGGCGAGCAGAAATAATCACCGTGCCTATACGAGGCTGACGCTTAATCATTCCGCTGTCAACCAGTCGCCGTGTCGCTTCGCGCACCGTATGGCGGCTTACTCCGTACGCCTTGCTTAGTTCAGTTTCTGTCGGCAGCAGAGAGCCCACTGTGTATCGACCTGAGCTTATGTCCTGCAGCAGGCACTGGTGCAACCAAGCATACCGATGAGGGGCTTTGCTACCTAATTCGGTTTGCTCCGTTAAACCAAATGCTTTTTGCCTAGGGCTTTTTGACATCAGTACTCCAGAAAATAAATTGCAAATTAATTGTACGTACGTTAGTATTTGACCCATAAACCAATTGTACGTACCATTAAATATTAGAGACTGTGCTGATGTTGATGTGTTACTTCGCACAGGCGCTCGTGGAATTCGGTGCATTTTCACCGGTTGCGGGTTTGGTGTAAATCAATCAGGACCATAAGTATGACAAGAGACATTGTTTTGCGGGAGGTTGGACTAAGGGATGGGCTCCAGATTCACCCTAGCTTTATGCCAACTGAACATAAGCTGGCTTGGATAAAAGCAGAGGCTGCAGCCGGTATTCAAGAGATTGAAGTGACTTCTTATGCGCCAGCGCGCATATTGCCGCAATTTGCCGATGCAGAAGAGGTAACCGCTAAGGCAAAGCAGATACCTGGCCTGACGGTGGCTGCGCTCATTCCTAATTTCAGAGGTGCAGAGCGGGGCGTGGCACTTGGCGCGCACAAGCTTAATTTTGTGCTTTCGGTGAGTGAAACACATAACATGAAGAATGTGCGGCGCAGCCGTGCCGAGTCACTAGAGGATTTCAAGAAGGTCATCGGCATGGTGCGCACCGTGCCAGAAGAAATAAGACCAAAAGTATGCGGTGGACTTGCTACGGCACTAGGCTGTTCATATGAAGGCTCCATCTCGGTTTCAGAGGTGGTCCGAGTTGCAGTTGCATTGGCAGATGCCGGCGCGGATGAACTCACTATTCCCGACACCGTTGGCTACGCTAACCCCACCCTTGTACGCCAAGTATTTTCGGCCGTTTCAAAAGAGGTGGGGCATCTGCCCATTGCCGCACATTTTCATGATACACGCGGTACCGGCCTCGCTAATGTCGTTGCCGCTATCGATTGCGGCATCCGGCACTTTGACGCTTCACTTGGTGGGCTGGGCGGCTGCCCGTTTGCCCCCGGCGCCAGCGGCAATATTGTGATGGAAGATGCTTGCTTCATGCTCGAGGCAATGGGCTATTCCACCGGTGTTGACGTTGAAAAGCTAATTGCCGTTCGACGACTGATCACCGATTCGTTATCGGATATAGAGCTGCATGGAGCCATAGCCCGCGCCGGCCTGCCCCGCGGTTTCAGTTACTCATGATCGAGAGAGTTGGCGTGATTCATCCAGCGCCATCGTTCTGTTAAGACATAAATATGACACCAACTATGCAATACGAAACCTTAACCTGCAATATTCAGCCAAACGGGTTGTTGCTTGTCACTCTTAATCGTCCGCAAGTTCACAATGCCATCAACACACAAATGGGAAAAGAGCTGAGAAGTCTTTTTCTTCCGTTGCGCTTCACACCAGGCGATCTGCGCTGCATTGTCATCACAGGTGAGGGCTCCAAATCGTTTTCCACAGGAGGCGACCTTAAAGAGCGCAAAGGCATGTCGGAAGAATCATGGCGATTGCAGCATGCAATTTTCGAAGAGGCGTTCTACGCCGTCATGGATTGCTCCATTCCAGTGATAGCGGCTGTAAATGGTTTTGCATATGCCGGGGGGTGTGAACTGGCATTGGCCTCCGACTTTATTTACGCTTCGAACAATGCCACCTTCGCACTAACGGAAGCTAGCCTGGGCATTATTCCGGGTGCTGGCGGTACACAGAACCTGCCTAGAGCCGTTGGTGAGCGTCGTGCAAAAGAGCTCATCATGAGCGCAAAGCCATTTACGGCGGAACAGGCCAAAGAGTGGGGCATGATCAACGAAATTTGTACCGCTGAAGAGCTCTTGCCAACGGTGCTTACCCTCGCCGAACGTATTTGTGCCAACGCCCCTATATCAGTTGCGCAGGCTAAGAAAGCCATTCATTACGGCATGCAAACTGATCTAAAGACAGGCCTGATGCTTGAAGTGCAAGCCTACGAAAAAGTCATTCCTTCCGAGGACCGGAAGGAAGGCATTCTCGCATTCAATGAGAAACGGCGCCCTCAATTCACAGGTCGTTGAGCAATAGTACGCCACTCGGAATAAACGTACTGACACGCACTTTCTTGAACCATATGGAGACAACATAATGAATTGGTCCAAATTATTGGGATTGGCTGTCCTTCCCGCCCTGATGCTTGCATCTACAAGCGCCCTGGCGAAATATCCTGAGAAACCTATCAGGCTCATTGTGCCTTATGCGCCAGGCGGATCCTCGGATATCGTCGGACGACAACTGGCTACTTTTTTAAGCAATGAAATAGGGGCTACCGTTGTCGTTGAAAATATCAGCGGTGGTGGTGGTGCAACTGGCGTTCAACGAGCAGCGCAGGCTGTAGGCGATGGCTATACATTGCTGCTGGGGGCTAACTCAGAGCTATTGATTAATAAGCTATTGCGCCCCGAGTTGCCTTATGATGCCGCTCGCGACTTTAAGCCACTTGCCTCTGTTGGCACGGGTTCAATAGTAATAGTTGGCAAACCGTCTCTGGATGCATCGAGCATGGCGTCAGTCATTGAAATGGCCAAGGAAGGGCAAGACGGTCTCAGCTATGGTACATCAGGCGTGGGGACTATCCAGCATCTTGTAGGGGAAATCATCAGGCTGCGAACCTCTGCGCCTCTGACTCATGTTGCCTACCGTGGCGCCGGGCCCTTGGTTTCCGACCTTGCTGGTGGTCATGTCGATTTGGGAATTGCCACGCTTGCGTCGGTGAGTAAGCTTATTGATGCCGGGAAAGTGCAGGCATATGCAATCAGTGCTGGCGAACGGACTCCGTTTGCACCTGATATTCCGGCAATTTCTGAAGTTCCTGAACTTGCGAATATAACAATTGAAACCTGGTACGGTATTTTTGCGCCGGTTTCAATACCGGCAGATATTGCCCAGATTTTGCAAGAGAAAATACAGACAGTGCTGCGCAATCCTGAGTTAGAGAAGAGTCTGTCACAACAGTCGATCGCTATTGCAGCTAAGGAGCCGGATGAATTAGCGGCGTTCATAGTGCAGGAGAACGAAAAATATAAAAACATCATTGCGCAGGCCAAAATTAGCGTTCAATAAGCACCACTCTATTATCGATTATTTAATACCCAAGGGACAAATATGTTAACGACGCAGCCCTTGCAAGGGATGACTGTCATTGAAATTGGCCATACGGTCGCCGCTCCTTACGCGGGAATGATCCTCGCAGAACTGGGCGCTGACGTCATCAAGGTAGAGAATCCGGGCATGGGAGACTACACCCGTGGGATGCCACCTTTTCGAGGTAATGCCTCTGCAGTTTACCGGGCTTTGAATCGGGGTAAACGTAGTGTTTCGATCGACATGAAAAACCCTGAGGAGGCTGAACAGCTTCGGCGGCTTATTGTCGACCAAGCAGACGTGGTCTTGCATAATCTAAAGTTCGGGGCGATGGAGAAGCTTGGTTTTGGTGCTGACGTATTGCTGGCGGCCAAGCCGGGACTCGTGTATTGCAATGTGGGTGCGTTCGGTAGCACCGGCCCCTTGCGAGAAAGGCCAGGTTACGATCCCCTGATGCAAGCCTATACCGGCATTATGAGTATCATGGGGGAAGAGGGGCGGCCCCCCGTCCGGGTCGGCGTATCAATCACCGATATGGCGGCCGGTATGTGGGCTGTGATCGGAATCCAGGCAGCCTGCCGGGAGCGCTCAGTCACTGGGCAGGGAGGTGTTATCGACACGTCCCTGTTTGAAACGGCTCTTGGCTGGCTGAATGTCCAATATGCTTCATTTGATGTGTCGGGTGTGGTGCCCAAACGAGAAGGCTCGGGCCTGGCAATGATGGCACCTTACCAAGCCTTTGCTACTGCGAATTCTTATATCATGATTGCAGCGGGTAATGACAATAATTTTAACAAGCTATGCCGAGCGCTGGGCCGGATGGATCTAACGGCTGATATACGCTTTTCTACTAACAAAAGCCGTGTTGAAAACCGAGCAATCTTGCTTAGCATCTTGGAGCCCATTCTGAAAAGCGGGACGTCTGAGGCATGGCTGAGCAAACTCGAGTTGGCTGGCGTTCCATGCAGCCCGATCAAACAGATCAATGAGGTTGTAGATGACCCTCAGGCGCTCTCGCTTGGCATATTCCAGGAGTCGCCAGATGGGGCTGGAAAAATATTGGGTCTACCGGTGTCATTCGACCGCAATCGACCACCCTTTCGGCGGGTCGCTCCAAATCTAGGTGAACATACGGCCGAAATACTTGGCCCCTATCAACGAAACGCTGATTAACAGGTCATCCTGTTTCTGCAAAAGACGGATCGCATCACAGCATGAAGCTTCTACGCTATGGACCCTATGGGGCAGAGCGCCCTGCGTTGCTGGACAACGACGGCATTGTCCGGGATTTGTCCGGTATTCTCGATGATATATCCCCCCGGACACTACATCCGGATAATCTGATGGCCATGCGCGCTATCGACCCAGCCGCGCTACCCCGTGTTGATCATTCTGTTCGCTTGGGTACACCGTGGTCGGGCATACGGACGATTGTGGCTATAGGTCTTAATTACCATGATCATGCCAAGGAGGCAAACCTCCCTGTGCCGTCTGAGCCGATTATGTTCACAAAATGGCATGGCAGTATCACTGGCCCAAATGATGGCATCAGCATTCCACCATCTTGCACCAAGGTTGACTGGGAAGTTGAGCTGGCTATTGTCATTGGGAAACAGGCGCGCCGTGTCAGTGAGCAAGAAGCGTTGCAGTATGTGGCTGGCTATACACTTGCGAACGATGTGTCTGAAAGGAGTTATCAGCTAGAGCGTAGCGGAGGGCAGTGGAGTAAAGGCAAGGGATTCGATACCTTCGGGCCGCTTGGCCCCTATTTGGTAACCAGCGACGAAATTGATGATCCGCAGCAATTGGAACTGTGGCTGGATGTCAATGGCAAACGCATGCAGTCGGGTCATACTTGTAACATGATTTTCAGCTGCGCAAAGCTTGTCAGTTATTGCAGCCATGTCATGACTCTTGAGGCTGGCGATGTCATATTGACGGGTACACCACATGGAGTCGGTATGGGCATGGATCCACCCCAGTACTTGGGTGTTGGTGATGTTGTTACCTTGGGCGGGACCGGGCTTGGCGTTCAGCGTCAAATAGTGGATCAAGGATAGCGACGGGATGGCGGCTGTCCAGCCGGCGAGTTCGCGCACGCCCCAGTTGGGGGCCTTGGCATTGGTACGCCGCCGCACTGCTGTGGCGCAAACGCCCGTAACTATTTTCGCCGCCGATAAACCAATGAGATTCGCGCGAAAGCGATGTTCAGCTCTTTGGTGCCGGCCTGAAAAACGACGGGCCGGCCACGGCCTGTAAAGCAGATCAGCCGCTTCGACGCCAGCAATGGCACAAACTTCGCGAATTGAAGATTTTCCCAGGCGACCTCGCGCTCGCCGAGCCACGACTGTTGTATGCCTGTTTCAGTGATGGATGTTTCGGATACCGTCATGTAGCGGGCCAGGATGACCAGGCCGGCAAAGCATACGATGATGCTGCCGGAGACCAGCGGACTGACGTTCTGGCCGACCGGACCGGCGGCGATGCGCGCGATCTGGATGCCGATGAAGGCCAGCACCATCCAGGCCAGTACCTTGATCCATTTCGGCCAGGCCATGCCCTTGAGGGGCAGCGGGCCGATTTCCCGCAGAAGCTGGGCGTGCTCTTCGGCGCTGGGTCTGAGCAGGGCTGGCAACACCATTATGCCGCCTTGCGCGCCGCCAGCGCGGTGCCGGCGCGGCTGGACGATTTACGGTCAAGGTTTTGCGACATCCAGAGCCCGGTATCGGCGACGGCGTCCAGGTCGATGCCGGTTTCAATGCCCAGGCCCTGCATCATGAAGAGGACGTCTTCGGTGGCAACGTTGCCGGTGGCGCCCTTGGCGTAGGGGCAGCCGCCCAGGCCGGCGACGGAGCTGTGGAAAATGGTGATGTCGGCCTCCATGGCCGCCAGGATGTTGGCCAGGGACTGACCGTAGGTATCGTGGAAGTGGCCGGATACGCGGGTCGGGTCGACCACCTCGGTGACGGCGCGCATGACCTGCCCGACGCGTTTGGCGGTGCCCACGCCTATGGTGTCGGCTACGTCGATTTCGTCGCAGCCCAGGGCCAGCATGCGGCGGGCCACGTCGACCACCGATTCGATGGGCGTTTCGCCCTGATAGGGGCAGCCCAGCGAACAGCTGATGCTGCCGCGCAACCGCAGTCCGGCGGCTTTGGCGGCCTCGGCAACGGGTTCGAAGCGGGCGATGGATTCGGCGATGGAGCAGTTGATATTCTTTTGCGAAAAGGCCTCACTGGCGGCCCCGAAAATCACGACTTCGTCGGCGCCCGCGGCGAGGGCGGCCTCGAAACCGCGCAGATTGGGTGTCAGCACCGAGTAGATCGTGCCGGGCCGGCGCGTAATGCCGGCCATGACGGCGGCGCCATCGGCCATTTGCGGCACCCATCTGGGCGATACGAAGGAAGCGGCTTCGATGTTGGCGAAGCCGGCGGCCGACAGACGGTTGACCAGTTCGATTTTCTTGGCCGTGTCGACGAATTGCTTTTCGTTCTGCAGCCCGTCGCGGGGCGAGACCTCGACGATTTTGACTTTATCGGGTAAGGACATGACGTAATTCCTTGATAGGGTGGCCGGCATCAATACTGTGGCAAGTAGCAACCCACTATATTACCGTGAATGAGGCGCGGGACGGCGCAGGAAGCGCCCATCGTCCTGCCTGGCCACGGTCTCTGACAGCTCCAGCGCCAATAGCTTGCTGTTCAGCAGTGGAAGGTCCAATTGGGTGCGCCGCTGCAGGGTGTCCGGGTCGATGGGGTCGAAGCCCATGGCATCCAGGATGCGTTGCGTGGCGGGGTCGGCGGGCGCGGCAGCCGGTGCCGCTTCTGTGCTGGATGCCAAGGCCTTGGGCGGGGCCAAGCCAGGTTGATCGAGCTCTTCGTGGATGTCCTGGGCCGATTCCACCAGTTTGGCGCCTTGCCGGATCAGTGCGTGGCAGCCGCGTGAAAGCGGCGAATGAATCGAGCCCGGTATGGCAAAGACCTCGCGACCCATTTCGGAGGCCAGGCGGGCGGTGATCAGCGAGCCGCTTTGCCTGGCGGCCTCGACCACCAGCACACCCCGGGCCATGCCGGCCACCAGGCGGTTGCGCTTGGGAAACTGGTAGGGGATGGCGCGCGTGCCCAGGGGAAGCTCTGAGATCAGCACGCCGTGCTGCGCGATTCGATGGGCCAGTTCGCGGTTGCGGGCCGGGTAGACGATGTCGATGCCGGTGCCCATGATGGCCACGGTGCCTCCGCCGCCTGCACCGGCCAGTAAGGCGCCCTCGTGCGCGGCCGTGTCTATGCCCATGGCCAGGCCGCTGATGATGCACCAGCCTGCGCCGGCCAGGTGTTGCGCAAATGCGCGCGCGTTGTCCATGCCGCCCGCGCTTGCGCTGCGCGCCCCGACGATGGAAATTGCCGGGCGGGACAGGTGGCCGGGGTTGCCGTTGGCGTATAGCAGCAGCGGCGGGTCGTGGGTATCGAGCAGTGCGCGGGGATAGGCGGGGTCGGCCAGTGTCAGCAGGTGATGCTGCGGCTGCTCCAGCCATTCGAGGGTCTTGGCAATAGTGTTCTGGATTTCATCGCCGGGGGCCTGCTTGAGCTGTTGCACCAAATGGCTGGGCAGCAGCCTGGCCAGACTGCCGGCCGATGCGGCGTAGATATCCTGGGGCAGGCTCAGGGTGGCCAGCAGGTTGCGCGCCTGGGCCGGGCCAAGACCGGGTTCAAGCGACAGGCGTATCCATGAGCTGAGCTCTTCTTTTGGCAAGGTAAGGGGCATGCGCTAGTGTGACACAAGGCGGGCGGATTTTGGCCTCGGCGGGATGAACTTGCCGCGCTGCGGCGAGCAAGGGGTTGCCTGGTTTGAGCGCAGCGGATCGCCGGGGGGCGGCACACAGGTCGGGGTTTGTTTTATCATAGAGGCTTACCCGCATTACCGGATCAGTTTTATGGCTTTACTTCCCATCCTTCGGTATCCCGACCCGCGCCTGCACAAGGTGGCCAAGCCGGTTCAGGAGGTCGATGACCGCATTCGCCAGTTGGTGCGCGACATGGCCGAGACCATGTACGACGCGCCAGGCGTGGGCCTGGCCGCAACACAGGTCGATGTGCATGAGCGCGTGGTCGTTATCGATGTTTCGGAAGACGGCAACGACCTCATCGTATTGATCAATCCGGAAATCATCTGGAAAAGCGAGGAGACCCAGGTCTACGAAGAGGGCTGCCTGTCGGTTCCGGGCATATACGATGAAGTCCAGCGCGCGGCGCGCATACGGGTGCGTGCCTTGAACGAAAAGGGCGATACTTACGAGTTCGACGCCGACGGCCTGCTGGCCGTGTGCGTTCAGCACGAGCTCGATCATCTGCTGGGCAAGGTCTTTGTCGAGTATCTGTCGGTCCTGAAGCAAAACCGCATCAAGACGCGGCTGCGCAAACAAGAGCGGGAAGCGCTCAAGGCATGATTGTCCGGCGCCTTGCGCGCTTGTTATGATGGCCGATTCATTGTTTTGAATCGGCTTTTTCACTTATGCGAGTTGTATTTGCCGGCACGCCGGAGTTTGCCCGCCTGGCGCTCGACGCCATACTTGCCGCGGGGCATCAAGTGCCGCTGGTGCTGACCCAGCCTGATAGGCCCTCGGGTCGGGGCATGAAGCTTACGCCCAGCGCCGTTAAGCAAGCCGCGCTGGCGGCGGGTATTCCTGTTTGCCAGCCACGCAGTCTGCGTCTGGACGGCAAGTACCCCGATGAGGCCCGCTGGGCGCAGCAGGCCTTGCAGGACGCCGCCCCAGATCTCATGGTGGTGGCCGCCTATGGCTTGATCCTGCCCGAATGGGTGCTGACGCTGCCTGTGCACGGCTGTTTCAATATCCACGCCAGCCTGCTGCCGCGCTGGCGCGGCGCGGCGCCCATACAGCGAGCGATCGAGGCGGGCGACGCGCAAACCGGTGTAACCATCATGCAGATGGATCAGGGCCTGGACACGGGCGACATGCTGCTTACGCGCAGGGTGCCTATTGCCGGGCAAAATGCGGCGGCCCTGCATGACGAGTTGGCCAGCGTGGGCGCGCAGGCAATAGTCGATGCCATCGATGGGTTGCAGCGAGGCACGCTGGCGGCCCAGCCGCAGCCCGAGGAAGGCGTCACGTATGCCGCCAAGTTGGAAAAGTCGGAATCGCCGCTGGATTTCAGCCAGCCGGCCGCAGTGCTGGCACGGCGCATACGCGCGTTTGACCCCGTGCCGGGTTCGACCATGAGCTTGCCAGGCCTGCAAGATCCCGTCAAAGTGTGGAATGCGGTCGCGCTGCCCAACGATGCCGACAGCGTGACGCGGCTGGGGTCGCCACCGGGCCAGCTTGTGCGCGCAAGCGCCGAAGGCATCGATATCATGACCGCGGATGGAGTGCTGCGTCTGCTGGAACTACAAAAGGCGGGCGGCAAGCGCCAGCCAGTCGCCTCTTTCATGCAGGGGTGGCACTCACATCCGTAAAGCAGCCCCGGGTGCCTAGCTTCCGACGCAAAACAGGCTGGCACCCCCCCCTTGCGCGGCCAAGGCCCCGCCTCTCCACTCTATTGCTGCGGCTTGCGCCTTGCCTGACAAGCCCATGCATCCGAATTTGAGCATCCAAACCTAAGCACTAAGCAAACAGGACACTAGTGTCCTGTCGGGAACTGCCTGCCAGAGCTCCGCTTATGCCGTGACAGTTTCGGAATCCAGCACCTTTTTTCTCGGTTTTCAGCCTTCTTCAAGCCAATCTTGGTTCTGGGGTAAACCCTGATGCTCGCTTAAATATATCACAGATATAATTAAAACCAGCTTGTAAAACATAATCAATAATCGGAGACAGGAGACATATCATGAGCATGAATCGCCGTTCAATACTGAAGGCCGCATCCGCTGCCGCAGCAACATCGATCCTGGGCGCGCCATCTCTCTCGCGCGCTCAGGAGACCACAAAGTGGAAGGTGCAAACGCTGTGGGGCGCCGGAGAAGATACCTATGGAATGTTCCAGGAGTTCTGCGACAACATAAAGAAAAATACGGGCGGCCGTCTGGAAATCACGCCATTCTCGGCGGGCGCCATTGTCGGCACGTTCGAGACCTTGGATGCGGTCGGCCAGAACGTTATCCAGGGGCATTCAACTTATCCGGGCTATTTTGCGGGAAAGGAACCCGCCCTCGCCGTGATAGGCGATTTTGCGTTCGGCTACACCGAGCCCATGCAGCAAAACGCCTGGCTGAATGAAAAGGGCGGAATGGAAATGATCCGAACCGCCTACGACAGGTTCAACGCCTATACCGTGGGGTGCACGTGGTGGGGCGTGGAGTCGCTGACTTGCAAAGTGCCTGTCCGCGGCCCGGACGACTTCAAGGGGCTCAAGCATCGCGGCGCGCAAGGACTTGCCGCGGAAACCATTGCGAAAATGGGAGCTTCGATTGTCGTAATCCCCGGCGGCGAGGCTTATTCCGCGCTGGAGAAGGGCGTCGTGGATACAGTGGATTGGTCCACCTTGTCGGTCAACAACAAAATTGGCTTTTTCGAAATCGCCAAGTTTGCGACCTATCCTGGCTTCCACTCCATGCCTATCCAGGATTTCACTGTCAACAAGGCGGCCTGGAAAGCGCTGCCGGACGATGTCAAGGCCATCGTGGAGCAAACCTGGAAAGAATTCTCCGCCTATCAGGTCAAGAAGATTGCCGAGAACGACATCGTGGTGGCCGAAGAGGTGAAGAAAAAAGGCGTGGAGCTCATTGCCTGGAGCGATGCCGATCGTCTGCGTGGCCGTGAGCTGGCGCATGAGGTCTGGGGCGAGTGGGCGAAGAAAAGCCCGCTGGCCAAACAGGCGGTGGAGTCCCAGCAAGCCTATCTGCGTGAAATCAAACTCCTGGCCTGATTAAGATGAGCTTATTCATACACATCATTGGGCGTGTGAATGAGTGGGTTGGCCGCGTGGCCGGCCTGCTTATTCTGCTGGTGGTCGTCATCATCGCGCGCGAGGTGATAGCTCGCAGTGTTTTCCACTCGCCGGCTTTGTGGGCGGACGAGTCCATGACCTACATCGCGGGCTTTGTCTATGTGCTGGGGGGCGGTTACGCCTTGCTGTATCGCCGGCACGTGGCCGTGGACATGGTCTACGAGCTCTTCGGCTGGCACGGCCGCCGACTGTGCGATCTGGTGGCGTTCGTCCTGTTTTCGGCCTATTGCTTCACGCTGATCTGGTACGGATGGGACATGGCCGTCACTTCGTTCCTGCAAAACGAGACCTCGGGCACGCTCTGGAATCCGCCGATCTGGCCCGTCAAGTTCGCAATTCCCATTGCCGGACTGCTGCTGTATTTGCAAGGCCTGGCGAATCTGATCGAGAACTTCAGATCCCCAAAAGCGTAAGCGCACCCACACACCTATTTAAATAAGGCAGATCATGTCCTTAGGATACTTAACGCTCCTCGTTTTCGGATCGCTTATCAGCGCTTTGGTGGTCGGGTTGCCCATTGCTTTCGCAACAGGCGCCGTCGCGGTGGTAATGGCCATCTGGCTGTTCGACCTGAATACGCTCAATATCGTCGTAAGCCGGGTGTTTACCCTGATGGGGAACAATATTCTGCTGTCCGTGCCGCTATTCATCCTGATGGCCAACATTCTGGAGAAGGCCGGCATCGCAGAGGATATTTTCAAGGCCGCATATATATGGTCGGGAAAACTGCGAGGCGGGCTCGCTGTGGCGGTGGTGATTTCCTGCGCCCTGATGGCCGCGATGGTCGGTGTGATTGGCGCCGAGATCGTGACCATGGGCGTGGTTGCCCTGCCCGCCATGCTGAAGCGAGGCTATGGAAAATCGCTTGCGCTGGGTTCGATTTGCGCCGGCGGCGGACTCTCGACGCTGATCCCGCCCAGCGTCGTGTTCATCATGTATGCCTTGACCTCGGGTACCTCGATAGGCCAGTTGTACATGGCGGGTGTCTTTCCGGGACTGCTGCTCGGCGGCTTGTACATTCTTTACATCGTCATCATCAGCTACCTGAAACCGGAAATCGCGCCCAGCGCCCCACCGGAGGAGCTGGATATCCCCTTCCTTGAAAAACTGAGCTACGCGAAGAATTTGATTCTCCCCGGCCTGGTGGCTTTCTCGGTGCTGGGCTCGCTTTACCTGGGCTGGGCGACACCGACGGAAGCAGCCGGCGTAGGGGTCGTGGGTGCTCTGGCAGCGGCCCTGGTCAACAGGCGCTTCACCTGGCAGGGTCTGTACGCGGCAGTGGTCGACACGACCAAGGTCACCTGCATGCTGTACTGGCTGTTCTTTGGCGCCTCGGTGCTGGTGGGCGTATACACCATGGCCGGCGGCACGCAGTACCTGAAAGAAATGCTGCTTGGCTTGCCGGGCGGCAAATGGGGCGTCCTGATCACCATGAATCTGATCTGGATCGTGCTGGGCTGCGTCGTGGACTGGATCGGCATCCTGCTTCTGACGGCTCCGGTATTCGTGCCCGTAGCCATCGCATTGGGTTTTGACCCGATCTGGCTGGGCGTGCTGTTTTGCATGAATATGCAAATCAGCTACATATCGCCGCCTTTCGGTCCCGCCGCTTTCTATTTGAAGGGCGCCGCTCCGGACAATATTTCCATCGGCGATATCTTTCGATCGGTATGGCCATTCCTGGGTCTGCAACTGGTGGGGCTGGGGCTGGTGATGGCATTTCCCGCCATTGCGCTATGGCTTCCGCAAACCATGATTGCGAGGTGATATCAATGCAACAGAATCGAATTTCCACGCAAGTATCCATTCACGATAAGCGCCCGGCGTGGCGCCTCGATACCGATGTCCTGGTAGTGGGGGGCGGTGCGGCGGGCGTGGCCGCCGCGTATACGGCGGCCCGCCAGGGTTTGAAGGTGCTTGTGCTGGAGCGCTACGGCTTTTGCGGTGGCGGCGCGGTGGCGGGTATGTCGGGAACGATTTGCGGGCTGTATCTGGCGCATGAAGGCAGGGGAAAAGCGCCGGAACGTCTGGTGCATGGCTTTGCTGATGACTTCATCGCCGCGATGGAAGCGCGCAACGGGCTCACCGGACCGGTCCGCTACGGCCAAACCTTTACGCGCGTGCATGAGCCGCATACCTGGCGTGAAAGTGCCGAAGGCCTGTTGGCAAGCCAGGGTGTGCAGGTGCTGTATCACAGCCTGGTAACCGATGTCCTGCTGGACGGCGGTGAACGCATCGCAGGCGTTATTGCCTATACCAAGCAGGGCAAGCTGGAAGTACGGGCGAAAGTCACGATCGATGCCAGCGGCGATGCCGATCTGGTTGCCATGGCGGGATTGGCGACCCGCGTGGGCCAGGATGGCCATGTGCAGAATCCAACCATGATCTTCCGTCTGTCGGGCGTGGATGTGGAACGCTTCCTGGAAGAATACGGGGAGGACTCGATCATGCCGGACCGGATCACCCAGTTGATCCTATCGCTGAATGCCGCCGGCGACTACAAGCTGCCCCGGGCGAAAGTCTTTTTATTCCCCACGCCCCGGACTGGCGAGTTGATCTGCAACTGCACCCGCGTCATAGGCGGCGATGGCCGTGAGCTCAACCCCTTGATCGCCAGGGACTTCAGCGAAGCCGAGTTTGAAGGCCGCAAGCAGGTGCGGGAGTATGAACGCTTCTTCCGGGATCATCTGGCGGGATGCGGGCAGGCCTATCTGAACGATACGGGAGTACAGGTCGGTACCCGGCAGACCCGCCAGGCGGTCGGCCGCCAGGTGCTCACCAACAATGATGTGGTTGCGGGTGAAAAACGCCGCGACGGCATTGCCCGGTCCGCCTGGCCCATCGAACTGCACAGTGGGGAAAAGCCCCGCTTGTCCTGGCTATTCGAGGACTACTACGAAATTCCGTATGAATGCTTTGTGCCCTCGAGGGGCGAGTCATTGTTGTTTGCCGGGCGCTGCCTCTCGGCGGAGCACGAGGCGATGGCCTCGGCCCGGGTGACTGCCCAGTGCTTCAGCTACGGGCACGCGATAGGGCATGCGGCCGCGTTGGCGATTAATGAAAACCTTGCCGTCGGAGACGTCAAGGGCGAAGACATCCGCTTTGCCCTGAATCGCGATGGCGCTGAATTGGGAGCTTGACACCATGATACAACGCAGTTCAGAGGGGGCGGTCGCCATATTGACGATAGACCGCCCCAATCGGCGCAATGCGCTAAGTGAAGAGACCGTGCTATCGCTCAAGCGGCATCTTCGGGAGATCGAAGCGGATCCTTCGGTCCGTGTCACGATCGTTACCGGAAGCGCGCCGGGCTTCTGCGCAGGCAGCGACCTGAAAGAGCTTGCCAACATGGATCTGGAAGGCATGTGCGTGCACGAAGCCGATACGGGCCAGTTTTGCCGTTCCATCAGTCAATTGCGCAAGCCGGTCATTGCGGCCGTGGAGGGTTTTGCCCTGGGCGGCGGATTCGTGTTCGCGGCGTCGTGCGATGTCATTGTCAGCGCCGCTTCGTGCCGCTGGCATCTGCCGGAGGTGCAGATAGGCTGGATCCCTCCGTGGGGGCTGGAAACCCTGGTGGCCAGGCTGGGTCCGGCGGCTGCCCGGCGCCTGGCTTGGGGAGGCGAGGTGTGTGACGGTGTCGAGGCCTATCGCATAGGCCTGGCGGATTATCTGGCGGAAGATGGCCAGGCACTGAAAACAGCACTGGAAGTCGCCCGGGGGCTGGTCGGGCTTCCCGATGTGGCGGTGGCCTCCGTCAAGGCGTATTTTGCGCCGCATGCGGGTAAAAACGGCGAAACCGGAGATGTGATTGCCAATCATATGTTTGCGGAGAATTGCAAACACCCGACGGCTATCGCGACATTAAAGAAATTTGGAGTTCGGGCATGAGCAAAGTATGCTCTTTGAAGGATGCGGTATCTGGTATTCAGGATGGCCAAACTGTTGCAAGCGTGGGTGTCATCGGGTGGATCACGCCCGACGCGCTGCTGAAAGGCCTGGGGGACCGGTTCGAGCAAGAAAAAAGCCCCAGGGATCTGACCTTTTATTTCCCTTGCGGAACGGGCGATGCCATGGATATCGGTGGCATGGACCGCGTGGCAAAAAAAGGCCTCATGAAAAGAATCGTTTCCGGTTCTTATATCAACCCCGTGCATCCGGGCACGGGCGAGCGCCCCAAGCTGATGCAGCTGATCAAGCAGGAAGCGATCGAGGCATACAGCTGGCCGATAGGCGCGTCGATGCACTGGCTGCGCGAGGTCGCCCGGAAAAGCCCTGGCTACTTGACCAAGATAGGCATCGGCAGCTACATCGACCCCGAGCAGGACGGCGGCAAGCTGACCGCACTGGCCACCGAGGACCTGGTGGAAAAAGTGTCGTTCCAAGGCGAGGACTATCTGTTCTACCGCAGCTGGCCCATACATCATTGCTTCATCCGGGCCACTTCAGCGGACGAATTCGGCAATCTGTCCTTCGAGGATGAAGGGCTGATGTCCTCCGCGCTGGCGCTGGCCCTGGCCACCAAGGCATGCGGCGGTACAGTTGTGGCGCAGGTTACCCGACAGGTGGACCGCTATTCCCGGCCTGCGGGCATGGTCCGCATACCCGGGGATTTCGTCGACAAGGTCGTGATCGTGCCGGATCAGGTCATGGTCACGGATACGCCTCACGATACGCGCTACCTTTCGCCTGCCAACTTGCAACTGGATTCGTTGCCAAAAATTCCATTTGGCGCCGACAAGATTATCGGCCGGCGAGCCTATATGGAAGTGCCCAAGCATACATTGACCATACTGGGGTTCGGCGCGTCGTCCGACATGCCCCTGGTTATGGTCGAAGACGGTGCCCTGAATGAACGGAATATGCACGAGTATCGTTTCACCACGGAACATGGCTCCTACGGAGGCGTGGTCATGACGGGCTGGCAGTTCTCGGCCAATATGTGGCCGGAAGCGCTGATCGACGGTGTAACGCAGTTCGATGCGATCGATGGAGGTCTGTGCGAATGCACGGCGCTGGCTTTTGCGGAATTCGATGCCGACGGCAATGTGAACGTCAGCAAGTTCGGCGCGGCCAATCCCGGGGCCGGTGGATTCATCGATATCGCGCATAATGCGTCCAAGCTCATCTTTACGGGAACTTTTACCGCCGGCGGCCTGAGCATTGCATCGGAAGATGGCGTCCTGCGTATTGAAAAGGAAGGGAAAAACAAAAAGTTCGTTTCCCAGGTCGGCCATATCACGTATCCCGTTTGCAGCGGTGTGGCGAATCGAAATCAAGAAGCCCTGGTCATTACGGAACGGGCGGTCTTTGCGGTCAGAAAGGAAGGCCTGGAGCTGATTGAAATAGCGCCCGGCGTCGATCTTCAACGGGACATTCTCGATCAGATGGGCTTTGTTCCGAAAATCAGCCCCGCGCTCAAGACGATGGACGCCTGGATATTTCAAGAGGCGTGTCCGGTGCCGGCTTCGTAGCAGCGGCTGGCCTCGGGAATTGGGGATGGACCGTCGGAAGGGGCGGCGGTCCAGCGTGGTCATCCTGCGGGGAATCCCCGGGGGGAATACGCTCATGGCGCGGGCGTAAAATGTTAAGATTCCTCATGTTCCCCTTTATGACCCTGTCCGGCGTGGACGATCGCGATTCTTATCAAATGGCTAAGGATAAAGAGACAAAAAAAGAATCTTTGGTAGACATCGCGCATCGAGAGCTCGAAAGGCGGTTTGTCACGCTCGAACTGGCCCCGGGGTCCATCTGGAAGGAAAGCGAACTGGCCGAACTTGTAGGCATAGGCCGCACACCGGTTCGGGAAGCTTTGCAACGCATGGCTTCGGATCAATTGGTGACGGTGCTCAAGCGGGCAGGCATCATGATTTCAACCACGTCCATACAAGACCAGATGTGTGTTGTGGAAACCCGCCGGGCGCTCGAGGAAATCGTGTCGATACGCGCGGCCAAAAGCGCGCTCGAGGGAGAGCGGCAGTATTTGCGGACGATGGCGGACGCCATCGAAACGGCCGGGCACAAGGGAGACGTATTCGCCTACCTGCAATTCCACTTCGAAATCAAACGGGTGGTGGCCCAGTTTGCTCGTAATCCCTATGCGGCGCGCGCGCTTCGGCCCCTGCATACGTTCTCTCAGCGTTTCTACTTTATCCATCATCGGCGCTTCAACAATCTGGACGAGGTGGGAAGCGCGCATGCTGAATTGTCCCGCGCTATTTCCTCGGGTAATTTGGCGTTGACGAAAAAATGCAGCACCCGGGTAAGCGATATCGCGGAGACATTTACGCGCAATCTTTTGCTGGAAGCCATTTAAAGCGGAAGCTAGATCGCGTCCGCATACAAATCGTATTCGTCGGAGTCGGTCACCCGCGCGCGCACCATGTCGCCGGGTTTCAGCGCCTTGTCGCTGCTGACGAATACATTGCCGTCGATTTCGGGCGCGTCGGCGCTGGAGCGGCCAATGGCGCCATCTTCGTCGATTTCGTCGATCAGGACATCGATTTCCCGGCCTATCTTTTGCGCCAGGCGGGCGGTGGAAATGGCCTGCTGGTGCGCCATGAAGCGGTCCCAGCGGTCTTGCTTGATGTCGTCGGGCACGTGATCGGCCAGCTCGTTGGCGCGCGCGCCTTCCACCGGCGAATATTGAAAACAGCCGACGCGGTCGAGCTGGGCCTCGGTCATCCAGTCCAGCAGGTACTGGAAGTCTTCTTCCGTTTCACCGGGAAAGCCCACGATGAAGGTGGAGCGCAGGGTGAGCTCCGGACAGGCCTCGCGCCAGCGCTTGATGCGGGCCAGGGTGCGGTCTTCGAAGGCGGGGCGTTTCATGGCCTTCAGGATCTTGGGGCTGGCGTGCTGGAAGGGAATATCCAGATAAGGCAGTATTTTGCCCTCGGCCATCAGCGGAATGACTTCGTCGACATGAGGGTAGGGGTACACATAGTGCAGGCGGGTCCACACGCCAAAGCCCGCCAGGGCTTCGCTGAGCTGCGTCATGTGTGTCTTGATGGGGCGTCCGTTCCAGAAGCCGCTGCGGAACTTGACGTCGACGCCGTAGGCGCTGGTGTCTTGTGAAATGACCAGCAGTTCCTTGACACCGGCCTTGACCAGGCGTTCGGCTTCGCCCATGACGTCGCCGATGGGGCGGCTGACCAGATTGCCGCGCATGGATGGAATAATACAGAAGCTGCAGCGGTGGTTGCAGCCTTCGGATATCTTCAGGTAAGCGTAATGGCGCGGCGTCAGCTTGATGCCCTGGGGCGGAACCAGGTCGATATAAGGGTCGTGGCTTAGGTTGGGCGGGGCCGCTTCATGCACGGCGCGGATCACTTGTTCATATTGCTGCGGGCCGGTTACCGCCAGTACGGCGGGATGCACGTCGCGTATGAGCGATTCCTCGACCCCCATGCAGCCCGTGACGATGACTTTGCCGTTCTCGGCGATGGCCTCGCCGATGGCGTCCAGCGATTCCGCCTTGGCGCTGTCGATGAAGCCGCAAGTGTTGACCACCACGACATCGGCATTGTCGTAGTCGGGCGTAATGGCGTAGCCTTCGGTGCGCAATTGCGTCAGGATGCGCTCGGAATCAACCAGCGCTTTGGGGCATCCCAGGCTGACAAAGCCGACTTTGGGGGAACTCATGGTTTACCTCGTTGAGCCTGTGGCTCGATTAAAGAATTGGGCAAAGTTTTCTAAGGCTGCGGGAAGAATGTTCCGGCGCGAACAGGGCCGGCGCGCAAATTGATGATAAAGTCCGTGTGAAAGCGAACTTACGCAGGTTGTTGCATTCGTGCCCGATATCCCCTTCTCGCAGACCCGTACTCCGACACTCTCCGATACCATTTTGGCCAGCGCCCAGAATGTACGGGCGGTGCTGGCCGGCCGTTCGCTGTCGGACAGCCTGGCCGCGACGCCTGCCGCAGTACGCGCATCGGCCCAGGCGATTGCGTTTCATGTCATGCGGCATTTGGGGATGGCGCGTGCCGTAAAACAGATTCTGGTGCGGCGTACGCCGCCCAACCCTGGGTTCGATGCCCTGCTGCTGGTGTCGCTGGCATTGCTTGACACGGCGCTGGAATACGCGGACGACGACGCCCCGGACCCGGCCAGATGGCGTCATGCGCCGGTATATGCCGTGCATACGGTGGTCGACCAGGCCGTCAAGGCAGCGGACAGCCAGCACAAAATGCGCGCCTATAAAGCATTGCTGAATGGCACCTTGCGGAGCTTTATTCGGGAAAGAAGCGCTATTTTAGCTCAGGCTGCGGAAAATCCGGAAGCGGTGTTCAACCACCCCGCCTGGTGGATCGCGCGGCTGCGGCGCAGCTACCCCGATCAGTGGGAGTCTTTGTTGCGGGCCGCCAATGTGCCAGGTCCCATGACGCTGCGCGTCAATGTGCGCCGTTCTTCAGTGCCGCGCATGCTGGAGGCGCTCCGCGAGGCCGACATACCCGCCGCCCCCGTGCGGGACGAGGCCATTGTGCTGCTGGCGCCGCGGCCTGTTCATGATGTGCCGGGTTTCGAACAGGGGTGGTGGTCGGTGCAGGACCTGGCTGCCCAGCAGGCGGGGCTGTTGCTGCCCGTCCGGCCCGGCATGCGGGTCCTGGATGCCTGCGCTGCGCCTGGCGGCAAGACGGCGCATGTGCTGGAGCGGGCCGATGTGGAGATGCTCGCGCTCGATGCCGATATGGGCAGGCTGGAGCGGGTCACGCAGAATCTGGAGCGTCTGGGGCTGAACAGCAGTTCGGTTTCGGTGCGCTGCGCCGATGCCGCCGATCTCCCGGCCTGGTGGGATGGCCGGCCCTTTGACGCTGTCCTGGCCGATGTGCCGTGCACGGCATCGGGCGTGGTGCGCCGTCATCCCGATATCAGGTGGCTAAGGCGCGAGGCCGATATCGCCAGGACCGCCGCCCTTCAGCGCCGGATCGTCGACGCCTTGTGGAAGACGGTCGGGCCGGGCGGCCATTTGCTTTATGCTACGTGTTCCATCTTTCCGGAAGAAGGCGAGCGGCAGGCGGCGGGATTTTCCGCTCGTCATCCGGATGCTTCCCGGCTTGCGGCCCCGGGGCAATTGCTGCCCTTGGCGGACGGGCAGGCGGTGTCGCATGATGGCTTCTTTTACGCATTGTTTGCCAAGACGGCTTGAGTCGTCAAAAATGATGCTTTGATTCGGTTTTGTGTATGTGTACGGGTGAGCGTTAATGTTGCGACTCCTGCTGACTTTCTTTCTGTGCCTGTTCCTGCCCGCGCACGCCGACGTGAGCATGCCGGAAGCGAACGAGCGCGTGGTCAGCGTGGAGCCGGTGGTGCGCGATGGCAAGCTGTATATAGACGCCGATATTGATTTTGCCGTCACTGGCGACCTGCGCAATGCCGCCCAGAAAGGGGTCCCCATTTACTTTACCGCCGATCTTGAAATTGTATCCACGCGTTGGTGGTGGTTCGACAAAAAAGTTGTCGACGAGCAGCAAACATGGCGTATTGTGTATAACGCGCTCACACGGCAGTGGCGTGTAGGCACCGGGGAATTGTCCTTGCCTGAATCCTCGCTCGACGACGCGCTGTCCGTGGTGCGCAATATACGCGGATGGGTCGTGGCAAATGTCGCAGACCTTGAACATGATGAAGAATATGAAGGCCGGCTGCGCGTGCGCCTGGATACCTCGCTTCTCGCCCGGCCCTTTCAAGTCGATGCCTACAACAGCAGTGCCTGGTCCTTGGCTACCCCATGGAAAAACTTCAGCTTTTCAATCTCAGTCGACGAACCCCGGCCATAGTCCGCTGGAGTTTGCGCATTGCGCTGGCGGTTGCCGCCGCCAGTGCGCTGTCTTTGCTGGCCCTGCTGGTCTGGTCCACGGGGAATGCTTCGCGCTATGCGCAGCAGTACGATACGCTGCTGGTGCTTAACGGCATATTTGCCGTTGCCCTGATTTCGTGGGTCGTGGTGCTGGCGGCCCGGCTCATGCGCCAGGTTCGCAGACGTCAGTTCGGCGCGCGCCTGACGGCCCGCTTCGCGCTGTATTTTGTTTTGATAGGCGTGTTGCCCGGCGTATTGATTTACGTCCTGTCGGTGCAGTTCATGTCGCGCTCGATCGAGTCGTGGTTCAACGTCCGGGTGGACAGCGCGCTCGAGGCAGGCCTGAACCTGGGCCGCGCCGCGCTCGATTCTCAGCTGGGTGACCTGAACAGCCGGGCCAAAGGCATGGCCGCCCGCCTGGGTACCGCCACCGATGCCGATATGGCGCTCATGATCACACGGCTGCGAGAGTCCAGCGGTGTGGCCGAGGCCATGGTTTTCACGGGCAATGGCCGCCTGGTCGCATTTTCGTCATCGGCTTACGGGCAATTCTTCCCCGATGTGCCGCCGTCCAGCGTCATCAACCAGCTGCGGATTTCGCGAGGCTATTCGGCCGCCGAGGCCGACGAGGTACCCGACGCACAAGGCGTCGACATCGCATCAAGCACGGGCCTGCATTTGCGGGTCGTGGTGCCGGTCAATACGCCCGAGCGGCTTTCTTCGTCGCTGGGTGTTTCGCCCGATACGCGCTGGCTGCAAGTCATCGAGTCCGTGCCCGAGCAGATTGCCCATAATGCGAATCAGGTCCAGCAGGGGTTTCGCGACTATCAGGAACTCGCCTTGTCGCGCCTGGGTTTGCGCAAGCTGTATGGCATTACCCTGACTTTGGCCTTGATCCTGGCCGTGTTTGCCGCCGTCGTGGTGGCGCTGGCGGTATCGCGGCGTCTGGTCAGCCCCTTGCTGACATTGGCGGCCGGAACACAGGCGGTGGGGGTGGGGGACTACCGGCCCCTGCCCGAGCCGCCCGAGCGGGATGAAGTGGGTCAGTTGACCCGGTCATTCAACGCGATGACGCGGCAGTTGGACGAGGCCCGTCATCTGGTCGAGAAAAACCGCCAGCAGCTGGAGCGCTCCAACGTCTATCTGGAGTCCGTGCTCAGCAACTTATCGTCGGGCGTGCTGGTGTTTGACGAAACGTTCCGGGTCACCATGTTCAACCAGGGCGCGCAAAGCATTCTGCGTGTGGATTTGCGCTCCGTGAAAGGACGCCCCCTGGAAACGGCCGATGGCGCATTCGCCCTGTCGCAATTGATAAGGCAGGCGTTTGCGGCGCACACCGCGGTGGGGTCGGAGCGCTTGTATTGGCAGCAGCAGTTCGAGCTGGAGCTGGACGCCGCAACCGACAACGAAAAGAAAAAGCACGTCATTACGTTGCTGGCCCGGGGCACGCATTTAAAGGTCGACGGGCGCGGCAATGGCTATCTGGTGGTGTTCGACGATATCAGCGAAGTGATCTCGGCCAATCGCACGGTGGCATGGGGCGAAGTGGCACGGCGCCTGGCGCACGAAATCAAGAACCCGCTGACGCCCATACAGCTTTCGGCTGAGCGGCTAGCCATGAAGCTGGGCGGCCGCCTGAACGACGAAGATGCCGCCATGCTTACGCGCTCGACCAACACCATAGTCAACCAGGTGGCCTCACTGAAGAAAATGGTGGACGATTTTCGTGAATATGCGCGCACGCCGCCGGCGCAGATGCAGCCTATTGATATCAATGGGCTGATCGCCGATGTTCTGGCGCTGTATGGGTGGGATCCCATAGAAGGCACGGTACGCGAGGACGGCCGGAGCGTGGGGCTGCATGTAGAGTTCGATCATGGCCTGCCCCATATTGAAGGCGACCCAACCCAGTTGCGCCAGGTCATTCATAATTTGCTGGCTAATGCCCGGGACGCCGCATGCCAGGAACAGCCTCTTGCGGATGCCCGGATTTATGTGCAGACTAAACAGACTCATTCGCGTGCCGATGACGGCGCCGAGCATCTTGCCGTGAGGCTCACCGTGTCCGACAACGGGCCCGGTTTTGCGCCTCAGGTGCTGGATCGTGTGTTCGAGCCTTATGTCACAACCAAAGTAAGCGGAACAGGGCTCGGTCTTGCTATAGTTAAAAAAATTATCGAGGAACACGGCGGTCGTATCGATATTTCAAATCGCCGTGATGGGGGGGCGCGCATTTCCATCCTCTTGATGCGCCTTGCCGATGTACAGCCCGCGCTGGACGAAGTAACGCAAGGGAACGATAATGCGGAAAAAAGGTAGGTGACGCTTTATGGCCAGAATTCTGGTTGTTGATGACGAAATAGGTATTCGTGAACTCTTGTCAGAGATTCTTTATGACGAAGGTCACACGGTGGAGCTCGCCGAGAACGCGGCTCAGGCAAGGGCCGCGCGTTTGCGTTCCCGGCCCGATCTGGTCCTGCTTGATATCTGGATGCCTGACACCGATGGGGTGAGTCTGCTAAAGGAATGGAGCTCTCAAGGCCTGCTCGACATGCCGGTGATCATGATGAGCGGCCACGCCACGGTCGATACCGCGGTCGAGGCCACGCGCATAGGCGCCGTCGACTTCCTTGAAAAACCCATTACGCTGCAAAAGCTGCTTAAAACCATCGCTGCCGGGTTGGCCCGTCCCGTGGTAACGCCGGCGCTGGTTGCGGCGGCGCGTTTGCCTGAACGGCGCGCCGAGCAGGCGCAGCCGCTGACCACCAGTCCGACGCCCGACGCGCAAGAGCCGGTCGCCGAGGTAAACAATTCGTTGCTGGGCAGTATTTCGCTGGATCAGCCCCTGCGCGATGCGCGCGACGAATTCGAGCGTATCTATTTCGAATACCATCTGGGCCGCGAGAACCACAGCATGACGCGGGTATCCGAAAAAACAGGCCTCGAGCGCACTCACCTGTATCGCAAGCTAAAGCAGTTGGGTATCGATTCTTCGCGCAAAAGAAACACCAGCACCTGAATTCGCTGCGCTCGGTCAGGCAGCGGCCGACGACAGCAATGCCCTAGGGCTCGCCGGTTTTCCGGGGCTTGACTGTCGGGCGTGTATTGCTGGGGTCCTTCGAACGCCCGATCGAACCTACTGAAATACGTGTTTCGCCAGGCGCGGCCCTATGGGCGGCCGAGCGCCAGGCGTGGCCGTAGGCCACTTCCAGGCTCAAGTGTATGGTGCCGTCGGCGTTGCGCTGCGCTTCCAGCGCATCCAGCAGCTTTTGCCGCCAATGTCTTCCGCTCAATCCGCGCTTGCGATCGAGGCTGGGATTGCCCCCCAGTATGCGCATGTCGTCCAGCAGTTTCTGGGGGCTGCGGTAGGTAAGCGTCAGAATCTCTTGATCCATGACGGGATCGGCAAAACCGCGCTCGACCAGCAGGTCGCCAAAATCATGCATGTCGACGAATTCGGGTGTCGCCGTTGCCAGCCCCGCGCTGTCCACCGCGCTGCGCAGCTCGGCCAGCGAACCAGGCCCCAGGCAGGAAAACATGACCAGGGCACCCGGCTTGAGGATGCGCCGCCATTCGCTCAAGACGTTGTGAGGCTCGGGGTGCCAATGCAGCGCCATGTTGGACCACACCAGGTCGTGGGATTCGGGCGCAAGCGCGGAGTTGGCCATATCCGCCTGCACGAACCGAACCGGCGGTGTCGGTTTATTGCGCAGCTTTTGCCAGAAGCCCGGTTTGGCGATGTAGCGTTCGCGGGCGATATCCAGCAGCGCCTGGCAGTTGTCCAGCCCGGTGTAATCCAGGGCGGGGTAGCGCGCGCGCAATGGATCCAGCGCGTGCCCCGCGCCGCAACCGGCGTCGAGTACCGCCACCGGCGCAATGCGTATGTAGCTCAGCCTTTGCAGCATGCGCTGCGCAACCTCGCCGTACAGGAACTGGGCGGCATCCAGAGGGCTGCGGCGGGAAAATTGCCGGCGGACATGCGCCGGGTCGATACGCAGGGAAGGTGGCTGTGACATTAATGTGTGCGCGCGTATGGTGTCTGGGGGAAAAAGGTGCTTAGATAGCGGCAGCTTGTTTGCCTTGATCACCGCCCTGTAACCTGATTAAGAGAATACCATTATGGCCTATCTGCCGGGCCTGCGCGAATTTGCGCGCGCCGCCATGGCGCGCGTGCCCACCACTTGCGGCCTGTGCCGCGACAGTGCCAGGGGCGGCGGCCTTTGCGCCTATTGCCGCCATGCCGTGTTGCACTCGATGCGCGCGCATGTGCCGCGCTGCGCGGTATGTTGCCTGAGGCTGAGCGGGCACGGAAGGTGCCCCGATTGCGCGCAGCGCCCGCCCGCGTTCGATCGCATTATCGCGGCTTTCGATTACGCCGAACCGGGCGACTTGCTGATTCATTATCTGAAGGTCCAGCGGCAATTCACCAGCGCGGGCATGCTGGCGGGTCTGCTGGCTGATGCGGTACAGGCGGGCGGTGCGGGGCTGCCGCCCGATGCTGTACTGGTTCCGGTGCCGTCGAGCCGAGGCGCTTTGCTCAGGCGCGGCTTCAACCCCGCCGCCGAGGTGGCGCAAGGCCTGGCCCGCAGGCTGCATCGACCTTATCGACCCGAGCTGTTGTTCAGGGTGCGTGAAGGCCGCAGGCAGGCCAGCCTGGGGCGGGCGGCGCGATGGCATAGCGCACAGTCCTTGTATGGCTGCGCGCGCGCCATACCCGGCGCCCATGTTGCGGTGATCGACGATGTCCTGACAACCGGCAGTACTTTGCACAGCGCGGCCCTTGCCCTGAAGGCGGCCGGTGCCGCATCGGTGTGGGGCCTGGTGCTGGCCCGCACGCCGTATCCCGGCATTGAGGGGCCCGCCGTGCCGACGCGCGGCGGCATGGAATAATGCGGACGAAATGGCATTGCCTGTAAAATCAGCCGGCAAGCTTGGCGCGTCGCCGGCATGCCTGTATGCCACTTATTGTTTCCATGTTCCATATCGTCCTGGTATCGCCCGAAATCCCTCCCAATACGGGCAACGTCATACGCCTGGCCGCCAATACTGGCGCCAGCCTGCATCTGGTGCGGCCCCTGGGTTTCGATCTGGACGACAAGAAGTTGAAAAGAGCCGGGCTGGATTATCACGAATGGGCTGCCATGCGGGTGCATGACAGTCTGGGCGCCGCCCTGGATGCCATAGGAGGGGATCCCGTCCGCCGCTACGCCATGACGACCCGGGGCAGCCGCCTGGTGGGGGAGTTTTCATTCTTGCCTGGCGATGTCTTTGTGTTCGGCCGCGAAACCGCGGGGCTTTCCGCTGAACAGCTGGCCTGTTTCCCGCCCGAGCAGCGCCTGCGCTTGCCCATGCTGCCGCGGCAGCGCAGCCTGAATTTGTCCAACGCCGTGGCGGTTACCGTGTTCGAGGCCTGGCGGCAGTCTGGTTACGCGGGTGGCGTTTAGGCGTTCTTGACCGACGCCGCGCCTGGCGCTGGATGCCGCTCAGATCGCACGATCCCGGCTGCGCCGGGATTTCCCGCCGTTGCTGGCGGTATCGGAGCGGCCACAAAACTCGCGCGGTGGACAATCCCCCGGATTGTCCACAAGCGTCGCGCTCAAGCAGTTGTGGCCTTGCCTCTCCGATACCGCCCGCAACGGCGGCGTGCTCAACC
>JBATWU010000046.1:0-69650 GCA_049672825.1 Pusillimonas sp.
CGTAAGTCATTTGCGTTTCCTCTTCCAGTTGGTGGATGGCCTGCTCGAAGGCCGGCTCCAATTCAGCCGGCAGGCTGACCATCGCATCGATGATGCGAACCATCTGCTGGATATTATCGCGCCCAAACCCCCAATGCTTCAAGTGGCGCACCAGCTCCGTCTTGCGCGCCAGGCGCTGGGGTCCGTCGCGTGTGGCGTTGGCCTGCAGCTGCGCCAGGATCACCACCGCGAACGGGTTCTGCGGGGCCAACGCCATCAGCTCGGGCAGGCGCGTGCGCCAGGCCTCCAGATGCACGACCGGAAAGCTGAACATCAGTTCGCAGCCCCAGTATTCATAGGTGTACGACATGCGCTGGGCGCCTTCGCCGCGCTCGGTCAGTACCGCCAGGCTGATCACCTGCCGGCCGGGGTACTGCTCGCGCAGGCGGATGTGATAGGTGAACATGCGCTGGGTAAACAGCTTGAGGCGCCGGCCCGCCTGGATTTCCACATGGATCAGCACCAGCGCCTGCTGCCCATCGAGCAGTTGCACCTGCACCAGCTTGTCCACATGCCGGCGCCCGCGCGCGGTGCTGCGCATGACGGCGCGCAGCTCCTTGTCCAGGAAGACCGGTGCCTGGGACCAGGCTATGCGCGCGTGCAGGGCCGGCCAGAACAAGGCCATGAACGGGGGAAAGTAGGCGCTGAGCGCGTCTTTCCAGGCGCTGTCGTAGTGCGAGCGGTAAGCCATGCGGGCATCCGTGACGGTATCGAATCGGGATACTCACTATGGCGGCTTGGGCGCTGCACGGCCAGTGTGGGTGAATGCCGTTGTCCTAGGGTAAAAGTGGCAATACGTGCCTTGTCGCAGCGTAGTGCTTGCGGGCTGCGATAAAAAAACATAAACGGCGGGTAGACCCAATGACAATTGTCATAACGGTGCGAATTCGGTCCGTCCCGACAGGTTTGTCTCATGTTTTGCCTGCCCGTAATTTTCAATGGACCGGCAGGCGAAACATCTCAGGGACGGGATGGCATCAATGGCCGGAACTGACAGCCAAATAAACCCCGACAATGGCCAGGCTGATCAGGAAGCAGCGCCGGAAGACAGCCGGGGCCAGCGACTGGCGCAGCCGTTGCCCGGCACCCATGCCGGCGAGTGCGGGAATCAGCATGGCCAGTGAAGCCCCCACCGCGCCGACTGAATAACTGTCATTGATCCAAAGGCCCGCAGCCAATGCCAGCGTCGAAACGGTGAATGACACCCCCATGGCCTGGATCAATTCGTCGCGCGTCAGGCCCAGGGATTGAAGATAAGGTACGGCCGGCACGACAAAGACGCCCGTGGCCGCCGTAATGAAGCCTGTCGAGGCGCCTACCAGCGGGCCCAGCCATCTTTCCGTGCGCGGAGGCACTCTCAGCGGACGGCCAAACAGCGCCCAGGCGGCATAGGCGATCAGCGCCAGCCCCAGTGATATGGCGGCCCAGGCGCCGGCCGGAGCGCCCAGTATCATGGCGCCCGCCAGCGTGCCGGCGGCGACGCCCACCTGCATGCCGCCGATGCGCCGCAGCATGGACACCAGAGTGGGAAAAGGCCGGGTTTGCCAGACGTTGGTGACCAGCGAAGGGATGACGAGCAAGGCAGCCGCCAGCGCCGGCGCCATGAAGATGGACAGCAAGGCCATCGAGATCGTGGGCAGGCCCAGGCCGACCACACCTTTGACCAGCCCCGCCAGCAGAAATACCGCCGCCACCAGCCAAAACAGATGGGACGTAAAACCAGCAAGCATTTCAGACAACATCGTAAGCGTCTCCAGGGCGACATCAAACATCAAGATCAACACAGACTCCGAGGCGAAATCAAGACTCAGTATCCAGGCCTATTCTGAGGCCGAACCAAGCCTGGCGAAATGCGGCTTTTCCTGACTGCCCCTCAGGCGTGGCCATAGCCTGTGCTTGCCGGCGCATGGTATGCTTTTTTCATGCGTTTCGATCTGACCGATCTGCGCCTGTTCCTGAACATTCACGAAACGGGCACCATTACGGGCGGCGCCCAGCGATCACACATGACGCTGGCCTCCGCAAGCGAACGCGTCAAGGGCATGGAAGAAGCGCTGGGCGTGGCCCTGTTGCTTCGCGGCCGGCGCGGAGTCCAGGCCACTCCGGCGGGACGCACCCTGCTGCATCATGCCCGCGCCGTACTGCAGCAAATGGATCGCATGCGAGGCGAGCTGGGCCTTTACGGCCAAGGCCTGACAGGACATGTGCGCCTGCTCTGCAACACGGCTGCGCTCAGCGAATACCTTCCCGACATTCTTAGCGATTTCCTGACGCAGCATCCACGGATATCGGTCGATCTGGAAGAGAGAATGAGCTACGGCATTGCCGATGCCATACGCGCCGGCACGGCGGACATCGGCATCGTGGCCGACTCGGTGGATCTGCAAGGGCTGGAAGCCCATACTTTCCGCCACGACCCTTTATCGCTAATCGTTCCGAAAGACCACGAGTTGGCTCCACGCACGTCGGTCAGCCTGGCGGAAATCATCCACTACGACTTTGTGGGGCTGACTGAAGGCAGCGCGCTGCAGGAACATATCGCGCATCACGCCCGCCGCTCGGGCAAACAGCTGGGCTATCGGGTGCGTCTGCGCAGCCTGGATGCGGTTTGCAGAATGGTGGGCCGGGGAATCGGCATAGGCGTGGTGCCCAGGGCCGCAGCCGTGCGCTGTGCCAGAACGGCCCGCATCAAACGGATAGCGTTGACCGACAGCTGGGCATCCCGCGACCTGATGCTGTGCGTGCGCGCGGCCGACGAACTTCCAGTTTATGTCAGGCAAATGATGGCATTCATCCTGGCGGCATAACCTCGGGCCAGCCAGCCTGCCCAAGTAACGCCCTGCCACTCGGCCGTCGATGGCCAAACAAAAAGGCGGGGCGCCTTAAAAACGCCCCGCCCTTGCAGATAAAGCCAGAATCAGCGCTTGGCCGGCACGTCGCGCGTTTGCGCGCCCGTATAAAGCTGGCGAGGACGGCCGATCTTGTAATCGGGATCGGACAACATCTCGCTCCATTGGGCGATCCAGCCCACCGTGCGCGCCAGGGCAAAAATAGCCGTGAACAAGGACGTGGGAATACCGATGGCCCGCTGAACAATACCGGAATAGAAATCCACATTCGGGTACAGCTTGCGGTCGACAAAATACGGATCTTCAAGCGCAATGCGCTCGAGCTCCATCGCCAGCTTGAACAGCGGATCATTTTCCAGGCCCAGGGACGACAAGACTTCCTTGCACGTTTCCTGCATCAGCTTGGCGCGCGGATCATAATTCTTGTATACGCGATGGCCAAAGCCCATCAGGCGCACACCCGAATTCTTGTCCTTCACCTTTTCCATGAACTCGCCGACTTTCGCGACGCCGCCATTGGCCTGAAGCTCTTCCAGCATCTGCAGGCACGCTTCGTTCGCGCCGCCGTGCGCCGGACCCCACAAGCAGCCCACGCCGGCGGCAATGGCCGCGAAAGGATTGGTACCCGAGGAACCGCAAAGACGGACGGTGGACGTGGATGCATTTTGCTCGTGGTCGGCGTGCAAAATGAAAATGCGGTCAAGCGCGCGTTCCACAACTTCGTTGACCTTGTATTCTTCACAAGGCGTAGCGAACATCATGCGCAGGAAATTGCCCGTGTACGACAGATCGTTCTGCGGATAGATGAAAGGCTGGCCCAGGGAATATTTATAGGCCATGGCCACCATGGTGGGCATTTTTGCGATCAGGCGAATGGCCGATACGTGGCGATGATGCGGATTGGTGATGTCGGTGGAGTCGTGATAGAACGCCGACATGGCGCCCACCAGACCGGTCAGCACCGCCATGGGGTGCGCATCGCGGCGGAAGCCTCGCAGGAAGTACTGCATCTGGTCGTGCACCATCGTGTGATTGGTGACCAGCGAATCGAATTCCTGCTTCTGCGCTCCGTCGGGCAGGTCGCCGTTCAGGATCAAATAGCAGATATCAAGGAAATCGCAATTCTGCGCAAGCTGCTCAATGGGGAAGCCGCGATACAGCAGCTCACCCTTGTCGCCATCGATATAGGTGATTCCCGACTCGCAAGCGGCAGTCGAAAGAAAACCCGGATCGTAGGTAAACATGCCGCTTTGGCCGTATAGCTTGCGAATATCGATGACATCAGGGCCGACGGTACCTTGATAAACAGGGAACTCTATCGGCGCGCTGCCGTCCGAAAACGATAGCGTGGCTTTCTTATCTGACAATTGCATCACTTTTTTCCTTAAAAATTACAGCTTCTGCATTTGCTCGACCAGTCTGCGAATGTCCGGCGTATCGTATACGCCGTCAGGCTCTGTTCTGGCCAACAACACATCAAGCAACTCGTTATCGCCCATCTCGAAAAGCAAAGACAAGGCAGAAACATCGGTGTCGGTCAACTCGGCTTCGTATTGATCCAAAAATCGGGTGATGATCAGGTCATTTTCAAGCAGACCACGACGCGCACGCCAACGCAGGCGCGCGCGCTCCAGCTCTGACAACTTTCTCATCGGCGACCCTGAACCCTATATGGCACGACGTACCAGCATTTCTTTGATCTTGCCTATCGCATGGGATGGATTCAACCCCTTGGGACAGACATCGGCACAGTTCATGATGGTGTGGCAGCGGAACAGGCGGTAAGGATCCTCGAGATTGTCGAGTCGCTCGCCAGTGGCCTCGTCGCGACTGTCTACGATAAACCGATAGGCCTGCAAAAGACCGGCCGGCCCTACGAACTTGTCGGGATTCCACCAGAAGGACGGGCAGGCCGTCGAGCAGCAGGCGCACAGAATGCATTCATACAGGCCATCGAGCTCTTCCCGGGCCTGGGGCGACTGCAGGCGCTCTTTCTCGGGCGGCGGTTGATCGTTGATCAGGAACGGCTTGATCGAATGATACTGGTTGAAGAAGTGCGTCATGTCGACGATCAGGTCGCGCACGACAGGCAGTCCCGGCAAGGGCTTGAGCACGATGGGTTCCTTGAGCTCGAGCAGGTTGGTGGTGCAGGCCAGTCCGTTCTTGCCATTGATGTTCATGGCATCGGAGCCGCACACCCCTTCGCGGCAGGAACGGCGCAAGGCAAGGCTGTCATCGACATCGTTCTTAATGCGGATGATGGCGTCAAGCAGCATCTTGTCCGTGGGCTGCAGCTCTACCTCGAGCTTCTGCATGTATGGACGCTCGTCCTTGTCAGGATCGTAGCGGTAGATTTCAAATTTGACGATACGTTTTTGACTCATTTCGATATCCTGCTTAGAAGGTCCGTGCTTTGGGCGGGAAGCTTTCCACGGTAAGCGGCTTCATGGTGACCGGCTTGTATTCCAGACGGCTGCCTTCCGAGAACCACAAGGTATGGCGCAGCCAATTCTCATCATCGCGCTCAGGGTGGTCGCTGAGCGCGTGCGCGCCCCGGCTTTCCGTGCGATTGGCGGCCGACTTGGTCGTCGCGCGGGCCACTTCGATCATGTTGGACACTTCAAGCGCTTCGATGCGGGCCGTATTGAAGACCTTGGACTTGTCCTGGAAGTGGATGTGTTCCACTTGCTCGGCGATGCCTTCGATGGACTCGACGCCCTTGGCCAAAAGATCGAGCGTGCGGAATACCCCGCAGTGATGCTGCATGGAGACACGCATGGCGTTGGCCACATCCTGGACTTTCTCGCCGGACGTGCGCGACTCGATCTTGTTGACGCGATCGAGCGAATAGTCGATGGACGACTCGGGGATAGGCTGGTGAGCATGCTGGCGTTCCGGGTGCGTCTGGACAATATGATTGCCAGCCGAGCGGCCGAACACGATGAGATCGAGCAGGGAATTGGTGCCCAGGCGGTTTGCGCCATGGACGGAGGTGGCTGCGCATTCGCCGATGGCATACAGGCCGTTGACCGGCGTGGTTTCGCCATTGGCAACGCTGACCACTTGTCCATAAATGTTGGTGGGCACGCCACCCATTTGATAATGGATGGTGGGCACGACCGGGATCGGATCCTTGATGGGATCGACGTTGGCGAACTTGATGGCGATTTCACGGATGGAAGGCAGACGCTTCTGTATGGTTTCGGCCCCCAGATGGTCGAGCTTGAGCACCACGTAGCTGCCATCGCCGCAACCGCGGCCTTCTTTGATTTCCTGGTCCATGGAGCGCGACACGAAATCGCGCGGCGCCAGGTCCTTCAGGGTGGGCGCGTAGCGCTCCATGAAGCGTTCGCCGTCTTTATTGAGCAGAATACCGCCCTCGCCGCGCACGCCTTCCGTGATCAGGACGCCCGCGCCGGCCACGCCGGTGGGGTGGAACTGCCAGAATTCGAGATCCTGCAGCGGCAGGCCGGCACGCGCGGCCATGCCCAGGCCGTCGCCGGTATTGATGAAGGCATTGGTGGACGCAGCCCAGATGCGGCCGGCTCCGCCGGTTGCCAGCACGGTTTGCTTGGCCTCCAGGACGTAGATTTCACCGGTTTCCATTTCAAGGGCGGTCACGCCCAGGACGTCGCCCGCTTCATTGCGCAATAAATCGAGCGCCATCCATTCGACGAAAAATTGCGTGCGTGCGGCTACATTGCGCTGATACAGGGTATGCAGCATGGCGTGGCCGGTGCGGTCGGCCGCCGCACAGGCGCGCTGCACGGGCTTCTCACCGAAGTTGGCCGTGTGTCCGCCAAATGGGCGCTGATAAATCGTGCCATCGGCGTTGCGGTCGAAAGGCATGCCGAAGTGTTCGAGTTCGTAGACGGCGTTGGGGGCCTCGCGGCACATGAACTCGATGGCGTCCTGGTCGCCGAGCCAGTCGGAACCCTTGACGGTATCGTACATATGCCAATACCAATTGTCTTCGCTCATGTTGCCAAGGGAAGCGCTGACGCCTCCCTGCGCGGCAACGGTATGCGAGCGCGTGGGAAACACTTTGGACAAGACCGCGACCGACAAGCCGGCCTGCGCCAGTTGCAATGAGCAACGCATGCCGGCCCCGCCGGCGCCGACGACCACCACATCAAACTGGCGGCGCGGTAAGGAATTTTTGACAGCAGCCACGGCTTATAAACTCCAGAGAATTTTTGCGAAATAAATAACGGCGCCGACCAGCCACAGGATGGTCAGTACCTGCAGGAACAGGCGCAGGCCAGCCGAGCGGACGTAGTCCATCCAGATGTCGCGCACGCCTATCCAGGCATGCCAGGCCAGCGACAGAAAGGCCAGCGTGGCCAGCAACTGCCCAACAGGCAGGCTCAGGCAGGTGAACGTGAACAGGCCGCGCCAGCCTTCGAAATTGAGCTCGGGCGTGAACAGGATGCCCGCGAGCAGCACCAGCGTATACACGGCCATGATGACCGCGGTAACCCGCTGGGCGATGAAATCAAGGGTGCCGTAATGCGCGCCGACAACCAGGCGATGTACCCCAATGCGTTCTTGAGCCATTACCACACCCCAAACAATTTAAGACCGAACACCAGGGTCAGCGCCAGGCTGACGCCAAACACGACGCCTGCCGTCTTCTGGGCGGTATGCTTGTCGTTGCCGATGTGCAGGTCGAGTACAAGATAGCGGATACCGGCACAAAAATGGTGCAGATAACCCCAGATGAGAACCAGCAAGACCAGCTTGCATAAAGGATTGGCCACCCAGGCTTGTATGCTGGCGAAGCTTTCCGGCGACGTCACGCTGAGCGCGAACAAAGGCAGGATCACCAGCGGAATACAGAGAAACAGCAGGGCGCCGCTGACGCGGTGCATGATTGACGATTTTCCTGCCAGGGGCAGACGATAGCTCGCGATCTGCGGTACGCTGATATTGCGAAACTGCAGACGCGGCTTTGAAGCTGAATCGGACATGATGGCCTCGAGTTAAACAAAATAATTTATTGCAAAGCGCTACTGGCATTTTCGCCGATTTAGCGCAGATGTACCAAATCGGCGAAAAGGCCCTTTTAATTCAAGCTGTTTCGGTAATGGAATCGTTCCGTTACGTACAAACCCCTGCGTACTTCCACGGGGCGATCGCCATACGTATACGATACGCGTTCGACCTGCAGCAGCGCGGTGCCCGGTTCGACCCGAAGCAACTGCGCCGATTCGCTTGCGGCGCAAAGCGCGCGGATTTTTTCCTCGGCCCGCACCATGCTGACGCCGAATTCGGATTCGAACAAGGCGTACAGAGGACCGCGATAGCGGGCCAGCGACTCGGCGGTCAGATTGCGGAATACCGCGCCGGGCAGCCAGATGTCGTCCAGTATGGTGGGCGCCTGGTCGAAAGAAAGCAGGCGACGGATATTGACTACCATATCGCCGCTGCGCAGTTCGAGCAGGGAGGCGATGTCGGAGGGCGCCTTGACGCGCCGGCAATCGAGAATCTGGCTTCCGGAAACCGCCTGCTTGCCGTCGTCGGGCGTCAGGCGCAAGAAGCGGAAGCGGACCTTCGCTTCGTGGTGCGTGGCCACGAAAGTGCCCTTGCCTTGGCGGCGCAGCAACAGATTTTCAGCTGCCAATTCATCGATGGCCTTGCGTACCGTTCCCTGGCTGACCTGGAAGCGAGCAGCGAGTTCGAGCTCGCTGGGAATGGCTTCGCCGGGCTTCCATTCGCCCCTGTCCAGGCTTTGCAGCAGCAGCCCCTTGATCTGCTGGTACAGAGGACTGAACGCGGCGCTGCTGGCTGCGCGTTCAGTCACCGGACCACGATCGGTTGGGGGGGCGTCGGACATGGGAGAAATTTATGCAGTGCGGAAAAGAGAGGTTCGAAAAATGCTTGTGGAACGCCCGCTATTCTCGCATGCCTGAGCATTTCTGTCTAACACTCTTCTGTCTTATATAAGATATAAGATGTTTGACGAAAAGCCGGTTTTTCGCTACGCTACCGGGTTATGCGCCCCATGACATGGGGCGTCTGTTCTTAGATAACGCGGTGCGCGCCGGCCAGGCCATTCGGCCTCTGCCGGCCGGTTAAGGCGCGCCCAAAAGCATTACACTGTCTGCTGTTTCCTCATACTTCATTCCTACCATCTACCGGGAGATTTTTCATGTCCAAACCCGCCATGCGTGTCGCCGTCACCGGCGCTGCCGGCCAAATCGGCTATGCCCTGCTGTTTCGTATCGCCTCGGGCGAAATGCTCGGCAAGGACCAGCCAGTCATTCTTCAACTGCTGGAAATCCCCGACGAAAAAGCCCAGAAGGCGCTGCAAGGCGTCATGATGGAACTGGATGACTGCGCCTTCCCACTGCTGGCCGGCATGAGCGCGCACAGCGATGCCCGCGAAGCTTTCAAGGACGCCGATGTGGCACTGCTGGTGGGCGCGCGGCCCCGTGGCCCCGGCATGGAGCGCAAAGATCTTCTGCAGGTGAATGCACAGATCTTCACCGCCCAGGGCAAGGCCCTGAACGATGTCGCCAGCCGCAATGTCAAAGTGCTGGTGGTCGGCAACCCCGCCAACACCAACGCCTATATCGCCATGAAATCCGCGCCCGACCTGCCGGCCAAGAATTTCACCGCCATGCTGCGTCTGGACCACAACCGCGCGCTGTCGCAGCTATCGGCCAAGTCGGGCAAGCCTGTTGCCGATATCGAGAAGCTGATCGTCTGGGGCAACCACTCCCCCACCATGTATCCCGATATCCGCTACGCTACTGTGGGCGGCGAAAGCCTGGCCGGCCTGATCAATGACGACGCCTGGAATCGCGACACCTTTATTCCCACCGTAGGCAAGCGCGGCGCCGCCATCATCGATGCGCGCGGCCTGTCGTCCGCCGCCTCGGCCGCCAATGCCGCCATCGACCACGTGCGCGACTGGATCCTGGGCTCCAACGGCAAATGGGTCACCATGGGCGTTCCCTCCGACGGCTCTTACGGCATTCCCGAAGGCATCATCTACGGCGTGCCCGTCACGACCGCCAATGGCGAGTACACCCGCATCGAAGGCCTGGACATCGACGCGTTCTCTCGCGAGCGCATGGATTTCACCCTGAAAGAACTTCTTGAAGAACGCGATGGCGTGAAAGACCTGCTGAAGTAAACAGAACCACAGCCCAAAGATAAGCTGAATCACAGCCCAAAGCGCGGACGCCCGTCCGGTCTTTGGGCTGTTTACCTTTGGCGCGCCTGCCTGCGCCCGATCAGGGCTGAATGGGCGGCAGCTCCTCGGCCAGGATGCGCAGGCTGGCCTGCAGGGCGCGGGTATACCTTTCCCGTTCCGCCGCAATGTTTTGCTCGCCCCAGGCATAGAAGCCCTGCCCCGATTTCATGCCCAGCTGCCCGTTCCGGGGCTTGTCGGACAGGACCGGCGGCGGCACCGCCACATTGGACAAAGACGGATAAATTGTTGCGGCGGCGGCCGCATGCACGTCCAGGCCCGCGTGCTCTTTTTGCATGATGGGGCCGGCGGCCAAGTAGCGGAAGCCAAAGCCGAAGCGCACGGCGGCGTCGATATCTTCGGGCGTGGCAATACCTTCCTGAATCAAAGAGAACGCTTCGCGGCCCAAAGCATGCTGCAGGCGGTTGCCGATGAACCCGGGCACGTCCTTGCGAACCAGAATTGGCACCGAGCCGCAGCGCCGCATGAAAGCGGCCAGCGCATCAGCGGCATTGGTGTCCGTTGCCGGCCCCAGCACAACTTCGGCCAGGGGCACAATATGGGCAGGCATGAAAAAGTGCAGCCCTATCATGCGCTCTTGGGTGGGCAGCCCCTGGGCAATCTGGCTGATGGGGAAGCTGGAACTATTGCTGGCCAGCAAAGTATGGGCGGGCGCCCTGTCTGCCAGCAGACTGAACAGATCGCGCTTGATGTCCAGCGACTCGGGCACACACTCGATCATCAGTCTGACTTCCCGCCAGTCGACATCGTCGATAGACGCCGCCAGGCCAAGCAAGCCGATATTTTCACCCCTATCGATCGCCTGCAGGTTGCCTGCAATTTTTTCACGTATGCCGTCATGCAGGGCCAGCCTGGGCTCGACGACAACAGTCGGGCAATGCGCCCGCAGGAGCACCACCGCCACATCGGTCCCCATGATGCCGCCACCCACCACGACAGCGCGGATGGCGCTTGGCGCGCCCAGCCATTGCTCTTGTTCCATGCTTTCATTCTTCCTATTTTCGGTCTGATTCGGAATGATACGTTGTCAATCATAGAACAGCCCGCCGCGCCCCGTCGTTGGCCACGACGACGCGAACCGAACGCCGGGGTCAGGGCGCGCACGCGAAGCCGCGCCTTGCGTCAATCAGGACTGGAACGCTTTCAGGCGCCTGAGTTTGCGCCACAAAGTGGTACGACTGATGCCCAACCGCGCGGCCGCCAGCTCGCGATTGCCCTCGCATTCCGCCAGAACATCCTGCAGCAGCGTCAGCTCCGCCGCTTCGCGGCCATTGCGCAATGCCTGCCCCTGATGACCTGCCTGGGAGCCGGCGAAAAGCTCGGGTGCAATCTCTTTGAGTTCATCGGGGCTTATCCCCTTGCCCGCCTGCGCCGGCCCGCGAAACACCATGGTGCGCTCTATCAGGTTCTCCAGTTCGCGGATATTGCCGGGCCAGGCATAGCCTCGGGCGGCCGATACAATCGTCTGAATCAGGTCGTCGTCGGCCAACTGTCGATTGTCCAGCCTGACGGCAATCTTTTCCGCCAGATGCCGCGCGAGCAATGGCAGATCGCCGTCGCGTTCCCTGAGCGGGGGCAAGTGCACCAGCAGAATATTCAGGCGATAGTAGAGATCCTGACGAAATTCGCCCCGCAATACCTGCTGCCCCAGGTTGCGGTGCGTAGCGGCGATCACCCTCACATCGACGGGGGTGGGCTCGGTGGCGCCAATACGCAATACCTCTTTTTCCTGCAGCACGCGCAATAAACGGGTTTGCAGCGACAATGGCATTTCGCCGATTTCATCAAGAAAGATCGTGCCCGTGTGCGCCGCCTCGAACAGCCCCACTTTGCCGCCGCGGCTGGACCCGGTGAACGCGCCATCCACATAGCCGAACAGCTCGCTCTCCAGCAGCGCGTCGGGAAAGGCCGCGCAGTTGATGGCCACGAAGGGCTGCGACTGGCGCGGGCTGGCATTGTGTATGCCCTGCGCCAGCAGCTCTTTGCCGGTGCCGCTTTCGCCCACGATCAGGACCGTCGCGCTGCTTTGCGCGCAGGTCTGGGCACGACGCCTGACCTGCATGAGTGCCCCGCTTTGCCCGATAAGGTTGGCCAGCCCATACCTGGCATTGCGCACCGTGGGCTGGCCGCGCGAGCGCAGGCTGCGATCCAGCCGCTGAATCGCGATGGAATCCTGGCAGATCAGCACCGCGCCGGTCTGCCTGCCCTGCTCCACGATGGGCATGCGCGTGACCACCACCATTTTTCCGTTCACCTGCTGCACCTGTTCGACCTCGGCCTCGCCGGTGCGCAAGGTATTGGCCAGGCTCAATTCACCCTGCACGGCGCCCAGGCGCTGCCCTATCATTTGCCCTGCCGGCAGCCCGATTATGGCCTCCATCGACGGGTTGGCCGTCTCGATGCGTTCGTCCAGGTCGACCGCCACCACGCCATCTTTCAACTGCCCCAATATGGTGTTGAGCTTCTCGCGCCGGGCGGCCTCCATCCGCGCAATGCGCGCAACCTCGATGGCGTCTTCCATGGCCTCGCGCACGGCGCCGTGCGAATACAGCAGTATCCCTTCCAGGCCATAGGATTTGGCCAGGTCAACGACCAGGCCGGGGGCGACGATGGCCTCGACACCCGAAGCCGCCAACTCCTGCACGCAGGCCTCGGCTTCCTCTTCGGTTGTATAGGCGCGCAACTCGACCTGCAGTGAAAATCGCTCGTTGAAATGCGCGAGCTCGGCCGGCACGGTTCCGTAAGTAACCAGCGCGACGCGACGCGACTTGCCCGAGGCGCGCGCCAGCCCGCGCATGACATCGAAACCGCCCGGCTTGACCAGCACCACCGGCAAATCGAGGTGCTCCCGCAGGAAACCGCCGTTGGAGCCCGCCGACACCACTGCATCCACCCCACCCGCCTGACGCAGCGCCGCAATGCTTTCGACCGCATCGCCATAGGCTTTGTCGAGAATGACCACCTCGGCCAAGGGGCTGTAATTGGGCGCGAGTTCTTCGAGCAGGGCCCGGAGTCCGTGGAACCCCACGGCGGCAATACGCAGGCGGGAACCGCCCAGAGCAGAAAAAAGCACCATACCCCAACCCTTGTTTCAATCATTCAACTCAAATGAAACATCATTATTTCATAAATGAAACAATTCTTGAAGCCTGATCTTGAACGACCCTGCCCTGACGACCGCATTTCCTTTTTGCTACTATCACTTAGCGCACTCTGCCGGTTGAGGCCAATGCCTGGAAAAACTGGCATACATATTGCTTCATCTATCGCACTCATCGATGGCGCAGCCATTGTCTCTCACTGAAAAGAGGTTACGACGTGCCCAATACTCCAACATCATCCACTTCGGCCGGCGCACTGTTTCGCCAGGCGCTGCAACAAGAACAGCCTTTGCAAGTCATTGGCGCCATCAATGCCAACCATGCGCTGCTGGCCAAGCGCGCCGGCTACAAAGCCATTTACCTCTCGGGCGGCGGCGTTGCCGCGGGCTCGCTGGGCCTGCCCGACCTGGGCATCAACACACTGGATGACGTGCTGACCGACATCCGCCGCATTACCGACGTATGCGATGTGCCCTTGATGGTGGATATCGATACCGGTTTTGGCCCTTCGGCCTTCAACATCGCCCGCACGGTCAAGAGCCTGATCAAGTTCGGTGCGGCAGCCTGTCACATTGAGGATCAGGTCGGCGCCAAGCGTTGCGGCCACCGTCCTGGCAAAGAGATCGTCACCGCCCAGGAAATGGTCGACCGCGTCAAGGCCGCCGTGGATGCCCGGACCGACAGCAACTTCTTCATCATTGCCCGCACCGACGCCATCGCCGTCGAGGGCGTGGACGCCGCGCTGGACCGCGCGGCTGCCTGCGTCGAAGCAGGGGCCGACGGCATCTTTGCCGAAGCGTCCTATGACCTGGAGACTTTCAAGCGTTTTTCCCAAGCCTTGAATGTGCCTGTCCTGGCCAATATCACCGAGTTCGGCAAGACGCCTTTGTTCACGGTCGAAGAGCTGAAATCAGCCGGCGTCGGCATGGTACTGTATCCACTGTCGGCCTTCCGCGCGATGAACAAGGCTGCCGAGACGGTCTACGAAACCATACGCCGCGACGGCCACCAGAAGAACGTCATCGACCAGATGCAAACCCGCGACGAGCTTTACGACCGCATCGGATACCACGAATACGAATCCCGGCTCGACGCGCTGTTCCAGCAAGGCAAATCGAAGTAACTTTTTCAGGAGTTCAGACATGGCAAACACCGAAACACAAGAAAACAAACCCAAAGTCAAGAAATCCGTTGCACTGTCCGGCGTCGTCGCCGGCAACACGGCCCTGTGCACTGTCGGGCGCAGCGGCAACGATCTGCACTACCGCGGCTACGACATCCTGGACATCGCCGAAACCTGCGAATTCGAAGAAGTCGCCCACTTGCTGGTGCACGGCAAGCTGCCCAACGCCGCCGAACTGCAGGCGTACAAGCAAAAGCTGCGCAGCCTGCGCGGCCTGCCGGCCCAGTTGCAGAGCGCGCTCGAAGCCTTGCCCGCAGCCAGCCATCCCATGGACGTGATGCGCACCGCCGTGTCGGTGCTGGGCTGCATCCTGCCGGAGAAAGACGACCACAACCTGCCCGATGCGCGCGACATCGCCGACCGCCTGATGGCCAACCTGGGCTCGGCCCTGCTGTATTGGTACCACTACAGCCATAATGGCCATTACATCGACGTGCAAACCGACGACGAGAGCATAGGCGGCCACTTCCTGCATTTGCTGCACGGCAAAAAACCCAGCGACGACTGGGTGCGTGCCATGCATACCTCGCTGATTCTGTACGCGGAGCACGAATTCAACGCGTCCACCTTTACTTGCCGCGTCGTCGCCGGCACAGGCTCCGACATGTATTCGGCCATTGCCGGGGGCATCGGCGCCTTGCGCGGCCCCAAGCATGGCGGCGCCAACGAGGTCGCCTTCGAAGTGCAAAAGCGCTACGAGACGCCCGACGAGGCCGAAGCCGATATCCGGCGCCGCGTTGAAAACAAAGAAGTCGTCATTGGGTTCGGCCACCCGGTGTATACCGTTTCCGACCCGCGCAACCAGGTCATCAAGGAAGTCGCCCGCACACTATCCGAAAAACAGCAGAACACGAAAATGTATGACATCGCCGAGCGCCTTGAAACCGTCATGTGGGACGCCAAGAAAATGTTCCCCAACCTCGACTGGTTTTCGGCTGTGTCCTATCACATGATGGGCGTGCCCACCGCCATGTTCACGCCTTTGTTTGTCATTGCCCGCACGGCTGGCTGGGCGGCGCATATCATCGAGCAGCGCGTCGACAACAAAATCATCCGCCCGACGGCCAATTACGTCGGCCCCGAAGACCAGAAATTCGTTCCCCTGGACAAGCGCTAAGCCGCCATGAACACTGCATACCGCAAACCCCTGCCCGGCACCGGGCTCGATTACTTCGACACGCGTGCGGCCGTCGAGGCAATCCAGCCGGGCGCCTACGACAAACTGCCTTATACCTCGCGGGTACTGGCTGAAAACCTGGTGCGTCGCTGCGACCCGGCGACCCTGACGGCATCGCTCGAACAAATCATAGAGCGCAGACGCGATCTTGATTTTCCCTGGTTCCCTGCAAGAGTCGTCTGTCACGACATTCTGGGCCAGACCGCGCTGGTCGATCTGGCCGGCCTGCGCGAAGCCATCGCCAAGCAAGGCGGCGACCCGTCGCAGGTCAACCCGGTGGTCCCGACACAACTGATTGTCGACCACTCGCTGGCCGTCGAGCATGGCGGTTTCGAAAAAGATGCATTCGAAAAAAACCGCGCCATCGAAGACCGCCGCAACGATGATCGCTTCCACTTCATCAACTGGACCAAAAAGGCATTCAAGAACGTCGACGTGATCCCGCCGGGCAACGGCATCATGCACCAGATCAACCTGGAGCGGATGTCGCCGGTCATTCACGCCCGCGACGGCGTGGCCTTTCCGGACACGCTGGTCGGCACCGACAGCCACACGCCGCACGTGGATGCACTGGGCGTGATCGCCATCGGCGTGGGCGGCCTGGAAGCCGAAAGCGTCATGCTGGGCCGTGCTTCGTGGATGCGGCTGCCCGACATTATCGGTGTCGAACTCACCGGCAAGCTGCAGCCCGGCATTACCGCCACCGACCTGGTGCTGGCCCTGACCGAATTCCTGCGCAACCAGAAAGTCGTATCGTCGTACCTGGAATTCTACGGTGAAGGCGCGGCACGCCTGACGCTGGGCGACCGTGCCACCATCTCGAACATGACGCCCGAATACGGCGCCACCGCGGCGATGTTCTACATCGACCAGCAAACCATCGATTACCTGAAGCTGACCGGCCGCGACGAGCAGCAGGTCAAGCTGGTGGAAACCTACGCCAGGCACACCGGGCTGTGGGCCGACAGCCTGCAGGCCGCCGAATACGAGCGCGTACTGACGTTCGATCTGTCGTCGGTGGTCCGCAATATTGCCGGCCCATCCAACCCGCATCGGCGCGTGCCCACCTCGGAATTGGCCGGGCGCGGTATTTCCGGCGTGGTCGAGAACGAGCCGGGCCTGATGCCCGATGGCGCAGTCATCATCGCCGCCATCACCAGTTGCACCAACACCAGCAACCCGCGCAATGTCATTGCCGCCGGCTTGCTGGCCCGCAACGCCAACGCGCGCGGCCTGACCCGCAAGCCATGGGTCAAGTCATCGCTGGCCCCAGGCTCCAAGGCCGTGCAGTTGTACCTGGAAGACGCCCGCCTGCTGCCCGAGCTCGAGCAGCTGGGTTTCGGCATTGTGGGCTTCGCCTGCACGACCTGTAACGGCATGAGCGGCGCACTGGATCCCAAGATTCAGCAGGAAGTGGTCGAACGCGATCTATATGCCACCGCCGTGCTGTCGGGCAACCGCAACTTCGACGGACGCATCCACCCTTATGCCAAGCAGGCTTTCCTGGCCTCGCCGCCGCTGGTGGTGGCGTACGCCATTGCCGGGACCATACGCTTCGACATCGAGAAAGACGTTCTGGGCATAGACCAGGACGGCACGCCCATCACCCTGAAAGACATCTGGCCCACCGATGAAGAAATCGATGCCATCGTCGCGGCCAGCGTCAAGCCCGAGCAGTTCCGCAGCGTTTACGAGCCCATGTTCGCCGCCAGCGTCAGCCACGGCGAGCAGCTCAGTCCGCTGTACGACTGGCGTCCGCAAAGCACTTATATTCGTTGCCCGCCCTACTGGGAAGGCGCCCTGGCGGGCGAACGCACGCTTAAAGGCATGCGTCCGCTGGCCGTCCTGGGCGACAACATCACCACCGACCATTTGTCGCCGTCCAACGCCATTCTTTCCAACAGCGCTGCCGGTGAGTACCTGGCCAAGATGGGTTTGCCGGAAGAGGACTTCAACTCTTACGCGACGCACCGCGGCGATCACCTTACCGCCCAACGCGCCACGTTTGCCAATCCCAAGCTGCTGAACGAAATGGTGCAGGAAAACGGAAAGATCAAACAAGGTTCGCTGGCCCGCATCGAGCCGGACGGCAAAGTGGTCCGCATGTGGGAGGCCATAGAAACCTATATGGAACGCAAGCAGCCGCTGATTATCGTGGCGGGTGCCGACTACGGCCAGGGCTCGTCGCGCGACTGGGCGGCCAAGGGCGTGCGGCTTGCGGGCGTGGAAGCCATTGTGGCCGAAGGCTTCGAACGCATTCACCGGACCAATCTGGTCGGCATGGGTGTGCTGCCGCTGGAATTCAAGCCCGGCATCAATCGCCAGACGCTGAACATCGACGGCACCGAAACCTATGATGTGCGGGGCGAGCCCACTCCGCTGGCCACATTGACGCTGGTCATTCATCGCCTGAACGGCGAGCGGGTCGAAGTTCCGGTCACCTGTCGCCTGGATACCGCGGAAGAAGTATCCATCTATGAAGCAGGCGGCGTACTGCAGCGTTTCGCCCAGGACTTCATCGAGTCGGCAACGGCAAGCTAAGGAAAGCAAGGAACAAGGAACCACCCCATGACGCATCGTCCCCAAACAAAAGTCCCCGCCACCTATATGCGCGGCGGCACGAGCAAAGGCGTTTTCTTCCGGCTGCAGGACTTGCCTGACGCCGCGCAAGTGCCGGGCGCCGCCCGCGACGCATTGCTGCTGCGCGTGATAGGCAGCCCTGATCCCTACGGCAAGCACACCGACGGCATGGGCGGCGCAACGTCGAGCACAAGCAAGACCGTGATTCTGTCGAAAAGCGAGCGGCCCGATCACGACATCGACTATCTGTTCGGCCAGGTTTCGATCGACAAGCCGTTTATCGACTGGAGCGGGAACTGCGGCAATCTTTCCGCGGCGGTGGGCCCGTTCGCCATCAGCAACGGTCTGGTCGATGCCAGCCGCATTCCGCACAACGGCGTGGCGACACTGCGCATTTGGCAGGCCAATATCGGCAAGACGATTGTTGCGCATGTGCCCATCACCCAGGGCGCGGTGCAGGAAACCGGCGACTTCGAACTCGATGGCGTCACGTTTCCCGCCGCCGAGGTCCAACTCGAATTCATGGATCCGGCCGCCGAAGAAGATGGCGCGGGCGGCGCCATGTTCCCCACGGGCAACCTGGTCGACGATCTGGATGTCCCGGGGGTGGGCACGCTGAAGGCGACGATGATCAATGCGGGCATTCCCACGATTTTCGTCAATGCCGAAGATATCGGGTACACGGGCACCGAGCTGCAGGACGCCATCAACGGCGACGGCCAGGCCCTGGCGATGTTCGAAACGATACGTGCCCATGGGGCGCTGCGCATGGGCCTGATTGCGGATATCGGCGAAGCCGCCCGGCGCCAGCACACGCCCAAAGTCGCTTTTGTTGGAAAGCCGGCCAATTACACGGCATCCAGCGGCAAGCCCGTGGCCGCCGGCGACATCGATCTGGTGGTGCGGGCCTTGTCCATGGGCAAGCTGCATCACGCCATGATGGGGACGGCGGCGGTCGCCATCGGTACCGCGGCGGCCATTCCCGGCACGCTGGTGAACCTGGCGGCCGGCGGCGGCGAGCGGCAGTCTGTTTGTTTTGGCCATCCGTCGGGGACGTTGCGGGTGGGGGCCGAGGCCGGCCAGGAAAACGGCGAGTGGGCCGTCAAGAAAGCCATCATGAGCCGCAGCGCGCGGGTATTGATGGAGGGCTGGGTGCGGGTGCCTGAAGACGCGTTTTAAGCGAACTTGTCCGGGCGGACGACGAGGTCATTGCTGCTTGAAAGGTGCGCGAGGCGTAGACTGATAGGATGTTTTCCGCTAATCCAACAGGAGGCTCCAACATGCGCCCAGCCACGCCCCCCGAGTGGGATCAAGTCATGGTCGACATTGTCGACTACGTCCGGCGGGACGACATTGCGTCCACGCTCGCCTACGAAACCGCCAGAAACTGCCTGATCGATACGCTGGGCTGCGGCCTGGAGGCGCTGGAGTATCCCGCCTGCACAAAGCTGCTGGGGCCTATTGTGCCTGGCACTGTCGTTCCCCATGGCGCCAAGGTGCCCGGCACGCAGTTTCAGCTCGACCCGGTCCAGGCCGCCTTCAATATCGGCGCCATGGTCCGCTGGCTCGATTTCAACGACACCTGGCTGGCGGCCGAATGGGGGCATCCATCGGATAATCTGGGCGCCATACTGGCCACGGCGGATTGGCTTTCGCGCGGCGCGGTCGCGGCGGGCAAGCCTGCGCTGACGATGCGCGATGTCCTGACCGGCATGATCAAGGCCCACGAGATCCAGGGCTGCATCGCGCTGGAAAACTCATTCAACAAGGTCGGACTGGACCACGTCGTGCTGGTGAAAGTGGCATCGACCGCCGTGGCGTCGCAGTTGCTGGGCTTGAGCCGCGATGAAACCCTGAATGCGGTTTCGCTGGCGTGGATCGACGGGCAAAGCCTGCGTACTTATCGCCACGCGCCCAATGCGGGCAGCCGCAAGAGTTGGGCCGCCGGAGACGCCACCAGCCGGGCCGTGCGTCTGGCGCTGATGGCCGGGACAGGTGAAATGGGCTATCCATCCGCCCTGTCCGCCCCCACCTGGGGGTTCTACGACGTGTCGTTCAAGGGCCAACCCTTCCGCTTCCAGCGCCCTTATGGCAGCTACGTCATGGAAAACATTTTGTTCAAGATTTCGTTTCCGGCGGAATTCCATGCGCAGACGGCCGTGGAGTGCGCCATGGAGATTCACCAGCAGTTGGCCCGGGCGGGCAAAACCAGCGCCGATGTCCGTAAGGTCACCATCCGCACCCACGAGGCCTGCATGCGCATCATCGACAAACAGGGCCCGCTGAACAACCCCGCCGACCGCGATCACTGCATTCAGTACATGGTGGCGGTACCCTTGATATTCGGGCGCCTGACCGCCGCCGACTACGAAGATGGCATCGCCGCCGACCCGCGTATCGACGCCCTGCGCAGCAAAATCATATGTATCGAGGATCCCGCCTTCACCGCCAACTACCACAATCCTGAGCAGCGCTCGATTGCCAACGCCCTGACGGTGGAGCTGGACGACGGCAGCGTGCTGGACGAGGTTGTATGCGAGTATCCCATCGGCCATCGGCGCCGCCGTGCCGAAGGCATTCCGCTGCTGGAGGCCAAGTTCCGCGGCAATCTGGCGCGCCGCTTCCCCGCCCGGCAGCAGCGGCGCATACTCGATGCCTCGCTGGATCAGCACACGCTGGAAAGCATGCCCGTGCACGAATATGTTGATTTGTACGTCATCTAAGGACGTCGCCCGGCGGTGGCCTTGAATGGCGAGCGATTCGGCGAGAGCGGACAAAGCAAGGCGCCGCATCGCCTCTGGCCGGAAATGTGCCGGTACAATTCAATGATGCGCCCCTGCGCTTGCACAGGGGCTTTTTATTCCTGTTCCGCCCAAAGCCTCCGGTTTCGCGGGACACGCTTCATGCCCATCATTCCGTCATGTTCGAAAACTTTGCTTTCTACGCCCTGCCATTTTCCTTTACTTTGCTGGTTGCCTGCGCCCTGACGTCGCTGGTGTCGGGGGGTGTATTGTGGTTTTTTCGCCTGCGCGTCATCAACCAGACCTTGCGACACCCCTATCTGGACAAATTCCGCTGGGAGCGTTTTCCACTAAGCATCAAGGCGGCGATTTTGCTGGACTACTTCCTGCGCTTGAGTTTCCCCAAATCCCGATTCTGGATTATTGGCGACGCCAATCAGCGTCTGGCCCATATACATCCAGCCGATGTCTCCATCCATATCAAATGGCCCCTGGTCGGCTTCTGGGGCGGATGTTTTGTCGGCCTGATCGCCATGCTGGTACTGTGGACGCTGATCCTACTTACAATGGTCTGACCGCGGGGTTGCCAAAACCGTCCGGGAACTCCCGGAAAGCAAGGCCAACCGTCGCGGACGCAGGCCAATTTTTTATGGAGTTCATACAATATGAGCCGTGCTGTACAACACAATGCGGGCGCACAACGCTTCGAATGGATCGAAGACGGCATAGCCAGCGAGCTGGTTTACGAGCTGCAGAACGGCGTCATGTCCATCTTGCATACAGGCGTTCCCGAAGCCGTGGGCGGACGCGGCATTGCCGCCGACCTGGCCCGGGCCGCGCTGGATACGGCGCGGCATCAGGGATGGCTGGTTCGCCCGGTTTGCTCTTATGTTGCAGCGTATATTCAAAAGCATCCGGAATACCAGGCGCTGCTTGTCTGAGGCGTTGAAACCAGGGCTGCCCGCCGGCAAAGCCCGCGGCACGACACCCTCCCGGAATGCGGGAGAGCCGGTGAATCAAAGTTCTCCAACGCCATTTTCCCTGCGCTGACGTGTTCATTTCCCCTTAAAGCCACACTCGCCTCTTTTTAAGTCTTATATAAGATATAAGACATTTGCCTCCAGACCCGCTTCCTCTTACAATTAAGGGGTAATTTCATCCCCAACTCTCTTAGAATCAAGGGCATGCACCATGCTGGAAAATTATCGCCAACACGTTGCCGAACGCGCCGCGTTGGGCATACCTCCCCTTGCGCTGTCCGCGCAACAAACCGCCGAACTCATCGAGCTGCTTAAAGCGCCTCCCGCCGGCGAAGAAGCGGTTCTGGTCGAACTGTTCACCCACCGCGTCCCCGCCGGCGTCGACGACGCCGCCAAGGTCAAGGCCTCTTACCTGGCCGCCATCACGCTGGGCAAGGAAACCTGTGCGCTTATCGATCGCAAGCATGCCACCGAACTGCTGGGCACCATGCTGGGCGGCTACAACATCAGCCCGCTGATCGACCTGCTCGACAGCGAAGAGCTGGCTCCCGTTGCCGCCGAAGGCCTGAAGAAAACCCTGCTGGTGTTCGATGCCTTCCACGACATCAAAGAAAAAGCGGACAAGGGCAACAAGTACGCGCAAGCCATTCTGCAAAGCTGGGCCGACGCCGAATGGTTCACCAGCCGCCCGGAAGTCCCCGAAAGCCTGACCATCACCGTATTCAAGGTGCCTGGCGAAACCAACACCGACGACCTTTCGCCGGCGCCCGACGCCACCACCCGGCCCGACATTCCGCTGCACGCTCTGGCCATGCTGAAGAACCGGCGCGACGGCGCCGCGTTCGAGCCCGAAGAGGACGGCAAGCGCGGCCCAATCAAGTTCATCGAGTCGCTGAAAGAAAAAGGCCACTTGGTCGCCTATGTGGGCGACGTGGTCGGCACCGGTTCGTCACGCAAGTCGGCCACCAACTCGGTCCTGTGGTTCACCGGCGAAGATATCCCCTTCGTGCCCAACAAGCGCTTTGGCGGCGTTTGCCTGGGCAGCAAGATCGCGCCGATCTTCTACAACACCATGGAAGACGCGGGCGCGCTGCCCATCGAACTGGACGTATCGAACATGGAAATGGGCGATGTCGTCGAACTTCGCCCCTACGAAGGCAAGGCCCTGAAGAACGGCGAAGTCATTGCCGAATTCCAGGTCAAGTCCGATGTCCTGTTCGACGAGGTCCGCGCCGGCGGCCGTATTCCCCTGATCATCGGGCGCGGCCTGACGGCCAAGGCGCGCGAAGCGCTCGGCCTGCCCGTCTCTGATCTCTTCCGCCTGCCGCAGAACCCTGCTGACTCGGGCACGGGATTCTCCCTGGCGCAAAAAATGGTCGGCCGCGCCTGCGGCCTGCCCGAAGGCCAGGGCGTGCGCCCCGGCACGTATTGCGAGCCCAAGATGACGTCCGTCGGCAGCCAGGACACCACCGGCCCCATGACGCGCGACGAACTCAAGGATCTCGCCTGCCTGGGCTTCTCGGCCGACTTGGTCATGCAGTCGTTCTGCCACACGGCAGCTTATCCCAAGCCCGTCGACGTCAAGACCCACCACGAACTGCCCGCTTTCATCAGCACCCGCGGCGGCGTCTCGCTGCGCCCCGGCGACGGTATCATCCACTCATGGCTGAACCGCATGCTGCTGCCCGACACCGTGGGCACTGGCGGAGACTCGCACACCCGTTTCCCCATCGGCATCAGCTTTCCCGCCGGTTCGGGCCTGGTGGCCTTTGCCGCCGCCACCGGCGTCATGCCGCTGGACATGCCTGAATCAGTACTGGTGCGCTTCAAGGGCGAAATGCAGCCCGGCGTCACCCTGCGCGACCTCGTCAACGCCATCCCGCTGTATGCCATCAAGCAGGGTCTGCTCACCGTCGCCAAGCAAGGCAAGAAGAACATCTTCTCGGGCCGCATTCTTGAAATCGAAGGCCTGCCCAACCTGAAGATCGAACAGGCTTTCGAGCTCACCGATGCGTCGGCGGAACGCTCGGCCGCCGGCTGCACCGTGCGCCTGAACAAAGAGCCCATCATCGAATACATCAACAGCAATATCACGCTGCTGAAGTGGATGATCGCCAATGGCTACGAAGACGAACGCACCCTTGGCCGCCGCATCAAAGCCATGGAAGCCTGGCTGGCCGACCCGCAACTGATCGAGCCCGACGCCGATGCAGAATACGCAGCCGTCATCGACATCGATCTGGCCGATGTGCATGAGCCCATCGTCGCCTGCCCGAATGACCCCGACGATGTAAAAACGCTGTCCGATGTCTCGGGCACCGCGATCGACGAAGTCTTCATCGGCAGCTGCATGACCAATATCGGCCACTTCCGCGCAGCTTCCAAGCTCCTGGAAGGCAAGCGCGACATTCCCACCAAGCTATGGGTGGCTCCTCCCACCAAAATGGATCAGAAGCAGCTCACTGAAGAAGGCCACTACGGGGTCCTGGGCGGCGCCGGCGCCCGCATGGAGATGCCGGGTTGCTCGCTGTGCATGGGCAATCAGGCCCAAGTACGCGAAGGCGCCACGGTCATGTCCACCAGTACCCGCAACTTCCCCAACCGCCTGGGCAAGAACTCCAATGTGTTCCTGGGCTCTGCGGAACTGGCGGCCATCTGCTCCCGCCTGGGCCGCATCCCCACCCGCGAGGAATACATGGCCGACATGGGCGTGCTCACTCAAAATAGCGACCAGATCTACCGCTACATGAACTTCGATCAGATCGAAGACTTCAAGGAAATCGCCGATTCGGTCAGCGTCTAAGGCCTTGCCGGCGCCTGACCGCAGGCCGGCGCACAGATCCGTCCGCTGCCTTGATCGGCTCTGCGGACGACAGGAGCTCCCAATGCCATACGGCATCGGGAGTTTTTTTTACCCTGGCATCGAACCACCTAGACCTGAAACTGTTCGCAGCCTGATACCGCGGCGAAAGCGTTACACTAGGGTTTGTTGGCCCTGGCCTTGATTATCCGCTTTACCTTTGATGCATCCTATGCCTGCTACTACGCTGTCCCGCTTGTCCCGCGATGCCCAGCGTCTTCTGAGTCTGACGGAAGCGCTGGCGCGTTCGGGGAGCCGTCTCGAGGACGTTTACTGGGAAGGCCTTCTGGGCACCCAGTTGAACAAACTCTTGCTCGCCAGAAAAAACAAAACCGTCGAAACCGCGCTAGACCATCTGCTTGCCACAGATATCAACGCCTACGAGATTCTGGTTGAACAAGCCGAAACGCTGTCCGAATCCACCACGCTCGAACATGCCGGCACCCACTACGATGCGCTGCTGTTTTCTGCGCCCCTGGTGGCCTGGACCCGCTATCAGTTGCCCCTGGGCGAACTGACGCCCACCCAGCTGGAGGCGTTGACCGAGCAGGTGCGAGGCTGTGTGGCGGCGCCGGACGCCCGGCTGGCCTTTATTCCCAGACTGGTCAATTTCGACCAGATGCCGCAAACCTTCCAGGAAACCCGTGCCTGGACGCAAGGCCTGGCGCAACAAGCGCTGGGCATGCCATCCGAAGCGCCTGTCCTCAACGAGCCGACCGACACTGACGGCCTGCTGGCCGATGCCCGCTTCGTCGTCGGCGTCATCGTCGTGCCCCGGGGCAATGCACTGTTCCGCTGGCAGGTCAAGCAAGACGCCAACACCTTTGTGCCGCGGCAACAGTGCCACGACGCCTGGGCTGAAAAAGGCGGGGCCATCCTGGCGCCGCTGTTCACGGGCTGCCACGTCGAGTTTCTGCAACCCGACGCCTATTACCTCAATAGCCGCGAGGCCGATCGGCGCATACGCCCGCTGGCCCTGAAAGCCGCAGTCACCTGGCTTCAGACGGCGGCCCACTTGTCGGGCGGCGAACTGCGGGCGGTCATCGCCGGCTGCGGCGATACCGCCATCGAGGAATACCGTATCGGATTCAGCCCGCGCCAAGGCAATGAAGTCATCTACGGTTGCATCTGGCCGGTGCTCAGCAAGGAAGAAGCTGCATCCGACGGTCTTGAAGCCGGCCATATCGATGTCCCCGACGAAATAGCCGCCCTGCTCAAGGAAATGGGTGTATCCGACATTCGGCGCCTGCCGGGAATCTACGCGCCCGAGTTCTGCGACGATTGCGGCGCACCGCACTTTCCAAACCCCATCGGCGAAATGCTGCACCCCGAACTGCCCGAAGAAACAGACCTGACCCCTATTCATTTCCATTGAATGGCCGGCCTTTCTTTCGATATATTTTGCCGTGTCGTCGACAACTTCGGCGACATCGGCGTATGCTGGCGCCTGGCCAGGCAGTTGGCGCGCATGCCTGGACAGCGGGCCGTCCGTCTCTGGGTCGACGACCTGCACAGTTTTTCCCGCATAGAACCTCGGCTCGATCCCTATAGGGATCCTCCACCTATCGACGGCGTCGAACTCGTGCACTGGACTTCGCCCGCGCCCGACCTGGCGCCGCACGATGTCGCGATCGAAGCGTTTGGCTGCGACCCGCCCGTCCGGTTTATTGAACGCATGGCCTGCGGCGACTGTCTGTGGATCAATCTTGAATACCTCAGCGCCGAGCCCTGGGTGGAGTCATGCCATGCCATGCCGTCCCTGCAGGCCAACGGTGTGCGCAAGGCTTTCTTTTTTCCCGGATTCACACCGCGCACCGGCGGTTTGCTGCGCGAACCCGGTCTGCTGTCCGACAGGGATGCCTGGCTTGCCGATCCCCGCCAGCGGACTCATTTGTTGCGCAAGACCGGCCTGCCCGAACCACAGATAGCGCTGCTGCAAAAGGCCGACCTGCCTGGGCTGAAAATGACACCGCCACCCAACCGCGCGCGCCAAATTGTTTTGTTCAGCTATCCGGACGCACCCGCGGACAGCTTGCTGGATGTCTTGTCGGAACAGGCCGTCCCCACGGTTATCATGGTTCCGGCCGGCGTCTGCCCGGCCCTGGCCCGCGGGCAGCAAGGTGCCGCCTACGTCCACGAAATGCCGTTTGTAGCGCAGGCCGATTTTGACCGGCTGCTCTGGAGCAGCGACCTGAATTGCATTCGAGGCGAGGACTCGCTGGTTCGCGCCATCTGGGCGGGCAAGCCTTTGCTCTGGCATATTTATCCCCAGGATGGCGACGCCCATATGAAGAAGCTCGCCGCATGGCTGGCGCTGGCACCCGTCGGACCGGAGCATGCCAAACTCATGACGGCATGGAATCTTGGCGACCGGCACGCATGCGCAGCCCTGCTGCGCCAGGCGCTGAGCCCGGCCGGCTGGGCGGACTGGCAGGCCGCCAGCACGGCCTGGGCCGCTCAACAGGCCGAATTGCCGGACCTGGCCGAAACACTGATCCGTTTCTGCCGAAAAATGCAGAAATCATGATCCGTATCATCACCAAGAAACACAGGAATTACCGCCCGAATCATCAGCTGGAAGTTCGAAAACTCCGACCCGGATCGTAAGCAATTGCAGCCCGAAATACCGATTAAAAAGCGCGGGCGCGGGGAAACGGTTAAAATATTCGGTTTAGTAAGTCATGCTCCGGCCCGGCAGTGGCATCTGGCGGAGCACTTGAAACCCCGGAGTTTTTAAATCTATGAAAACCGCACAAGAACTGCGTGTTGGCAACGTCGTGATGGTCGGCAGCGACCCGCTCGTCGTCCAGAAGGCTGAATACAACAAGTCGGGCCGCAACTCGGCAGTCGTCAAGCTCAAATTCAAGAACCTGCTGACTGGTTCCGGCAGCGAATCGGTTTCCAAAGCCGATGAAAAATTCGAAATCGTCGTGCTGGAAAATAAAGAGTGCACCTATTCGTACTTTGCCGACCCCATGTACGTGTTCATGGACGAAGAGTACAACCAGTACGAAGTCGAAGCCGAAAGCATGGGCGACGCCCTGAACTACCTTGAAGAAGGCATGACCGTGGAAGTCGTGTTCTACGACGGTCGCGCCATCTCGGTTTCACTGCCCACCATCGTCGTGCGCGAAATCACTTACACCGAACCCGCCGTCAAGGGCGATACGTCCGGCAAGGTGCTCAAGCCGGCCAAGACCAACACCGGTATGGAAGTCGCCGTTCCTCTATTTTGCAATATCGGCGACAAAATCGAGATCGACACCCGTACTGGCGAGTATCGCAGCCGGGTAATGTAAAAAAAGCGGCCCAAGCCGCTTTTTTTACAGCCGTACGGGCGTAGTTTGCGCTGCACTTCGCGCCGCCCCCACTGATCAGGCATAGACCCGCCCCTCGTCGAGGGGCGTTGTTTTGTTGCCACATCAAGGTTTTTTTTAACAAAACTGACAAACTCCTTACCGTCAAGGCATGCTAGATTTAGTACCAAAGCTGAAAAATAAATTGTAGGCACCTGCCAGCCAAGAGCGGGGCCCACTACGCAGATAAATACTTGCGGCGAAAAAAGCGGAGGCGACGGAATGATAGCTTTAGAGCAGTCTGCAACGCTCACCAGCGGAGTTCCTCTTACTGTACGCCTGTCGATATCCCCCCCTCATCCGTACACTTTCTGCCAGCCCGTCCACCCAGGCAGACTCTACGCATCAGCAGTACTCAGCATACTCAAAACGAATACTCCATCCCGCGGAGACAGAAGAAGGCGACGCCTTTAGGGGCGATCGTCCGCCAACAACTTTAAGATCAGGAGATACACATGGCGGAAAACTCATCTTCAAACGCCTACTGGAAAGCCAACCTGAGAGTCATCGGCATCAGCTTGGCGATCTGGTTCATTTGTTCGTTCGGCATGGGCATTATTCTGCGCCCAGCGCTATCCGGCATCATGGTAGGAGGCGCCGATCTCGGATTCTGGATGGCACAGAACGGAGCGATCTACATCTTCATCATTCTGATCTTTGTCTACACCAAGGTGATGAACAAGCTCGACCGTAAATACGGCGTTGAAGAATAAGAGGGGCGGAACATGGATCAATTTACCCTGAACCTTATTTTTGTCGGCGGCACATTCGCCATATACATCGGCATTGCGGTGTGGGCTCGAGCCGGCAGCACGGCGGAATTCTATGCAGCAGGCCGGGGGGTACACCCCATTGCCAACGGCATGGCCACGGCGGCCGACTGGATGTCAGCCGCATCCTTCATTTCCATGGCCGGCATTATTGCGTTGGCCCCTACCGGCGGCTATGAGCAATCCGCCTATCTTATGGGCTGGACAGGCGGCTATGTGCTGCTGGCCATGTTGCTGGCACCCTACCTGCGCAAGTTTGGCAAGTTCACGGTTCCCCAGTTCATTGGTGACCGTTTCTATTCCACCGGCGCCCGTCTTCTGGCCGTCGTCTGCCTTATTGTCATCTCAATCACCTACGTGATCGGCCAGATGCGCGGCGTGGGCGTGACCTTCTCGCGCTTCCTCGAAGTATCGACCGATATGGGCTTGTATATCGGTGCAGCCATCGTGTTCATCTACGCTGTGTTCGGGGGCATGAAAGGCATCACCTACACTCAGGTCGCGCAATACATCATACTGATCATCGCCTACACGATCCCAGCGCTGTTCATTTCGTTAAGCCTGACCGGCAACGTTCTGCCCCAGTTGGGTCTTATCGGCAACTACGCGCCCGGTGGCGGGGATGTTGCCTTCCTGGCAAAGCTGAATCAGGTCGTGACTGAACTAGGCTTCAGGGAATATACGTCCGACACCACGAACCGGTTGAACATGTTCCTGTTCACCCTGTCGCTGATGATCGGTACCGCTGGCCTGCCCCATGTCATCATCCGCTTCTTCACCGTGCCCAAGGTGGCAGATGCGCGTTCCTCGGCAGGCTGGGCGCTGGTCTTCATCGCCCTGCTGTATACCGTCGCACCGGCAGTGGGTTCCATGGCTCGCCTGAACCTCACCACCACCATGTGGCCTTCAGCCATCACGGCCAATGCCGTCGACGGCCCCGCTGTTTCGCGCGCCGACATCGACAGCAAGCCCGAGCTTTCCTGGATCCGTACCTGGGAAGCAACCGGCCTGCTCGATATCGAAGACAAGAACGGTGATGGCCTGATCCAGTACTACAACGACAACGCTCCTGCCGATCACCCTATTACCAAGCTCGCTGCTGAACAGGGCTGGAAGGGCAATGAACTGGTAAAAGCCGACAACGACATTATGGTGCTGGCCAACCCCGAGATCGCAGGCTTGCCAGGCTGGGTCATTGCACTGGTGGCTGCCGGGGCGCTGGCCGCAGCATTATCGACCGCTGCCGGTTTGTTACTGGCGATTTCATCGGCCATTTCTCACGATCTCATCAAGGGTTCCATCAAACCTGGCATATCCGAAAAGGACGAGCTCATGGTTGCACGTATTGCCATGACCTTCGCCATTATCGTATCCACCTGGCTGGGCTTGAACCCACCGGGCTTCGCTGCCCAGGTGGTTGCCCTGGCCTTCGGTCTGGCCGCGGCAACCATCTTCCCCGCGCTCATGATGGGCATTTTCTTCAAACGTGTGAACAAGCAGGGTGCCATTGCCGGCATGCTGGTAGGTCTGATATTCACAGCCGTGTATATCTTCATCTATAAAGGCTGGTTCTTTATTCCAGGCACCAACAACCTGCCCGATACTGCCGAAAGCTACATCTTCGGCATTTCGCCGCTGTCGATTGGCGCTATCGGGGCCCTGGCGAACTTCGTCGTGGCCTTCGTGGTTTCTTCCTTCACCGAAGAACCGCCCCAGGAAATTCAGGATATGGTTGAGTCGATCCGCATTCCCAGGGGTGCCGGCGCTGCCACGCAGCATTAATATTAATGTAGGCTTACCGTCGGGAATTTTGCCCGGCATCAATCAAACAGACGGGTGCTTCATGCACCCGTCTGTTACACGAGCCCCATGAACGATACGCATCCAGCTATTGCAGCATTCCTGGAAAGTGCGCATCCCTACGACAATCTTTCGGCTGAAGAACGTCTGCATATTGCCGAAACGATGCGTTACCGCACTTATCAGGCCGGCGATCTCATCTACAAGGTCGACGAGCCGCTGGGCGGCGTATTTATCATCATGGACGGCGAAGTCCAGACCACTGACCGCCACGGTGCCGTGGTTTCCATGCTGGCTGCCCGCGACACCTTCGGCGAACGCGGTTTTCTGCGCGACGGATATGCTGCCACCACAGCCCGCTCCACCCGCGAAAGCCATATCCTGCAACTCCCTGCAGAAGAATTTCATCGGCTGCTGAATACCTTTGTGTCTTTCCGACGCTATTTCAACCGGGCCCGGCAGCCGTATTCACGCAGTGCCGATATTTCCACGCAGAAAGTCTCTGAACTGATTGCGCGGGCACCGCTGTCTTGCCCGCCGTCAACTACGGTGGCCGAGGCCGCCCGCATCATGCGCGACCATCATGTTTCGTCGCTGGGCATCACCCATGCAGGCACTGGTGCGCTGCTGGGCTTACTCACCGTGCGCGACCTGGCCAACCGGGTGTTGGCCGAAAACCGGGATCATTCCACCACGGTTCGCGAAGTCATGACCGCAGATCCGGTCTCGCTGCCTACGAATGCCCTGGGTTCGGATATTTTGCATTACATGCTGGAAAACAAAGTGGGCCATCTGCCCATCGTTGACCACGGTCATTTCGTCGGCATGGTCACCCAGACTGATATCATGCGCTTCCATGCCGTCAGTGCGGCGGCCTTGGTCACAGACCTCGCCAAGGCGGACAATGTGGCCGACATGGCCACGATCAGCAAACGCATTCCCGACCTGCTGGTACAACTGGTGGGTGCCAGCCACACTCATGAAGTGATCACCCGGCTGATTACCGATATTGCCGACACCATTACCCGGCGGCTGCTGACAATGGCGGAAGCCCAACTTGGGGCTGCACCAGTGCCCTACCTATGGCTGGCCTGTGGCAGCCAGGGACGGCAGGAGCAATCCAGCGTGTCCGATCAGGATAACTGCCTGTTCCTGGACGACAGCGTCTCACCCGACGACATGCCCTACTTCGCCCAGTTGGCCCGCATCGTTTCCGATGGTCTCAACGCCTGCGGATATATCTACTGCCCTGGCGACATGATGGCCACCAATTCGCGCTGGTGCCAACCTGTGCGGGTATGGCGCGAATACTTTCATGGCTGGTCCGTCACACACGAACCCACCTCGCACATGCTGGCCTCCGTCATGTTTGATCTGCGTCCTATAGGCGGCACCACCAGCCTGCACCGCAATCTGCAGGAGGAAACGCTGGCAATGGCATCAAAGAACTCGATATTCGTGGCGCACATGATCGCCAACAGCCTGCTGCATACCCCGCCCTTGGGCATGATCCGTGGATTCTCACCGCTGCGCACCGGCCCTCATCGCAATCATCTCGACATGAAGCTCAACGGCGTCATCCCCGTCACCGACCTGGCGCGGGTCTATGCCCTCCAGGGCCGTATCCCCGATGTCAATACACGGGCACGGCTACAAGCCGCCCAGGAAGCCAGCGTAATTTCCACATCGGGAGCCCGTGATCTTATCGAAGCCTACGATGTCATCGCCATGACTCGCCTTCAAAACCAGGCCGATATGATCAAATACGGACACAAGCCTTCCAACTACCTGGCTCCAGCCGATCTTTCCGATTTCGAACGCAATCATCTGCGCGATGCGTTCGTCGTGGTGCGAACCATGCAATCGGCCATGAACCGTGGCCACAGCGCCTTGCGCTGATTTTCTAAACCAGAACCAGACAAGGTAATCAAGAATGTGGGTCGATCTTCTTTCAATGGCCGCCGTCGGCATCCTTGTGGCATGCATGGTGTTCATCATCCGCCGCAGTCTCACCAAAAGAGGCCGCCTCCCGCCTCGATGGATCTTGCCAGCCGCGATTGGCGCAGGCATGATCAGCTACAGCGTCTGGAATGAATACACGTGGTTCGGCCGCATTACGTCCAGCCTGCCCCCTGCCGTGGCTGTCGTGGCTCAAGGCGAACGCAGCTCTGTCTGGGCTCCCTGGACTTATCTGCACCCAGTCACCATCCGTTTCATCGCACTGGATGCCCGCGCCCGGGTGGAATCCGAACATCAAGCCGGCCTGGTCGTCACCGAGCTGCTGCTGGTCGAGCGCTGGCAGCGCACTCGCCGGATACCAGTGGCCTTCGATTGCCATCACGCCAGGCGCGCCGACCTGCTCGGCGACACCCGCCTGACATCCGCCGGCAAACTGGAAAATGCCCGCTGGCAAGCCATGAAAGCCGATGACCCCATGCTCCGTGCCGCATGCCAGAACCCGCTTCCTGCCTGACATCATGAAACCAGGTTGCACCAGCCTGTACTCCCTGCTGCAACGACTCAGCCTGCGGCAGCGCGTCTTTCTGCTTTTTGCCGGGCTGGCTGCCGGTACCGCCCTGGCCTTGGTTATTAGTCTGTATTACGGCTATGCAAGAGACCCCAGGCCTGCAACGCTGAATGCTGTGCTTACCGGAGGCATAATCGCCGGTTCCCTCATACTGGGCCTGGTGATCGTCCTGTGGCGGCTATTCGACGAAAACGTCGCCAAGCCTCTTGATCGACTGGCCGGCGACTTGCGCGCCCGCACACACGCCCACATTACCACCGAACTCGAGGACACCCAGGCCCGCCACCTGGGCGATCTGGCTCCTGCCGCCACCGCCTTGATCAAGCACCTGAACGAAGCCCGCAACGAACTTGCCGAAGCCATCGCCCGCGAGACCACACAGCAGGCCATAGAAAAAGAACGCCTGACTACCCTGCTCGCGGATGTTCCGGTCGGTGTGATCATGTGCACCGCCGAGCATCAGATCGCGCTGTATAACGGACAAGCGCTCAGCCTGTTGGGGCATTCTGAACCCGCCGACGCACCAGGGCTGGACCGCCTGTTGTTCAACTATCTGGACGAACAAGCCATCCGCCAGGCGTACGAACAATTGCTGCAGCACAGCGAATGCGAGACCGAGACCGAGACCGAAATTGTATGCACGGCCTGCCAGACCTGTCGACCGCTACGGGTCCGAATCCGGCTATTGGCTGGCGCCTTAGGTGTCTCGCGTGGCAAAAAACCCGGATATGTATTGGCCTTGCATGAAAACGACTGCGCACCACCGCACTTGCTCACGTCTGCGCGTACGCTTGTTTACGACTTCGAGTTATTGAACAAAGACCGCAACGCCGACATGGCGAGCACAGCACTGGACGATCTGACCTATGTCGTATTCGATACCGAAACCACGGGCTTGCTGCCCAGCCGCGGCGATGAAATCGTTCAGCTCGCCGCCGTGCGCATCGTCAACGGCAGGCTGGTGGAGAATGAAGTCCTGAACACACTGGTAAATCCGGCCATGGCCATTCCGGATGCCTCCACCCGTATCCATGGCATTTCCAACGCCATGGTTGCGGATGCCCCTGCCATTGAGCAGGTGGCACAGCGTTTCCACAAGTTTGCCCAAGGCGCCGTCCTGGTCGCTCACAACGCCTCATTCGACCTGGCCTTCCTGCGGCGTGATGAAGCCCGCATAGGTCTATGCTTCGACCACCCTGTGCTGGATACCGTACTGCTGTCGGCAATTGTTTTCGGGCAGTCTGAGAACCATAGCCTGGATGCTCTGACCGCCAGACTGGGCATAGACTTACCCGGCCACGCGCGTCACACTGCCATAGGCGATGCCGTCGCTACGGCCGATGTCCTGCTGAAACTGCTCCCGGCCCTGAAAGCCCGCGGCCTGCAAACCGTTGGTGAATTGCAAACGGAAATGCGCCGCCACAGCCGGCTGTTGAAGGGCAAGAACGGGGTTCCGTGAAGGACATAGGCTGCAAGCGGGTCACCGCCCCAGCGTTTTTCATGCCCGGCATCCGTCCGCTGGTTATTGCAGGCGCTCGTCATCCAGAAAGTCTGGAATAGGCACGACGCTTATGCCGTCACGGGCCAGTTCTTCGCGTTCTTCTGTTGTGGCCGTGCCGCGTATGGCCCGTTCTTCGATTTCACCTTCATACATGCTGCGCGCTTCCTGAGCGAAGCGCGCGCCCACGTTTTCGGTGTTGCGTATGATTTGGCGGATATGGCGCAAGGCCGCGGCCTGCATCTGCGCGACCTGGCTTGCATCGGGCGCCATTACAGCGCTGGCTTGCCGGGCCGCGGGCTCATTGGCCCCTTTTATGTGGCTGACATTGAGCCTGGGCGCCGACAGTTTCTTGCTGACCTGATGGCTGTTGCACACAGGACAACTGAGCAGGCCGTCGGCACGCTGTGATTCGTAGTTATCGGCGGAGCTGAACCAGCCTTCAAAGACGTGGTTTTGCTCGCACTGAAGGTCGAAGACTTTTAATGACATAACATCCATATGCGGGCATTGGACCGGAATTCAAGGTGCAAGGCCCCTGCGCTGAAGCAGGTATGACCATTATAGGCGGGGAACGGTTTACTGTTTTTAGTTGTTGCTGCGGCGAGGCCGCGCCGGCGGTTGGCGCAAGCTGGTGAGTAGAAGCCGTCACATTCAGTCCAGTTGCTTGCTGATTTATTTGGTTTCTTAAGAAGGCGTAGCGCCCGGCGCCGGGCGCTACGCCTTTTAGATACGGATAGTTGAGCGGGTTTATCATTCGTCTGCCATTTGAGGCCCGTTTGCTTGGGATGCGTTTGATTTTTCTGGCCAAAGCAGTTTTGGTGCAAATGCCGACTGGATTTCCGCCGTATCAGTCCGAGGCGGCTTTTGTAGCGTAGCAAGAACAACCCAAACATCCTCCACCCTCCCGCACACGGCGGCGCCTGGATGAAGCATGACTGTTTCCCGCCTAAAGGCGGGGAACCGCCTCTTCTAAAGCTGTTTCCCGCCTAAAGGCGGGGAACCGCCTCCAGCAGGCGAACAGTTTCCGGGTGGGAGGGGGTGGTTAGGACAGCTTTTGCGGTGCCCGCCTCAATAATACGGCCCTCATGCATAATGGCTATATCGTCCGCCAAATACTCCACCACACCGAAATTGTGAGTAATGAACAAATAGGCGATGTTGAAATCCGCCTGAAGCGCCTGCAGCAAATCCAGTATTTGCGCCTGCACCGACACATCCAGCGCTGAAGTCGGCTCATCGCAGACCAGGACAGCCGGCTCGACTGCCAGCGCCCGCGCGATCGCCACGCGTTGGCGCTGCCCCCCCGAGAACTCATGCGGATAGCGGTTGACCGTATTGCTGGGCAGGCCCACCCGGTCGAGTAACCGTCGTATTTGCGCCAGACGTTGTTTGCGCGAGCGATCCGGGCGCAGGGCCGCAATACCTTCATCCAGGATTTCGCCCACCAGCATGCGCGGGTCCAACGATGCATAAGGGTCCTGGAATACGATCTGTATGGACTGGCGCAGCCGCTGCAGCCGCCGGCCGCGCGCATCGAACAGACTTTCACCATTCAGGCTGGCATGTCCGCCCACCACGGCCTGCTTATCGAGCAAACGCAGCAAAGCCTTGGCCGTGGTGGTCTTGCCGCAACCCGACTCGCCCAGCAGGGCCAGGGTCTGGCCGGCCCGCAGATCAAAACTGACATCCTTTACGATACCTACCGACTCCCCGCCACGCTGCCACCAGCCCCGCTTTCTGGTATAGGCCACCGAAAGACTCTGCACCGACAGCAGCGGCTGTCCACCTGACGCGCCTATCTGGGCTCGTTCGTCGTCAGCGGCACATGGGGCCGCCGCCTGGTGCTGGTCGACGCCAGTACGGCCTGTACCGGATGGCGCCGGCGTGTCGCGTCCCGGCGCATCGGGATGCTTGGCCGACAGCGCCCGGCCGCGCTTGGCAAATGTGGGAATGGCCGCCAGCAGTTCCCGCGCATAGGGATGGTTCGGTGATGCGAAAAAACTGGCGGCATCGACGGTTTCCACAATTTCTCCGGCACGCATCAACGCAACATAGTCGGCCACGTTCTTGACCACAGCCAGATCATGGGTGATCAGCATGATGGCCAGACCCATTTCTTTCTGGATGTCGGCCAGCAAATCTAGGATCTGCGCCTGCACGGTCACGTCCAGGGCAGTGGTCGGCTCATCGGCAATGAGCAGCCTAGGCTCGGCAGCCAAGGCGATGGCGATCATAATGCGCTGTTTCTGGCCGCCCGAAAACTGGAAAGGATAGTCGTTCAAGCGCTTTTCGGCATCGGCGATGCCCACCCGCGCCAGCCACCAGGCGGCGCGCTCGCTTAATGCCTTGCCGCGGTAAGTGGTGTGCGCGCGCAGCGTTTCAAACAATTGCTGGCCTATCGTCATCACCGGGTTCAGGCTGGTGGATGGCTCTTGAAAGATAATGCCGATCTGGCCGCCCCGCACATCGCGCATGCCCCGCTCCGACAGGCTGTTCAGCTCGACTCCCCCCAACTGTATGCGGCCCGCGGCGATTCGGCCGGCTTCGGGCAGCAAACGCAATAAAGCCAGCGCGGTCATGCTTTTGCCGCAGCCCGATTCACCCACCAGCGCAAAAGTCTGTCCTCGCGCGATGGCGAGCCGCAGCGACTTGACCGCCTGCACAGTGCCGGCGTCGCTGGCAATATCCACCGAAAGATCGTCGACGGACAGGACGGGCTGCCCGCTGTCCGTCGTGTAGCGCTGGTTCAAGGTTGCCGGCTGATTCATGGCCGAACTTCCTTTGCGGCCTGTCCGGACAGTGAGGCGGGGCCGGCGCTTCGACGGCCCGCGACGGCCGCCAGCCGCTGCGGCCTGAACCGCCGCATGCGGGGGTCGAAAGCGTCTTGCACCGCATCGGCAAATATATTGGCCGACAGGACCAGGGCAAGCAAGAACAGGAAGGCACCCAGCAAGTTCCACCAAATCATGGGGTCGCGCGACATCTCGAGCCGGGCCGCGTCTATCATGGTGCCAAACGACGGCGTGCTGGGGTCCACGCCTATGCCCAGATAAGACAGGACAGCTTCGTACAGAACCAGGCTGGAAAATTCCAGCACGAGCGTGATCAGCACAATATGCATCAGGTTGGGCAAGAGATGCCGGCGCATGATGCGCCAGTGCCCGATGCCGAAGGCGCGCGCCGCCTGGACATACTCCAGTTCACGCAGTTTCAGGGCTTCGGCGCGCAGCAGGCGGCACAGACCCGCCCAGCCGGTAAGCCCAAGAATCAGGCAAAGCAGGAACAGGCGCAAGTCGGCCCTGGCGGCAACGGTATCGAACAGGCCGGGGTTGTTGTCGATATAGACCTGCATCATCAGCACGCAGGCGGCAATAAGCAGCACGCCGGGTATGGATGTGAGCGTCGTATAAAGATACTGGATAACGTCGTCGACACGGCCTTTGAAATAGCCCGCGGCAATGCCGAATATCAGCGCCGGCGGCAGCATCGCTATAGTGGTGAGTGTACCGATCACCAATGCCGTGCGCACGCTTTTCAGGCATTGCCACAAGACATCGTTGCCGGTTCTGTCTGTGCCCAGCACGTGGTAGTCGGCCCCTACCGACAGTGCGGTCGACACCAGCAGCAGGATAAGGCTCAGGGTGATCCACATGGGACGCCATGGAATCCCCGACTCGCTGCGCCACCACGCCCGCCAGGCCGGGCCCGGGCCGCCCCCGCGCCGCACATGGAACAGGGTCAACAAGCCAGCGGACAGCAGGGCAAGCGCCAGGCCTGCCGCCAGGCCCTGGGCCGCACGGCGATACACATCAGCCTTGTGGTCGGCTTCAGCCTGGAGCAATTGGCCGGCATGCTTCAAGCGCGGAAAATCCCTGACCGGCTCCCCGTCGATGATTTCGGTTTCCTTGGTGAACTGGCGGATCGCCAATGGCGCCGAGTAGGTGTTCTCGCGCTGGGTCAGTTGCGTCAGCGACAGCAAGTCATCGAGCGCGGACCGCAGCACCGGCGAGTAGACCGGATCGGCCTGCGTTGCCGCGCCGCTGGCGGCCACCGGCGGCAACACGGGCCGATAGTGAACAGAATCGAGGACGCCCAGCACCACGAAAAAGGCCAGCACCACGGCGGCACACATCGCCGACGTCGTTTGGCCCACGCTGCGCCAGGCGGAGCGCAAGGATGCGCTGCGGCTGACCCGGACGATATAGACGAGCAAGGCCAGCACCAGGCAGAAAACAAAAATATCAGTCCACAGGAAAACGAATTTTGGCATGGCCTTACTCGAATCGGATCCGCGGATCGGCAAGCGTGTATGAAATATCGGCCAGTATCAGGCCGACGATATATAGGGCCGAACCCAGAAACACCATGGCGCGCACAATGGAAAAATCCTGCGCGTTGATGGCATCGATGGTGTAGCTGCCCAGGCCCGGGATACCGAAAAAGGATTCCGAAATCAGACTGCCCATGAACAACAGCGGTATGGCTGACACCGTTCCTGTAAGAATGGGCAGCAAGGCATTGCGCAGAATATGCCGGAACAGCACCAGGCGCTCGGACAAACCCTTGGCGCGAGCCGTGCGCACATAGTCTTTGCTTGCCTCTTCAAGAAACAGCGTGCGGTAAAACCTGGACTGCGCGCCCAGGCCCGACACGATGCTGACGAACACGGGCAAGATCAGAAAGCGTACGCTTTCCCAGCCATCGATAAAACCCGAATAAGGCACCCAGCGCAAGACTTTGGCAAACAGCCATTGCCCGGCAATGATGTAGAACAGCCCTGAAATGGATAGCAGTACCACGCACACCACCACCCCGGCAAAGTCAAGCCGCGTGCCCTTGAAGAACACCAGCAGCAGCGCAAAGGCGGTGCAGGCGAACAGCCCCATCGCGAAGGTCGGCAGCGCCAGGGCAAGACTGGGGCCCATGCGCTGGCTGATCTCGTAGCCTATGTCGCGGCCCTCATCCGAGAATCCGAAATCGAAACGCAGCAAAGGTACGGAACGGTTGAAGAAAATGGTATCCGTCCATTGGGCCGAGCCACTGGCCTCGGTGTTGACGAACAAGGGTTTATCGTAGCCTCTTTCGGTTTTCCAGCGGTCGATCGCGCTCTGGCTGACGCGCTGCCCGCCGATCGAAAGGCGGGCCATGTCATCGGGCGTATTGACGGCAAAGAACAGGACGAAAGTCAGCAGATTCACCCCTATCAGTATCAGGACGCCATAGAGCAGCCGACGGAAAATGTAAGAGATCATGATTGGCTCGCGGATTCAGATTTACCCAGCGCCGTTGCCCGGTCTCGGGCGCGCGCCGTCCGCCAGGCCAGCCCCGCCCCCAGTGCCACCAGGGCGGCCAGCAGCCACAATGGCCACCACAGCGGTACGTTCCAGGCCTTGATTTTCTGTGCGCGCAGCGACGGATCGATGCGGTAGTACTGCAAGGTATTGCGCACCATCTGGGTAGGTTTGGCATTGCCTACCCAGCCCTGATAGGCACCGCCCGATTTGGGAAAATAGCCGAACATCCAGGGCGCATCATGCTGGACGATGGCGACCATCCGGTGTACCAGGGCTTCTTTCTCGGGCCCGTCATCCAGGAAACGCATCTGCTCGAACAGCCGGTCGTATTCGGGATTCTTGTAGTTCGAGGCGTTTTCCCCGCCGTTGTCGGCCTTGGCGTTGGGGCCATACAGCAGGAACAGGAAATTTTCGGCATCGGGGTAATCCGCGACCCAACCCCACATATACATCTGGGCACTGCCGCTGCGCATTTTGTCCTGGAAGCGGTTGTAGTCGGTAGCCCGTACCTCGAGCTGCACATCGATGGCCGCCAACTGCCGGCGCATCCAGTCGAGCATGGCGCTCGACCCCATGCCGCCGGCCGAATCGAAATGCAGAATCAGCGGCCTGCCGGTTTTCGCATCGCGGCCGTCGGGGTAGCCGGCTTCACTGAGCAAGCGTTTGGCATCATTCAGCGGTCGCCGCAAGGCGCGGCCGCCGTCAAGAGTATAGACCTGCCGGTTCAACCCTTCCGGCAGTTCCTCATGGCCGAGCACCCCCGGCGGCACGGGGCCATGGGCCACCTGCCCCTCGTCGTTCAGGAAAATCGAAACATACTGCTCCCAGTTGAAGGCTATGCTGACGGCCAGCCTGAGCTTGCGGTTCTTTTCTTGTTGTTCGGGCGTGTCGCCCAGGCCCACGACCGGATCCCGCCAATTGAAGCCCAGGTAAAACTGTTGCGCCTCGGTCGAGCTGCGCAGCAACAGGCCCCGGTCTTCATACAGCGCCGCTTTTTCGGCGGAATCGCCGGCGGCGACCCGCATGGCCACGCCATACTCCCCGCGGTCGGCCTGGGGAAGGTCATAATAGCCCTGAAGAAATTTGCCCATCAGCGGGACACTTTCCTTTTCCAGGGAAAACACCACGCGGTCGATGAATGGGGTCAGTTTGCCGCAATCATCCAGCAAGCCCGCCTCTCGATCCCCCGGTTCGCCATGGCACGGATAAGGTTCGCCGCGGAAATTAGGATTGCGCTGCAATACATGGCGACGGTTCACGATGGATTCGGCCATCATATAGGGGCCGGTTCCCACGGGCCAGGTATTGAATGACAGATTATGCTCGGCCATGCCGGGCTGGTGATAGAAGCGATCGGCCTCCCAGGGGATGGGCGCCGTAAAGGTCATGGCCAGCCAGTACTTGAACTGCGGATACTTGCCAATGACCTTGATGCGCAGGGTATGGTCATTGAGCGCCTGCACGCCGTCGAAGCCGGCCTGGCGCAAGTCCAGCCAGCCACGCGGGGCGTCGGTTCCCGCCTGATCGCGGCGCGCCTGATCGGCCTGCTTCAGACTATCGCCGTACTCGCTCAAACCCACGACGTGCGACGCCATGACGCCATAAATGGGCGACACCACGCGTGGACTGGCAAGGCGACGGAAGGCATAGACATAATCGCTGGCCACAAGTTCGCGGGTGCCGGTGTGCTCGAAGTCGGTGATGCTGAACTTGCCCCGCAACGCGTCGGGCGTCAGCGGCCAGTAAACGTAAGCGCCCGCGGCATCGCGGGCGAAGGCCGGATGCGGCTGAAACAGAATGCCAGGCTTGATGCGCACGTCGTACACGCTGGTGGCCACCTGTTCGCCGGAGACGTCATCCGGCAGGCGATTGCCATCGGCGTCCAGATAAACAGGCGGATCGATGGCGGCCGCCGCCCGGGGCACCAATTCGTAGGGCCGCGCCAGATAGTCGTAGCCGTACAGCGGTTCGTAAATCGAATACGTGAATGGTGTTTCGTCGGTGGAATAGGAACTGGCCGGGTCCAGATACTTGGGCGAACGCTGTGTGAACGCCGTGTACATCACATTTTCCTGTACCAGCGCCTGTTCATAAGGGCTGTTCACCGGGCTGCGCGAGCATGCCCCCAGCAGCCCCGCCACAAGCAGCAGCGCGCACACCAGGCTGGTAGGGACACGCATGCGCCCTAGCACTGCTGCTTCTGCCAGCATTGATAACGCCAGACCCACGGCTTTTCCGGACTGGCGTCTTGCCAGATGCCCAGGCGCTTGCTTCTGGCAAGACGCTCGAGTTCCGGCAGGCCGGGGTCGCGCATGAATTTTCCGCGTCCTTCCATATTGGCCCAGGCCATGCCGGCCTGCACCTGCTTTTGATTGGCGGTCATGCCGCCTTCCAGAGGCACATCGCAAACATTGCGCTCGTAGCGGTCGCGTTCAAAACACAGCAGCGTTAGTGTCTTGCCGCCTATCAGCGCCGACAGGGCGTCTTTGGAGACCTGGGCCATGGGCTGGCCCGGCCGTTCGCGGTCTTTGGTGACTTCGGGCGCATCGATGCTGGCCATGCGCACGCGCTCCTGCTTGCCATCGACAAGCAAGTTGAACGTGTCGCCATCGGCCACGCGCACCACACGGCCCGTCAGGCTGAAGTGCTGGCCAGTCTGGCTGGCGGCCCCGGCCTGCGCCTGAGTATCGGGCGCAAGCGTCGGCAGCAGGCCCATGGCGGCCAGCGCAAGGCCCGCCGCCAGAAGCAGCAGCCGGGCCCAGCGACGCGCCATCAGCGCGTCAACCAGCCGGCGTACCAACACATTCAACACACTATTCACACATTCCCCGGTCGATACCGCACAAAAAGCGAAAAAGAAGCCAGCGCACCTGCCATGATAGTGACGGCTCAGTACGGCGGCACACGGTGGCGGCGCAACGATTATAGGGTCAAGCGCGATGCGGCAAAAGCTGGTTTATCCCAATGCCGGGAATCGCAGGGGAATTAAACGGGCCAGGCGCGATCGAGCACGCTATGCAGGGCCATAGGAGCAGGGAGTGCGCCATACACGCGTCCCGCCTGTTGGCAACGACTGCGGATGAATGCATCGGCCAGAACCTGGGGGGCATGCCGCCGCAGTAGATTGGCCTGAACCAGCAAGACCAGCTCCTGCGCAATATGCCGGGCGGCGCTCTCGAGATCGGGGCCTGCCAGGGCCAGCACGGATTGCAGGCCGGTAACACGGCGCTTGAGTTCGGGTTCGTCGGCGCAATCCTGCTCGAGGCTGGCCAGCAGGGCGTCGGCCAACTGGGGATGGCGCTTGAGCCCACGCAGAACATCCAGGCACATGACATTGCCCGAACCCTCCCAGATGGAGTTGACCGGCGCTTCGCGGTAAAGCCGGGCCATGGGTCCGTCTTCGATGTAGCCGTTGCCGCCCCAGACTTCCATGCACTCACCCAACGCCGCGATGGTCCGTTTGCATATCCAGAATTTTGCCGCGGGTGTCAGTATGCGGCGGTAGGCCTGGTCCAGGCGATCGCCGCCATCATCAAAAGCACGTGCCAGCCGCAATGCCAGCACAGTGGCGGCCTCGCTTTCCAGGCTCAGGTCCATCAGCACGCTTTGCATCAGAGGCTGCCGGATCAGCGGCTGGCCAAAAGCCACGCGATGACGCGCATGATGCAATGCCTGGACCAGGCCCTGGCGCAGCAAAGCGGTACTGCCCAGCACACAATCCAGGCGTGTGTACGATGCCATCTCGACCAAAGTGGCAATCCCTCGCCCCGCCTCGCCCACCAGGACACCCGTTGCGTCCTGGAGTTCGATTTCGGCGCTGGCATTGGAAACATTGCCCATCTTGTTCTTCAGCCGCTGGATGCGCAGCCCGCTGTTCCTGCTGCCGTCGTCCAGCCAGCGCGGCACATAAAAACAGGAAAAGACATCTTCGTGCCCCGCCAGCACGAGATGCGCATCGGACATCGGCGAGGAAAAGAACCACTTGTGGCCGGTAAGCCGGTACGGATTCCCGCGGCCGGCCGGCCCCAGCGCCACTGCGCGCGTGGTGTTGCCGCGCAAGTCCGAACCGCCCTGCTTTTCGGTCATGCCCATGCCTATCGTCATGGACGTCTTGCTCGCCAGCGGCGCATCGCGCTCGTCGTACTGCCGCGAATACAGCAAGGGTGCGACCGTGTCGAACCAGGGTTCGTTCCTGAGCACGGGTATGGCGGCGCAGGTCATGGTGGCGGGACACAGCGAACCCGCCTCGAGCTGCCCATGCATCAGATAGGTGGCGGCACGCGCCACATGGGCTCCCGTTCCGGGCGCCGACCAGGGGGCGCAGTGCATGCCCTGGCTGAAGGCCATGCGCATAAACCGATGCCAGGCCGGATGAAACTGGACACGGTCGACGCGATTGCCCAGCCTGTCGTAGGCCTCGAGCTCCGGCTTATGGCGATTGGCGTCGTGCGCCAGGGCGAACGTTTCCTGGCGCCCAAGACGCTCGCCATAATGCAGCAAATCCGCGTCGTGCGATTGGGCGCCTTCGCGCCTGATGCCTTCCTGCAGGGCCAAGTCGCTGGAATACAGGTTGTAATCGCCCAGCTCGGGAACCTGGTTGGTGACTTCGTGCGTAGTCCAACCCATGACACACCTCGCTTGCCGCCATGGCGGCCATTGAGCACTGTAGAACCGTGGATTCATCATAGCACCATGCGGACGGCCGCAGCAGCATGGCGGCCATCCGCGGCGGTCCGGGTTAAAGTATGGGCAGGCCGCGCCCCTTTTCCGGCGTGCGCCCCGGTATCCCGCAGCTTCAACCATGGATCAAACCGATGACTGACCGCCAACTGATGATTATTGCCGCCCTGACCATGCTGGTGGGCGTCGGTGCCGGGGCCTTCGGCGCGCACGGCCTGAAGCGCATGATCGCACCCGAAATGCTGTCCGTGTGGCAAACCGCGGTGCTATATCAATTGATCCATGGGCTGGGCATGCTGATCGTCGTGGCGCTGAGTGCCCGGCTGGGTTCGCCGCTGCTGAACTGGTCAGGCATGGTCATGTTCATTGGAGTCTTGATTTTCAGCGGCAGCCTGTATACGCTGGTGCTGACCGGCGCGAAATGGCTGGGCGCCATTACCCCCTTGGGAGGGTTTGCTTTCCTGATTGCCTGGGCGATGGTGGCCGTGGCGGCCTACCGGGCCCCTGCCTGAGCGAAGCAAGGCGGCAATCAGGCTCGCCAGGCAGGTCTACGCTCAAGGAATCCCAATGTCCACCACTCCAGCCTTTGATATCGTTTTTTTTGGAGGCACCGGCGACCTGGCACTGCGCAAGCTCATCCCGTCGCTATACCATGCGCACAAGGCAGGCGCGCTGCATCCGGACGGACGCATCTTTTCCCTGGGGCGCAAAAACATCGGCCTGGAAGGCTATCTGCAACTGCTGGCCGAACGGGTCAGGCCACGGCTGGGCCCGGATTTCGACGAAGAGGTCTGGGCGGCTTTCACGCGCCGCCTGCATTTCCGGACGCTGGAAGCCGGAACAGCCAAGGACTATGCGGATCTGGCTCGCGCTTTGGGCGATTCGCCGGCACGCGTCACGGTCTGCTACCTGGCAACCGCGCCCAGCCTGTTCATTCCCATCTGCCAGCATCTGGCGGCGGCGGGCGTCAATCACCCCAACGTCAGGGTCGTGCTCGAAAAGCCCCTGGGCCACGACCTGGAATCCTCCAACGCCATCAATGCCGCCGTGGGACGATGCTTCTCCGAAAACCAGATCTACCGCATCGACCATTACCTGGGAAAAGAGTCGGTGCAGAACCTGATGGCGATCCGCTTCGGCAATACCCTGTTCGAGCCCTTATGGCGCCGCGAATGGATAGACAATGTCCAGATCACCATCGCCGAGGAACTCGGTGTCGAGGAACGCGGAGAATTCTACGATCGCACCGGCGCCTTGCGCGACATGCTGCAAAGCCATCTCCTGCAGCTTCTGTGCATCGTCGCCATGGAACCGCCTCCCAGCCTGTCGGAAGATGCCGTGCGCGACGAAAAGCTTAAAGTGCTGAAGTCGCTCAAGCCCTTCATGCCCGAAGACGTGCTCGCCAAGGCGGTGCGCGGCCAGTACCGCAGCGGTGCCATCAACGGCATGCCAGTACCCGCATACCGCGACGAGCACGATATTGCGCCCGACAGCAACACGGAAACCTTTGTGGCCCTGCAGGCGGAAGTGGGCAACTGGCGCTGGGCCGGCGTGCCCTTCTTCCTGCGCACCGGCAAGCGCATGCAAGAGCGCGTGGCCGAGATCGTCATCAATTTCCGCAAGGTCCCGCACTCGGTCTTTCCGATACCCGTGGGCCTGCACTCGGCCAACCGCCTGGTCATACGCCTGCAGCCCAAGGAAAGCATACGGCTGTACCTCCTGGCCAAGGAGCCCGGCGACGGCATGGACCTGCAGTCCACCTACCTGAACCTGGACTTTCATGCCATGTTCAAGGCACGCTGGGCCGATGCGTACGAGCGTCTGCTGCTGGACGTGATACGCGGGCGGCTTGCCCTGTTCATGCGCTGCGACGAACAGGCACAGGCCTGGAACTGGGTCGAACCCATCATCGATTGCTGGGATACCCATGCCATTCCGCCAAAGATGTATACGGCGGGCAGCTGGGGCCCTGCCGCATCCAGCGGCCTGCTGTCGCGTGCCGGCGCCGTCTGGCACGAAGAGACCTGATATGCGGCACGGGCCTGGTTCCAGCCGACAATGCCTGGTTGCCGACATCGGGGGTACCCATGCCCGCTTCGGGCTATGCACATCCGTCTCGGACATTGAAAAGATCGATGTGCTGGATAGCGCCGCCTTCCCCACCCTGGAGCTGGCGGTGCGCCACTACCTGCACCGCCACGGCAACCCGTCCGTCAGGCACGCCGTATTCGGCATGGCCAATCCAGTGCTGGGCGATCACATTGAAATGACCAACTATTCCTGGTCGTTCTCTATTGAACAAACGCGCCGGAATCTGGGTCTGGAATCGCTGCAAGTGATCAACGACTTCACGGCGCTGGCGCTGGCCTTGCCGCATCTATCGCCGAATGAGCTGCATCAGGTGGGCGGCGGCCAAGCCGTGGGCGGCGCGCCCCTGGGCCTGCTTGGCCCAGGCACCGGCCTGGGTGTTTCCGCATTGGTTCCGAATCCGGCGGGCGGCTGGATACCGCTGGCTACCGAAGGCGGCCACGTAAGCTTTGCGCCCCGCGATGATCGCGAGCTGATGCTATGGCGCGCCGCCACCAGCGCTTTCGGCCACGTCTCGATGGAACGCCTGGTTTCGGGTTCAGGCCTGGTTTTCATTTACCGCAGCCTATGCCTCGACAAGGGGATTGCGCCGCAAGACCATGCGCCGGCCCAGATCAGCCGGCTGGGCATCGCCGGCAACGATCCTGTGTGCCGGGCGGCCCTGGACATTTTTTGCGCCTTGCTGGGAACCGCCGCCAGCGACCTGGCAGTCACGCTGGGCGCGCGTGGCGGCATTTACGTGGGCGGCGGCATCATTCCCAAACTGGGCGACTATTTTCCCCAATCGCCATTCCGGCAGCGCTTCGACGACAAGGGACGGTTCACGGCGTATCTGTCCGCCATTCCAGTGTTCGTCATCGACAGCGCCCATCCGGCCTTGCTGGGCGCCGCCGCCTGGCATGACCTGCATCATGCACGACAATAAGCTCCCATTGCCGCGGCAGGCCGTGCAGCCGTGGCTGCCGCCTCCGGCTTGATTCAGAACGCCACCTTATCGGCGCCTTTCAGGTGCAGGATAGCGCGCGCCTCGTCTGGTGTGGCGACTTCCAGATTGAGCGCCTCCAGGATGATGCGAATGCGGCTGACCTGCTCGGCATTGGATGAGGCGAGCCGGCCCGGCCCTATCCACAGGGAATCTTCCAAGCCTACCCGCACATTGGAACCCATGGCCGCACCCATGGTGGCCAACGGTATCTGGTTGCGTCCGGCACCCAGTATGGACCATTCGTAGTCATTGCCAAACAGACGGTCAGCCGTGCGGCGCATATGCATCAGGTCTTCGGGGTTGGGGCCGATGCCGCCGAGGATGCCGAAAACGGACTGAATGAACGGCGGACTCTGTACCAGCCCACGGTCCACGAAGTGCGCCAGATTGTACAGATGGCTGATGTCATAGCACTCGAACTCGAAGCGGGTGCCGTTTTCGCTGCCCTGCCTGAGAATAGTCTCGATATCCTTGTACGTGTTCTTGAAAATCAGATCACGGCTGTTTTCCAGATGCTGCCGCTCCCACTCGTGCTCGAATGTCTTGAAGCGATCGAGCATGGGAAACAGGCCGAAGTTCATGGAACCCATGTTCAGCGAGGCCAGTTCGGGCTTGAAGGTCATGGCCGGACGCATGCGCTCTTCCACGGTCATGTGGGGACTGCCCCCCGTGGTGATATTCACGACCGCGTCGGTCGCGGCCTTGATTCTGGCCAGGAAGGGCTTGAAATACTCCGGATCCTGGGTGGGTCGACCGTCTTTGGGATCACGCGCATGCAGGTGCAGCACCGCCGCGCCCGCCTCGGCGGCCGCAATGGCGGCATCGGCGATTTCGTCGGCCGTGACAGGCAGGTGCTCGGACATGCTGGGCGTATGGATCGCCCCCGTTACCGCGCAGGTAATCACTACTTTCTTTTTGCTGGCCATCAAATTTCCTTTTTTCCGATGTCGGACTGATCTGTTCTGATTTCGGGTTTATTTCAATTCTTCTGCTTCCGACCGCTGCTTGTGCAGCAGCAATGCCATCAAGCGCTCGTCACGCCAAATGCGCCGCTCCGGCAGCTCGGCTTTCGGCAGCAGCGCGCGCCGCTCGCCCTCGATGGCCGCGGTCAGCTCGGAAGGCCAGGCTGCCGTATCGGTCTGCTCTTTTGAGATGGATTCATACATGCCGCCATAGCGCTGGCAGTAGTCCTGCAGGCCGTCGGGCGCGTTAAGGTCTATGGTTTCGAACGGCCCCATGAATGACCAGCGCAGCCCCAGGCCGTCTTTAACGGTGACATCCAGGTCTTCGGCGCTGACGCAGCCGCTTTGCACCAGCCGGAATGCTTCGCGCAACAAGGCGCCCTGCAGGCGATTGAGCACAAAGCCTTCCAGTTCCTTGTGCAGGGTGACGGGCTTTTGTCCAACGCTTTGCATCAGGGACCGGGTCCGCTCAAGCGTCGAAGCGTCGGTCCAGGGGGCGCCGCACAGTTCCACCACCGGAATCAGGTAAGGTGGATTGACCGGGTGCGACACCAGGCAGCGGTGGCGCCCGGGCAGGTCTTCGGTAAAAGCCGAGGCCGGAATGCTGGATGTGGAGCTGGCCAGCACAGCGTCGGGAAGGCTCAGGCTGTCCATTTTTCCGAAGATTTCTTTTTTCAGCGCCAGCTTCTCGGGCAGATTTTCCTGCACATACACGGCGGTCTTCAGTGCCTGCTCCAGGCTTTCGGCGCCCTGTATCCGCTGGATGACGCCGGCCGCATCGGCAAGCAACTGCTTCTTTTCCAGTTCAAGGACCTGCTGTTCGATCAACGCAAGCGCGCGCGCCAGCGCGGCCTGATCGCCATCCCACACACGCACCTGGCAGCCGCCGCGCGCAAAAACAATCGCCCAAGCCTGGCCAATCAGCCCGGCGCCAATAACAGCAACATTCATTTTTTACCTCGATATTCAGTTGAACCAAAGCCGGCGTATGCCCATCGACCACCCGCGCCTGGCCATTCATACTGCCTGCCGCCTGGCTGGCTGGCTGGCTGGCTGGCGGTATCATGCTTGTCCTGTGGTTTTACACTTGCCGCGCTGTGATGTCGTTATACTAGGCAACTGTGATCTCAGATCACAGATAGTAATTACCCCTAGATGAGGGAAACATGTCCGCACTGTTAAGCCCCGCACCGAGACGAGAAACCTTGGGCGCAAATATTTTGTTTCAAATAAAAGAGCTTTTGTTGACCGGACAATTAATGCCCGGAGAGCAACTGTCCTTGCGATCGACGGCCGAAGCGCTCGGGGTCAGTGTGATGCCGGTGCGCGAGGCGGTTTACCAGTTGGTTGCCGACCAGGCACTGGAAGTGGCCCCCAACCGTTCGGTCAGAGTGCCCCGGATAAGCGCAGCGCAGCTCAAGGAAATCACTCAGATCCGACTGCAGATAGAAGGCTATGCTATCGAACAGGCAGCGCAGCACGCCACCCCGGCGCTGATCGACACGCTAAGCACCCTGAATGCCCGGCTGGCGCGGGAAATGGATGCACCCGACCCAGACAAATCCACGCTCGTCCTGATCAACAAGGAGCTGCATTTTGCGGTGTATGAAGCGGCGCAGATGCCGATGCTGACCAAGATCATCGAAAGCCTGTGGCTAAGGATAGGCCCAGTCCTGAACTACGATCTGCGCTCCGGATCGGAGCGAACCAAAAGCAAAACCGTCATCGCGCATCATGAAAAAATGATAGCCTGTCTGGAACAAGGTGATGGACCGCGTGCCAGGCAGGCTCTGCACGCCGACATAGAAAGCGCCTTCAATCATATTTTGTCCCAGCAGTTTTCCTGAATTCTGTTCAGGCAGTTTTCCTGAAAAGTGACCCGCATGTCCGCATCCCTTACACCATCGCAGATGCCGCTGCGCGATTTCGTCCACCGCCTGCCCAAGGCGGAGCTGCATCTGCACATCGAAGGCACACTGGAGCCCGAACTCCTTTTAGAACTGGCGCAACGCAATCGCGTTGCCCTGCCTTATGCCTCGATCGAAGCTTTGCGCGACGCCTACCAGTTCGAGAACCTGCAATCGTTCCTCGACCTGTACTATGCCGGCGCAGGCGTACTGATCACGGAAAATGATTTCTACGACATGACCATGGCCTACCTGCGTCGCGCCCATGAAGACGGCGTCGTGCATGCCGAGATCATGTTCGATCCACAAACGCACACGCAACGCGGCATACCCATGGCAACAGTCTTTGCCGGCATTGCCCGGGCCCTGCGCGAGGCTCGCGCGTCTACCGGCATCAGCAGCTATCTGATCCTGAGTTTTCTGCGCCACCTGTCCGAAGAAGATGCCCTGGCCACCTTGACGGCAGCCCTGCCTTTGCGCGAACAATACGCCGACTTGTGGATCGGGATAGGCCTGGATTCGGCCGAACGGGGCAATCCACCCGAGAAATTCGCCCGTGTTTTTGCACGCTGCAAAGCCCTGGGCTTTCGCCTGGCGGCCCATGCCGGCGAAGAGGGGCCGGCCGCCTATGTACGCAGCGCGCTGGACGTATTGCAGGTGGAGCGTATAGACCATGGCGTGCGCAGCGAGGAGGATCCCGCGCTGATGCAGCGCCTGATCGCCGGACAAATCCCTTTGACGGTCTGCCCGCTGTCCAATCTGAAACTGCGCGTCGTGGATGACATGCGGCGGCACGGTCTGGCACGCATGCTGCGGCAAGGCGTGATGGTCACGGTCAATTCCGACGACCCAGCCTACTTTGGCGGCTATATCGCCGACAATTACATCGCCTGTGCTGAAAGCCTGGAACTGAGCCGCGCGGAGCTGGCCCGCCTGGCACGCAACAGCATCGCGGCGTCATTTCTGCCCGAAGACAAAAAGAATGAACTCCTGAAACGCATGGCGGATGTCACTGCGGAATGCTGATGGAGGCTTCCAACGATGGAGCCCGCAGCGGCGTGGGGCTGCGCTCGCCATGATCAATTAAGAGGGTTGGTCCAAAAATCGGGCGCCCATGCCTGACTCAGACAGCAAAAAGCCCACCGCGCGAGCGGTGGGCTTTTTTAAATCTGGCCGGTTATTAGATAACCTGGATCGATTTGGCTTGGGGGCCTTTTTGGCCTTCGGCGGCTACGAAAGAAACACGTTGGTTTTCTTCGAGCGACTTGAAGCCGGTGCCGATGATGTCGGTGTGGTGTGCGAACAAGTCTTTGCCACCCGATTCAGGCTTGATGAAACCAAAGCCTTTTTCGTTGTTGAACCATTTAACAATACCAGTTTCTGTTTGCATTTTTGCAATCCCTAAAAATAATGAGCGACATGCCCTATAGAAGACTGTCAAGGTGTAGAGATTTGAGCAAAAAAGTACTGTGCAACAGGTACTGGATTGTACTAACTTCAACGAACTTGAAAATCTAGGCTTGTATAGTATAGGGAAGAAAAGGGCGAGTCAACCGAATAATGGATTAAAACCACTTATTTTCAGACTATTTCGTATCAAGCAACAACAAGGCGGTTTTCCGGCGTCATGCAAGCACTTTCCCGCGATTTTTACGACAGGGACACCACTTTGGTGGCCCGCGAGCTATTGGGCAAACTTCTGGTTCACCGTCTGGACGGCATCGAACGCATCGGCAAAATAGTCGAAGTCGAGGCCTATCTGGGCCCGCACGACCTGGCGGCGCACACCTCCAAGGGCCTCACGCCCCGTACCCGGGTCATGTTCGGCCCCCCAGGCCATGTGTATGTCTATCTGATCTACGGCATGCACCATTGCATGAATGTCGTGACCGAGGCCGACGGCACCGGCGCCGCCGTGCTGCTGCGGGCCCTGGAACCCGTTGCCAACGTGACAGGCAACGCCAGCGGGCCGGGCCGGCTATGCAAGGCCATGGCCATAGATAAAAGCCATTATGGCCACGATCTGTGCAGCCCCTCGCTTTTCATCGCCTCCAGTCACGCCCGCGAGCCTATCGGCATCGTTGAGCGCCCCCGCATCGGCGTCGACTACGCCGGAGAATGGGCCTCCAGGCCCCTGCGCTTCTATATAGAAGGAAACCGCTATATTTCGAAGAAATGAGCGGCGATCGCAGCCTCGCATTCAAGAGCAAGATCCGGCCGCGGCTGTCCGCGCTCAAGGGTGGCGTCCAGCCGCGGGCGCCAACTCCTGCTGCCGACGCACGGCAAGACAAGCCTGAAAATTCGTGTTATAGTTACGCCTCTTTTGCAGCGGCTGTAGCTCAGTTGGATAGAGTACTTGGCTACGAACCAAGGGGTCGTGGGTTCGAATCCTGCCAGCCGCGCCAGCATTACCAAGGGTCTACAGATTTCGGTCTGTAGGCCCTTTCTCTTTCCAGTCATTTTTGCCTCACCTTCTGCCCCAACGGTTCCGCCCGCATTTGCTTAGGGTGCTGCGCACATATAGCGGACCAGAACAGCCGCTCCGTACGCACATTTATCACCCGCCTATAGGTATTACGCGTTGCGATAGTTGACCCATATCACATGCGTCATCGAATTGGTGATATTTCTGAAACGATGCGGCAAAGTACTGCCGAATCTGAACCCATCGCCCTTCTCCAAGATGTAAGTCTCTCCGTCTATCTGAATTTGCAAAGCACCTTCCAGCACGAAGCCGGCTTCAAGGCCCTCATGTGTGAACGCCTCGTCGCCGCTGCTGCCTTGCGGCTCTAAGCACATCATGTACGTTACAAGCTGGGCGCCTTCATATGGGGAAGGCGGGGTCAAGATCTCCTTGGAAATACCTGTACCCCAAAAAGTAATCTCGGGGCGCTGGTTCCGGCGAAGGATCGGGCTGTTAGTGTCTATAGGAGCAGCTTCGGAATCGGGAAAAAATGTCGCGATACTGACCGAAAACACCTGACTCAGAACCCCAAGGATTCGTAGGGACGGGGACGATAGCCCTCGTTCAGCTTGACTTAGAAAACCGACCGATAAATTGGCTTGCTCAGCAACGTCCTTCAGGGACAATCCGCGTGCACGCCTGAGCGCGCGGATCTTCTGCCCTACCAACGCGTCCAGGCACTGCTGATCGTCGACCGTTATCTGTGAAAGCCGGTTCATTTATATCGTCCTTTATCTAAACCAAAGTGAAGAAAGGGAGAGGAACGTCGCATTTTAACTGTCTCTAATTGCTTGTTAATGAAATATGTTTCATAATTATGAAAACACATCGTATGTTAACTCAAATTTACAAGGAAATATATGCCGACCATCCGAGTCGAAATGCTGCCGGGGCGCACTACCGCGCAAAAAAAAGTGCTCGCTGCGAATTTGACGCAAGTCATGATCGAGCATGCTAATGCCAGCCCGGCCAGCGTCCACGTGATCTTCACAGAAGTAGAACCAAATGACTGGGCAGTAGCCGGTGAACTGTTAGTCGAGCGATTAAAGCCAGCATCGGGAAATTGAGAAAAAGAAGGAGGGATGAGAATGAAACAGCAATTTTCTAACCACGTGAAGTGCGCTTATAGCGTGGAAGGAGAAGGGGCGCCATTGGTTTTGGTCCACGGCATTGGGGCGCGAAGCGCAAGCTGGAACGGCGTAGTCAATGTGCTTAAAAAGCATTTCCAGTGCATTACATATGATCTACGCGGCCACGGTGACTCAGCCCTGCCCAATGGCCGCTTTGGGCTACCCGACTTAGTCGAAGACCTTGAGGCGTTAAGAGTCTCGATCGGCATTGATCGCATGCACATTGCCGGTCATTCGCTGGGGGGCATGATTGGCCCCGCGTACGCACATAAGTACCCTGATCGCGTAATTTCATTGGGCTTACTTAGTACGGCCGCTTTTCGCACAGAAGAAGATCGCAGCAAAGTGCTGACTATCGTGGAGGCGATGGAAAAACAGGGCGTTGAGCCGATGCTGGATATGCTTGTTGACCGTTGGTTCACCGATCGCTTTAAGTCCGACAATCCGGACATCGTTCAATGGCGCAGAGAACAGGTCCTCACTACCGATGAGCAAGTCTTTCTGAATGTATTCCGGATCTATGCTGAAACGGAGATGGCTGGCTGGTTACATGAGATCGCCGCTCCGTCATTGGTTTGCACAGGCGAAATGGATGGCGGATGCAATCCCCGGCTTAATCAGCAAATTGCCGATGCCTTGGCCGAATCAAAACTCGTAATCCTTGAGGGCCTGAAGCACGCAATACAGCTCGAGGCGCCAGATCGCTTAGCGTCCGAAATTAGGTCTTTTATAGAAAGCCAAGCGCCTAAACCATGACCGTTCTTGGTCAGCATAATCTCAACCAACAAACAGGAAAATTAAAGATGCGAAGCTCTGTATTAGCAGTAATAGCGTCCACAAGCCTTTTAGCGGTCATGGCCGGCCCGGTTCACGCTGTCGCATACCCCTCCAAACCAGTGAGCCTAGTCGTAGGGTATCCGACCGGGGGCGGCACAGATATCATCGCCCGTATTGTCGCCAATCAGCTTAGCGAGGAATTAGGCCAGCCCGTAATCGTGGAAAATCGGGCAGGTGCCACTGGCACAATTGGTGCAAATCACGTTGCCAAAGCGACACCGGATGGGTACACGCTGTTGCTCTCGGCGGGTTCCGACATCACAATTACAAAACTTACCGTACCCACCCTCCCCTACAACGTCTATCATGACTTCGCCCCCGTGAGCCGCGTAGCCAGAACCCCTTTCGTGATGGTAACGAATCATAGTGTGCCAGCCACAACAGTCAAAGATTTTGTGGACTATGCCAAACAGCATGAGTCCACGACGAACGTCTCGGCATCGGCAACCTTCTCTTATTTGAACGGCGCACGATTCAAAAACATGGTGGGCTTAAACTTGGTCAGCGTACAGTACAAAGGTGCAGCACAGGCGCTTACCGATCTCATCGGGAATCATGTTCAACTCGGGTTTGAGACAGTCTCAGTAAGTCTGCCGCAACTTGAAGCGAAGCAGATTAAGGCCTTGGCGGTTGCTTCTGAAGAGCGCTCCCCCTACCTTCCTGAAGTACCAACGTTCGCCGAAAGCGGGTTTCCGGATTTTGTGAGCTATGTGCCTTACGGTGTCCTTGCTCCAAAAGGCACTCCCGAAGACGTTGTCGAGAAGCTGCGAGCCGCGTTGAACCGAATCATTGAGAGCCCGGCGGTGCAAAAACAAATGGAGGCCCAAGCAATGGAGCCGGTATTTGACGATACTCCAGAAAAATATATGGAGGATCTTGCCGCCACCACAGACCTTTGGACCAAAGTAGCAAGGGAGATCGGATTCGAACCCGGTAAAAACTAGCTGGCAGGCCATGAAGCTTCGTCCCAAATCGGAATCAATCCGAGTTGGGACGCAATTTCACATGGGTTGAACTTCCGCTTGGCGCAGATGCCGCCGCCGCGGGAAAAGGCAGGCGCACGCCACGGAAAAACACAAACTCATTGCAGCTTGTCTGCGCCAGGTCAAAACATGAGCCTGCGCGTGGGCGCATTATTCTTGTTTATCCAGGCGATAAAACCGGAAAATCAATGAGCAAATCCTGCCCCCATGCCCACGACTGGGACCCGCGCGACGAACCGACCCTGAAAGACCAAATTGCCGCCTATGACGCCATGCGCCGAAAAGGCCCGGTTGCCCATAGCGAATACCTGCATTGGTCGGTTTTCAGTCATGCCGAGACCATGCGCGTGCTGAACGACCACGAAACATTCAGCAATCGGGTTTCCCAGCGCGTTTCAGTACCCAACGGCATGGATCCCCCGGAGCACACACCCTTCCGGCGGCTTATCGAGCCTTACTTCGGGCCCTCGGCCATGGCTCGCTTCGAACCGGCGTGCCGGTCGATCGCCCGGAATCTTGCGGCGGGCCTGCCCCAGGGCCAGGCGGACCTGATGGTGCAGTGGGCGCAGCCCTACGCGCTCGAGGTCCAGTGCACTTTCATGGGGTGGCCGGCAGCACTGCGCCAGCCATTGCACGCCTGGATCCATAAGAACCACGCCGCGACGCTGGCCGCAGACCGCGATGCCATGGACCAGGTCGCGCAGGAGTTCGACGGCTATATGCTGTCCCTCATCAACGAACGCCGCCTCGCGGGCGCCAACGCGCCCGACGACGCCACGACCCGGCTGGCGCGAGAGCGCGTCGATGGACGCTTGCTGAGCGACGAAGCACTGATCAGTATTCTGCGCAACTGGACAGTCGGCGAACTGGGCACCATCGCCTCATCGCTCGGCATCCTTGCCCACTACCTGGCCGAGCACCCGGCGGTCCAGGCCCAATTGCGCGAGCAAACCCAGTTGCTGCCGGCCGCCATTGACGAGATTCTGCGCATCCATGCGCCACTGATCGCCAACCGCCGCATCACCACGCGATCAGTAAAGCTCGGCGGTCGGCACCTGGCCGCCGGCGAACGCCTGTCCATACTATGGGCCTCCGCCAACCGCGACGAAGCTGTATTCGGCGATCCCGATGCCTTCCGCCTTGACCGCGACCCCTCGTTGAACCTGCTTTATGGCGCGGGCGTCCATGTCTGTCCCGGAGCGCCCCTGGCACGCCTGGAACTCAGGCTGGCGATCGAAGCGCTGTTCGCCTGTACCCGGTGGCTGGAGCCGGTGCCCGGCATTCCCCCCGCGAGGGCAAGCTACCCGGGCGGCGGATTCACGTCGCTTATACTTCAAGTCTCGTAACCAGCCGGGCCAGGGCCCATGAATCGCGTGCGCAGCGCCTACCCTTACGACTATTCCCGCGTGGAAACCGTTATGGCGGAATACATTCCGCAGTGGCGCTCGCTGCGCTTCGATGCCGTGGTGGCCATTGCGCGCGGCGGACTGGCGCCCGCCCTGATAGCCTCCACGGATCTGGCCGTGCCCATGTATGCGCTGTCCTACTCGCGCCCCGACCGCAAGGTGTCGTGGTACACCGCCCAGATGCCCAGCGCGCCCTCGAGAATATTGCTGGTCGAGGACATCGCCGGACGCGGAACCACGCTGGCCGATAGCCTGGATTTCCTGCGCGCATCAGGCCACGAGGTCAAGGTATTCACGCTGGCCTACGATGCCGAGTCGCGCATCAGGCCCGACTACGGCATGGAAATGCCGCCAGGCCTGCGTGCCTGGTTTCCCTGGGAGCGCGCATCCATCACAGCCGCCTTCGACGCCACGGGCAACCGGCCGGACCGCCCCGAGCATGACTATGCATCGTGGGCCATAGACCTGGACGGTGTGCTGCTGATGGACCTTCCCGAGCATCTATACGCACAGGCCCTGCATGAAACACTCGCCCAGCGCGACCTGCTGTTGCCCAGCAAGGTATTGCCCGGCATGGATTTAACGCATGTCACCATCATTACAGGCAGGCCGGAACAGGATCGCGACCGCACACAGACATGGTTGGCCCGCCACGGGTTCCACGGCCCGCTGATCATGCGGGACGAGGGCCGGCACACTGCCGAACAAACCGCCACCCACAAGGCGCAGGCCATACTTGCGCGCTGCCATACTCATTTTATAGAGAGCGATGCCGCGCAGGCGCTCGAGATCGCCCGGCAAACCAGGGTGGCGCGTGTCATCTGGTGGAACGGGCAGCAGGCCTTGATGGTGCACGCCAGCGCAGTCGAACATCTGCGCCTGGCCTGAAGATCGATGGCCCGATGGCCCGCCGGATTGGCCTGAACTTGTAGTATTTTTAATTACGATGCATTATTTCGTCGGAATCAGTATCTGGCAACAGTAATCCTTGACACGCCCATGCCGACGGCCGCGACCTTAACAAAATCAGGAGACCCTTCTTGTCCACCCCATCAAAAATAACCTGCGTCGAAGACTTCCGCCAATTGGCCCAGCGGCGCGTGCCCAGAATGTTTTATGACTATGCCGATTCGGGCTCATGGACAGAATCCACCTATCGCTCCAATGAGACGGATTTCCAGAAACTCAAGTTTCGCCAGCGGGTCGCGGTGGACATCACAACGCGCAACCTGCGCTCGTCGATGGTGGGCATCGATGTCGCCATGCCGGTGGCCATCGCCCCCACAGGCCTGACCGGAATGCAGCATGCCGACGGCGAAATTCTGGGCGCCAAGGCCGCCGAGCGGTTCGGCATTCCTTTCACCCTGTCCACGATGAGCATCTGCTCGATCGAAGACATCGCCGCGCATACGCAGCGGCCGTTCTGGTTTCAGCTCTATGTGATGCGCGACCGAGATTTCATGGAACGCCTGATTGACCGCGCCAAGGCGGCCAACTGCTCAGCGCTGGTACTGACGCTGGACCTGCAGGTGCTGGGCCAGCGCCACAAGGACATTAGGAATGGCCTGTCGACGCCGCCCAAGCCCACGCTGGCCAACCTGATCAACCTGGCCACCAAGCCACGCTGGTGCATGAGCATGCTGGGCACCAAACGGCGCAGCTTTGGCAACATCGTGGGCCATGCAAAAGGGGTCAGCGACCTTTCCTCGCTGTCGTCATGGACAGCCGAACAGTTCGACCCGGCGCTGTGCTGGAGCGACATTGAATGGATCAAGAAGCGCTGGGGCGGCAAGCTGGTGCTCAAAGGCATCATGGACACCGAAGACGCCCGGCTTGCGGTTGAATCGGGTGCCGACGCCCTGATCGTATCCAATCACGGCGGCCGGCAGCTCGACGGTGCGCCATCGTCCATTTCGGCCCTGCCGGGCATTGCCCATTCGGCCGGCAAAGACATTGAAGTCTGGATGGATGGCGGCATCCGCTCGGGGCAGGATGTGCTGAAAGCCGTTGCCCTGGGCGCCAAAGGCACCATGATCGGTCGATCCTTCCTGTATTCGCTGGGCGCCATGGGCGAAGCCGGCGTGTTCCGCTGCCTGCAGATGCTCGCCAATGAACTGAGCATCACCATGGGGTTCTGCGGCCGTACCGACATCCATGATATCGACCGCTCTATTTTGCTGAACGGGGATATTTTCGACTGACGGCCTCAGGCTGCCTGGCGCCAGGCCCGCGCCCGCCTTATTGCGGCGGATTCGTTTGCTCGGGGGCCAGGCGCGGGCGGTCATCTTCCTCCCGCCTCAAGGGCTCGACCGCCCGCATGGTTTCCAGACAACGGGTGGTCAGCCGCTGATATTGCCGGGTGCCGAAAGACTTGCGTGCGATATCGGCATCGCTCAGTTCACGCAGAACGCGGGCCGGCGCGCCCACCACCAGACTGCGTGGCGGAATGACCAGCCCTATTTTCACAAAAGCCATCGCCGCCACGATGCTGGACTCGCCGATAACAGCCTGGTCCATCACCACGGCATTCATGCCCACCATGGCATTGCGCCCAATAGTGCAGCCATGCAACACCGCGCCATGCCCAATATGGCCATCGACGTCGACCAGCGTGTCATTTTCAGCCACACCATGAATCACACAGGTATCCTGAACGTTGGAGCCCTCCTTCAGGATGATGCGCCCGAAATCGCCCCGCAAGCTGGCCAGCGGTCCCACATAAACACCCGGCCCGACGATCACATCGCCGATCAGCACGGCCGTGGGGTGTACATAGGCGGCGGGATCCACAACAGGCGTCACGCCGTCGATGGCATAGACTTTGAACATGGGGACAGTCTCCGTAATATTTCTTGCAATAGCATAAGACTTTATTCCATTTCCGGATCAAGCGTGAATCCGGGGAAAAGCGCCGGCATGGCCCGCACCGGACGGCTAAAGCCGATAATGCGCCCGCTCAATCCGGAAATCGGAATTGCATCACCGAGCTTGCTACAATTCACCGCTCATACTTCATGGATTGATTGCCTTATGGGATTCGAACAACTTGCCGCGCTCAAGCGCGAGCTGGTCGCGCAAGCTGAGCAGGAAAAACGGAAAGCGCGCAAGACGCCTGCAACCGCCCGGAAACCGGCACGTGAAACGCCTGTCGATCCTGTGGTCATTACCATTTCCCGTCTTCAGAAACTGTTTCCGCTTGCCTTTCCCAAAAAGCCCGCCTCCAAGGTTCCCCTGAAGCTGGGCATACACAAGGAACTGTATGCACAGGCGGACACCTTGAAGCTCACCAATGCCGAGATCAAGGAAGCGGTCAAGACCTGGTGCCAGGGCAGCCGCTACTGGGCCTGCATGGTGGAAGGCGCCACCCGCCTGGATCTGGCCGGCGCGCCTGCCGGGGAAGTCACGGCCGCCGAAGCGCTTTATGCCAAGCAGTTGGCGGAGCGCCGGCGCTCGAACGCCATCCGGTCGCGCAAGAAGGCCACGAACAAGCCGGACGCAGCCGGGCAGGAAGCCTCGTCGGCGCCACCGGCATCCGGGCAGCCCGCATCCGGGGCTCCGGCTCTCGAGTCGCCCGTACCCGAGTCCCCCGCATTGGACGCGCCCGCATCGGAATCTTCCATACCGGAATCGCTCGCATCCGAACCGCCTCCCCAAGATGCCCCTCAGACATCCGGCACGCCAGATCAGCCTGAAACCACGCCGTAAAGCGACGCCACCAATAATATCGCCATGGCGATATTGAAACGCTGCACCGATTCGGGCCGGTGCAGCAGGCGGCGTACGGCGCTGCCGAACAACGTCCATACACTGATACTGGGAAAATTGACGGCCGACACCACCAGGGCCGCAAGCATCAGGTTCCAGAAAAAATTCTCTTGCGGCATGTAGGCCGCCACAATACCCACCGCCATGATCCAGGCCTTGGGATTCACCCATTGGAAGGCCGCCGCCTCGATAAAGGTAAACGGCTTGCCGCGCGCTTCGCCACTGTCGATCGAGCCGGCGCGCGCAATACGCCACGCCAGATAGAGCAGATAGGCGGCGCCCGCGTATTTCAACACGGTATACAGCACGGGCATGGTTTCAAATACGGTGCCCAGGCCCGCGCCGACCAGCACCAACATGATCGCCACCCCTATCGTGATGCCCAGCATGTGGGGCAGCGAGCGGCGATAGCCGAAGGTGGAACCCGACGCCGTCAGCATGACGTTATTGGGGCCGGGGGTAATGGAACTGACGAAGGCGAATAAAGCCAGGGACAGCAATACGCTGATGGTCATGGCACATCCTGTGCAAGTGTGGCGGTTTCAACATCTTATCGCGCCAAACCAGTACAGTACCTATACAATATTCCAGTTCACTATTACAACTGGCCTGGTCCTATAGCCATGACACATTCCTCCGCCGTATCGTCCCACTGGAAGCCGCTCAGAAACTCCAGCATCTCGCTGGTCGATCAGTTGGCGGAACACCTTGGCGCACGTATTCGCAACCACGGCCTGCGCGCGGGCATGCGCCTGCCCTCCGTCCGAATCATGGCCGACCAGGCCGGCCTGAGCCGCTTCACCGTCGTCCAGGCCTACGACCGCCTGGTGGCCCAAGGCATGATCCAGTCCAGGCGCGGCGCGGGCTTTTATGTGGCGCCCCCGGCATCGGCCTTGGCGCCGGCAACAGTCCCGGCCCAAAGTCTGGCACCCGATGCCGCATTCGATACCGCCTTTCTTCTGCGCAGCATGTTTCGCGAGGACGCCCTCACCGATATGCCCGGCGGAGCCGGCTTGCTGCCGCCTTCCTGGATGAATCACGACATGGTGTCGGCCGCGGTGCGATCCGTGGGACGCAGCCTGGGACGAAGCCTGGTGAGCTACGGTGTGCCCAAAGGCCTTAAGGCGCTGCGCCAGCAAATCGCCTCGGTCCTGCAGGCGCAAGACGTTCCTGTCCATCCCGACCATCACTTGATGACTGTCGCCGGCGCCACGCACGGGCTGGATCTGATTACGCGCGCATTCATCAGGCCTGGCGACACGGTGCTCGTGGAAGATCCCGGATGGTTTCTGATATTTGGCCGCCTGGCGGCGCTGGGTGCAAAAGTGATAGGCGTGCCGCGCCTGCCGGACGGGCCCGACATTCAGGTTTTGGCGCATCTGGCGCAAACACACCGGCCCAGAATGTTCATTGCCAACACTGCCGTCCATAACCCCACGGGCCTAACCCTGTCGGCGGGTGTCGCCCATGAAATACTGCGCATCGCCGAGCGTTTCGATTTCCTGCTGGTGGAAGACGACACCTACGCCGACTTTCATCCGGGCTCGCCGGTGCGCCTGGCGGCGCTGGACCGGCTCCAGCGGGTGCTGCTGGTGGGCGGTTATTCCAAGACGCTGGCCGCCAGCCTGCGGGTGGGCTACGTTGCCGGTTCGCCCGAACTCATCGACAGGCTGGTCGACGTCAAGCTGCTCAGCGCGCTGACGACCCCGGAGCTGGGCGAGCAAGTCCTGCATCGCGTTCTTGCCGAGGGGCAATACCGGCGCCATGTAGAGCGATTGCGCCTGCGCGTGGACAGCGCGCGCGACCAATGCATCAAGATGCTGCTGCGGGCGGGCTGCTCCGTGCCGCATGAACCCCGGGCGGGCATGTTCGTATGGGCCGACTGCGGTACCGACACGGAAGTGCTGGCGCGCAAAGCCGCGGCGATGGGCGTGCTGTTTGCGCCCGGCGTTTTGTTCTCGCCCGCTCAAGCGCCCTCTTCCCAATTCAGACTGTCGGTTTCCATGGCCGACGACCCCAAGGGATGGGCCGCTTTGGAGGCGCTGATCAGATAGTCGCGGGGCGACGATCAGGCGAGCGATGAAACAGGCTGGGCGCCGCGCAGCGTATCGTTCTCGCTGCGCAGTTGCCGGCCCAGGTACTGGGCAATGGCGCGCATGCCGTACAAGCCGGCCGCCGCTTCCGCATCGCTGTTGTAGTTGGTATTGGTGTTGACATCGTAGGTATAGATTTCGCCGGCATCGTCGACAATGAATTCGATACCCGCAATGCCTATGCCGTTTTCGGCGATGAACCGCTGGTAGCGCTGGATGACGGCGTTGTCGAAATCCTTGATGATCTGGAAACGCGGCGCGGGCGTCTCGGGCTCGGTCTCGCTGACCGGGCAGAATGCATCGCCGACCTGGCAGACATCGGCGGGACAAAGCTCGAAGCCCAGCGAGGTATCGACTCGCACGGCATACAGGAACTGGCCACCCACGAACTCCACGCGCGTGATGTAGGGCTGCGGCGCGCGGATGTACTGCTGGATCAGGGTGATGCCGTCGATCGACGGCTCGAATTCGGCGCCGTTCACATAGTCTTCCAGCGCCTTGACGCTATGGAACAGTTGGACGCCCAGGCCTTTTCCCGCGCGGTTATGCTTGGTGATGAACGAGCCCGTCATCTGGCGGGCGGCCTCGATGATGTTCGATTTGCCCACAGCGGCAATGGTGCGGGGTGTTTTGACGCCGTAGTTCGACAGCGCGGCATATTGCGCCACTTTGCTGACTTCCAGCTGCAGGGCGCGGCTGTCGTTCACGACACGGCGGCCATGCGATTCCAGCCAGGACAACACCGCGGCCGTATATTCGGGCGCGTAGCGGTGGCCACGCGTGTGCGACGAGGCGCTCATGCGATTATAGAAAACGCCCTCTGGAGGCGGCGCGGACAGATCCAGCCTGCCTTCGTCCAGAAACCATTCTTCGAAAGGCAAGTTCAGCTCGTGGAATGCTGCCTGCAACGGCTCGACCCAGGCCGAGTTTTCATGAAGCACATAAATCTTGGACATACCCATCTTCTACGACGCCGGCTGAAAAACGAACAGCCCGGAACGGCTTACCCGGGGTTTCCTGCCAGCATAACGAAAACTCATTAAGGCCATAACGACATAATAATAATTTCTTTATATCTAAAAGTTATTTTAGGCGACGTGTCGCCCTCGGCGCGCCGGGCAAGATCATCCGCGCTTACAAGGCCGCTCGCCCCCTGCATCGTGTCAGAAGCGTGGGTAGAAACTTCCGAGTCGAACACATAGTCAGGGCAAATGGCTTTGCAGGTCAGGCTGTTCTTTCGACTAGGCGGCCCTGGTGGCCGATAACCAGCGCCGCGCCAATTCAACCCAGTAGCTGGCGCCTATGGGAATGAGCTCGTCGTTGAAATCGTAACTGGCATTGTGCAAAGTGCAAGGCCCTTCGCCGTGGCCCGGCAGGCGGTGCTCGCCCTGGCCATTGCCTATCCACAAATAGCAGCCCGGCCGCTCTTTGAGCATTAGCGCGAAATCCTCTCCGGTCATGGCCGGCTGCACCGCATCGTTGACATTGTCCTCGCCGACCAGGTCACGGAGCACCTGGACGCTGAACGCGGTTTCCCTGGGATGATTGATCGTGGGCGGATACTTCCGGTCGAACACCATGTCGGCCGCGCAGCCGAAGCCTTCGCTGATGCTGCGCGCCAGCTCGCGAACGCGCTGCTCGATGATGTCGAGCGTTTCCTCGGTGAAGGTGCGCACCGTGCCGCGCAGTTCCGCCGTGTCGGGAATGACGTTGTCGGCGGATCCGGCATGAATCTGCGTAATGCTCAGCACGGCGGGATCGTAGGGATTGCGATTTCGTGTAATGACGCTTTGCAGCGCCTGCGTCAGGTGGGTGGCCGCCATGATGGGGTCGACGCCCATGTGCGGCATGGCGGCATGCGCGCCCTTGCCCGAAATACGCACCGTGAAATAATTGCTGGACGCCATGATGGGACCCACGCAAACACCGAATTGGCCAACCGCCAGGCCCGGCCAGTTGTGCATTCCAAATACCGCCTCCATGGGAAAGCGCGTGAACAGGCCGTCTTCGATCATGCGTTTGGCCCCCACATGGCCTTCCTCGGCCGGCTGGAAAATCACGTGGACCACACCGTCGAAATCCCGGTGCTGAGACAAATAGCGCGCGGCGGCCAGCAGCATGGCCGTATGCCCATCGTGGCCACAGGCATGCATCTTCCCCGGATAAGTGCTGGCATGCTCGAAGGAGTTGAGTTCCTGCATGGGCAAGGCGTCCATGTCGGCGCGCAGGCCTATGGTCCGCCCATTGTCGGCGGCTCCGCGAATCACGCCCACCACACCCGTCACACCCAGGCCGCGATGCACCTCGATGCCCCAGGACTCGAGCTGCTGAGCCACGACATCGGAGGTTCGGTTTTCCTGGTAGGCCAGCTCGGGATGCGCATGGAGATCACGCCGGATGGCGGCAATTTCATCCTGCCAACCCAGTATCGGTTCAACGAGATTCATCTTGAATACACCCTGCCATGTTCGGAGGCATACAGTGTACTGCGCAGGGGGCGGTATTGATCAATACCGCCCCCTGCCATCACCGCTCTCTTTAGAGGCCAACACGTCGGCGACGTGAACCAGTCCCGGCTATTCGTCCAGCAAACGGCGACGCTGCTGGCGCAGCTACTTGGCCTTGTCTGCAGCGCCGCTTTCGTCGATCCGCACAACCTTGGTGCCCTCTAGTGAGACGCCCGCCATCAAGCCGGCGTTCGTCATCACAAAGCCGACAACCGGATCGCGCAGCGTGTTCAAATCAACGGAACCATTGGCGCTAAGATTGGCGACGGCAACCGTTGCGTCGACCCCGGCGGTCCATCCGTTGCTGGCAAGGAATTCATCCAGGGCTTGCTGCGTCTTGAAGACGAAGATAATCGCCTTCGACTGCGCCCCCAATTGCAAGCCGACAGACCCGCTGGACGTACTGAAATAGCCCTTGTTCTCACCCTTTACCCTTAATACTCCATCGCCATGCTCCGCACCGATGAGCACGCTGGCGCCAAGTACCTTCGGGAAGATAAGAACACCTGCCGCCTCCGAGACCAACTGGCGCGAATTGGGCGCGACGTCGTATAGCCGCTTCAAGGCGGCGTCAGAGTTCGTGTTGATATCGTCTCGTTTTTCGACACTGCTCTTCTGGTCGCGTGGCAGTGTCGTAGTGCAGGCGGTCAGGGCCAAAGCGGCCGTTGCAACAGCGACGGCCACGAGGATATTGCGTGGCACAACAGAAATTTTTGCCTTCATGGTTGCTTCTCCAAGTATGAATGTCAGGAATACAGAAGCTATACCAGCAAGTATGATGCCTGCCCTTGCATCTTGCTTCACCCTGTTATACAAACGCAGTTATGAAAACCATCCAGTACTATTTTTCCCCCAAATCTCCCTGGACTTATTTTGGCCATGAACGCCTATTGTCGCTGGCCAAACGCCATGGCGCGGTCGTGGAACCCAAACCCGCCAACCTGGGCAAGATCTTTCCCCTATCCGGCGGCCTGCCCTTGGACAAACGCGCACCACAACGCCAAGCCTACCGCCTTAGCGAGCTGAATCGCTGGTCCCGATATCTGAACCTGCCACTGGCCATACATCCCAAATTCTTTCCCGTCGACGAAACCGACGCATCCCTGATGATCGCGGCAACCATCAAATCGGGCAACAGCGACGGCGCGCTGAACCTTGCAGGCGCCATGCTCCGCGCAGTATGGGCCGAAGACCGCAACATTGCAGACGCTGAAACCCTGATTCAGTTGGCCAATGACTTGGGCCTGGAGGGCCCCACGCTCTATGCCGGGCGCCAGACCGGTACGGATCTGTACGAGCAATACACCCAGGAAGCCACTAAGCTTCAGGTATTTGGCGCGCCTTGGTATATCTACCGCGGCGAGTCATTCTGGGGTCAAGACAGACTGGATTTCCTGGATCGGGCGCTGGCGGATTGACCCGCAAGCAACCCGGCGTGCAGGCCGCTCAAAATGCCGCATAGGCCAGACACCAGGGCGGGTTGGAACCCGCTTCGCCTGGCCGCGGCGTAGCCGCTGAGCAGCCATTTCATTTACCAGGTTGTTGTATAGGCGCCTGGGAAAGTCTTTTCCACGAACTGCTTGACCTCATCGGAACGATAGGCCTTGACGAAGCCCGCGACGCGAGCATCATCCTTATTGTCCTGGCGTGCCGCAATCACGACCACCGCGAAATCGGCATCCTTGCTTTCCAGGGCCAGCGAGTCGTTGGCGGGCGACAGGCCCGCTTGAACCGCATAGGCGGAGTTGATGGCGGCGGCATCCACGTCGACCAGCGAGTGCGGCAATTGAGCGGCCTCGATCTCGATGAATTTCAGCTTCTTGGGGTTTTCCGCCACATCGAAGGGAGAAGCGGTGACCGTTACGCCCTGCTTGAGCTTGATCAGGTTCGCGGCCTGCAATACCAATAAAGCCCGGGCGCCATTGGTGGGGTCATTGGGTATGGCAATGCGGGCGCCCGAGGGCAGCTCATCAAGAGACTTGTAGCGCTTGGAATACACACCCATTTGCTGGACGACGCCATCACCCACAGGCGTCAGCTTGTAGCCGCGCATGCTGTTCTGCGACTCGAGAAAAGGACGGTGCTGATAGGTGTTGACGTCGACGTCGCCGGCGTCCAGCGCGGCATTGGGCTGGATGAAGTCGCTGAACTCGATCAGCTCGATCTTGAGCCCCTGCTTTTCGGCAACCTGCTTGACCACCTCGCCAATCTGGGCGTGCGGCCCCGCCGTGACACCCACCCGCAGGGGCGCCTCCTGGGCCATCGAGGGCGTAGCGGCAAGGATAGTCAGTACTGAAGCGGCCGCCAGGACTCGACGCAATTGACGAAAAGGATGAAAGGGTGACGAAGGCATGGAACTCTCTTTGAAAACAAAAGACGATGGCGAACCCGACGGCCACGGGAAAATGGGCCATGGAATGACTATTCATGGGGATTTTACCCATCGCCCACCAGGGAATTAAGTAATAAACAACTATATCAATATATCCAAACAATATAATAACAAGCGCTAACATTAGGCTGACCGCCACGGCGCACGCCAGCCAAACAGAACCACATCAACATTGTCTTATGCCCACCCGTTCCGAACTGCACCGCTACACCCCCGATCTCCTGGCCGATAACCACAGTGCCATTGACAGCGACCTTCCCTCGCTGCTGGCACTGCTGTTTGAACGCAGCGCCGGCGAAGATTGGCACAAGGCCGGCACATTCAAGCACCACTTGCTGGGCGTGTATCGCAGCCTGTCGCTCTGGGAGCAACCGCGCGAAGTCCGCCTGCTGGGACTGTTTCACAGCGTGTACGGCAACGAGTATGTCGCACTCACCCTGTTCGACCGCGAGCGCGAACGCGAAGTGCTGCGCGCCGCCCTGGGCGACGAGGCGGAATCCTGGGTCAGTCTTTTCTGCGCCATGCCGCGCACTCGCTTCGTGCAGGCAATCCTGGAGGGCGAGGGGCGCGGCTCGCAAGGCCTGGCGCTCTCCGACGGCAAGGGCCAGACCTTTCATCTGACGCCTCGTCAAATTGCGGCATTCATCGTATTGACCGCCGCCGACGTAGGCGAGCAATGGCACAGTTGGCAGGACGAGATTTTCTCGGGCTACCCTTATCAGCAGCGCCGCGAGCTGGCACCCCACTGGGCGGCATCATTATGGCCGGGCCCGCTGAAGCCGCCGGCCAATATCCTGAACATGCTGTCCCGCCTGTTGAATGCGCTGCATGCACTGCCCGAAGACACAGGCATACCGGTCCCACCGGCATTCGACGGCGGCAAAGCCGTGATCAGCGCCCAGGACGAAGCGGCCGCATCCGCGCTTTACTGGCAGGTCGTCACACGCATGCACCCCCTGACCGAAGATGAAACCGTCCGCCACCTGCTCGAATCCGTCATCAACCACAACCCCTGGGTGGGCGAACCCCGCTTGCTGCTGGCGCAGGTCGCATTGACGCACGGCGACTTCGACACCGCCCAAGCCCAGGCCCTGGCGGGCCTGCAGGCCTTGCAAAGCTGGGGCACCGCGTGGGACAAACGCATAGCCTGGGAAGGCTGGATCGCCTGGGCGCGCATCCTGCTGCAGCATGCGCGCAAACGCCAGTGGCCCGACCATATCGGCGCATTGAACAGCCTGGGACTGGTGGAGTAATCGGCAATGGGCTGGCATCAGGCAAATATTGGCGTGCCGGCCCGCTGAAAGCCATCAAGGCGGCGGTGTATGCTTTTGCGATGGACTCCCTGATCGCAGCTACCGCACGCGCCCTGGCCGCTGGCGACGCGCTCGGCGCCCTCAAGCGGGTAGCCCTGCGCAACGACCCACCGGCGCTGGCCTTGCGCGGCATCGCCATGGCCCAGCTCGGAGCATACCCG
>JBATWU010000047.1:0-4634 GCA_049672825.1 Pusillimonas sp.
CTGGCCCGACCGGGCGAGTTCCGCGGACGCCCCGGCAGGCTGGCCTGAACCGGGTAGCCCAGGCAGAGCCTGGGCCGTAGCGCGCGAAGCCGGAACAGCCCGCGCCACACCCGACTTTCTTAAGAACCAAGCCTGGTACAAGCAAGCAACCCGCCTTGCTCAAGAACAAACAGCGCCACCACACATCCGGCTATCGCCAAGTACGGTAAACACTTGAAGCGAAAAGGCGTTAGTCGCCCAGCAGGGCCGCTGCAAACTCCCTGGCCACAAATGGCTGCAGGTCGTTCAGGCCTTCGCCCACGCCTATCCAGTAGACCGGCACGGGGCGCACGCCCTGACTGCCAGCCGCCACCGCGGCGAGCGTACCGCCCTTGGCCGTGCCGTCGAGCTTGGTCACCACCAGGCCCGTGAGGTTGATGGCCGCGTCAAAAGCCCGGATCTGCGCAATCGCGTTCTGACCCGTATTGCCATCGATCACCAGCAGCACTTCGTGCGGCGCCGCATCGTCGGCCTTGCCTATGACTCTTTTTATTTTCTTCAGCTCTTCCATCAGGTGCAGCTGGGTTGGCAGCCGGCCGGCTGTATCGATCATGACAACGCCCGCCTCGCGCGCGCGCGCCGCGTTGACGGCATCGAAGGCCACGGCGGCGGGATCGCCGCCATCCTGGGCGATAACCGATACGTTATTGCGCGCACCCCACTCCACCAGTTGCTCGCGGGCGGCCGCGCGGAAGGTATCGCCTGCGGCCAGCAGCACTTTGGCGCCCTGCGCCTGGAAGTGATTGGCCAGCTTGCCGATGGACGTGGTTTTTCCCGCTCCGTTCACGCCCGCTATCATGACGACCAAGGGGGATGCCTTGCCCAAGGGAAATGGCTTTTCCAGCGGGCTCAGGTGCTCGGCCAGAATATCGCGCAGCGCCGCCTTGACCTGGCCCGCCTCTTCCAGACGCTCTCTGCGGACACGCGCGCGCAGCGTTGTCAGCAGCTTGCTGCTCGCCTCGACACCCGCGTCAGCCATGATGAGCGCCGTCTCAAGTTCTTCAAACAGGGATTCGTCGACCTTGACACCCACAAAAAGGCCGCCCAGGCTTTGCCCTGTGCGCGACAGTCCTTTTTTCAGGCGCGCGAGCCAGGAACCCCTTTCCGCCGACGCGGATGGCGATGGCGCTGCGGCGGGCTCCGCCGATACCGCGGGAGCGGCGGGCACCTCGGAAACTTCAAGCACATCGGGCGCATCGACCCCGCCCGAGGGCGCTACCGTCTCGGGGGCGGCAGGCGATGCTATTGGGGCTTCCGGGGTGCCGGCCGCGTCGCCCGCCTGTCCCTGCTCCATCGGCTGGATGCGGGTATCGGTGTCGCCGGCAGCAGGCGAGGAAGGCGCGGGGGCCGGCTGTGCAAGGTCTGACTGCGTCTGTTCGACCGCATCATCCTGATGGCCTTGTTCCGCTGTCGCAGCCTGCCCGGCGTTGTCGGCCGGCTTCTGCGATTTCTTTTTAAAAAAACTGAACATACGTTTTACACTACCCGAATAGAGTTAACCCCCCACACCAGCATCCAGACACAGCCCCGGATCTTGCATGAAGAAGCACGTAGTACGTATTGTAGGCGGTGATTACCGTAAAACGCCCATTCCGGTAGTCGATGCCGCCGGGCTGCGACCCACCCCCGACCGTGTGCGGGAAACGCTGTTCAATTGGCTGCATCACTTCTGGGACGGCGATTATTCGCAAAAGCGCGTGCTGGATCTTTTTTCGGGTACAGGGGCGCTGGGCTTCGAGGCCGCCTCACGCGGGGTGGCCCATGTGCAGATGGTGGAGACCCATCCGGCCGCGGTTGCCGCGCTGCGGGCCCTGCGAACACGCCTGCGGGCCGACAATATCCGCATTCATGCGGGCGATGCCCTGATGGCGCTGGAGCGCGTGACGGAAGGCTCCTACGATCTGGTCATGCTGGATCCACCCTTTGGCCAGGGCTGGCTGGATCGCCTTTGGACCAGGCTGCCCAAGGTTCTCACGCCCAACGGCTTGTTGTATATTGAAGCGGAAACCGCTGTCATTCCCCCGGACGGTTTCGATGTCATGCGTCATGGCAAGGCCGGACATGTGCATTTCCAGCTCCTCCGATTTGCTGCATTGCAAAAAACAGTCAATAATCCGGGAATAAGCTAACGCTATAAACTTATTCGCCCGGTACTCGAGCTTGCCGCCGGTATTGCCATTCAAGCCCATTTCTTCAATTTTTCAAAACTCGGAATTTGCATGATTACTGCAGTCTATCCCGGAACATTCGACCCCCTCACCCGCGGACACGAAGATCTGGTGCGTCGCGCAGCCGGCCTGTTTGACCATGTCGTCGTGGGCGTCGCGTATAGCCGTGCCAAAAAACCGTTCTTTTCGGTCGACGAGCGTGTTGAAATTGCCCAGGAGGTATTGGGCCACTACACCAACGTCGAAGTCAAAAGCTTCGCGGGCCTGCTGAAAGATTTTGTGCGCGAGCAGAACGGCCGTGTCATCGTCAGGGGCCTGCGCGCTGTATCCGATTTCGAGTACGAATTTCAGATGGCCGGCATGAATCGGCACCTGCTGCCGGAAGTCGAAACCCTGTTCATGACGCCATCCGATCAATACCAGTTCATTTCCGGCACGATCGTGCGGGAAATCGCCATACTGGGCGGAGACGTCAGCAAGTTTGTATTTCCCTCGGTTGAACGCTGGCTGCACAGCAAGGCCAAGATTCGCCGCGACGAGCAGGAACAGGAATAAAGCAAATAGGGGTAATACACAAGCGGCGGCCAAACTCCATTACACTGTTGAAGTACCTCGCTGCAAGGCTAGGCACTTTGTTTTTACATCAGTTTGTTTTAGGCAGAAAAGATCATGGCGCTGCGCATTACCGAAGAATGCATCAATTGCGATGTTTGCGAGCCGCAATGCCCCAATAATGCCATCTACATGGGCTCGGAAATCTACGAAATAGAGCCTGCCCGGTGTACCGAGTGCGTGGGGCATTTCGACGAACCCCAGTGCCAGGTCGTGTGCCCGGTCGAGTGCATCATTTTCGACCTTGACCACCCCGAAGACCAGGACCAGCTCATGGCCAAATACCAGGCACTGACCACCACCGCCTGACCACGGCACACAGGCCGGACCGCAGCAGGCGACTGCTTGCCCGCCAGCGCCGACACACCCGTTCAATACTAAAAAAACTGGCGGCCCCGCCTACAGCTCGGGCCAGAGCACCCGGCCCGCCTCGGGATGCACCTTGACCAGCCGGCATGGCTGGCCAAGAAACCGGGTGATCCATGCCGCGGCAAGCTCGCCTTCGTCGACGACATCGACCTGCTGCGCGCCGATGGCCGCCACGCCCCGGACGCTGTCATCGTCCTCAATCACATCCAGCGGGATATCCAGCCTTAGCATGCCCGGCGCGCGCAGCACCAGATAACCCAGCCTGACTTCGACCTGGATATCGGCCAGCCTTTCGCCATGGCTTTGCGACAGCCAATGGCCTGCGTCATCCACGACCAGCCAGCGCTTGTCGTAAGGAGCCGCCGCGGCCGAAGCCGTGCCGCCGCATGCGGCGACTGGAAAATGAAGGGGAATCGTCATTGCCCGAGTAATCCTTTTAATGCTTCGCCTATGCTCTTGACTGAATCGGTCGCGCTCCTGGGTGCTGTCCCGGCGGCGTTCGCCCCCGTGGCCGGCTTGCTGATCTGATTGGAGATCAAATCGATCAGGCCGCCCTTGACGGCATCCTTGACGGTTTCGCTGCTGATTTCCTTCCACTGTACCTGATAGCCCGGCTTGCTGAATGGCCCCGAAATACGCAGCGGCACGGAAACGCCTTTCAGATCGGACAGCACTTTACCGCCCTGCCCCGTGCTGGTGTTGACCACCTTCACGTTGATCATGACGTCGAGCTGGTCATTGACCAGATCCAGCGTGGCAGGCTTGCCCTGGGTAATGCGCAGCAGCGGCGCCACAACATTCAGCGCCTTGATGGTGCCCTGGCCGTGATCGAAATCAATGTCGGTATCCAGTGAGGCGAAGTCAGTCTTGCGCCCCGTGTCGAAGCGGCTGGCCACTTCAGGCAATTGACCACTGAACATATTGCGCACCACATCATTCACTTCGCGCAGCGTCTGGGCCACGTCTATTCCCGTGACGGCACCGTCGCGTATGCGAACCCGTGTCGTTCCAGTCAAGCCCGCTTCGAGCGCGGCGCCCGTCGCACCCTGAGTGGCCAGCTTGAGCTTGACCGCGCCCTGGCCCTCGAGCCGGTTTTCCCGGGCCAGGGCCTGCAGCAGCGGGCCCAGTGCCACTTTGGCCAAGGAAATATCGGCCGTCACCTCGTTCGCCGAGCTGGCGGTGACGGCACCGTTGAGACTGCCGCCATACAGATCGGCCTTGATATTGTTGATGCTGAGCTTGCCCTGCGCCGCGCGAATCGCCGCGGCGAGCCGCCCGACCTGAAGGTCGCCCACCTTCAGGTCGTCGATGGCGACGGTGCCGGTCAGGTCAGCCGAATCGAGAAACGACAGATTTGGCATGATGAACGGTTCAGCGCTTGGGGCTGGCCGCTTGGCAGGCTGTTTGGGCTCCGCGGCCGGCGCGGGCTGCTCGTCGGTCTTGGCG
>JBATWU010000048.1:0-96193 GCA_049672825.1 Pusillimonas sp.
GCGCTGTCCGAAGCCTAAAAGCGTCCGGGGGACGGTTTTAGGCAAGTTCGCGGCCGACCGCGCCTGGCAGCCCGTGCAAGGGTACCCCCGCAGGGGGCGCAGCGATGGAGCCCGGCACCGGCCCAGCCCCCGGGCAACGTCGCAAGAAGCAAGAACACCCTGGATGCCAAGACCTCAATTTCACCGCATCAACACCCCATCAATGGCATTGTCAGCGTCCGCGCTCTGCCTCAAACCCAGCTTCAAGCAGCCGTAAATACTTGAACCGAAAATGCGCTAGCGTATTTTCCGCCAAGTTTCCCGGGCGTAGTTGCCCGGCACCGGCCCAGCACCCGGGCAACGTCGCAAGAACAGCCTTGATGCCACGGCTCCTTGAGCCGAAAATACGTCAGCCTCGCCGGCCTTATCCTGACATGGCCGCCTTTATACCTGCGCCTGGTCGTGATAGCTCCGCACGCGCTCGACCTCTTCCCTGGATCCCAGAACGACGCCTATGCGTTGATGCAGACTGGTGGGCTGTACATCCAGGATGCGCTGGCTGCCGTCGATGGCGGCGCCTCCGGCCTGTTCCACGATGAAACTCATGGGATTGGCTTCGTACATCAGGCGCAGCTTGCCCGCCTTGCCCGAGGGCCGTTCATCGCGCGGATACATGAAAATACCGCCCCGCGTCAGTATGCGGTGCACATCGGCCACCATCGACGCAATCCAGCGCATGTTGTAGTCTTTGCCCAGCGGGCCGGTCTTGCCGGCCAGGCAGTCGTCGATATAGCGCTTTACCGGCGCTTCCCAGTGGCGCATGTTCGACATATTGATGGCGAATTCAGCGGTTTGCTCGGGAATCTCGATGCTTTCTTCCGTCAGGACCCATGAACCCATTTCGCGGTCCAGCGTGAAGCCGACCACCCCCGTGCCCACGGTAAGCACCAGCATGGCCTGGGGGCCGTAAACCGCGTAGCCGGCCGCCACCTGCTGCGAGCCGGGCTGCAGGAAGTCCTGCTCGTCGACGTCCCTGCCCGAGGCGTGGTGCGGCGCGTGCAGCACGGAAAATATCGTGCCTATCGATACATTCACATCGATATTGGATGAGCCGTCCAGCGGATCGAACAGCAATAGATATTCGCCCTTGGGATAGCGATTGGGAATCAGGTGTATGGTTTTCATTTCTTCCGAAGCCATGGCGGCCAGGTGGCCGCCCCATTCATTGGCTTCGAGCAGAATCTCGTTGGACATCACATCCAGCTTTTTCTGGACTTCACCCTGCACGTTTTCGGTTTCCAGACTGCCCAGCACACCGCCCAGCGCGCCTTTGCTGACCGCGTGGCTGATGGCCTTGCAGGCGCGCGCCACCGTTTCTATCAGCAGGCGCACTTCCGCGGATACCGCCTGTTCCTGCCGTTGTTGTTCGACCAGGTACTGGGTCAGAGTTTTACGTTTCATGAGTGCTCCGGAGCTAAATGTTCAAGGCTTTTGAAATGATTTCGGATACGTTGCGCGACAGCGAGGGGTGCTGCTGGATATGTTCCAGCGCCTTGCGCAGCGCATTGCGCTGCGGGGCGTCAAAGCGGGCCCAGTTATCGAATGCGCGCGCCAGGCGGGCGGCGATTTCGGGATTGATCTGGTCCAGCGCCAGCACCTGCTCGGCCCAGAAATCGTAGCCTTCGGGGCCATGCACCCCTTCAAGGTTATTCAGGCAGAACTGGAAAATCAATGCCCGGGCTCGATTGGGGTTGCGCAGTGAGAAGGCCGGATGCACCATCAGGGCGCGCATTGTTTCAACCGAGGTCGAGGGTGCGATGGCCTGCAGCGTGAACCATTTGTCCATCACCAGCGCATCATGTTGCCATTGCTCGTAGAAATGGTCCAGCGCCTTGGCGCATTCGGCGGAGTCCGAATAATGGACCAGGACGGACAGACCACCCATGCGATCCGTCATATTGCGCGCGCCGTAGTATTGCTCCAGCGCCAGGTGCTCGGCCTGCGGGTGCCCGCCGGCCATCAGGCTGGCCAGCGCCAGATTCTTCAGGGCGCGCCGGCCCGATGACAGCGGGTCGGGACGATAGGATTCACCAGTGTCCGCCTCCATGCGATAGGTGGCCAGCCACTGTTCGGCCAGCGCCTTGCCCAGTTGGGCGCGCAGGAAACGGCTGGCCTTGACGACTCCCAGAGGGTTCATCGGCACGGTTTTTTCCAGCAGCTCCCGTTCGCTGGGCAGGCTCAGGACCCTGGCCTTGTAGGCGGCGGTCAGGGCGGTATCGTCGAGCAGCTTGCGCCAAGTGTCGATGAAGTGCGGATCGACGTTGGGCGCCGCGCCTAGTGAGAAGGCCTGGACCAGCGCCAGCAATTGACGGTAAGCCAGTTCCCGGCTGGCCTCCCAGCGCGCGAAGGGGTCTGTGTCGTGTTGTGCCAGCAAGGCCAGGTCGGCGTCGCTGCGGTCGAACTCGACAATCACCGGCGCCGAGAAATGTCGCAGCAGAGATGGAACAGGCGGCTGGGTGATATGAGTGAAAGTCCAGGTCTGTTCTTCCTGGCAGAGTTCAAGCAGGATGGTGTCGAATGTCTTGCCTTGGTGGGTGATGGCAAGCGCCTGTCCGTCGCGGCTCAGCAGACCCATGGCGAACGGGATGTGCAGGGGCGGCTTGGGCAGTGGCGGAATGCTGAGTTTTTCAATACCGACGGGCCCGTTATGCTGGCGCAAGGTCACCGAGCAAGTCTGGTCATTGGCGTTGTATGAAAGGGCCACATGGACGCGGGGCGTTCCCGCCTGCGAGTACCAGCGACGGAAGATGTCGAAGTTCTTGCCGGGATTGTGCCGCGTATAGACCGACTCCATGGCGCTGACGAAGTCATCGCAGGTGACGGCCGCGCCATCGTGACGCCTGAAATATTCGGCCAGCCCCGCCCGGAAGCCTTCTTCGCCCAGCAGAGTGTGCTGCATGCGTATGACCTCGGCGCCTTTTTCGTAGATCGTGGCGGTATAGAAGTTGCCGATTTCCTGATAGCTTTCGGGTCGTATGGGGTGAGCCATGGGGCCCGCGTCTTCGGGGAACTGCGCCAGGCGCAGTGTGCTGACGTCGTCGATGCGTTTGACCGCCCGGGCGCTGTCGGCTTCGGCGCCGCTCAGGCCCTGAGCCATCATGTCGGCCGAAAACTCCTGGTCGCGGAATACCGTCAGGCCCTCTTTCAGCGATAACTGAAACCAGTCGCGGCATGTGACGCGGTTGCCGGTCCAGTTGTGGAAATATTCGTGTCCGATCACCGCTTCGATGGCGCGATAGGCGGAATCCGTGGCGGTGTCGGCGTCGGCCAGGACGTAGGCTGCATTGAAAACGTTCAGCCCTTTGTTTTCCATGGCGCCCATATTAAAGTCGCGGGCCGCGACAATCATGAATCGGTCCAGGTCGAGCTCCAGCCCGAAACGATATTCGTCCCATTTGACCGAGCGATCCAGGCAGTCCAGTGCCCATTCCGTCTTGTTTTTGGTGCCCGTGTCGCTATATACCTGCAGCAGGGCATCGCGGCCGCTGCGCGTCTGGATGGTTTGTTCTCGGCAGTCGAAATCGCCGGCGACCAGTGCAAACAGATAACTGGGCTTGGGGTGCGGGTCCTCCCAGACGGCTTCATGCCGTCCGTCCGGCAGGTCGTGCTGTTCGAGCAGATTGCCATTGGACAACAGTAAGGGGAAGCGCTGCTTGTCGGCGCGCATGCGGACGCGATACCTGGACATGACGTCGGGCCTGTCGGGAAACCAGGTAATACGCCTGAAACCTTCGGCTTCGCACTGGGTGAAGAGTTTGTCGCCCGAGACGTACAAGCCCATCAGGCTCGAATTTTGCTGGGGCTGGCACAGGCTGGTGATACTCAGGATAAAGTGGCTCGTGTCCGGGAAAATCACAAGTGTGTCTTCCTGCAGGCGGTAGTCCTGGGCCGTCAAGGGGCGTCCGTTCAGGGCGAGCGACTCGAGCTGCAGATCCTGCCCGTGCAGTACCAGCGGCTCGAGGCTTTGGGCCGCCTGTTCGAAATGAAGCTGCGCGCTTACGCGCGTTTGTGCCGGATCGAGGTCGAAATCCAGTTCGACCCGTGGCAGACGATAAGGATACGGTTGATAATCGTGGCGAGAAATGGTCGGGTTGGTATCGGTGCGCATAACGGTTGACAAATAGTAGTCGGACACGCGTATTGTAGTGTTTGCGACAAGTTGCGGTTTTTACATCAGCGATGCAACCTTTGGGCCGGCATTGTGGTCTGATAGGCATGAGGATGCCCACATAGACATGGGCTGTGGCAATGCGCCGGGGCAAGCAGGTTTACTAGCGAAAGAGGTCAGTATGTGGCACAAAATTCATCAATTCCAGAAAGCGATGTTGCGCTTGCTGATTATCGGCGGAAGCGCTTTTCTCGTAGCGGGCTGCGCTTCGACCTTGTCGGCCAAGGTCACGAGCTATCAGCAGTGGCCGGCCAATGCCCAGGGCGAGTCCTACCGTATCGTGAATGCCGACAATCAGGAAAATAACCTGGAATTCCAGTCAGTGGCCGATATGATACGGGCATCCATAGGCCCCACGGGTCTGGTCGAAGCCCAGCCGGGCGCAACGCCACGCTTCAATTTGCATATCACTTACGATAATCCTGTGACCAAAACCTGGGTGCAGCGTTATAACGACCCTTATCTTAACGATGGGTGGATGGGGCCCGCTTTTGGCGGATATTACGGCGGGTTTCGCGGCTGGGGCTGGGGCGGAGTTTATATGGCACCGTCTGTTTCCAATTTCCCGGTCGATGTATATAACAACACCTTGACCATCGTGATTAACGATAATAGAAACAATAATGCCGAAGTATATAGATCGAGTGCCGTCAGTTTAAGCGCAGGCGATAATCTGCCGCAGGTCATGCCTTATCTTGCCCAGGCCGTGTTCGATGGTTTCCCCGGCAATAATGGGCAAGTGCGCGAAGTGCAGTACGAAAGGCAGCGCTAGTATCGTGAGCGCTAGCAAGGCTTCCAGGAGGCGGCTATGGCGTCATGCCGACGGTGGCATGATGCCGTAGTTTCAATTGGAAATCAGAAAATCGTTGCGGCTTTTGCCTTCGGCTTCGGCGTTGCTGATCCAGCGCGGGGCTTTGCCGCGGCCGGTCCAGGTTTCGCCGGTTTGCGGATGGCGATACTTGACGGGCACGCTGCGCTTGGCCGCGGGGGCGGCTGCGGTGGTTTTCCTGGCGCGGGTGCCGCCGGTTTTCTTGTTGTATGCTGCGGCAATATCGTCTGGCGTGATGTCGTATTCACGCATGGAGCGAATGATCGAGGTTATGACGGGGCCGCGCTGCTTGACTTGAAGCGCCTGGGCCTGTTTTTGCAGTTTCTGTATTTCTTTTTCTATTTTTTGTTTAAGGGCAGAGTACGTATCGCGAGTCATCGATATTCCTGTGTCGACGGTTGCAGGGATTTTGCTGTCAATAATGCCGGCATTCTGGCCGTTGGATTGAGCCTGGCTGTTTTTCAATGATGAAAAATGCATGCCGTGGTTATTAACAGCATACAGCAGGACTATATATTATAGCGATTAATACCAGGTAATATGATTATCAATATATCCACGGACGCCATGGCGATTAATGATGAATATGCATGACATTCAAAGCGGTTTCAAAGTGGCCGCCATTCAAATGGTGTCGTCCACCCGGCTTGACGATAATCTTCGGCAGGCGGGCGACCTGATTGCGGAGGCGGCCGGGTCCGGCGCCCAACTGGTTGCGCTGCCCGAGTATTTCTGCATTATGGGGCGCAAAGACACCGATAAACTGGCCATCAAGGAAACGCCCGGAGAAGGACCCATCCAGGAGTTTCTTTCCGGCCAGGCCCGTCAGCACGGTATATGGCTGGTGGGGGGGACGCTGCCCCTTGATAATGACGATCCACAGCGCATTTTCAATACCAGCCTGGTTTATGATCCAGCAGGCAGCCAGGTGGCGCGCTACGACAAAGTCCATTTGTTCGGCTTCAAGAAAGGGCAGGAATCCTACGATGAATCCATTGTCATCAGGCCTGGCCAGAACACGCCCCAAACCGTCGACACTCCCTTTGGCCGGGTGGGGCTTTCCATCTGCTACGACTTGCGGTTTCCGGAATTCTTCAGGGCCATGGGTGAAATCAACCTTATTGTCCTGCCGGCCGCCTTTACCTATACAACAGGCTCGGCGCACTGGGAAATTCTGCTGCGCGCCCGTGCCATCGAGAACCAATGCTATGTATTGGCACCTGCGCAAGGCGGGAAGCATGAAAACGGCCGCCGCACATGGGGGCATTCTGTTCTAATTGACCCATGGGGCGAAGTGCTCGATCAGGTTGCGCAAGAGCCGGGTATTGCCGCGGGCGTACTCAGCCTCGAGCGAATTTCCGAGGTCCGGGCGTCTTTGCCCGCCCTCAAGCACCGCACGATGTAAACACAGTAACGGACTCACCATATATATGAAACCTGCGGATCCCGCTATCAATGCCCTGGCCACCGCCAAGTCGGTTTTGCTCGACCCCTGGGGGTTGAGCGAGACGGATATGGCTCGCGCCCTGGGTGAAATTTTTACCCATAAAGTCGACTACGCCGATCTTTATTTTCAGTACACGCGCAGTGAAGGCTGGAGCCTGGAAGAAGGCATCGTCAAGACTGGAAGTTTTTCCATCGAGCAAGGGGTTGGCGTGCGCGCCATCAGCGGCGAGAAAACGGCTTTTGCCTATTCCGACACCTTGTCCGCCGATGCGCTGCTCTCATCCGCCCAGGTCGTGCGCACTATCGCGCGCCGGGGCGCGGGGCGCCAGAAGGTCGTCAGCGGCCATCCTCCGTTCGCGCACGATCTTTACCCGGCCATTGATCCGGTCAATACGCTGTCCGCGCCGGAAAAGGTCGCCTTGCTGGAGCGGGTCGAGGCCATGGCGCGCGCGTCCGACCCGCATATCATTCAGGTCATGGCGGGCCTGGGCGCCGAATACGATGTGATTCTGGTTGCCGGCAGCGATGGCCGTCTGGCGGCGGATGTCCGCCCGCTGGTGCGCCTGTCCTTGACCGTGATCGCCGAACGCAATGGCCGGCGTGAAATGGGGCATGGCGGCGGGGGCGGGCGCACGGGCCTGGGCTATTTTACCGACGATATTCTGCGCACTTATGTGCAAAGGGCCACCCACGAAGCTCTGACCAATCTTGACGCCAGGCCCGCTCCCGCGGGGCAGATGACCGTTGTGCTGGGCTCCGGCTGGCCCGGCATCCTGCTGCACGAGGCCGTGGGTCACGGGCTTGAAGGCGATTTCAACCGCAAGGGGTCCAGTGTATTTTCGGGCCGTATTGGCGAACGCGTTGCCTCCAGGGGCGTTACCGTGGTCGATGACGGCACGCTTGCGGATCGGCGCGGTTCGCTCAATATCGACGACGAGGGCAATGCAACGCAGCGCAATGTGCTGATCGAAGATGGCATCCTGAAAGGCTATATGCAGGATTCGATGAACGCGCGCCTGATGAAAATGCCTGTAACGGGCAACGGGCGCCGTGAATCGTATGCGCATCTGCCCATGCCGCGCATGACCAATACTTATATGCTGGCAGGACAGACACCGCCGGAAGAAATTGTCGCATCGGTCAAGAAAGGGCTGTACGCGGTCAATTTCGGGGGCGGGCAGGTCGATATCACCAGCGGCAAATTCGTGTTCTCGGCGTCCGAGGCCTACATGATCGAGAACGGCAAAGTGACCTATCCCGTCAAGGGCGCCACCCTGATCGGCAATGGCCCCGATGCCATGAATCAGGTCAGCCTTGTGGGTAATGATTTGCAACTTGATTCGGGTGTGGGCACTTGCGGCAAAGAGGGGCAGAGCGTTCCTGTGGGGGTCGGTATGCCGACTTTACGCATGGACGGCCTGACGGTGGGCGGAACCGCCTGACAGGCCCTGGCCGGCTGGGATAGCACGCCAGGCATGGAAAAAGCGGGATGACTCTTTGGTCATTCCGCTTTTTTTATGCCCATTTCATATGCGTGGGTAGCGGTTGACATGATTAGTTAGCGAGCTTATCATTTGAGTAGAAATTAATTGGATTGAATTCTTTTTGATCATGCCGAATATGACATCTTCTGCTCAGCAGTACGATTTGCGCATTTTGCGCGCCTTGCGTCGCATTACGCGTTCGGTTGCACTGCATTCGCGCCAGTTGGCCGCTTACAGCAATATCACGGCGCCGCAACTGATCTGCCTGCGGGCGGTCATCGAGCACGGGCCGCTCACGGCCACCGCCATCAGCCGCGAAATTCACCTTAGCGCCAGCACGGTGGTGGGCATTCTCGACCGTCTCGAGGACAAAGGCCTCATCAATCGCGAACGAGGCCGTGAAGACCGCCGCATCGTCTTTGTGACGGCCACCGAGGCGGGTGTCAAGCTGGCACGCGAAACGCCGTCCCCGCTGCAAAAAAAGCTGGCGGACGCCTTGAATGCCTTGCCTGAGCACGAGCAGGTCTCAATCACAATGTCGCTTGAACGTATTGTTGACCTGATGGAGTCCGACGGCGTGGCACCAGTGGAAGCGCCCGGTGAGCTTGCTTCGCCAATACTCGATGTACCGCTAGGCGGCGCGCTTCCCGAATCGGGACTGGTCGTGTGACAGATTGCGAAACTATTTACTCTTCGATCAAACCTCCAGAACACGCAGACGACATTCGCTGTAGTGACTTCCACACGTGGATGCGCGCACCGCAAAAAAGCGACGCCGCAGGCATCCACCGCCTTATCGCCGAGTGCCCGCCGCTCGACCTCAATTCTGTCTACACCTACCTGCTGTTAAGCGAGTACTTTGACAGCACCTGCGTGCTCGCCGGCTCGGAAGATACCCTGAACGGCTTCGTGTCGGGGTATGTGCCACCCGGGCGGCCCGATACGCTGTTCGTATGGCAGGTCGCCGTGCACCAACGGGCACGCGGTCAAAGCCTGGGGCGGCGCATGCTGGCAAATCTGTTGCAACGCCCCGGCCTGTCGCATATTCAATTCATAGAAACCACGGTCGGTCCCGGCAATCGCGCTTCGCGAGGCATGTTTGCCAGCCTGGCCCGGCGACTGCTTGCGCCCATTTCGGAACAGCCGCTGTTCGAGCGGCATATGTTCGGAGCGCAAGCTCACGAAGACGAGCCTTTGCTGCGCATTGGCCCGTTCAGTTCAACAGCGCTTCGATAGAAGCTTTTCACAGACCAGGCGCCTGAAAGTGCTGGTGCACTGGCCGGCTTTTCTCATCGACGCCTCACAACCAGGAGAAGAAAGCATGATGGACTTAAAAATATTTGACCGGATGGAGTCGGAGGTGCGGGGCTACGTCCGGTCCTTTCCCGTTATATTCAAGCAAGCCCGCGGTTCCGTACTGATCGATGAAAAAAACAAGGAATACATAGATTTTTTCAGCGGTGCCGGCACACTGAATTATGGCCACAACAACCCCATTCTGAAGCAAAAGCTGATCGAGTATCTGGACACGGATGGCCTGGTTCATGGCCTGGACATGGCGACCAGCGCCAAGAAATATTTTCTGGAAACCTTCGAGCAGGTTCTGCTCAAGCCAAGAAACTGGCAATACACCCTGCAATTCACCGGTCCTACAGGCACCAATGCGGTGGAAGCGGCCCTGAAGCTCGCGCGGCTGGTCAAGGGCCGGCAAAACATCATTTCGTTCACGCATGGATTCCACGGCGTGAGCGGCGGCTCGCTGGCCGTGACGGCCAATGCCAAGTTCCGCCAGGCGGCCGGCGTGTCGCTGAGCAATACCTCGTTCATGCCGTTCGACGGTTATATGGGCCCCGATGTCAATACCATTGCTTACCTTGAGCGCATGTTGAACGATAACAGTAGCGGACTTGATCATCCTGCTGCTGTTATCGTTGAAACGGTGCAGGGCGAAGGCGGTGTGAATGTCGCCTCCAAGCGTTGGCTGAAAGAGCTGCAAAGAGTATGCCGCCAGCACGACATGCTGCTGATCGTCGATGATATCCAGGTGGGTTGCGGCCGTACCGGCAGCTTCTTCAGTTTCGAATCCGCGGGGATCGAGCCGGACATCATCACCTTGTCCAAGTCCCTGTCGGGCTTTGGCCTGCCTATGTCGCTGGTCCTGATGAAACCCGAACACGATATCTGGAAGCCTGGCGCCCATAACGGCACTTTCCGCGGCAACAACATGGCATTCGTCACAGCGGCTCAGGCGCTGGACAGCTACTGGCGCGATGACCGCTTTGCCCAGGACACGCAACGCAAAGAACGCGTGGTTCGCGACTGGCTGGAAAATCTGGTCCACAGCTACCCCGGAGCCGGCCTTAGTGTGCGCGGCCGGGGCCTGATTCAGGGCCTGGTGACGTCGGATGACGACCTGGCCAATCTGATTGCCAAGAAGGCGTTCGAGCGCGGCGTGGTGATCGAAACTTCGGGAGCGAATGACGAGGTGCTGAAGTTGTTGCCCGCGCTCACTATCGAAGACGAGCTGCTGGCTCGCGGCCTCGAAGTCATCGAGCGCAGCCTGGCGGAGGCTTTATCGGAAAAGGGCGTTCGCGCCCGGGTATTGAAGTTTGGAGGAAAAGCAGGATGATCGTCAGAAATATCAATGATGTGATCGGGACCGAGCACGAGGTAAAAACCCAGAACTGGCTTAGCCGCCGCGTGCTGCTGCAAAAAGACGGTATGGGATTCTCATTCCACGAGACTGTGATCTTTCCCGGCACGGAAACGCATATTCATTACCAGAACCATCTTGAGGCGGTGTGGTGCATTGAAGGCGATGGCGAAGTCGAAACGATTGCCGATGGCAAGAAGTATGCGCTTGGCCCTGGTGTGATTTATGCATTGGACCAAAACGATGAACACTGGTTGCGTGGCGGCAAGGAGCCGCTGCGCGTGATCTGCGTCTTCAATCCGCCGCTGACCGGCTTCGAGGTACATGACGATAAAGGAGTGTACCCGCTGGTCACGGACGCGGCTTGAATACGCGAAGGAGCAAACAGATGAATCTATCGATGAACGATCTTTATGCCTCGCGCACGGACCGAACCTCCGCCATTATCGCCCGGCGGGATCCGGTGGTGTACGAAGGCGGAACCTATGCGGACGCTCTGGCGCCGGAACAGGTGACTTCCTACGAGCGCGATGGTTTTCTGATGCTGGAGAATGTTTTCAGTGATGACGAGGTTCAGATCCTGATGGACGAGGTCAGGCGCATGAGCGCCGATCCGTCCATTGTCAGTCTGGACGAAGCCATTACCGAACCTGGCAGCGATGCGGTCAGATCCATTTTCAGGGTGCATCAGCTGAGCCAGGTGCTGGGCAGGCTGGCGTGCGACCCGCGCCTCATTCACGTTGCCAGGCAGTTGCTGGGGTCTGAAGTTTATATGCACCAGTCGCGCGCGAACATGAAGCCCGGTTTCAAGGGCAAAGAGTTCTATTGGCATTCCGACTTTGAAACCTGGCATGTCGAAGATGGCATGCCGGGCATGCGCGCACTGAGCTGCTCGGTGCTGCTGACCGACAACAATGCCTGCAATGGACCGCTGATGTTGTTGCCTGGTTCACACCAGCAATTCATTTCCTGCCAGGGTGTCACGCCCGACAACCACTACAAGAAGTCGCTCAAGAAGCAGGAATACGGCGTGCCGGATCCCTTGAGTCTGCAACTGCTGGCGGAGCAGGGCGGAATTCAGGCCATGACGGCTTCCGCGGGTTCGGTGGTGTTTTTCGATTGCAATACCATGCATGGGTCCAACGGCAATATTTCGCCGTGGCCGCGCGCCAATGTCTTCATGGTGTACAACAGCGTGGAGAACACCCTGGAGCCACCCAAATATGGGTTGGCGCCGCGTCCCGAGCATATTGCCACGCGCAAAAGCTTCGAGCCGCTGGTGCCGCTCGAAGCGGCCGCCACCGCCGCCGCTTAAAAGCGTTGTTGCCCCGCCCGCCATTCCGATGGCGGGCGCCACGCGTATCAATCCGGGTTGATGAACCCTTTCAGGAACTCTTGCGTGCGTACTTCGCGCGGCGAGGTGAACACTTGTTCCGGCGGGCCTTCCTCGACGATCCGGCCTTTATCGAAGAAACAGACACGGTCGGATATCTGCTTGGCGAATTGCATTTCGTGCGTGACCAGCAGCATGGTCAGGTCCTGCTCTTCGGACAGGCGTTGAATGACATTGAGCACTTCGCCGACCAGTTCCGGGTCCAGCGCAGACGTAGGCTCGTCGAACAGCATGATATTGGGCCGCATCGCCAGTGCCCGGGCGATGGCCACTCGTTGCTGCTGGCCGCCGGATAGCTGACTGGGAAACTTGTCGGCCTGGTCGGAAAGCCCCACCAGTTCCAGGTATTCTTCGGCCCGCTGGTTGGCTTTTTCCTTGGACAGGCCAAGCACGTGCACGGGCGCTTCGGTGATGTTGCGCCTGACCGTCATGTGGGGAAACAGGTTGAATTGCTGGAACACCATGCCCATTTCCTTGCGCATCTCGCGCAGATGCTCCTCGCTGGCCGGAACCAGCTGGTCGTTTCGATGCTCATGCCAGAGCGGCCGGCCGGCAACGTGAATGACGCCCTCGTTAATGGTTTCCAGCGTCATGAGTATGCGCAGCACGGTGGATTTCCCCGAGCCCGAAGGGCCGATGATAGTGACCTTCTCGCCCTTGCGCACACTGAAGTCCAGGCTGTCCAGCACAGTCACATCGCCGAAACGCTTGACCACCTTGTCGAATTGAATAATGGAGGCCTGCCCAGGGTCGGTCTGGGCTGCGGTCTGGGCGTCGGGGGCGCTTGCTTCGGTCGTGGATTCGTTCATTTCAGGGGTATCCCTTGCTTGGGCAGGCGCTGGTCCAGATGGCGTATGGCCGCCGAAGCCACTAAAGTCAGAATAAGGTACAGGCCGCCCACCATGGAAAGGGGGACCAGATAATTGAATGTGCGGTCGCCAATGATCTTCGCTACGTTGAGCATTTCCAGCACCGATACAACCGACAGTACCGGCACATCTTTCATGATGGAAACCAGGTAATTGCCCAGCGCCGGAATGATGCGGGGAATGGCCTGCGGCACAATGATGACGCCGAAGGTGCGCAGCGGAGACAGGTCCAGGGCCCGGGCGGCTTCGGTCTGCCCCAAGGTGATCGACTCGATGCCGGCCCGGTACACCTCGGACGTATAGGCGCTGTACTGCAAACCCAGGGCCAGCGCGCCGGTCAGGAAGGCGGGCAGCACAATGCCGTATTCGGGCAGCACGTAATACAGGAAGAACAACTGCACCAGCAGGGGGGTGTCGCGGATGAATTCAGTGAACAGGCGAGCGGGCCACGAAATAATGCGCAGCCTGGATGCCTTCAGGGCGGCGAGCACCAGGCCCAGCACGGCTGCCACGAAAAATCCCAGCACTGTGGCCTGTATGGTGATGACCAGGCCTTTGAGCAGGATGGGCAGTATCGACGAGGCGAACAGCCAGTTGTTGGTGGTGTCCCATTCTATGCCGAACAGCATGGTCAGGTCCTCCCCGCGCGCCAGCGCCCGACGGAACGTTCCAGCAATTTCATGATGGCGGTCAGAACCAGCGCCATGCCGAAGTACATGAACAGCAGCAGGGTGTAGATCGTGACGCTGTCTTGCGTGAAGTTGCGTATCTGCTCGGCGCGGAAGGCCAGGTCGCCCAGGCTGATCAGTGAAACCAGCGCCGTGTCTTTCAGGTTCTGGATGGCCAGATTGCCGAAGCTGGGCATCATCTCGGGAATGGCCTGCGGCAGGGATATGCGCCACAGTACCTGTCTGGGCGTGAAATCAAGTGCCTTGGCCGCCTCGTGCTGGGACGGTGGCACCGCCTGTATGGCGCCGCGCACCACCTCCGCGCCGTAAGCGCCTATGTTCAGGCTTAGCGCCAGCGTGCCGGCGACAACCGGAGGAAGGCGCAAGTCTATGCCTATGGCCTGGCCCAGAACCGGCAGGGCAAAATACAGCCAGAACAGCTGTACCAGCAAAGAAGTGCCCCGGAATACCTCTATAAAGCAGATCGATACGCTTTTAACGGCCCAGTTGCCGGATAGTTTTCCTATGCCAAAGACGAAGGCGAAAAAAGCGCCCAGGATGGTCGAATAAACAGTCAGTTGTATCGTTACCCAGGCGCCTTGCAGCAACGGCGTGCTGTAGCTTAGCCATTCCATCGGGGGTACGCTTTACTCTGCACAAAGTTGGTCAGTGGTCTTGCTGAATGATTCCTTGGCATCGGCTTCGCTGAAGCCATATTGCGACAGGATTTTCCCCCAACCCTCGGTTTTCTTGAATTTGGCCAGCTCCGCATTCACAGCGCTGCGGAAGTCTTCCGAGTTCTGGCTGAAGGTGAAGCCGCCCCAGCTTCGGGCGGGGGAGCCGTTGATGACGGGATCGGTGAAGTCCTTGGCGGCTTCGACCTTTTTGCTTTTCTTGGTCAATTCGCCCACCGTCAGGCTGGTGGCCGCATAGGCGCTCGCACGGCCCGTGGACACGGTGGAAATGGCGTCGGCGTTGTTCGAAATCGTGACCATGCGGTCGGCCGGCACGCCCAGCGCCTGCAGCATTTCAAGCTGATCGGCCCCGGCCATGATGGCTACTTTCTTATCGGTCTTGGCAAAATCTTCGTAGGTATGGACGTTATCAGGGTTGCCTTCGGCCACCAGCAAGCCTTCGCCGTACGAGCTGTTGGGTTCGGAAAAAAGCACTTCCTTGCAGCGTTGGGGCAAGATGGCCATTTCGGCCGCCACCATGTCGAAGCGGTTGGCCTGCAGCCCCGGGATCAGCGAGCCGAAATTCGTTGTGACCCACTCTATCTTGTTAATGCCCAGTTGTTCCATGACGTGTTTGGCCGTGTCGGGGCCCACCCCTTTTGCCTGGCCGTCAAGGTCCATATAGCCATAGGGAATCTCATTGGCCACGGCAATGCGGACAGCGCCACGATTCTGAATTTCCTGCAGGCTGGCTGCGCCGGCCTGGCTCGCCAGCCCGCCGGTCAGCGCGGCGGCCAACGTGCACAGGGCGAATTTTCTTATCGAGTTCATTGCGTATCCTTGTCCTTGTATTGAATAGACAGGACTGATGTTTTGCCCTGTGACTTTTCAATTAGCTCAGAAATGATCATCAAGGAAATCATACATCATAAAATCATTTGTACTCAAATTAATATTAGTGTAATTAATTGCCCTGGAACCCTGGACACAGCATTTTTATGCCGGGTTTGGGGCTGAGCATTGCATTTTGTATTGGCAGGATAAAAACTCTGTGCTAGGATTACCTTCTATGTATCGCGCAAGCCCCTTTTTCTTTTATTTTTTTGCTTTTCCAAAACCGCTGGTGGAGGAAGGGAAACGCTGTACGCAGTAAAAAAGAATCAAATTCCCAAAAAGCCGCCAGCTACGCTAGGCGGCTTTTTTTGTACCGCCGGCAAGCGGGCAATCACTCTGGAGTCTAGTTGTGTCGCACAATACTGATGATTTACGTATCCGGGAAATCAAGGAACTCAGCCCGCCCGCTCATGTCATGCGCGAGTTTCCCTGCACTACTGGCATCTCATCCACGGTATACGGCGCCCGCCGTGCCGTCCACGATATTTTGCATGGTTCCGACGATCGCCTGGTCGTGGTGATAGGGCCGTGTTCCATTCATAACCCGGTAGCCGCCATCGAATACGCCAAGCGCCTGCTGGGGCAACGGGATCGCTTCAAGGGCGAACTTGAAATCATCATGCGGGTGTACTTTGAAAAGCCCCGCACAACGGTCGGCTGGAAGGGCCTGATCAACGACCCGGGGCTGGATGGCAGTTTCAACATCAATCAGGGCCTGCGCACGGCGCGCGAGCTGCTGATCGATGTCAATGCGCTGGGCCTGCCCGCCGGCTGCGAGTTCCTGGACATGATCACGCCGCAATACATTGCCGACCTGGTTTCCTGGGGGGCGATCGGCGCCAGAACCACTGAAAGCCAGGTGCACCGCGAACTGGCCTCGGGGCTGTCGTGCCCGGTCGGCTTCAAGAACGGCACCGACGGCAATACCAAGATCGCCATAGACGCCATCAAGGCCGCTTCTCAGCCCCACCATTTCTTGTCGGTGACCAAAGGCGGGCATTCCGCCATCGTTTCCACGGTGGGCAACAACGACTGTCATGTCATTTTGCGTGGCGGAAAAACACCCAATTTCGACGCCGAAAATGTCGAAGCTGCCTGCCAGACGCTGGTCAAGTCGGGCCTGCGGCCGCGCATCATGGTCGACGCCAGCCATGCCAACAGCAATAAGGACTACAAGAACCAGCCCCTGGTGCTGGACGATGTCGCGGGGCAGATGGAAGCCGGCGATGAACGGATATTCGGCGTCATGATAGAAAGTAATCTAGTGGGAGGGCGGCAAGACCTGGTCCCCGGCCAGGCCCTGACTTATGGCCAGAGCATTACCGATGGCTGCATCGACTGGGACGCATCGGTGCAGGTGCTGGAACGCCTGGCGCTGGCTGTCAGGAATCGTCGCCAGGCATCTGTGCAATCAGCAAATGCCCTGATCGGCAGCAAGGCATAATTACCGGTAGTATGGAGTATAAGATTACTTGTACAGAAGCGTTTCCAGGAGTCCAGGCATGAATGCCCCTGTTCTTTCCAAGGCGTTGCGTCGCGATATTCCCGCCGGCTTCCTCGAAGCGCTGGCGGCGCAATTTGGCGACCGATTTTCAACCGCGCATGCGGTGTGCGAGCACCATGGCCGCGATGAATCGCCTTATCCGCCCATGCTGCCCGATGGCGTGGTCTTTGCGTCGAGCACCGAAGATGCCGCCTGGGTGGCGCGTCATTGCCACGCCCACAAGGTACCGCTCATTCCTTACGGCGTCGGTTCCTCGCTCGAAGGGCATTTGCTGGCGGTGCACGGCGGCATCAGCCTCGATCTGTCAGGCATGAATCAGCTGGTGTCGGTCAACCCCGAAGATTTCACCGCCACAGTGCAGGCGGGCGTAACACGCAAGCAACTGAACGACGAAATACGCAACACGGGCCTGTTCTTTCCCATTGATCCGGGCGCCGATGCCAGCCTGGGCGGCATGGCGGCCACCCGGGCGTCGGGCACTAACGCGGTGCGCTATGGCACCATGCGCGAAAACGTCATGTCCTTGAAGGTGGTTACGGCTGACGGGCGCATCATTGAAACCGCCAATCGTGCCAGAAAGTCGTCGGCGGGCTACGACCTGACCCGCATTTTCGTGGGCAGCGAAGGCACCCTGGGCATCATCACCGAAGTCACCATACGGCTGTATCCGCAACCCGAAGCCATATCGGCCGCCATCTGCAACTTTCCCACGCTGCAGGCCGCCGTGCAAAGCGTGATCGAGATCATCCAGATGGGAGTGCCGGTCGCGCGGGTCGAGTTCATGGATACGTGGGCGGTCAAGGCCACCAATGCCTACAGCAAGCTCAACCTTACCGAATCGCCCCTGCTGTTGTTCGAGTTTCATGGCAGCCCGGCGGGCGTCAAAGAGCAGGCCGAAATCGTTCAGGACATTACCCGGGATAACGGCGGCATGGATTTCGACTGGGCCGAACAGCCTGAAGACCGCAGCCGGTTATGGACGGCGCGTCACAATGCCTATTTTGCCGGACTGCAGCTGCGGCCCGGCTGCCGCGCCAGCACGACCGATGTTTGCGTGCCCATTTCACGCCTGGCCGAGTGCGTGACGGAAACCGCCGCCGAGCTCGATGAGGCCAGCTTTCCGTACACTATCGTCGGGCACGTGGGCGACGGCAATTTTCATGTGCTGATGCTGCTCGACCAGGACAATCCCGCCGAGTGGCAAGAGTCTGAACAGCTCAATCGGCGCCTGGTCGAGCGCGCTATCCGCATGGACGGCACCTGCACGGGCGAGCATGGCGTTGGCCTGCACAAGATGGAGTTCATGATGGCCGAGCATGGGCAGGATGCGCTCGACCTGATGTCCAGTCTGAAACAGGCCTTCGATCCGCACAATATATTGAATCCGGGGAAGATCCTTCCACAGGCATGAGCCGCCGTGCCCCCTGCGGGGCGCGGCAAGACAATAACAACAAAGATAAAAGAGAGACGATGAACCAGACTGTTATAAGCCCGGTGGCCGAGCATGCTCCGGATTTCGCGGGCTTGATTGCGCGGCTGGCGGCCAGCGTTCCCAAGCATTGCATTTTGTCCAAGGTCGAAGATACCCGCCCTTACGAGTGCGATGGTCTGTCTTTGTACCGCGCCTTGCCGCCGGTGGTGATCCTGCCCGAGAACGAAGAGCAGGTTGTCGCGGTGTTGCAGGCGTGCAAGGCGTTCAATATTCCCATTGTGGCGCGTGGCGCCGGCACGGGCCTGTCGGGCGGGGCCATGCCGCACGCGCAAGGCATCCTGCTTGGGTTGGCCAAGCTGAACCGCATCCAGAAAATCGACCTGGAAACGGCTACCGCGGTGGTGCAGCCAGGCGTCCGCAATCTGGCGATCTCCGAAGCGGCCGCGCCTTATGGCTTGTACTACGCGCCAGACCCCTCCAGCCAGATTGCCTGTTCCATAGGCGGCAACATCGCCGAGAACTCCGGGGGCGTGCATTGTTTGAAATATGGCCTGACTGTGCACAATGTCTTGAAAGTCCGCATTGTCACCATAGACGGCGACATCGTGGAACTGGGGTCCGAAGCGCCCGATAGCCCCGGGCTCGACCTGCTGGCCGCTTTCATCGGCTCCGAAGGCATGCTGGGCGTGGTCACTGAAGTCACCGTCAAGCTCATACCCAAGCCCGCCTGCGCGCGGGTCATCATGGCCAGCTTCGCCAGTGTCGAAACCGCCGGCCAGGCCGTCACCAACATCATTGCCACAGGCATCATTCCCGCCGGCCTCGAAATGATGGACAAGCGCGCCATTCATATGGTCGAGCCCTTCGTCAAGGCGGGCTACGATCTGGACGCCGATGCCATTCTGCTGTGCGAGTCGGACGGCACCGAAGAAGAGGTCGAGGATGAAATCCAGCGGATGCTGGATGTTTTCCAGCAGGCGGGCGCAACGCGGCTGCAGGTGTCGGCTTCCGAGGAAGAACGTCTGGTGTTCTGGGCTGGCCGCAAAAATGCATTCCCGGCCGCGGGGCGGGTCTCGCCCGACTACTACTGCATGGACGGCACCATTCCACGCAGGCACCTGGGCCGGGTGCTCGGCGCCATAGCGCAAATGGAAGACGAATACGGCTTGCGCTGCGCCAATGTGTTTCACGCGGGCGATGGCAACCTGCATCCCTTGATCATGTTCGACTCCAACCAGCCGAGTGAAGTCGAGCGGGCCGAGAAATTCGGCGCGGCCATTCTTGAACTGTGCGTACAGGTGGGCGGCACCATTACCGGCGAACATGGCGTGGGCTTTGAAAAAATCAATCAGATGTGCGTGCAGTTCACGCGCGAAGAGCTCGATTTTTTCTGTGCCTTCAAGCGCGCCTTCGATCCCTATGGTTTGTTGAACCCGGAAAAAGTCATTCCTACGCTGGCGCGCTGCGCCGAGTACGGGAAAATGCATGTGCATGGCGGCGAAATCCGTTTTCCCGATTTGCCCCGTTTTTAAGAGCCCTATATGGATTTCGTACTTTCCGAATTATGCCAGCAGGTTATGGCGGCCCGCGGGGCCGAGCGTCCTGTCTATATCCAGGGTGGCGGCACCAAGAGTTTCTACGGCGAACGCAACGGTCCCGACCCTATTCCCGGCACGGCAATTCTCGATATGTCGGGGTATAGCGGCATTGTCAACTACCAGCCCTCGGAACTGGTCATTACGGTCAAGGCCGGCACCCCGCTCAGTGAAGTCGAAAACGCGCTCGCCGAGCAAAATCAGATGCTGGCATTCGAACCGCCGCGCTTCGGCCAGGGCTCGACCATAGGCGGCTGCGTGGCCAGCGGCCTGTCGGGTCCGCGCCGCATGGCGGCCGGCAGCGTCCGCGACTTTGTCCTGGGAACCAAGCTGCTGGATTCTTCGGGGGAAATCCTGAGTTTCGGCGGCGAAGTCATGAAGAATGTGGCCGGCTACGACATATCGCGCCTGCTGACGGGTTCCATGGGCATATTTGGAGCGCTGATCGAGATTTCCGTCAAGGTTGCGCCCAAGCCCTTTGAGGAAAAAACATTCAGGATCGAGGCCTCCGAGGCGGAGGCGCTCAAGCGGTTCGGCTCCTGGCGCGGCCAGCCCATCCCAATTACCGCCACAGCCTGGATCGGCGCGCCCGGCCAGTCGGGACAGTTGCATGTCAGGCTGTCGGGTAGCGGGCCGGCCGTGCAGAGCGGCGCCAAAAGAGTGGGGGGGGAAGCCCTGTCCGAAACCGAGGCGCAATCGTTCTGGAACAGCCTGCGCGATCAGACCCACGCCTTTTTCAACGAGCGGCCCTTATGGCGCCTGGCAGTGCCGCCGCAAACTCCGCCGCTGAACATCGGGTCGACCCTTATCGAGTGGAATGGCGGGCTGCGCTGGGTGTCCGGCGCAGAGTCGACGGCAGACCTGCGCGATGATATCGCCCGGCGCGGCGGACACGCCACGCTTTACCGCTTTGACTTCAAGCCTGCCGACGTGCCGGTGTTCCACCCTCTGGAGCCCGGTCTGAAAAATATCAATCGCCGCTTGAAGCAAGAGCTTGATCCCGTGGGAATTTTCAATCCTAAACGCCTGTTTCCGGACTTTTAAGAGCAAATCGTGCAAACAAATCTAGCATCATGGGCGCGTGATACCAATCTGGGCATGGATGCCGACGAAATCCTGCGCCGCTGTGTTCATTGCGGCTTCTGTCTGGCAACCTGTCCCACCTATCAAGTGCTGGGCGACGAACGCGACAGCCCACGTGGCCGCATTTATCTGATCAAGCAGGTGCTCGAGGGCGTTGAACCCACCGAGAAAACACAACAGCATCTGGACCGCTGCCTGACTTGCCGCAATTGCGAAACCACATGTCCGTCCGGCGTGCAGTACGGCGCATTGGTCGATATAGGCCGCAACCTGGTCGATCAAAGAGTAGAGCGCCCGCTTGGCCAGCGACTTGTCCGCCAGTTGCTGCGCCATACGCTGAATTCCCCTCTGTTCGGGCCCGCCATGAAGCTGGGCCGGCTATTGCGTCCCGTGCTTCCCGAGGCGCTGCGCAACAAGGTGCCGCAGGCGCGGCCCGCCGGCCAGATTCCGGTCGATGGCGCGCGCCATCCGCGCCAGGTCATCATGCTGGCCGGCTGTGTCCAGCCCGCCATGATGCCCACCATCGATGCGGCAACCATACGTGTTCTCGATGCCCTGGGCATCGGCACCCGGGTGGTGCCGGGCGCCGGCTGCTGCGGGGCCATCAACTTTCACCTGGATGCGCAAGAGGCCGCAATGGACCAAATGCGGGCCAATATCGATGCCTGGCTGCCGCTGCTCGACAGCGGCGAAGCCGAGGCCATCATCATGAATGCTTCGGGTTGCGGAGGCATGGTCAAAGAGTACGCGCATCATCTGCGTCATGACGCTGCGTATGTCGAGAAGGCCCTGCGGCTGGTGGACAAGGTGCGTGACGTGGCCGAAATCGTTGCGCCCCATGGCGCCGAACTCAAGGCCAGGCTGGGCGACCTGCCCGGCAAGACCGCTTTCCATCCGCCATGCACCCTGCAGCACTGGCAGGGGCTGCGCGGGGTCAGCGAGCGCCTGCTGGAAGATCTGGGGTTCAATCTGCAGCCTTTTTCAGAATCCCATCTTTGCTGCGGTTCGGCCGGTACTTATTCGGTCACCCAGCCCGAGCTGTCCAAATCCTTGCGCAACCGCAAACTGGACGCGCTGCAGGCCGTGGAACCCGACGCTATTGTGTCGTCGAATATAGGCTGCATCACCCATTTGCAAAGCGGCACGGACACGCCGGTGCGCCACTGGATAGAAGTCGTCGACGAAGCCTTGCGCCGGCCATAGACAGACCCGGACGGGGTAAGCTCTTGCCCATGGCGATTCAATCGGGGATGCCGCGGGCAACCCCGGTTCAAGAAAGCGCATAAAATACCGCGCATGGGTAAAGCATCAGCAACAAAAGGGCGTGTGGTCATCGGCATGTCGGGCGGGGTCGATTCCTCGGTCGCCGCGTGGCTGCTCAAAGAGCAGGGCTACGATGTCCTGGGTCTTTTCATGAAAAACTGGGAAGACGACGATGATTCGGAATACTGCTCTACGCGGCAAGACTGGCTGGATGCCGCCAGCGTGGCCGACCTGATCGGTGTCGACATCGAAGCCGTCAATTTCGCCGCGGAATACAAAGACCGGGTGTTCGCCGAGTTTTTGCGCGAATATTCCGCGGGCCGCACCCCCAACCCCGACGTCCTGTGCAACGCTGAAATCAAGTTCAAGGCGTTTCTGGATCACGCCATGTCGCTGGGCGCCGAATACATTGCCACGGGGCATTACGCCCGAGTGCGCGCGGTCGGCAGCGGCGAGGGCGGGGCGTATCAGTTGCTCAAGGCGCTGGACCTGAGCAAGGATCAAAGCTATTTTCTGCACCGGCTCAATCAGGCTCAACTGGCCCGCACGCTGTTTCCCTTGGGCGAAATTCCCAAAACCGAAGTGCGGCGCATTGCGCAAAACCTGCAACTGCCCAATGCCGCCAAGAAAGACTCCACCGGCATTTGTTTCATCGGAGAAAGGCCTTTCCGCGAATTCCTGAATCGCTACCTTCCTACCCAGCCCGGTCCGATCAAGACGCCCGAGGGCGCTATTGTGGGCCGGCATCAAGGCCTGTCGTTTTACACGCTGGGCCAGCGCAAAGGCCTGGGAATCGGCGGCGTCAAAGGGCGGCAGCGCGACGATGGCACGGCCGACGCCTGGTATACCGCCCGCAAGGACATGGACAGCAATACCTTGTATGTGGTGCAGGGGCACGATCACCCGTGGTTGCTGGCATCCAGCCTGAAGGCGCAGGATGCCAGCTGGATTGCCGGCCATGCGCCGGTCCCCGGCGATTATGCCGCCAAAACACGCTACCGGCAGGCCGATTCGGCATGTGTGCTGCACGACGCGGCGGCATCCGGCTTTGCCCTGTCATTCACTGATGATCAGTGGGCCGTGACGCCGGGGCAGTCCGCCGTGTTGTACCAGGGTGATGTTTGCCTGGGAGGCGGCATCATCGTCTAGGAGTGCGGGCGGTAAACGCCTGCAGGCCGTACCGTGTGCTTTACGCCCCGCGCGCGCTTAGGCGTTGATGCCTTTCAAAAACATGTAGATGGCCAGTATGTAGAGCATGCCGGCAAAAACACGCTTGAGTTTTTTGACCGGAAGGTTGTGCGCGGCCCTGGCACCCAGCGGAGCGGTGAAAATACTGGCCGCGGCGATCAGGCCGAGCGCGGGCAGAGAGATATAGCCAAACGAACCGCTGGGCAGCCCGGTTACGGACAGGCCCGAGAAAATATAGCCCGCCACGTTGGCCACGGCGATGGGAAAGCCCAATGCCGCGCTGGTTGCAACGGCCGTGTGGATGGCGATATTGCACCAGGTCATGAACGGCACGCTGATGAAGCCGCCGCCCGCACCGACCAGGCCGGATATGAAGCCGATGGTGCCGCCCGCGAATAATTGGCCGCCGGTGCCTGGCATCTGGCGCGCGGCTGGCGGTTTTTTATCCAGAAACATCTGCGTGGCCGAAAAGGCGACGAATATCCCGAAAAAGATGGCCAGATAGGCGCCCTTGAGCACGGAAAATACACCCACGCTGCCTATCATGCTGCCGATGACAATGCCGGGAGCGAGCTTGCGCACGATATCCCAGCGCACCGCGCCGCGCTTGTGGTGGGCCCGGACACTGGAGATGGATGTGAAAATGATGACGGCCATGGATGTGGCGATCGCCATTTTGACTGCCAGTTCGTCATCGACCCCTTGCGAAGAAAACATGAAGGTCAGGAAGGGCACGAGCACCATGCCCCCGCCTATGCCAAGCAGTCCGGCCAGAAAGCCGCTGCCGATGCCAAGCAGCAGTAGTTCGATGATGTGGAAACTATTCATGAGGTCTTGTGAAATTGACGAGGCAGGCTGATGGCATGCCCACCTTCAAAAGAAAAAGCATGGTGGGCATTGTAAGGCACCCCAAAAAGCAAGCAGCGGTATCATGACACATTCCGCCGAGTGACGTATCGTCAACCTTGCGGATTGCTGAAACGCAGGAACTGCTGGCGCATCTTCTCGGCGCTTTCCTTGTTGCCTGCCAGGATGCCCAGCAGCAGCCGGGCCTTGAGCGCGTCGAGCAGGCCCGCCGGTATTAAGCCGCGCCCCAGCAGATCGATTTCCGAACCTGGGAACCCGTAGGTATTGGTGAACACGGGTCCGCCAGGCGTTCGGACGGCGAGCACGACGGGCAGCGCCGCGGCCAGTGCCGTCAGCCGCGGTATCCAGCTTTGCGGGACGTGGCCGGCGCCCATCGCTTCAATGACCACACCCGCATAACCCATGCCGGGCAGGGTGTCGAGCAGGCGGCCATCATCGCCCAGGCATGCCTTGATGATGGCGATATCGGGCATGGCGACTGGTACAGCCATGGTCTGGCGCGGGATGTCTGAGGACGATATAAAGAGAACGCGCTGCTCGCAGACCAAGCCCACGGGCCCCGCGTTTGGCGATACAAACGACGAGGCCAGGCCGGTGTGGCCCTTCTTGACGAAAGCGGCGGCGTGCACCTCGTCGTTCAGCACGACCAGAGTACCGCGGCCGGCGGCGTGCGGGGAACTTGCCACGATCACCGAGGCCAGCAGATTGGCGGGGCCGTCCGCGCCGGCAGCCTGAGCTCCCCGCATGGCACCTGTGACGATGACGGGTTTGGTATCGGCCACGAGCAGATCGAGCAGAAAAGCAGTTTCTTCGATAGTGTCCGTGCCCTGGATGACGATGGCACCTGCGATGCCGCAGTCGAACCGTTGCTGGATGAGGCGCGCAAGCTCCATGATGTGGCTGGTGGTCAAAGAGGCGCCGGGCATGCTGCTGAAGGTCAGGGCCTCGATATCGGCCTGCTGCGCGATTTGTGGAACAGCGTTCAAAAGGTCGGCGGCGGTGAGCGTGGGCGCAATGCCCTCCGACCCTTGGCCGCTGGTCATGGTAATGGTACCGCCGGTGGAAATGACGATGAGTTTGGGCTTGGACATGCTGTGGGTTCTCAGTGGCGTGGTCGTTGTGGCGGGAAAGGCGCCGCATGGCGGCGCCTTTCGCTGACAAGGTCAATCTATGGAGATTCCGACTTCCTGCACAACTGTGCCGTAGCGGGAGACTTCCGACTGCAGCAGTTCGGCAATTTCGGCGGTCGAGGTGGTCAGCGGCTTGGCGCCCAGGTTGCGGAAGGTGTCGATGACCTTTTGGCTTTGCACCGCTTTGCCGAAGGCTTCGTTCAGGCGGGCGACGATTTCGTCGGACATGCCCGCGGGCCCCAGGACGCCGCTGTACAAGGTGAGTTCGGCGGCGGGTACGCCCGCTTCGCGAATGGTGGGCACATCAGGCAGCGCGTCGACACGCTCCGGAGTGCTGACAGCCAGCGCGCGCAGCTTACCCGCATTGACTTGGGTGATGGCGGGCGGCATGCTGCTGAACGCGTACTCGATATCGCCGGAAATAATGGAAGTGACCAATGGAGCGCTGCCCTTGTAGGGGATATGAACGATATCGTTCCCGACGTCCTTGTTCATCATCTCGCTGGCCAGGTGAATGATGGTTCCATTGCCGGATGAACCGTAGGAATAGTCACCCGGCTTTTCCTGTATGCGTTCATTCAGTTCCTTGACGGTCTTGACGGGTGAGTCCGCATTGATGACCAGCAGCAAGGGTGTCGATGATGCCATTGCCACTGGAGTGAAATCTTTGATGGTGTCATAGGGCAGCTTTTTGTACAGGCTGGCGTTGATGGCATGCGTGGTCAGGTCCTGGAACAGAAGCGTGTAGCCGTCGGGCTTGGCGCGAGATACGAGATCCGAAGCGATGGTCGTTCCGGCGCCCGGACGATTTTCAACCACGATGGTTTGCCCAAGCACTGCGGATGCCTCGTTGGCCACGGCGCGCGCCACGACGTCGGAAATGCCCCCGGGAGGAAAGCCCACAATCATGCGTATGGGCTGCGTGGGGTAACTGTCTTGAGCCAGCGCGGGGCTGCCTGCCAGTGCCAGTGCGCAAAGCAGGGGGCGTAAGAGCTGTGTGATCTTGATCATGTATGTCTCCGGTTAGGGCAACGAAAGAGGTGAAATTTCTATTGGGCAATCGCCTGCAGCGAGTTCCAGTAGTCTTCGATTTGCGGGCGAGTGAGCGCGCGTACGATGAAAATCAGTGTGGACTGCCGGGGGGTGCCCGGGTCTTGCTCCAGCGCCACGGGCTGGTCGTACACATGGCATACGCCTTGAATGAGTTGCGCCGCGGGTTCGTCCTTGAAATGGACGATGCCTTTGACGCGCAGAAGATCCTGGCCGCGCAAGCGCAGCAGCGTGGACATGAATAGGTCGAACACAGGACGATCCAGCGGTGCGTCGAATTGCAGCGCGAAACTGGAAATGCCGGCGGGGTGGAGAGTGCGCTGGTTGGCGAGATAAGCGCCCATTTCGTCGCGCGGGAGGGCCGCGCCGTCTGGCGCGTGGTCGATGGACCCGTCGTCGCGCATGAGCGCGGAGATATCGCCGAACAGACGGCCGCTCGTGCTTGCCTGGAGCGCCGGGTGGTTGAAGGGCGTGGCGTCGGCCAGCAGGGCAATGTCGATATCGCCCTGGGTCGCGGTGATGCAGCCTGCGTAGCTATTGATGCCGCGTGCCCATAACCAGGCGGCCTCGACCTGGGCGGGAGTGGCCAGGTCCGATTTGCTCAGGATCAGCAGGTCGGCAGCCGCGACCTGCGCATCCGCTATCGCCTGCGCGGCTTCGCGCCCTTGCGGATTGACCGGGTCGATCAGCGCGACGACGTGGGCCAAGCGATAGTCTCGTGTCAGCGGACCGTCGCCGTATAAGGTCTGGGCGATGGGGCCGGGTTCGGCCAGACCGCTGGTTTCTATGATAATGCGCTCGAAGCTGGGCAGCTCGCCTCGATAGCGGCGCATGCCCAGATCGACCAGCAGCGCCTGGAGGTCGCCGCGCAGTTGGCAGCACATGCAGCCATTGTCCAGCAGCACCGTTTCATCGCTCGAGCGTTCGAGCAATTGATGATCTATGCCGATTTCGCCAATCTCGTTGACGATAAGCATGGAGTTGGCAAGCTCGGGTGTGGCCAGCACCTTCTTGAGCAGTGTGGTCTTGCCGCTGCCCAGGAAGCCCGTTACGACAATGACGGGCGTGCGCGTGTCTGTTCGCATGGCTAGACCGTCATTTCGATTGCATAGAGCCCGCCCGCATGGCGATCCACGGCGAACACGATACCGCGGTCATCGACGAACACATCGTTGAATTGTATGGATCCGGCGGGCGAGCCGGCCGGTGCGTCGGGCACGAAATAGGCGATCTCCTGCGGGCTATAGGGATCGCGAATGTCATATGCCTTGATGCCGCCGTTGAAGTATGAGCACACAAGAATGTCTTCCGATTTCCAGGACCCTGGCACCGGCGTGTTTTCGTGCACATTGTGGGCGCCGTAGCGGCCGCCCCGATGCTTGTGTATTTCCACCGGTGGCATGGGGAGCGTGGATATGCTGACCAGGTTTCTTTCGTCGCTCATGTCGACGACCCACACCAGCTTGGGCCAGTCCGCGGCGTTGTCCTGCACGGTTTCATCGCTGACGATCAGCAGATTGCGCTCGAACAGGGGTAGTGCCGTATGCGTGAAGCCCTTGAATGGGGGCGAGTTCATGAATCGCGATATCGGTTTGGGTTTGCTCAGGTCCGAGATGTCCATGATGAATGCACCGCCGTCCAGGTAGCCCAGATAGCAGCGATCGGGGCGCTGTGGATAGACGTTGGTATTGTGGGCGCGAAAGCCCGAATCGAAGGCTGGGTCGAGACGCTCGGGTGGTGGCGCGTCGTCGCCTTCCATGGTGCCTGGCATGTGCCAGCGCCCTACGGCCTTGGGCGTGGTCGGGTTGCTGACGTCGACAATGCGGTAAACCTGATCGTCCTTGGGGTTGCGCGGAATCAGCTCGGGGTCGCCGCAAGCCATGTGAACGGTTGTGCCATCGACGAACCACAGGCAGTGCGCCCCGCGCGAGTGCGGGGCTGAGGCATCGAAATGAGACAAAAGCCTGGGTTTTTCGGGCTGGCTGATATCGAAGAGGTCGAAGCCGGCCGGCGCAAGGCCGGGCTGGCTGACTTGATAAGCCACAGCCATGAGGTTGCCACTGATTTCCAGGGAATTCGACCGCACATTCGCGTGTGGAAGGTCGGTTTGCACCAGTATGCGGGGCTGACGCGGATCGGAAACATCGACGGCGGTGAAATTTTTGGGCGCGCCTTCGTGTGCCAGCCACAGGACACGCCGGCCATCAGGCAGGCATTGCATGGCGATGCCTTCGCCTACACCGCCGAACCCGCCAAGGGTGTCTTGCGATAACAGACGCATATTGCGCTGTTGGGGATAGAAGGTTTTTTGCATGCCTTTAATTTCCTTGAGAATGAGCGGCTGCGAGGCCGGATTGGACGGGACTGGCCTCGTCGTACCACTCCAGTATCTGTGTGCCGGTCATGAAGCGGACGCCCTCATGACCGGCGATGTACGTCAGCGCGTTCTCGAGATGCTTGATGCGGTGAGGGACGCCGCTGAGGAAGGGATGGACTGCGATCGCCATCACCCGGACGCGCTCCTCGCCTTCCATGTATAGGCGATCGAAGCTGTCGCGTACGCGGGTGTAGAACTCTTCGGAGCGGTGGTGCTGAACCGCCATCATGGGAACATCGTTGAGTTCCACGGAATAGGGCATGGCGACCATGGGACCGGTGGCCGTCTTCAGGCGGCACGGTTCGTCGTCCAGCACCCAGTCTCCGATATACCGTATGCCCGCGGCATGAAGCAGATCGACGCTGTCCAGGGTTTCGGTCAGCCCGGGGCCAAGCCAGCCGAGGGGTGCATTGCCCGTGAAATTGCGTATGGCTTCAACCGTCTTGGCGATCATTTCCGCTTGGTTGTCGACCGCGTGTGTGGGCATCTGGATATAGCCGTGTCCCATAAACTCCCATCCGGCGTCATGCGCCGCCTGAGCCACCCGGGGATAGCTGGAGCACACCATGCCGTTGATGGAAAGCGTCGGGACCACGCCCAACTTATCGAACAAGGCTTTCATGCGCCAGAATCCCACCCGCATGCCATATTCATGCCAGGCCCAGTTGGGAACATCGGGAAAGGGCGTGACGCCGGTGGGAGCTGGCAGCACTTGGCGGGCCATGGGGCGGGCGATATCCCAGTGTTCCACATTGACGATAGGCCACACGATAATGCGTGCATTATCGGGTCTGCTCAAGGGAGGGCGATCTATGATGGCCGAATATGGCAGCCGTTCAGTAGGTGTTGCGGTGGAATTTTCATTCATAATATGGATACTATTAATTGGCTATAAGATAGACAGCAGGGCTGCGTTGAATCAGAGCTATCAATCTAGATAGCTGCTCTGGCAGTGTCAATGATTACGCTATATACTTCCATAATATGGAAGATTTACACAAAATTGGCTCCACCGGTCGGGCGGCGGTGCCGGGCACCCAGGCGATCCGCCGCCTGGTCGATGTGCTTAAGGTGCTGGCGGAGTACCAGGAAGCCGGCCTGCGATTTGTCGAAGTGGCTCAACTTTGCGGCTTGCAGCAGCCTACCGCCCATCGCATGCTGAAAGCCTTGCAGGCAGAGCAAATGGTAGAACGTGATGCCGCCACCCGCCGCTATCGGCTGGGCCCCCTGGCATTCGAGCTGGGCATTGCGGCTGCGCCGCAATTCAATCTGCTGGAAATGAGCGCGCCGTCTTTACGCAGGCTGGCCGACGCAAGCGGTGATACGGCTTTTCTGTTCATCCGCCGAGGTAACGATGCCGTTTGCATTGATCGCGTGCTGGGACATTACTCAATTCAGACTCCAGTGGTAACCGTAGGCAGCCGGCAGCCCCTGGGTGTCAACGCGGGAGGGCTCGCCATGTTGCTGGCCTTGTCGTCGTCCGAAGTCGATATTATTTTGGCCGCGGTGGCTACGCGGCTGGGTGTTTACGGGAACTGCGATGAGGCTGACATCCGCAGGCTGGTCGCGCGCAGCCGGGAGCTAGGCTATGCCAGCATAGGTGAAATGGCCGTGCCTGGTGTCACCGCCATGGGCTTGGCCGTTATAACGCAATTCGGCTCCCCTGCGGCAGCTCTTACCATGGCCGCCACCACCAGCCGTATGACGCCGCAACGACAGGCGGAGCTTCTGCCGGTGCTGCGTGCCGAGGTCGACCTGCTGGCCGGCCTGCTGTACCGCCGCTAGTTTGCACCCGGCGCCTATGTCGATCCGGCCGAAAAGCGTTGCTGCGCTCTCCGGCCAAGTCAATGGGGCCATCGTTCATTCGAGCGTAATGCCGGAATTTTTGACTACGTCTTTCCATAGTTTGGCTTCATCGCTGATTTTCTGGGCAAACTGATCGATGGTGCTGCCGTCGGATTCGGCTCCCTGGTTCATCAGCGCCTGTTTCACTTCGGCCAGTTCCAGAACTGCATTCACTTCTTTATTCAGCTTCTCGATAATGGCTGGCGGTGTGCCTTGCGGGGCCAGGATGCCCGTCCAGAGGCTGATATCGTAGCCGGCGATGCCCGCTTCCTCCATACCGGGCAGTTCTGGCAAGAGGGCGCTGCGGTCCTTGGTGGACACAGCCAGCAGCTTGATGCGGTCGCTGCCTTGCTGCGGCATTACAGCGGACAGTGTTGGCATGGCGGCATGCAGGGTACCTCCCATCAGGTCGGTCACCACGGCGGCGCTGCCTTTATACGGCACATGGTTCATGCTGATGCCGGACTTCGACAAAAGCAGGGCCATGGCCAAGTGGGTGGACGATCCGACGCCGGCCGATCCATAGTTCGCGGTATCGGGATGACTCTTGGCATACTCCAGCAGTCCGGCCATGTTGTCTGCGTCCAGCGAGGAGCTTGCCGCGACGACCAGGGGCACAGTCGCCACCTGGCTTACAGGGGAAAAATCCCTAAGTGCATCGTATGAAACCTTGGGGTTGACGGCCGGATACTGTACGATTTCCGAGCTGGAGCCCAGCAGCAGGGTATAGCCGTCGGGGGCTGCGCGCACGACTTGAGCAGCCCCGATGCTGCCGCCGGCACCCGCGCGGTTTTCCACGACGACCGACTGACCCAGCCGGGTCGAGAGATGTTGGGCCAGAATCCGCCCAACCACGTCGGACCCCCCTCCGGGCCCGAATGGCACGATAAGGCGTATCGTCTGGTCCGGCCAGGATGGGCTCTGGTCGGCAGCGCTCGCGGCCGTGGCCGGGACTGCTCCCAGGGCCAGGGCGATGCAGGCAATTTTTAAACTGAGAGGTGGGCTGAGCTTCATGGTCTTCTCCTGGTGGGGTGGGGATGTGTCTAAGGGGCGTAAACCCAGATTTCGGTTTGCACAACGGCCTCATCCGCCGGAAGGCGAGGCGCTTTCATGCCGGTAATGGGTAATGCGATGCCCGGCAACGCGCGCTGCCACGCACGGCAACTGGGCAAGAAGTCGCGCATGTCCGTGTGCAGCTGGCTGATCTTGACGACATTGCGCAAATTGGCGCCCTGTGCTTCGCACAAAGCGGCGAGCGACTCGATCAGCCATGCGGTCTGCTCTTCCACCAAGCTGTTGCGGTGATCGGGCTGCCGGGTCTGGGCAGCGCCGACCGCCTGGCCGTCCTGAATTGCCATCGCTCCCGAGAAGGCCAGAAAATCGCCTATGCGGGCCACTGCTGGATAGGATGGGCCGTATGCCTGCAGGCAAGCGGGTGGCGGCATGCCCATTGCCGGCTCGCTGTCATGGGCAATCAGGTTGATTTCTATGCGGGCATCGGTAATGGCGAAGCCGGGATCGGCCGTAGGAATAATGGTTGTGGCGGGTGGGCAGCCGTCGAAAGCCCTGGCCCATACCTGATTCATGGCGGGCAGATCGTTCAGATCGGACAAACCTATCGTCGCCTTCCTGGCATGGCGCAGCGACAGCCCTGCGGCAGATAGCGCCGGAACGAGCTTGTTCTGAATCAGATACTCGGTTTCCAGCTGGATGCGATTGCCTTTCCATAGGTGGCCCGCGGGAACCTTGGCTGAATCCGCGATGCCGTCCAGATCGCCCGGCCCCTGAGCCGCCATGAAACCGGCCACGAACACCCATCCATTTACTCTTACGACGGGCGCGAAGGATGATGTAGCCGGGATGTCCAGCTTTTCGGGAAATAGTGTTTCGATGGGGCCGGTTTGATGGGAGACGGCGATAAGGTCCATGGCCATGGCGGCTCCGGGCAGCATCAGCCCAGGCACGAGCAGGGAAGTGCTGGGCGCGCTTACTGAGCAGTAGCGTCTGCGCATTTGATGGAAAAATGGAACCGCCCGCCAGTCCGAGAAAAACTGATCGGCGCGCACGATACGGTCGACTGCCGAGCCGCCGCTATCCAGCAGCGCCGCCGCCTGGCTCCATAGGGATGCTGCTTCCTCCATCGCGCGGGGGGCGCCCAGCAGCGGGCCGCTCGTACGAGAGCCGGATATTTCGGGAACAAGCCCGTTCAGGAAGATGAGGCCGCCGGCGCTTGTACCCGTGGCAAATTCCAGTGGATCCCGCCCCACGGTATAGCGCCCTAGCGGTTCGGGAGCGCGGAAGGCTTGGTTCATGCTTGTCTCCAGTTTGCCTTGATTGAGCTGAAGCGATTATTGAAAGGTCTCTCTAATAAAATCCATATAGTGGATTTTTATTCGAAGCAATCCAAGTGACCCGTCAATCTATTGTTTTGATAGTTCAACGTTCTAAAGATGAATTACAGTGATAGGAGGCGGGTAGGTCAATGCCTACCGCAAGAACATCCATATAGTGGATATTTCGGGTAGAAAAACTTGCTGAAGTCTGGACGCCAGGCTGCCGGCCTCGCATTCATTGAGGATGCTGTGGAGTACGAACGTACTCTGGCTGTATTAGGCGTAAAGGGCCACGCGGGCCTGACGCCCAGGCCGTGACCGTACGCAGTCGTCACGCTGGCTAACCGGCATCGCTACATGTTTACCGAAGGCGTGGACTGGAGAGGTGCGTCGTTGAAATACAAGCCCCGCCATCGATGCTTTTGCGGCCAGTCGCGGGGGAGTTGCATGCGGGGCTTGGGCAGAGAGCGGGCAGCAACCGTGGGTCACTGAACCGTCGCCAAGCCGGCGCGTTCAATAAAAAGCCGGGCTTGCGTGCAAGGAATTATCAGCTTTTGGGGGGCAGGGTTGCAATGAACGAGTTCCGTGCCTGCAGCTTTTCGTCCAGCCGCTGCAAGTTTCCGTACTTGGATCGCCAGTCGAGCTCGGGGAAGCGCAGGTCCAGATAACCCAGGGCGCATCCGACGGCCACGTCGGCCAGGCTGAAATTGACGCCCATGCAAAAAGGCTGGTCGTCCAGGCTTTTGTTCATGGAGTCGAGCGCGGCGGCAATCTTCTTGTGCTGGCGATCGATCCAGTCCTGGCTGCGCAGCTCGGACGGACGCCGGTTGATTTCAATGTTGATGGCCACCGCGGCGTCGAGAACGCCATCGGCTATGGCTTCCCAGCACTTGGTGGCGGCGCGGTCGCGCCCCTGTTGTGGAATCAGCCGGCCAACGGGTGAAAGCGTGTCGAGGTATTCCACGATGACACGAGAATCGAACAGGCTGCCGTTGTCGTCCATAAGCAGACAGGGCACTTTGCCCAGCGGATTATGCGTTTGTATGGCTGTGCTTTCGGCCCACACATCTTCGACTACGAATTCATATTCAAGCTTTTTCTCTGCCATTACGACGCGTACTTTGCGAACATAAGGACTGGTGAGTGAACCGATAAGTTTCATGGCAAAGTCAGGAAGTTGCAGGCAAAAAAAGTATAGCAGGATAGCGTCCCTGAATCGCTGTCCGGGGTAGACAAAGCCGCTTCTTCGGCGTGTAAGCGGCCAATGTGTCGTTTATATGCTTATTCCGCCGATCAAGGTGTGACTTTTGCCTTAAATTCGGGTAAAGGCGGGTAAATAACAGGGACTGCCTCTTGTTAGGCCTGTCATCACCCGGCCGGCTGCCCCGCGCCCGGGTGGTAGAATTCCGGATGATTTTATTCATGTGAGCAGTCATGCAAATTGCCCCCCAGCTTAGTCATCTGAACGCCTTGTCGCCCCTTGACGGCCGCTATGCCGCAAAAGGCCAGCCGCTGCGCGAAACCCTGTCGGAAGCCGCCTTCATGGCGCACCGGGTCGAAGTCGAGGTGGCCTGGCTGATAGGCCTGTCGGAAGCCGGCTTGCCGGAGTTGCCGGCCTTCTCGGCAGAGGCAAAAGCAGCGCTCAAGGCCCTGGTTGCCGAATTCTCCGAAAGCGACGCCGCGCGCATCAAAGACATCGAGAAAACCACCAATCATGACGTCAAGGCGGTCGAGTACTGGCTGAAGGAGCGCGTGGCCGGCAATGCCGAGCTGGCCGCCGCAGCCGAGTTCATACACTTTGCCTGCACGTCCGAAGATATCAACAATACCTCGCACGCGCTGATGCTGTCGCGGGCGCGTGAACAATTCATTGCACCGCGCCTGACCGAGCTGTGCGAACATCTTAAAATGCTGGCGCGCCAGTTTGCCGACCAGCCCATGCTGTCGCGCACCCATGGGCAGCCCGCAAGTCCGACGACGCTGGGCAAGGAGTTCGCCAACGTGGCGGCACGGCTTGACCGCGCCATAACAGCCATACAGGCTGTACAGCCGCTTGCCAAAATGAATGGCGCCACTGGCAATTACAACGCCCACCTGTCAGCCTATCCCGACATCGACTGGGCCGCTTTCAGTGCCGGAGTCCTGTCCGACCTGGGTCTTGTGCAGAACGCGTACTCCATACAGATTGAACCGCACGACTGGATGGCAGCGTTATTCGACGCCGTTGCGCGCGCCAACACGATCTTGCTGGACCTGAATCGCGATATATGGGGCTATATTTCGCTGGGCTACTTCAAGCAGCGTTTAAAAGAGGGCGAGGTGGGCTCGTCCACCATGCCCCACAAGGTCAACCCCATCGATTTCGAAAATTCGGAAGGCAATCTGGGGCTTGCCAATGCCTTGTTGCGGCATCTGTCGGAAAAGCTGCCTGTCTCGCGCTGGCAGCGCGATCTTACCGACTCCACCGTCCTGCGCAATCTGGGCGTGGCTTTCGGCTATTGCGCCGTGGCCTATGACTCCTGCCTGCGCGGCCTGCACAAGCTCGAGCTGAACGCGGCAGCCATCGACGAAGATATCGATGCATGCTGGGAAGTGCTGGCCGAACCCGTCCAGACTGTGATGCGGCGCTATGGCCTGCCGCAGCCCTACGAGCAACTGAAGGCGCTGACACGCGGCAGGGGCATCAATCGCGAGGGACTGACCGAGTTCATCAGTGGCCTCGACCTGCCCGCCGAGCCCAAGGCGCGGCTGCTGGCCATGACGCCGCGCAGCTATATTGGGCTGGCCGCCGAGCTGGCCAAGAACATCTGACCTTTCCGGCGGCGCGGCGGCGACAGGTTTGTTGCCGCCAGCCGCCCGTCGCCTGGCGGTTTTCTTTTGCCCGCACTCCGGATTTTTCGTATTTTTTCTTGTCGCGCGCAAGGTTTTCGAGTTAGAATCTTTTTCTTTGCAGCGATGGGCTGTTAGCTCAGTTGGTAGAGCAGCGGACTCTTAATCCGTAGGTCGACAGTTCGAGCCTGTCACAGCCCACCAGAAATACCTAAGTAAATCAATATGTTAAAGCCGCATCTCACGCGGCTTTAATCTTTTCCGGCTCCTGCTGTGACCAAAACGTGACTGTTTTTGCGTGGACGACGACGCGGCTGGGCACAAGGTGCGTATACTTCTGCACCATTTCGATGGTTTCCCATCCACCCAGTTCTTTCAGCGTCATCAAGGGTGTGCCGCCCTGCACGTGCCATGATGCCCAGGTGTGACGAAAATCGTGGAATCGAAAATCCTTGTCTTCACCTGTTCGCAGGCCCTGGCCAGCACGCGCCGGTCGATCTGCTGGATCTGGGTTCCCCCGTCGCCACCGTCGCGTGTAAACACCAGCCGCTTGACGCGGGCAAGTCTGTGCTTGAGTACGCTCATGGCCGTAATGGCCAGGATTTCGAGTAGTTGCGCGGTCATCTAGGCTTCCTAGTCGAGCGTAGGCACGCTGCATGCTTGCCTGTGAGCTTTCTTGGGAGGACCCCATGCCCAACGTGAACGATGTCCAACAAGCGGTGCGCGGATGGCAAATCGCGTTTTCCACCATGACCGAGTATTTTGAAAACAACGACATTCTTGACCCCATGTGCTTCGATCGTTGGGCTCAACTGATCGATGTGCAGGATGTCGCCCAGATTGAGGTCAAACGGCTTGTGAAGATTTGCTTGCTTCGAGAATAAAAACCTCATGGCAGGCTCCTTTTCTGTTTTTCTTCGAGTTCGCGCCAAGCCTCTTCCTCTTCTGGCGTGACGGGTAGGCCGTTCCACTGGCGCTCCTGCAGCGCCCGCTTTTGTTGTGCCTGCAGGTATTCAGCCATCGGGCTGGGTTTTGGCGGGAATAGCTTGCGCCAAAGCATCCCCGGCAGGGTCAACAGATATAGCAGGGCCACGAGGGGCCATTTCCATTTGCCGTCCATAGGTGTCTCCTTGGCGTTCTGGTCAGGCTTCATGAACGTCATCCAGTGCGTGCGATTCAGCCGCCCGACTCGGTGCCCGAAAAGCGGCTTATGCTCCGTGCAGGCCAGAACGTCCCGCAGCGGAATTCGGGTTTCGTTCCACTGAAATACCAAGCAGCCCAGTGGCCGCAGTACACGAAAGCATTCGGCGAAGCCTTGGCGCAGGTCAGCCTCCCATGCATCGCCCAGCTTCCCATACTTGGCCGCCATCCGGCTGGGCCTGTCTGCGCGCACCAAGTGCGGAGGGTTGAACGCAATATTCGCGGGCCAGATCGAAACGTTTCATTTTCATGTCAATCCATGACCAAAGAACTTCGGGGGCACATAGAGTCATGACTGGCTACATTGCATCCATCCGCATTTGATTTAGCGCAGCCTTTTTTTTTAGTTAAACCGCAATGCCTAGAGCGGAATATCTTTATCCATATCCGCTAATCAAGCGCCTGCTCCTATGGTAAATGCATACATATAGAGGCCAACTATGAACAAATCGCTCATATACAGGCCCGATACACACCCATTATCCGTGACTGGGTGCGCGAACGTGGTAGGTGGTTTTTGCCAGCGTGGCCCGGCCAATCCACTTTGACGCTGACGACCAAGTGCGCGAGACGCCGGCCCCGGTTAGGCGCCAGATGCTGGATCATAATCGGAAGTGGGCGGATCAGTGCCGCCGATAAGCATAAATCTGATTTAAGTATCCTGCCCAAGATCACATCACTACACATGCCGTCACGTCCGTAAACAATTGGCTATACTGGTGCCACACAGGACAGAGAGGAGATGATCGTGGGACAAAAAAAACCTTTCACACCCGCCCAAAGGCGATATCAATCCGGTCCGTTCGAAGGCAAGCCGATTGCCCACCCCTATAAAACTGTACTGTCTCGCCTGGAGCAGATCGGAATCAGCGCCCCGGTCCGCCAGGTCGACGAAACGGCGCGGGAATATATTCTTCGCCTGGACAGAACTTATCCGGATATTTTTGGGGATATCGCACCATAAGCGCGTCCGAGCCGCTTCCTGCCTGTTGAGTCTAGGTGCCGGGTAAGCGACCAGCGGTGCGGAGATATGGTTTTATTGCTTTTCTTGTTTTTGATTTAGCGAGTTAGCCATCTCTAAATGCCTCTTCAGCTTTGGTAAGGTCTTAGTAGCCATTTCCTTGATATCAGGGTCCTCTGATTCCTGACTGGCCTTCTCGAACATCTCAACGGTCGCTTCGTGGGACGCGACGCCGATGCGATTCACATACATGGCATCGAACGCTCCGCCAGACAGGGCTTTCAGAGCCGTGATTTCCGTGGCCTGCATTGCGGATGGTCCCGTCGGAGGAGTCATGCCTTTTTGGGTCGCGAGCGTTTCGGCTTCCTTGGCCATTTTCCCATGATCGTCAATCATCATCCGGGCAAAAGACTTTACGTCGTCGCTCTCTGTCTTCTCAAGGGCAAGCTGGCTGCCCACGATCTCGGCGTGGCTTCCCTGTATGGCGTTCTCGAGAAACATTCCATCTCTGCTGGCCAGTCCGGACGGGCGCTCTTGCGCACCAGTTGCAGGTTGTGCCGGCTGTCCGGCGGGCTGTGACGATGGAGTGACTGGAGTCGGCTTGTTTGTTTGCGCGTAACTGACGGAGCTGGCCAGCGCAACACTGAAAGCGAGCGCAAGGGTGGTGTGTGGTGTCTTCATGAAATCTCCTAAAGCTAGGGGCACCGGGCGGGGTCGACCGATGAGCATGGAGACATGCAAGGGCCATGCCCGCGCTGCTTCGGCTCGCTGAAGGATGGACAGCCTTCTATGGGCACCAGCGTGGCCCAACCGGTTGGGGTGAGTGCAGGCTCAGTCTGGGGCTCTACTTTCAATACGCCAGCTTCGCAAACCAGCGACAGATTAGCTTCATGTGCGTCGCACGTCAGGATTATCATGCGAAGCGCATATATCGCTTCGCTCCAGTGCTGATCGACGATTGTGGCGGGAACAAAAATAGTGCGTGGCCGCTTTCTTAGGTGCAAGACGCATCCGCCATGTTCTTTCTTATTGTCATAGGCGAGTATGTATCCTTCGATGCCGTTGTTAAGCTCGCCAACAAACGTTCCATAGCTCATAGCCGCACCCGATTTGCTCTACTACGGTTAGTTGGAATTACGAAGTCATCTACGCTGGGGTCCGCCGTTCCCTCCCTTCGGAGACCCTCTTGTCGCCATAGAAGCAGGAGAAACTTCTATCGCTTATTTTTCGACGCTAGCTTCCTAGTGTCAGCAATTCTGGTGCCTGATCTCGCCTAAAACCAAGGCAGTGAACTAGCAAGAAGGCGGTCTGTCCCCTGCCGGTATTAAAGTGGGACTCAAGACCTATCGCGGCGTGGAAATGCGCGGCCGTCGGGTACAGTGCTTGCTTCGCTCCTGCGTCGATTTTCCTCATGGAGGTTTCCTTGGTCGATTTCGGGAGTATCTTTGGTCTGCAAGCTGGGTTCTTGGAAATGATAGTTCGAGGTACCGCCATATACTGGGCGCTGTTCGTATTGCTCAGGTTGGCTGGCCGGCGTGACATCGGATCGCTGGGGACCGCGGACTTACTTGTATTGGTTTTGGTGGCGGATGCCGCCGGCAGCGCCTTGTCTGGCGAGTCGTCATCGGTAGGAGACGGCATTATCGTCGTCATCACTATTGTGGCATGGAGCGTCTTATTGGACCGCGCCGGCTATTACATACCTTGCTTGCGCCGCCTGCTCGAGCCTAGCCGGGTCTGTCTGATACGTGACGGGAAGGTGGTGCCGTCGGGGCTGCGCAGCGAGTACATCACGCGTGGGGAATTAATGGAGCAACTTAGGTTGAAGGGAGTCGAATCGTATAGCTCCGTCAAGCGCGCATATTTAGAATCGACGGGCGAATTCAGTGTCATAACAGTGGGGGCAAAGGCCTCAGCCGAAAATTCAGCACTTGATGATATTTAGACTTGCTGGCGAGCTTAATGGAAAAGATTCGGGCCGGCCAGCAAGACTTGCTTTAATTACGCCGATTATTGTCCAGGGACCGCTCTAGCGGGCACACGGCTTGCAACATGGACACACCACCCACCACTAAACTGAAGGGTTAGCCATGAATCCAAGCAAAGGAAAAGACGGGGATATTCGCCGCACCTCATACGAAAAGGAAACTACCGAGCGCGATCACGCTAAAAATGAGAAAAAAACCAAGGGAGGGCATCGTTCTTTGATGGGGGCGCCCGTTGATCCCAACTCGCCTACAACTAATATCAACTTCCCGCCGGGAATCGAGCCAGAAGATGCAGCGGATCCCGGGAGAGCCACACCCGGCGTCCCGCCGGTGGACAATCGCTCAGGCAAGAAAAAATGACGCGTTTATTGATGGCTCTCGCGTCCGTACATGATTGCCTCACGTCAAATTATTTATCTGAGCCAAGTTCAATCTTCAGCAAGATTATGATGTGATCCAAGTAGCGTCGCCAGTATTCGGGAACCGCCAGACGGGGTAAGACCTCAAGAGCGGCGATGGTGCGCTCAATGATGTCGCGCAGCCGCGCAATCTCCCAGGCCACGGCGCGGGGTCTTGCACCATGATTGCCGAATCCTGCGCGAGACTTTTGTTGGTATGCTTATTCAATGAATAAGCTCAAGCCGATTACCGCCTTTACATTACTACTTTCTGTGGCGCTGCCAGGACGGGCCCAAAGCTATGACCGCTATGGGCACGCGCTCGTACAAGACAGTGGCGGTTGGGTATACGTAGACAGAGATAATCGTTCCATCCTTCGACCATATATTTTCGATAACGGTCCGGATTACTTCGAGGAAGGTCTGGCACGCTTTGTCGAAAATGAAAAGATGGGCTTTCACGACGAAGCGCTGAACATCATTATCCCTGCGCAGTACGGCTTTGCGTTTCCGTTCGAAGGTGGGCAGGCTAAAGTTGGTACTAACTGCAGCACTCGCAAGCACGGCGAACATTCATCCGTGTACTGTGAGAAATGGGAGAGCGTTAGTAAGCCGGATAGATAAGCGGTTGCTTTATGCTGGTGAAACTAGAGCCCCACACTCTCAATTAACAGCCTCGCATGAGGAATTGGCGGGGCTTTTCGCATTTCTGGTCTCTATTCAGCTATCTGATCAAAGGAAACCGAACTCGGATCGATGCCGCCATTGCGAAGCCGAGCGTCGATATCCTCTCGAGCACCTTCTGGGGCGTCTAGGGCGGGCAGGTCGAGCTTATTGGCCAGCTCTCTTTTGGCATGCTCCAGGCTGGTTGTGGAACCTTCGATAAGCGCGATACCGTCGTCGCCATCGGTCTGTTTAAACTGAATTTGCGTTTTCATTGAGTCTCCTTGTGTTGATGCCTGTCCGATAGACAGCCCAGCAAGTACGATGCCCATCGATTCCTCCGCTGCGTTACCCTGCAGCAATTCGCGAGGGGCGTTGGCGTGGCTCCATTCTTGCGGAGGTAAATACTTCGGCGGAATGAGGTACGATCGATTGCAAAAGGAGGCGCTGACCGATGAAGAAGGAACATGAACGCGGATTTTTTGATAAGCACTTTCCTGTAGGAATCCGGCCCGTATGCCCAAAATGCGGTCATCAGGGATTTGTTGCGCTGCATGACGATGCGGTAGTGAATGCGGACAAAGCGATTGCCATAGTCGCTTGTGCATCTAAAAGTTGTCACGCTGTGATTGGCGTTCTTCCGGCCAGCGCGGTGTGGGACGAGTAACTGATCAGGACCAATCGCCGATGGCGACGGCCAATGGAATGGGAAGTTTGCGGCCGGACTTCGCAGCCAAGCAGGTTGGCCACAAGATGTGGTTTCAGAAGCCGCAAGCGTACGCACCGATAGCCCTTGCAACTATTTAGTCTAGACTCGTTGCCAAAGCGTCTAGACCACAGTGATGGATGCCTTATAAGTGTTGAGGCTCGCTTCTGTTAGGAAGCTCAAAAACCGTATCAAAAAGCAGAGTAAAAATAAACGTGTAAATTAGGAAAAACACGAGAAGGGCGGCCACCATCGTGAACGCTTTATACACTCCTATGTCGTACCAAAGCATATAGAGCGGCAATGTGACTGCGAGTAGTCCAGCCTCAAAGCCTACTGCATGAATGCAGCGGACTTTAACGCTGCGGTCGATGACCCCGCTACGCCTCTCCCATGACTCGAAGAGAGTGTTATAGATATAGTTCCAAACAACCGCCAGCGCCGAAACACCAATCGCTATAGGCAGTGATCCTTGAGCGTTCCCGCCACTGAGGACCATCAATATTATGGTTGCAAACAGGACTGCAAAAATCTCGAACAGCGTGACGTAGGTGACGCGCCGTTTGATCGGGGATAGATAAAACAAGGTGAATTCCCGGTAAAAGAGCCTTCATGGGCTCCCCATTAAGAGCCGGCCCGTCCCGGTTATTACTTGATGTTGAGATGAAGGTCATCTCATGCAGAGCCACGGTTTCCGCTTGCGCCGTTGCATTCTAACTGAAGGCTTGTTTTTTTTGGTTGAAAGGCTTAATCCTAAGAACATATCCTTATCGACCAGAGATATCCACTAGGCCGGCCAGAGTGCAAGGGAGAGTGAATTGGCGGATTTTATCAGCCCATGGCCCCGCAAGCAGTGCGGCCATTGTGGCCACGATCACACGCGCTTGGGATTTGTGAAGTGTCCGTAACACCGTGCGGATCGCTTCGGGAAAAGTCAGCGCAACTATTTACTGTTATGGTTACTTGTCATGCACGCGTTTTTGGAGACAACATGCCTATTCATGTAAAAGCACGACATTTGTTAGCTGCGGTCGTGGCGGCAGGGGTTTTAGCTTCGCCCGCTTATGCGCAATACGCGGGCCCGTCGGAAATCGGCCAAATCACTGTCGCTGAAATCCTCAAAAATCCGGTGGACGACCAGGATGTGCAGATACAGGGACATCTTCTGCGCCAAACAGCACACGATAAATTCATTTTCTCGGATGGCACTGGCGAAATCGTTGCGGAGATAAAAGCGAGGCACTTTGCCGGCCAGTCTGTGGATGACAAAGTCAAGGTAGAGTTGATCGGCGAGGTCGATACGAGCCACAAGCGTCCACCGGAGATAGAAGTCGACGCTGTCAGGGTGGTTGAGTAGAGAAGGCAAGAGTGGTGTTGATCTGTACCAGTTTCATGCGACTCCCCTTTTTGGGTCTGCGGATTAAGCAGGCAAAAAGGCCCGCTTGGAGGCGGGCCTATGGCGCTCTACTTGCCGTTGGGTCAAAGCCTTGGCTCAGTTGCATCCATTTCGGGTGGGATCGGCTGGCCGTGGCCTGAGTCGTCCGGATCGGGTGGCGTAGTGCCCGGCAGATCAGGGTTCTCGGGATTCGGTAATGGCTCTCCCGGCTTTGGTGGCACGTCGATGCCTGGTTCCCGTTGAGGGTCGGGTCTATGGCTGGTGGACTGTTGCATATAGGCCTCCATTGTGATGCCTGGGTGGCCTCGAGTGAGACTGCCGTCAAGCACCGCTCATGAAGGTATTGCAAGGGCCGTGCCTGGGTGGGAGGGCTATGGCAGGTAAAAGAAAACCCGCCGAAGCGGCTTGGTTCACAGACTAGGCGTCTTCCCAGGCACCTTGAGGACGTCCCCGTGTGGCGCCAGGCTGGGAGATTGTTTGTCGAGCTTGGGTTTTGTCATGGCTATCTCCGGTAGAACACGCAAAGAGCAGCAAGTGGCGCGCCTGAGACGCTTTGCACGAGATGCAACACATGTTGCAGGAGTGGGTGCCGGATATTGAGTCGGCGAGAGTATATTGATGTTTTAAGTCCGCAATGGAGCCAGTGCGATGCAGCCGAGAATCAGCGTCATTACCTTGGGTGTCGAGGACCTAGACCGTGCAGTTGCCTTTTACCGCGATGGGCTTGGTCTTAAAACCGAAGGGATCATTGGCCAAGAGTTCGAGCACGGAGCGGTCGCTTTCTTGGACCTCCAGTCAGGTGTCCGTTTGGCACTTTGGCCGCGTTCCAGCATTTCGCACGACACGGGCCTGCCTGCCGGCAAGCCTTGTGCAACTGAAATGACGCTGGGTCATAACGTCTCATCGAAAGCCGCAGTAGACGAAGTAATGCGCGAGGCTGAAAATGCTGGCGCCGTGATTCTCAAGCCAGCGCACGACACATTCTGGGGCGGCTATGCCGGATACTTCCAGGATCCTGACGGCCATGTATGGGAAGCTGTTTGGAATCCCGCATGGAGTATGTGAAGTGTCCGTAACACCGTGGGTGTTTCTATTGTTTTCCAGAAACTGGCGCAGGCTCCGGCATGGTTGATGGCGCAACGGTTCTCGCCTCACCCGAGATAGATGTGCCTGGGTCTTTCTGGCCGATCTTGTAGATTCCAAACCCGATGGCAATAGCCAGCAGGATGCGTAATGGTTGGCTCAATTTAATCACTCCTTGTTCAGTTGGATTCTGGTAGCTGGGTGGGCAATATTCTATTCCGCCGTAAAGTTGAACGGAACATTTTCAGGCCCGAGTTCGGTCGAGCCCCCTCTTGTCGATCAGACTGGTCGCGTGAAGTCGTCGGCGATCCAGTCCGCTGCGCTCTGGTGGCTTAGCTTGAACCCCGGCGGCACGCGAACCCGTGCAAGTTCCTCACCGAATCCATCGTGGGCGCTCAGTTCGGCATACGGTTCATATTCGTCGGGAACGATATCCAAAGCAATACGCAGCCGACCGGAACCCGAGTCGATGGTCAGGTTTTTGTGCAGAAGGGCGTGAAGTTGCTGCTCATGCCTGCGCAGCACTTCGGATGCCGTCTTAACCAGCGTGATGAAAGCTGCTGAGTCGAGGGGCTTGGGGTTCTTCTTGTCGCGCCCCATGGTCCAAGGGCCGACCAAAGCCGGCTCGTCCTCTCCGTCCTGTATCATTTCGACGGCCCAGCCATCGTCGTCCTCGTTCTTGATGACGCGGGCGGTCCAGCCATCATCACGCCACAGCCGGGCCTCATGGGTTTGGATGGCGGATTCGTGATCCGATTCGGTGTCGTCGGACATTGCCGGGGAAAGTTCACTCACTGCGATGCGGCTCCGCTGGTCTGGTTCTGATGGATGGCCGGCATACAACGCGCGGCGGGCAATGCGCAAACATGCGCTTGGCCAATGGTAGCGCATCTGCCGGTCCAAGCGCGGTGGGTGGCTTACAGAGGGCCATGTACTGAGCGTGTGGTGCTTCCAGGCGTAACGGCAGGCGCTTCTAAGGCAGGTGAAAGAAAAGCCCCCGAAGGGGCAAAAATAAAAGAGTAGTGATTGTTCCAGGCACTAGCGTTTGTTCGAATCCTTGATGGCCTCTTTGGCATCGCCGACTTTACGCTGGGCGGCGCCTACCGCCTTCTCGGCTTTGCCTTCCGCCTGGGTGCCGCGGTCATTCGTGGCCTTGCCAAATGCGTCTTTCATGCTGCCTTTGGCTTCTTTGGCGGTGCCTTTCACTTGGTCTTTGTTCATAGATTCGACTCCTTGTTATCGCGGCTGTTGGTCTGATTGATCCGGCTGGCCGGGCTTCTGGCCTGGCTGCCCTTGACCTGGCTGCGGCTGGCCTTGCTTGTTTGGATCGTTCTGGCCGGGGTTTGGTTGTTGGCCAGGCTTATTGGGTTGGTTCTGTTCCATGGTTTTCTCCTAGGACTACATTGCCTGGGTCACCCGAAGCGGGGCAGCCTGCAGGCCATGCTGATTAGCCTCTGAGCAAGCCGCGTACCTAAGGCGCTCGGCGGGTAAAAGAAAACCCGCCGGGGCGGGTGGGATGTTCGACCAATATCGGCGGAGTGGCTCAAGCGCCTGGGGTAGTGCATACTGAAGACTTCCTATTGTATTGTTAGGAGCCCGATATGCCTCGAAAGATAGTTCAATTAACGCCGCTTAAAATCCACGATTATGCCGGCGTGTATCTATTTGCCGTCTGCGATGACGGTACGGCCTGGAGAGTCGTGCAGAATGACGATGGGAGCGTTGCCGGTGAATGGATTCAAATTCCGCTGATCCATGACGATCTACCAGTGCAAAGCGGCCTGGACGGCTAGGTCAGGCATGCATTGCTGTGCGATTTTCGGATATTCGAAATGCGCGCCCCAGGGCGTGGGGGCGGGAGTGAGGCTGTTCAGTATAGATATTTGCCCAGGGCGCGGGCATAGTCGAGTTCGGCGTCCCTAAGCCATATGATCTGGCTTTCGGTAAGCGTGGGGCCGTCGTAGTTATTTCGTACGAACACGCCAGCCTGAATGTGCTTTGCGTTCCGGTCGTACAGCACGGCATAACTTTCGGTTACGCAATCATGGGGTTTGCATCCCCAAAATACGTCGTAAGTCTTGCCATCGACGGTCTCTATAGTGGACGGTGCCGTGGTTCCAAAGGAAAGAACCCAAGGAGACTTGCCTGCTATCGGCGCCATGATGTGCTTGAACTCTGTTGACAAGACTGGGTCGGCCTTTGCTGCTTCGTATAGGTGCGCTCCGGATTGCTCAGCGCTCACAGTGGGACTGCTGGCGGCCAGGCACAGGGCAAGGGCGAAAAAATTAGATGCTTTGAGCATTCTGACTCCTAGGTGGGCGAGTGATCCGATTTAAGCACATCATGCAAGCATGTGGTTTCACGCTCGTGATTGGAAAAGGACGTACCCGTCCGTCCCGCTGTTCGGCTATCCGCAGCTTGTGGGGATAAGTCGGGGAGTATGATGGAGTAAGCTCGATGCCTAATTTCTCAGGAGAGATTTATGGCAATAAAAGAGGTCGACGGATTCGAAATAACGTCTGGCGCACGGCAGATAGGCCAGGCTCGCCCACTTGCACGGATCCAGACTAGAGGCCTTGACGGCTCTATCGGCCCGAAGTGGTTCGATGTGAAGACGGATAAGTCATTTCGATCTGCTCAAGACGCCCATGCGGCGGCGGATGATGTGGTGCGTGCTGTCGAGTCAGTGGATAAGGATGGGGTGCCATATCCGCTCATTTTTTAAAATACGTATGTTGCAATGCAGCATAAATCAGCCTATCCTGTCAGGAAGGGCGGCGCAAGTAGAAGGATAAATCGCCGGTTACACACAAGCGAGCGCCACTTCGCACAAGCGCATTGCCGCGGTACGTGCTACTTCACAAATCGGGCGCACCATGACTACGAGCCACGAAATATCACGTCAGCATCAGGTATTATCGGCCTCCCCGGCGGGCGATGCAAATGCCGCAGCGCTCCACGCTGACGGGCAGATGAGGCTTTTAAGAAGTATTGCGCCTTGAGAAGTTATCGATACTCAAACACGCAAGGCGAAAGGCAATATCGGCTTTTCGTACCGAAGCGATATGGCGTCAAGGCTTTGCCTTTGATAATAATGTTGCACGGCTGTAAGCAGGATGCAGAGGATTTTTCGCTCGGTACGGGTATGAATGTGCTGGCGGAACAGAGTGAATGTCTGGTTGCCTATCCAATTCAACCACGCCGTGCGAGCCGTGGAAAATGCTGGAATTGGTACCAACCACAACATCAGCAACGGGATCTTGGCGAGCCTGCGATCATCGCGGGGATTACGCTGGATATCATCGCCAAATTCAAGGTCGATGCAACGCGGGTCTATGTGGCGGGCTTGTCCGCTGGCGGCGCGATGGCAGCGGTGATGATTAACACGTATCCAGACCTTTATGCCGCCGCCGGCATTCACTCAGGCTTGCCTTACCGGCGTGCATCCGGGCTGCTTTCGGCGCTGGGCGCCATGAAGATCGGCATCGGCGCGCCACGCGGCTTGTCAGCCATCGCAACACATACGCCGCAGCGCCCGCTGATCGTTTTTCATGGTGACTTGGACAAGACTGTCCATCCTTCGAATGGCTGGGAATTGCTGCAGGGCTTCGAGGGCGTTCACGCTACGGTGTCGGAAGAAATCGTAGACCAGGCTGACGGGCGTCGATCAACGCTGAGAAGAATGCGGTCCCCCGACGGCATCGACGCGGAACACTGGATAGTGCATGGTGCGCCGCATGCCTGGGCAGGCGGAAACGAAGGCGGCTCGTACACGGACGCCAGTGGGCCGGATGCCAGTGCCGAAATGATGCGCTTCTTTCTCGCCCACTCTCTATAGGCCTCTCTTTCGCGGGTAGGTTTTCTGTATGTATTGAGTTAACTGCTGTTCGACAGTTTGAGCATGTGGAGGAATTGACACTTCCGATGTAAGAAATGAAGGTGGCGGGAATGTCCCCTCCGATGGTCCAGTCTTGGGAGTAAGCGGCGAATATCGTGTGGCGGGAAAGTCGACCATATAGTTATTCATAGTAGTGCCCTTTGCAGTTTGAACTGAGTTTTGCAGGCCGCGCATTAGGCCAATCGCTGATTTTTAGAGAACGGCCCGCGGCTATCGTGCGATGCAGACTACTCTTCAGGGCAAGTCCGGAGATTTTTCTTTCAGCCGGCGCTGGACTTCGCGGCGTATCTCAGAGCGTTTTATATTGGGCGCCGCTTCCTCTTCAGACGAGATGAAGGGTTGCGGCCAATCCATATCAACGGATTTTCGCTCGCGCACCACGCGCAAAATATCTTTCACATAGTTAGTCATGAGTGACTCTCCAACGTCCTGGCTGCAACGAAAGATGCCAGGACAGTTGCCCCGTTGGCTATGCCGTGCTTCGAAGAAGCTGGATGCACAAGGGGCCGCATGCATTGCGCACGCGATTTTGACGAGATTTCTGAGGATGGCCGCGAACCAGTAGGAAATCCTGGGCTGGCTACAGTAGTTATCGGCTTGTACAGTATGGACTCATTCGTCGCATAAAGATACTTATCCCAACAATCTTGCTAAGTCCCTCGGCAAGATCGCTGTCCGGCGCGATGCCGACGCCCTTGGATGCAGTCAAATGGGGGTGCCTGGATGGCAACGAGTTCGCTGGTTCGGGCATGTTATCGTTTTGTTTCGCCGCGAAAAGAGGAATTCATGATGAAACTACCATGGCAGGATACCGAGTCTGCTTATGGCAGTGTGAGCCGGTTATTGCACTGGTCGATGGCGCTGCTGTTGGGCTGGCAGTTCTTTGGCATGATTGTCAAATTGAGCATCGGGCGCTCGCCGCTAACGGCCTTCCTGGTTGGCACGCATAGGCCGATAGGGTTGCTGCTTTTGGCGCTCTGCCTGTTGCGCATCCTGTGGGCGTTGTTCAACGCGCGGCGGCGGCCCGCTTATGCCGGCACCGTGGCGGGTCGTCTGGCCTGGTCAGGGCATATTGCTCTGTATGTCCTGATGCTGACGATCCCGGCCCTTGGGCTGCTGCGCCAACTAGGCTCAGGCAAGGCGTTTTCCGCTTTTGGCATCGAAATCAGCCGGGATACCGGCATCGAGATTCCCTGGATGACCGCACCCGCCGATCTGTTGCATGGCCTGCTGGCGTGGTGTTTGCTTGCGCTGATCGCCGGACATGTCTTCATGGTCCTGGTGCATCGCTATATCCTCCATGATGGAACGCTTGCCCGCATGCTTGGCCCACGCGCCTAGCCTGCTTTGAGCCGCCATCGGCGCGCATGTGGAGTACGGCAGCCCCAACACCCATTCTTGACCGAACCGTCGCCGCATGACGGAAATAGTGCGGTGGAAGGAGTGGATTTTACCCGGTGATTTGGCGTAAAATCAGGGTAATTACTTAGGGAGGTGCGAAATGAACCAGTTGTTTGTTCCTCTTTTGGTTGTCACCGCCGCGACGCTTGGCGGCGGCGTTATTTTTTTGCTGCTTCTGGTTGCGGCGGCAGGCACTCAGCCGGCGCAACGCCGCGCCTGGAAGGCCTGGCTGCATCGCCTGTTCTGCCGGGTGTTTTTTGACTGCTTCGGGCGCGGAGGCCCTGGCGTCGGACAATCCTGAAGCTTCGCCCGCATGGTATCGACGGACCCGGGCGGCGCTTGCCGCCGCCCAGCCTGGGCGCATCCCCCCTCTGGCCACGGTCCGAACGGCCCGGCATCAACCTTGTTATTCGCCCCCATCAATCTCCTGATGGTTTCGGCGCTACGATTCTGAATGTGGATTTTGAATAGGTGCTAGTGTGTTCCCGGCATGGACTGGCGGGTGGCTGAAACTCTAGCATGGCGTTATGCCCTAGGCGCTAGGGACTTGAAAACGGCAGTTTATAGCCGATCGACCACAACATTCAGGAGACGGAATCATGCAGAGTATTCTATGGAAGTGCGCAGCTGCGTCTGTGGGTTTTGCAGCATGCACCGGGCTGGCGGCAGGGCAGGGGGGGCAGTTATCGGGCGATGTGCTGCGTATTGGTGTGATGACCGATATTTCGGGTGTTTATTCGGATATTTCAGGCCAGGGCGCGGTAGAGGCCGTCAAGATGGCGGTCGAAGATTTCGGTGGCACGATGTTCGGCAAACCCATCGAGGTCGTTTCGGCCGATCACTTGAATAAACCGGATGTGGGGGCGGCCAAGGCCCGTGAATGGTTTGACTCCAACGGTGTCGATATGATTACCGACCTGGCCAACTCGGGTGTTGCGCTGGCAGTGGCGGCGGTGGCAAAAGAAAAGAAACGCCACATCATCGTCAACAACCCCTCCAACGTGGGCCTCACCAACGACATGTGTTCGCCTTATACGGTGCACTATACCTATGATGCCTATTCGCTGGCGCACGGAACGGGGCGCACCATTGCAGAGCAGCCCGGAGGCGACAGCTGGTTTTTCCTGACTGTGGATTTCGCTTTCGGCATCGGGCTCGAGCAGCAGGTCGGCGATGTCGTGCGCGCCGCTAATGGGCGAGTGGTTGGCGCCGCGCGCCACCCGCTGGGCACCACGGATTTTTCATCATATATGTTGCAGGCGCAGGCTTCCAAGGCGAATATCATCGGGCTGGCGTCAACGGGCAACGACACCATCAACGCCATCAAAGCGGCGCATGAGTTCGGCGTAACCAAGAATCAGAAGCTTGCGGCGCTGCTGCTGTGGATCAATGACATCCATGCGCTTGGGCTGGATGTTGCCCAGGGTTTGCTGCTGACCAATGCCTGGTACTGGGACATGAACGACGGTTCGCGCGAGTTTGCCAAGCGCTATCAGGAACGCATGAAGAGCATGCCGAATATGGCGCATGCGGGCGACTACTCCTCGACGCTGCACTATCTGCGCGCGGTCGAAGCGGCCGGCACCGACGAGCCCGATGCGGTTTCGGCCAAGATGCGCGAAATGCCCATCAATGATTTCTTTGCCACCGACGGCAAGATTCGTGAAGACGGCCGCATGGTGCATGACATGTACCTGTGGGAAGTCAAGACGCCTGCGGAGTCCAAGGGCGAATGGGATTACCTCAAGCTGGTCAAGACGATTCCCGCCGATGTCGCTTTTGCCCCCTTGTCCAGCAGCACTTGCTACCTGGTCAAGAAGTAAGTCATATACATAAGAGCGTACAGGGGAACAGGATGGCTTACGCGCTGGAGGCGCATGGTCTTGCACGCACATTCAACGGTTTCCGGGCAGTGGACGGTGTCGACCTGAAGGTGCGGGCAGGCAGCATACATGCCCTGATCGGGCCGAATGGGGCCGGCAAGACCACTTGCTTCAACTTGCTCACCCGTTTTCTCGATGCAACGGCTGGAACCATTGTTTTCGATGGACGGGACATCACCCGGCTCAGGGCTGACGCTGTCGCGCGCCTGGGCATGATCCGCTCCTTCCAGATTTCGGCGGTGTTCGGACAGCTTTCCGTGTTTGAAAATGTGCGCCTGGCGATGCAGCGCGGACGTGGATTCTCTTTTGATTGGTGGCGCTCGGATCGTGTGCTCCAGGCGCACGATGAGCGTACTCATCTACTGCTGGAGGAGGTCGGCCTGTCCGAGTGGGCCGAGCATCGCGCCGATGCCCTGCCGTATGGGCGCAAGCGGGTGCTGGAGCTGGCCACCACGCTGGCCCTGGAGCCGCGCATGTTGCTGCTGGACGAACCCATGGCGGGCATGGGGGCCGAAGACATAGCCCACGCGGTCAGGCTGATTCGCCAGGCCGCGTCGGGACGCACCGTGCTGATGGTTGAGCACAATTTGTCTGTGGTTGCCGACTTGTGCGACACCATCACCGTGCTGGCGCAGGGCAAGGTCCTGGCCCAGGGTGACTACAAGACAGTCTCGAACGACGAAAGGGTGGCGCAGGCTTACCTTGGCGGTGCGCGTCATCAGGTCAAGGAGCGTGCATAGTGGCTAGCTCCTTGTTGAGGCTGCGCAACGTGCAGGCATGGTACGGGCCCAGCCAGGCTTTGCATGGTGTGGATCTGGACGTGCGCGAAGGCGAAGTGCTTGCATTGCTCGGCCGCAACGGCGCCGGCAAATCCACGCTGCTCAAGTCCATCATGGGCATAGTGCGCAAGGTGAGCGGTTCGATACGGCTGAACGACCGCGAGCTGATCGGGATGGCATCGCACCGGATTGGGCGCGCCGGTATTGCCTATTGCCCCGATGACCGGGGAATCTACGCTTCACTATCGGTGCTTGAAAACCTGCGGCTGCCTCCCATTGTGGCACCGGGCGGCATGAGCGAGGCCGAATTGTTCGACATGTTTCCCAATCTGGCTGTGCGCAGGGCGGGCGGTTCGCTTTTGTCGGGCGGCGAGCAGCAGATGCTGGCCATTGCCCGCATCCTGCGCAGCGGCGCAAGGGTGCTGCTGCTTGACGAACCCACCGAGGGGTTGGCGCCTGTCATTGTCGAGCGCATCGGCGAGCTGATCCAGACGTTGCGCGGTCGCGGCTACACCATTGTGCTGGTCGAGCAGAACCTGAATTTCGCAGCCTCGCTGGCGGATCGACATTATCTGATTGAATCGGGCCGGGCGGCGCGTGAGTTCGATTCTTCAGCGCTTGCGCGTGAGTTCGACAGCGTCGCCGACCGCCTGGGAGTCTGAATCGTGCAATACACCATCCTTGGGCCTGGACCGGTAATCGGAAGGACGGAAGCCCGTCAGCCGCTTGAAGGTATTCGAAAACGTGAAGGGGTTGATATACCCCACATTGCGGGCAATGACCTCGACTTTTTCCTGAGTGGTCGCCAATTGGTGGGCTGCCTGGGCGATGCGCAGGTTGGCCAGTTGCTTGCCCGGGCTGCGGCCCAGGCTTTTCTGACAGAGCCGGCGCAGGTGCTCAGGGCTGATGCTGGCCAGGCCGGCCAGATCGTCCAGGGTCCAGTCGCGGGCCAAGTCCATCAGGACAGTATTCCATACGCCCGTCAGGCGAGGCTCGCGTTGCCAGGGGTCGGCCATGCGCCCGACGTAGCGTTCGATAATGCTCACCCAAATGGCGCAGGTGCCGGGGTCGGCTTCATTTTGCATTTCGCGTGCCAGCCCAAGAATCGCATGTTCAAGCGGCCGCCCGTCAAACTGCATCAGGGCGGGCGCCATGGCACCCGCCACCGAACGGGTGGATGTGGGCATGAACCGCACCCAGCACAATTGCCAGCGCTTGCCCGGCACACAATGAAATGCATGCAGGACGTGGGCCGGAGCGAAGCTGGCGATGCCGGTTTCGTGGCTGTGCCAGCTGCCGTCGAGCAGTGTTTGCCCTTCGCCGCCCAGGCATACCTGCATGAATGCGCCGCTCAGGTGAGTGCGCACGATGGTGTAGGGGGCCGCGGCATCGATCACGGCCACGTGGGCGATGTGGCGTGCGGCAAGCGCCTCGCATTGCTCGGCCCTTACCGTGACGTATCGCGTATCGTGCCCAAATATATGGGTTTCGGTATGCAGGTCGGGGTGTTCAATCATGGGGTGCTGGCTGCTCTTACTGGGCGGGCGCAATACCGCGATTATAGGGTGGCGCACACAAAGAGGGGGCCAGGCCATGACTGAGATTTTCGGCATGCCTTTGACGGTGATTGCGGGACAGACCTTGCTGGGCCTGGTCAATGGCTGCTTCTATGCGGTGCTGAGCCTGGGACTGGCAGTCATCTTCGGCCTGCTTCGCATTGTCAATTTTGCGCATGGCGCCTGCTTCATGGCTGGTGCGTTCGTCGCCTGGATGCTGCATCGCTATCTGGGTGTTGGCTATTGGTGGGCCATGCTGATTGTTCCGTTGACCGTGGGGCTGGCAGGCGCCATTTTCGAGCGCACGCTGCTCAGGCGGCTGTATGGCCTGGACCCGATTTACGGCCTGTTGCTGACATTCGGTCTGGTTCTCGCCGTAGAAGGCGCTTTCCGCATCGCATTCGGTTCGTCAGGCAAGCCTTATCCCGTTCCTGATGCGCTGCGCGGCGTGATCGACCTGGGTTTCATGGTCTTGCCCATATATCGGGTCTGGGTCATAGGCGTGTCGTTGGCGTGTTGCGGTCTGACGGCCTGGCTGATCGAAGGCACGCGGCTGGGCGCCACCCTGCGGGCGGCCACGGAACGCCCCGCCCTGACGCAGTCCTTTGGCGTCAATGTGCCTACATTGTTGACACTAACCTATGGGGCGGGCATAGCCTTGGCAGCGCTGGCGGGGGCTCTGGCGGCACCCATCCTGCATGTTAATCCGTCGATGGGTTCCGATCTCATCATCGTTGTGTTTGCCATCGTGGTCATTGGCGGAATGGGGTCTGTGTTCGGATCGATCGCCACGGCGCTGGCAATTGGCGTCATCGAAGGGTGGACCAAGGTTTTCTATTCCGAGGCTTCGACAACGGTGATATTCGTTGTAATGGCGCTGGTTTTATTGCTGCGGCCCAAAGGCTTGTTTGGCCGCGAAGGGGCTGCGTAATGTCATTGTCTGCCTTCCAGCCGCTGTTTGCGCGGGTGTCTCTGATAGTGGTGCTTGCGGCCCTGGCCGTGGTGCCCTGGGTGCCGGAGCTGGTGTATTCGGTGTTCGTCATGAAGCTGCTGTGCATGGCGTTGTTCGCATGCGCCTATAACCTGCTGTTGGGTTTTGGCGGCATGATGTCCTTTGGCCATGCGGCTTTTTTCGGCAGCGCGGCGTATATGGCCGGACTCGCGGCCAAGCATGGCGGCTGGTCGCCCGAGTTGAGTCTGCTGGCGGGCACGGCGGCCGCGGCGGCGCTGGGCGCCGTGTTCGGTGTGCTGGCAATACGCCGCCAGGGCATCTACCTGGCAATGATCACGCTTGCGTTGGCGCAGATGGTGTACTTCGTCTTTCTGCAATTGCCTTTTACCGGTGCCGAGGATGGCATGCAGCAGATCCCGCGAGGGCAGCTTTTCGGCCTGATAGATTTGCGCAATGACGCGGCCATGTACTACCTGGTGCTGGCGCTTACGGTGGCCGGTTTATGGCTTGTTTACCGCATCGTGCATTCCCCCTTCGGGCATGTCGTGGTGGCTATCCGCGAGCACGAACCGCGAGCCCGTTCGCTGGGCTATCCGGTCGATCGCTACAAGCTCGTCCTGTTCGTTTTGTCGGCGGCATTATCCGGTTTGGCAGGTTCCCTGAAGGCCCTGGTCTTTCAATTGGCCGCGCTGGGCGATGTGTATTGGCATTTGTCGGGCGACGTCGTACTGATGGCCTTGCTGGGCGGCATGCAGTCGGTGCTTGGTCCGGTGATGGGCGCCGCCATCGTGGTGGGGCTTCAACACTACCTGGACGCCCTGGGCGCATGGGTGGGTTTGGTCATGGGCATCATTTTCATGGTGTGCGTGCTGACCTTTCGTCAGGGTATTGCAGGTGTTTTTCGTAGAACTCATAAGCCGGTCAGGCCTACCCAGAGTTCCAGTTAATTTTTCCAATTGTTCAAGGAGTTGTTATGGCGCGCCATGACCGTCAAACGTTATTGCAGAAATTTCACGATATGGTTGCCAGGCGCGAGCCTATTATTGGCGGAGGGGCGGGAACCGGCATCTCCGCCAAATGCGAAGAGGCGGCAGGCATCGATCTGATCGTGATCTATAACTCGGGCCGCTATCGCATGGCGGGCCGGGCGTCGTCGGCGGGCCTGCTGGCTTACGGCAATGCGAATGACATTGTTCTGGAAATGGCGGGCGAGGTGTTGCCCGTATGCAAACGCACGCCGGTGATAGCGGGCGTCAATGGCACCGATCCCTTTGTCATCATGCCCGTATTCCTGAAGCAGCTCAAAGACCTGGGTTTTTCAGGTGTGCAGAATTTCCCCACCGTCGGTATTATCGACGGCACATTCCGCCAAAGCCTGGAGGAAACCGGTATCAATTTTTCCAGTGAAGTCGATATGATCCGCCAGGCGCACGAACTCGATTTGCTGACCACGCCCTATGTTTTCAATGTGGACGAGGCCGAAGCCATGGCGCGCGCAGGCGCGGATTTCATTGTGCCCCATATGGGCGTTACGGTGGGTGGGGCCATAGGCGCGAACACGGCCAAGTCGCTGGAAGCATCGGTGGCGCTGATCGACGCCTGCGGCGAGGCGGCGCGCAGGGTGCGCAAGGACGTCATTGTCATCGCGCACGGCGGGGCTATCGCCATGCCTGAGGATGTGGAGTATGTGCTGCGCAATAGCGAGCACTGCAATGGTTTTTACGGCGCAAGCAGCATGGAGCGCTTGCCCACGGAAGTGGCTATCGAAAAACACGTGCGTCTGTACAAAGAGATTTCGTTTTAGTGGGGGGACACATGGCAAAAGTGTATGTGAGCGCGGTCATGAACGCGAGCCTGGATCAGGCATGGGGCATGTTGCGCGATTTCGGGGATCTGGGAAACTATCACCCCTTCTTTGAAAAATCCTATATCGAAGATGGCTGGCCGCCCGACCGTATCGGCTGCGTCCGGAATTTCACCGTGCGGGACGGAGGTGGCATGCTGCGGGAACGGCTGCTCGATCTATCCGACCGCGACCACCGCTGCACTTACGAAATTATCCATATCGATGCCGACTGGCGGAATTATGTGGCCCAAATGCATTTGCTGCCGGTTACTGAAACCGGCCAGTGCTTTGGCGAATGGTGGGCCGAATTCGATGTGCCCTCCGATCAGGAAGCCGAAGCGGTGGAACGCGTGGCGGCGACTTTCCGGCTGTTTTTCGAGTGCGTCGATGCGCGTTTCGAGGGCGGAAAATGAGTGCCGGATCGAGCTGCGTCTGGGTGGTGGGCACGTTCGACACCAAAGCGCAGGAACTGGACTATGTCGCGGGCTTGATGCGTGAAGCCGGGGTTTCTGTCGTCACCGTGGATATCGGTACAAGTGGCGGTGGCGTCGCATCGGCCGATATTTCTGCGCCACAGGTGGCATCCCACCACCCGGATGGGGCTACGGCGGTGCTGGAAGGCACTGATCGCGGCGCCGCGGTCATGGCAATGGCGGTTGCGTTGCAAAGACTGGTTCAAAGCAAGCATCAGGCGGGGCATATTGCAGGCATGCTGGGCCTGGGGGGGTCGGGCGGCGCGTCGATGATCGCACCGGCCATGCATTGCCTGCCCATAGGCATGCCCAAACTGCTGGTATCCACCATGGCGGCGGGCAATGTTGCGCCCTTGGTCGATATCTATGATGTGATGCTGCTTTATCCGGTAACCGACTTTGCGGGACTCAATCGCTTGTCGCGTGTGATTCTGGCTAATGCCGCCCAGGCGATGACTGGAATGATGCAAGCCGTGCGCCTGCCGGCCGGCGGCGATGTCCGACCGTCGTTGGGCTTGAGCATGTTTGGCGTGACGACGCCCTGTGTGCAGCAGGTTTGTGGACTATTGAGCGACGACTTTGACTGCCAGGTATTCCATGCCAACGGCATCGGGGGGCGCACCCTGGAGGCTCTGGCGAGAGCGGGAATGCTGCGCGCGGTCGTCGATGTCACCACGACGGAGGTTGGGCAGAACCTGGCCGCAGGCGTATGTGATGCGGGGCCGGGCCGCCTGGCCGCGGCTGCGGAGTTCGGCATCCCCTGGGTGGGGTCGGTGGGGGCGCTGGACATGATCAACTGGGGGCCGCCAGACACGGTTCCCGCACAACACCGGGACAGGAATTTCTGCGTCCACAACGCACAGGTGACCCTGATGCGCAGCACGGCTCAGGAGTTGGCGCTGGCCGGCCGCCGCCTTGCCGCCCGCTTGAACCAGTCCCCGGGCCCCGTGCGCCTGCTGCTGCCGCTGGCCGGCCTGTCGGCGCTCGACGCGCCTGGAAAGCCTTTTCACGACCCGGCTGCCAATGCCGCGCTTTTTGCCGCGATCGAAGACGAGTTCATGCAGACCGATACCCATCACCTGGCGAAGCTGGATAGGCATATCAATGACCCCGAGTTTGCGCAGGCGCTGGCAAAAGCGGTTCGTGAGGTGCTTGAATAAGGCGCTGCGGCCGCCGTACCCGGGTGCCGGGAACTGGCCGCCTCCCCAGGGCTAACAGACCCCCTGATCGATTCCCCGGCGGGGCCTAATGCTGCGTCGTGGCATTCGAGCGTTTCAGCAGCCGGATCAACTGCTGCTTCAGGACGTTCGAAAAGATGGGCACGAACTGCAGCCTGTCTTGCGCATCGACGACCGACTTGATCTCGATGAACTGGTCATTGAAGGCGTGAGTGTTGCGCGAGTTTTTCTGGTAGGCCTGCAAAAGCTTGTTGGCGGCGGCCTGCGCCTGGAACAGGCGCGTCTCAAGCGGCTGGCCGGTTTGCCCCGCGTAGTGGTCCACCACATGCTCCATGTCCTCGAGGAACAGGTTCAGGGCATGGTCGCCGTTGCAGTCGGCGCGCTCGTAGCCCCACTGGCGTGTTGTCATGTTGGCCTCGAAAGAGTGCCGCGCAAAATAATGCCCGGCGGATCTAGTTGATACTGCGGGATGCCTGTTCTTGAGCCTGGGCCTGGAGAATCAATGCTTCCAGCCGTGGCGTTGTTTCAAGGGCGAGCACAGGCGCCTGAGGGTTGCTGTCGTCCTGTTCCAGCCTGAGCTTGATGCTTTGCCCTTCAAAGGCATCAGGGTTGGCCTGGATCTGCACATATTGAGTCAAAAGGCGATCGACGGCTTTCTGCGCTTCTTGCAGTTGCACGGCGAGGGTCGAGCCGGCATGCAGCTTGAACTGCTGCTCTATGGTCTTGGACAGGTCCCAGCTAAAGAACATCAATGCGTTCTGGCCGTGGCATTCGGGGTGCAGGAAGCCCCAGGATTCGTTGTTGACGGAGTTCAAATGGCCTCTTCAGGGTTTTGGCGTGGTGCGGTGTTTGATCGACTTTCCATCGTAAGTATAAACATCGATTTGGTTCGGCGCCTGGTGGCTGGGCGTTTGCAGGGTGAACAGACGGCCCTTGGCCGATACCTTGATGCGCTCGGAGCAAGAGCCGAATTCCGGAGATACGGTATAGCCCGATGATTCCAGAATGACCCACCGATACGTGATGGGGCAGACGTTGCTGCCGTTGTTGATTGAAATCAGGGCGATTTGAGCCTTGGGGGTGCTGAATGCGTAGGTGATATTGAGCATTCCCTTGATGGGGGGGCTGATATCGACGTTGTCGACGCGCAGCCGCGCCTCATAGACGTACTCGCTGGTGGTGATGTCCAGTGTTCCGTAGGGCGTCGGCAAATGCAGGCGGGAAGGACTGACCGGCCAGGTAGTGGGCGATGTCGCCAGGGCCAGCGCGCTGGCGCAGGCGATGAGGGCGCCGGCCAATAGTTTGAAAGGTAATGTGGACATGATGGGGTCCCATTCATGAACGAGGCCTGGGCAAACGGGAAACAGGCGATCGTTACAAAATTTGCACGATATGCGTACATTGTAAGGACTATTACATTTCATTTTTGCCCCGTATGCAAGGGGGGCGGCCAAAGCGCCTGAAAATGGCGATTTTTCTGCGCTAATTGCTGGTTGCCATCAGGTAAACCAAGGCTATCGACATCAGCACGAAATAAGCCGCGATGCCGGCAACAACACTTCTGGCGACAGCTTTCAGTCGCTGTCTCATGTTGTTTTGGCGCCCGTCGGGCGTTTTACGCGTGTGCCACCACCACGTCGTGGCGGCGGCAAGCAGGCTGAGCAGAATAATCCAGACTTTCATGGTCGTATTTTAGCGACAAGGCTATAGGCCTCGTCGGGAAAGGGCGGCGCCTAGTAAGTTTTACGTAAGTTTCAAATTGTATTTCTAATACTCAGCGCAACACACGTCTTGGTAAACAGCACGCGCAAGGGCTTCAAATATATCGCGACAGGCTGTTGAAAGGTTGTCTTTGTTGTGTAACGCAGTCGGGGAAATCAGGCACGTTGCCTGTGCCTTTGCAGTATCCAAGTCGGCACAGACCGATATCAGGCATATCAAGCTATTTGACTTACTAAAAGGAGTTCAAGGATGGACGACAAGAAACCAGGCAAGGCCGGCGGCGTTGACCGCCGATCGATGTTGAAAATCGGTGCGGCAGGCAGCGCGATGCTGGCGGCCGCGCCCAAAATGGCGCTGGCGGCCGATGACAAGAAGCCGATCGGCAACTTTCCCGCGGGAATCGAGGGCGACTCGGTTTTCATTGGACTGACGCTGGACATCACGGGGCCTTATTCGGCCCAGGGCGCCGACCAGCAAAAGGGCTACGAGCTGGCTATTGAGCAACTGAATGCCGGGGCCGAGGAGATCAAGAAGATTTCGCCGCTGACCAAGAAGGGCGTGCTGGGCAAGACCGTCAAGTTTGGCGTGGCCGACGCGGAAACCAAGCCGAACACGGCTGTACAGGCGGCCAGCCGCTTTATTCACGACAACAAGGCCATGGTGATCTCGGGCAGCACCAGCAGCGCGGTGGCCATCGCGTTGCAGAAGGTGTGTGACCGCGAGCGCACGATATACCTGCCGGCCATCAGCGGGTCCAATGAAACCACCGGCGTCGATTGCCAGCGTTATGGTTTCCGTCTTTGTTACTTCGCCTACACCGCCTGCAAGGCTATCGCGCCGGTGCTGGCCAAGTCGCTGGGCAAGGATCGCAAGGCCATTTACCTGGTGCCGGACTATACCTATGGCCATACCACCTACGACTCCATGGTGGAATTCACCGAGAAGGAAGGCTGGAAAACCGTGGGTGAACAAGTGCACCCGTTGGGCGCAAAAGACTACAGTTCATTCCTGATCAATATCGCCAACAGCGATGCCGACACCCTTGTGGTCATCGCCTATGGCGCGGATGCCGCCAACTCCATCAAGCAGGCCAAGCAGTTCGGCCTGCTCGACAAGATGAATATTGTGGTGCCCTACATGTCGGCCTTTCTCGAAAAGGAAATCGGGCCCGAGATCATGGGCGGCGTATACGGCGCAACCGGATTCTGGTGGACGCTCCAGGACGAATATCCCATTGCCAAGGACTTTGTTGCCGCGTTCGAGAAAAAATACAACGCCAAGCCACGCGATTCGGCTTACATCGCCTACCTGACCACAGCCATGTGGGCTGATGCCGTCGAACGGGCCGGAACCTTCTATCCGCCCGATGTCATCAAGGCCTACGAGGCGGGCGAGGTCCGTCAGGGGCCGGTGGGAGAAGTCAGCTTCCGGGCGGAAGATCACCAGGGCATCATCAACTTCCCCATCGTCAAGGGCAAGAAACCCGCCGACATGAAGAACCCCGACGACTACTTCGAGATTGTGGAAGTGGTCAATGGCAGGGATGCACTGCCTGAACTGGGTGTGCTGGGCTGCAAACTGGGCCCATACGTCTGACGGGGCAGCGACTGCGCATGAATGACTGAACAGGCGCCGTGCACCCCGCAGGGCCGCTTGTTCAGATCATTCCAGGGGCACTACATGTAAAGGAGGAGCTTGAATGCCGAGCATGTCGTTGTTTTTATCCCAGCTGTTCAACGGGCTGGCAACAGGTTTGTTGCTGGCGCTTATCAGTACCGGCCTGACGATCATTTACGGCACGCTTGGTGTTGTCAACTTTGCACACGGCGCCCTGTTCGTGGTTGGTTCTTATGCCGGCTTCACCGCCTACGGCATGACGGATTCTTTTGTCGTGGCCATTATCGCGGGATCGCTGGTGGCGCTGGTTGTGGGATTGGTCGTCGAGCGCGGGTTGATGCGCATGTATTACGGCCGTCCGCCCGAGGATCAGATTCTCGTCACGTTCGGCATAGGCATCATCCTGGTGGAACTGGTCCGGTCCATCTATGGCGGCATCAGCCTGTCGGTGCCCACCCCCGAATGGGGACAGGGCGTGGCGCATATCGGGTCGCTGATTTACCCGCTTTATCGCCTGCAGGCGCTGGGCATTGCCGCCGCTACCCTGGCATTGCTGTATTACGTGCTGTATCGGACCAGCCTGGGCCTGATTGTGCGTGCGGGCATTGAAGATGCGCAGATGGTCAATGCGCTGGGCATCAATGTCAAGCGCACCTTCCTGCTGGTCTTTGGCATCGGCGCCATGGCAGCCGGTTACGCGGGCGTCATCGACTCGCCCATTGTCACCTTGTCGCCCGATATGGGCCATCGAATACTGGTCGACTCGTTCGTGGTTGTGGTCATAGGCGGCGTGGGATCTTTCCCGGGTGCGATTATCGGCGGCATTATCGCGGGCGAAATTCTTAGCCTTACCTCTATGTTCAATCCTGCATACTCGCATGTGATGCTGTTCGTCGTGATGGCGCTGGTTCTTATTTTCAGGCCGCAGGGTCTGATGGGACAGGAGGGCCGCGAATGAGCACGCATCATCAATCAGGCGCATTCGTGCGTCGTCAGATTCCCGAGATGGTCGTGGGCATCTGTTTGCTGGCAGCGCCTTTTGTCCTGCCGCATTTGGGCATGAGCGCCGATTTGCTGACCCGCATTCTTATCTGGGGCCTGTTCGGGCTGGGGTTTGATTTGCTGTTCGGCTATACCGGCCTGCTGTCGTTCGGCCAATCTGCATTTTATGGAACCGGCGGCTTTGTCGCGGCCTACCTGCTTACCGCGGGCATCGTGCCGCACATGCTTTTTGCGCTGCTGATCGGCGTGGTCGTTGCCGCCTTTGCCGGCCTGGTGATTGGCTATCTGACTCTGCGCCGAACCGGCATCTACTTTGCAATGAGCACGCTGGCTTTCGGCGAGATGTTCTACTTTCTGGAAAACTCGCTGTTCAAGGAGTACACCGGTGGAGAGAACGGCATTGCCGGCGTTCCGCCGCCAGAAATCGCTCTGGGCTTCACGACCATCAAGATTTCCAGCGGCTGGTCCATGTACTGGTTTGTGGCGATCTTCTTCTTTGTCGGCTATCTGGTCGCACGCCGGATTGTCCGCTCGCCTTTTGGCGCGGTCCTGAAGGCCATACGCGGCAATCCCAAGCGGGCCATGGCACTGGGCCATTCCATTCAGGGATACAAGCTGACAGTGTTCGTGATTGCCGCGGCCTATGGCGGGCTGGCGGGTGGATTGCTCGGTGTCTTCCAGTCGTACATGCCGCCCGACGCCTTTGCGCTCGATACGTCGGCGCAACTGGTCATCCAGACGGTCATGGGCGGCGCGGGAACGTTGGTGGGGCCGCTGCTTGGCGCGACGATCTGGCTATACCTGTATGAAGGATTGCAGCAGGTTGCCAATATCGGCGCCTACTGGAAGCTGATACTGGGCATCGTGTTTGTGGTGCTGGTGACGGTGTTCCGCCACGGCGTGTCCGGCAGCGTGCTTGACTACTTCAAGCGCCGGAACAGGACCACCCGGGAGGTGGACGAGGAGGCCGACACCGAAGCCATGGCGCAACTGAATATCGTGCCTCCCATTGCCAACCGGCCCGGCGCGCCCGTGCTCGAGGCGCGCGGGATCACCAAGCAGTATGGCGGCCTGATGGCGGTCAGCGATGTTGATTTTTCGCTGTCCGAGGGCGAGATGCGCGGTGTCATCGGACCCAACGGAGCCGGCAAGTCGACATTTTTTGCCATGCTTGCGGGCGAGCTTGCCACGACCCGCGGCCAGGTATTCTTCCGCGGCCAGGAAATCACCGGTATCGGCGTGACGGCGGTGTGCCAGCTGGGCATGAGCAAGAGCTATCAGATCAACCAGCTGTTCGAGGCGCTGACCGTCAGGCAAAATGCCGCCATACCCGTACTGGCGCGCAACCGCGGCAAGTTCCGCACCGATATGTTGCGCGGCTTGCATCACTCGGTGGGCCTCGACGAACAGGTCAATGCCGCCATCGAGCTGGTGGGGCTGAAGTACCAGGCCGATACGCTGGTGTCCGAGTTGTCTTATGGTGAAAAGCGCCGCCTCGAGATTGGTCTGGCGCTGGCCACCGGCGCAAACGTGCTGCTGTTCGATGAACCCCTGGCAGGTCTGGGGCCAGAAGAGCGGGTGCATGTTGTCGCGCTGCTTAAATCAATACGCAAGGGCCGCAGCATGGTGATTGTCGAACACGACATGGATGCCATGTTCGAGTTGGCCGAGCGTATTACCGTACTTTATGAAGGCCGCAAGCTGGCGGAAGGCACTCCGGATGAAATCCGGTCGAGTCCGGCAGTCCAGGCAGCATACCTCGGAGGGATGGACGAGCATGAGTCTGCTTGAGGTCGATAAAATCAATAGCTACTATGGGGATTCCCATATCCTGTTCGACGTGTCGATGCGCGTGGAAGAGAACGAAGTGGTGGCTTTGCTGGGGCGCAATGGCGCCGGCAAAAGCACCACGCTCAAGTCCCTGATGGGAATGGTGCAGCCGAAAAGCGGCATCATTCGCCATAACGGCACCGAGGTTCAGCATCTTCCTCCGTATCAACTGGCCAGGCGTGGCATTCAACTTGTCCCCGAAGAGCGGCGCGTCTTCGGGTCCATCACCGTGCAGGAAAACCTGCAACTGGCGGCGATGTCCGCGGAGCGGGCGCGTTCGCTGGACGAAATCTACGAAACGTTTCCGCGCTTGGCCGAGCGCCGGCGCAATCGCGGAAAACAGCTCTCGGGGGGAGAGCAGCAGATGCTGGCCATTGCCCGGGCAATGATACGCAACGCCAATATCATCATGCTGGATGAGCCTTTCGAGGGGCTCGCGCCCCTCATCGTGCGCGACCTGATCGACGTGTGCCGCAGGCTTGCCGAAGCCGGCAACACCATCGTCATCGTCGAGCAGAATGTGCGCGCCGCGCTATCGCTGGCCAACCGCTGTTATCTGATCAACAACGGCCATATGGTCTTCGAAGGCACTCCGGCGCAATTGCAAGAAGACAAGAGCGTTATCGAGAAATACCTGGGCGTCAAGGTGTAGGCGAGACCCGCGAAAGCGGCCGGGGCAGCCCCAGGAATCTGGGTGGCTGCCCTTTTTCTTTGCGGAGTCCGCGCACCGCGCCTGCCGGCCGGTGCCATCCGGCCCATGAGTGGAACGGTAAAATCCATTGGCCGCCGCTACTGCGGACCGATTTACCGAAGTATCATAGTGCCTGTGCGATGTGCAGCGCCGCTGCGCGCGCAGTGGCTGTCGTATGCCAGTCATCGCCAATTTTGTATCTCGAGGTTTGTTTATGTGGCCCATACATGGCCCTGAATCGGTTGTGCCGGAAACTGAAAACGCGGGCGCTGGCAGCAGCAGTCCCGTGAACTATCGGCTGGATTACATTGCGTCCAGCAAGTTGCCAACCCCGTGGGCGGAATTCTCCATCCATATTTTTGTGGACCCTGCCACAAGCAAAGAACACCTTATGCTCACGCTGGGCGATGTGACGGATGGCGAACCAGTTCTGGCGCGCGTGCACTCGGAATGCCTGACCGGCGACGCCTTGTTCAGCCAGCGCTGCGACTGCGGAGCGCAGTTGGAAGCCGCCTTGCAGGCCATCGCCGCCGAAGGGCGCGGCGCCCTGCTATATATGCGCCAGGAAGGGCGGGGCATAGGCCTGGTCAACAAAATACGCGCCTACCAGCTGCAGGACGCGGGCGCGGACACGGTCGAGGCCAACGAGCAACTGGGCTTTCCCGCCGATATGCGCCGCTATGATCTATGCCGGCCCATGCTTGCCAAATTCGGCATATCCGCGCTTCGGCTCATGACCAACAATCCGCGCAAGGTGCGGGCCATGGAAAAGATCGGCGTGCGGGTGGCCGAACGCATTCCCTTGCAAGTCAATCGCAATCCGTTCAACGAGAACTACCTGAGCACCAAGGCGGCCAAGCTTGGGCATTGGCTCAAAGAGCGGCTTTGATTCGCGTCCATAGGTTCACGTTGAAAAGCCAATGTTCATATATTCGCTTGTTGTGCGTATTCATGCGCCCGCATCCAAGCGTTCATACCTCGGCCATAAAGCGCATTTTGAAGCGCCGGCCCTTGATGCTGCCGGTACTCAGCTTGGCATAGGCTTGCTTGGCAATGCCGCGCTCGAGCGCGACGAAGCTCACGAACTCCAGGATATTGATTTTTCCGATCTGCCCGCCCGCAAAGCCGGCGTCTTTCGTCAGCGCGCCCAGCAGGTCGCCAGGCCGCAGCTTGTCTTTCTTGCCGCCCTGTATGCACAGGGTGACCATGGGCGCGCGCAGACGGCCTCCGGGCGCGGGTGTCAGTGATTTCGGATTGGCCCAGACGATGGCCTGGCCCTGATATTGCTCGATCTGGTTGGCCCAGCGCATTTCATGCGGCGCGCACAGACTCAGCGCCAGCCCCTTCAGTTGGCCCCGGCCAGTGCGTCCTATGCGGTGAATATGCACTTCGGGATCGGGCGTGATTTCGACATTGATCACCGCATCCAGCGCGTCGATATCCAGGCCCCGCGCGGCGACATCGGTGGCCACCAGGATGGAACAGCTCCGGTTGGAAAATTGAATCAGCACATCTTCGCGATCCCGTTGCTCGAGGTCGCCGTGCAGCGCCAGCGCGCTGAAACCGCGTGATTCAAGATACCGGGCCAGGTCGCGGCACTGCACTTTGGTATTGCAAAAAGCCAGTGTTGACTCGGGCCTGAAGTGTTCAAGCAACTGGGCCACGGTGGCATGGCGTTTGTCAGTATCTACTTCATAGAAACGCTGCTCTATCTGGCTGGCGTCGTGGACCGACTCTATCTTGACTTCGACGGGTTTATCCAGGAAGGGCGCGCTGGCCTTGCGGATATCGTTGGCATAGGTGGCAGAAAAAAGCAATGTTTGCCGCGTACCCGGGCAGGCGCCGGCGATTTTGGCCACGTCGTCGTAGAAACCCATATCCAGCATGCGGTCGGCCTCATCCAGCACCAGCGTGCGCAGACCTGAAAAATCCACGCTGCCGCGTTCTATGTGATCCATGAGCCGGCCGGGCGTGCCCACCACAATGTGGGCGCCGAACTTCAGCGATTCGACCTGTGGCCGAATGGGTGCGCCGCCGCATAGCGTCAGAACCTTGATGTTGCCGATGGCGCGGGCGAGCCGGCGCAGCTCATTGGCCACCTGCTCGCTCAGCTCGCGGGTAGGGCACAGCACCAGCGCCTGGATGGCGTAGGCCGACGAATCGAGATTATGGACGATGCCCAGTCCGAAAGCGGCGGTTTTCCCGCTGCCTGTCTTGGCCTGTGCGATCAGATCGCGTCCTTCCAGTATGGATGGCAGGCTTTGCGCCTGAATCGGCGTCATGGCCTGGTAACCCAGGGTGCCCAGATTATCGAGCAGGGCGGGGGAAAGAGGCAGGGTATCGAAAGAGAGAGAGGAGGTCACTGTGGGGGCGCATTGGCATTCTGTGGCGCCGGCCCAGGATTGGGCAGGCGCCAGAATGCAGGCCCCAATTGTAGCGCCAGCCGGGAGTCAGGCCGCGGCGTCGGCGGTTTCGGGATCGAAAGCCGTGGTGGCCAGTACCTTGATGCATTGGCCGGCGGTTTCCAGCGCTTGTGTACGGCTATCCGCGCCCAGGTCCGTGCCTTCGGCGCGCACCACACGCACATCCGTGATGCCGAAAAAGCCAAATATCGTTTTCAGATAGGTTTCCTGATGTTCCATGGCGCGGCCGGCTTCGCTGTTGGAATAGATCCCGCCGCGGCTGAGCGCGGCAATCACGGTTTTGCCCGCGGCCAGGCCCACGACCCCCGATTCTGTGTACTTGAAGGTGCGTCCGGCCTGAGCCAGGCGATCTATCCAGGCCTTGAGCTGGCTGGGAATGGAAAAGTTGTACAGAGGGGCGCCCACCACAATGACGTCGGAGGCCAGGAATTGCGTCACCAGCGCCTCGGACAGCGCGTTTTCGCTGCGCTGGGCATCGGTCAATGCCTCGTCGGAAGGCGGCAGGCGAAATCCCATGGCATCGCGTGAAAAATGACTGGGAGTTTCGACAGCCAAGTCCAGGTAGTCGACCTGGGTGTCGGCCGAGTCCGCCAGCCATTGGGACACGATATCCTTGGTGAGTTTGCGTGAAACAGAGTTGGCGCCATTGATGCTTGAGTCTACGTGCAGCAGTTTCATGAGTTCTCCAGATGTTTGATTAAGGCAAAATATTTGAACGAAAAGCGATGAGTTCATTATGTATTGGCCCGAATTGTTTGATAAGGCACTTAAAATGCGATAGATTGTTCTATCTGTGGTGTTAATGAGGCGGCCATGCAGGATTTGAACGATATGCTTTACTTCGCCGAGGTCGTGAACCACGGCAGCTTTGCGGCTGCGGGCAGGGCCTTGGGTTTGCCCAAGTCGCGCCTGTCGCGCCGTGTGGCCAAGCTTGAAACGGATCTGGGCGTGAGGCTGCTGCAGCGCACCACCCGGAAGCTGTCGCTGACAACGGCCGGAGAACTCTACTACCGGCATTGCAGCGCCATGTGCGACGAGGCCGAGGCGGCCGCGGCCGCAGTGGCGCAGGTACAAAGCGAGCCACGCGGTGTGATCCGGGTGGTGTGTCCCATTACTTTGGCGCAGTCGGTGGTGGGGCCGGTTCTGTCCGACTACCTGTTGGCGCACCCCTTGGTTCAGGTGCAGATGCAGGTCAGCAACAGAGTGGTCGATGTGGTGGAAGAGGGCGTTGATATTGCCTTGCGAGTGCGCGCATCGGTGGATGACAGCGGCAGCCTGGTGGTCAAGCATTTGGGTTTGTCGCAAGCCTTGCTGGTGGCGAGCCCGGCCCAGTTGGCCCGGCAAGGCGGCCCCGCGGAGCCCAGCGACTTGTCGCTGATGGACTCAGTGGCCATGTCCTCCACCGACGGCCGCGCATTCTGGAAGCTGTTCGGGCCCAATGGCGCCCAATACACCGTGACGCACAGGCCCCTGTTTGTGGCGGACGACCTGTTGACGCTGAAGTTCGCCATTCTGGGCGGGGTTGGCCTGGGTGTGCTGCCTGACTACATGTGCCGCGATGAAATCGCGGCTGGCCGCCTGGTATCGGTGCTGCCGGCGTGGGCGTTGCAGCCGGGTGTTGTCCACGCCGTATTTGGTTCTCGTCGTGGAATGATTCCGGCCGTGCGCTCCTTTCTGGATTTTCTGGGCGAACGTGTTACACAACAGCCCACTGCGCTTTAGCGTACTGTGTTTTGATATACATCAAAGACCGTATTGTCGTGTCAGGGCAAAGTACAAGCTGGGCTTGCATAGGCTCGGAGAACTTTCAGGGGAATCATCAATGCGAATATTATTAATGTTGTGCGCCTTCATGGCATCGCTGGGCCTGGTGGCCCCGTCTTTTGCCGCCCACGACGGCCATGGATCGTCAAGTACGGTTACTTACACACCCGATATCACCTTTACGCTGCGAACCAGCATAGCCGATGGAAAGCTGGTGTTCGTCGGCGAGACCGGAGCCATTGCCGGCATGGTGAACCCCGATCTGCAGGTGCCCGAGAATGCGGTCGTGCAAATCAACGTCATCAATGGCGACGGCGCCATCCACGACATTGCCGTGCCCGAATTCGGCGCGGCATCCGACCATATCACCGGCAAAGGCTCGGCGACAGCCATCGTGTTCCGTGCCAACAAGAATGGCACGTTTGAATACCTGTGCACCTTGCCGGGACACAAGGCAGCCGGCATGTTCGGCAAGCTGATTGTCGGCGAGCCCCAGGAAGAAGCTGAAAGCGATGCGCTGGATATTGCCCAGGATCCCACCGAGGTTGGCGTGCCTGTCGGCCAGCGCGGGCCCGAGCACATCACGGTCGATCTCGAAACCACTGAAGTCGTGGGCAAGCTTGCCAGCGGCAGCACCTATAAATACTGGACCTTCAACAACAAGGTGCCGGGTCCCTTCATTCGCGTGCGTGTGGGCGACACGGTCACCGTGAATCTGGCCAATGCCAGCGAAGCGGCGCATATTCACTCGGTCGACTTCCACGCGGTTACCGGTCCGGGCGGCGGCGCGGCCGTCACGCAGGCGGCGCCAGGGCAGACCAAGAGCTTTACCTTCAAGGCCATGCACCCCGGTCTGTTCGTGTACCACTGCGCAACACCCATGGTGGCCCAGCACATCACCAACGGCATGTACGGCATGATATTGGTCGAACCCGAAGGCGGCCTGCCCGAGGTCGACCGCGAGTTCTACGTGATGCAGGGCGAGCTCTATACGGCACAGAAGCACGGCGCGCAGGGGCATCAGGAGTTTTCACTGGAAAAGCTGCTGGATGAAAATCCCGAGCACTTGATGTTCAACGGCAGCATGAACGCCCTGACCGATCAGTACAAGCTCCAGGCCAATGTGGGCGAGACGCTGCGTATTTTCTTCGGTGTCGGCGGCCCCAACCTGACGTCCAGCTTCCATGTCATCGGCGAAGTGTTCGACAAAGTCTACAACCAGGCGTCGCTGACCAGTCCGCCGCTGACCGATGTGCAAACCACGCTGGTTCCGCCGGGCGGCGCCACCATGGTTGAGTTCAAGGTCGACGTCCCGGGCAACTACATCCTGGTGGATCACGCGCTGTCGCGTGTGGAAAAAGGCTTGTCCGGCATTCTGACGGTAACCGGCCCGGAAGACCATACCATCTTCCATTCCGCCGAGCCCATCGACCCGAATTCGGGTCACTAGGCCACGGGCCCTGGTCTTCTTGCCGCCAGCGGATGCCGGGGGCAAGAAGACCTGTTTTCTTGATCACCGCACTTAGCTTGCTGTGGCAGGAGATGGATGCCGTGCGTCCAGCCTTTACTACCTGGGGGTGGTGGATGCAGCGTCCTGGACACGCTGTGAATAGGTGCCGGCCGCTGTAAACAAGACATCGGTGGACGAATTCAGGGCGGTTTCGCTGGAGTCCTGCAGCACGCCGATAATGAATCCCACGCCCACGACCTGCATGGCGACGTCATTCGAAATGCCGAACAGACTGCAGGCCAGCGGGATCAGCAGCAGGGAGCCTCCCGCCACACCCGAGGCGCCGCAGGCGCATATGGCCGCCACGACGCTCAACAGCAGCGCGGTCGGCAGATCGACCGGTATGCCCAGTGTATTGACGGCAGCCAGCGTCAGCACGGTGATGGTTACAGCCGCGCCTGCCATATTGATGGTTGCGCCAAGAGGAATGGAGACGGTGTAGGTGTCTTCGGGCAGACGCAGGCGTTTGCACAATTCCAGATTGACGGGAATGTTGGCGGCGGAACTGCGCGTGAAGAAGGCTGTTATGCCGCTTTCCCTCAAGCAGGTAAACACAAGCGGGTAGGGATTGCTGCGGATCTTGGCGAACACGATCAATGGGTTGACCACCAGTGCCACGAAAAGCATGCAGCCGATCAAGACAGTCAGGAGCCGCGCATAGCCCAACAAGGCTTCGAGGCCGGCTTCCGCAATGGTCGAGGCGACCAGGCCGAAAATCCCGATGGGCGCCAACCGAATGACGATTTTCACGATGAAGGACAGGGCCATGGACAGGTCGGCCATCACGTTCTTGGTGGCGCCGTGCGCGTGGCGCAGGGCGATACCCGTGGCGATCGCCCAGGCAAGGATGCCGATATAGTTGGCGTTGGTCAGCGCCGCCACCGGATTGTCGACCACGCTCATGAGCAGATTGGACAAGACTTCGGTGATTCCCCCCGGCGCGCTGAGGGCTTGGGAGTCGACTTTCAGCTGGATGGTCAACGGAAACATGAAGCTGGCCGCCACGGCAACCAGCGCGGCGGCAAAGGTTCCCAGCAGGTACAGAAACAGGATGGCCCCCATGCTGGTCTGCTGACCGTGCTTGTGGTTGGCTATTGCCGCGGCCACCAGTACAAAGACCAGGATGGGGGCGACCGCTTTGAGCGCGCTGACGAACAGATTGCCCAGGATAGCAACCCACGCCGCCGCGGTTGGCGAGATCAGCGCCAGGACAATGCCCGCGACCAGGCCTATTAATATTTGCACGACCAGACTGCCATTGCTGACGAATTGCAATAGCGGGTTTTGCGTGATTGCTGCACGAGGCATTACGGACTCCAAATCAAAAAATGGTTTAAACGCGCGGGCTGGGCTATAATGGCAGTACTGGGGTCGATCCGGCTTCGACGTGGGTCGCGAAACAGTGTAGGGCATGCCGAGCACCAGTAAGCTCGTAAATCCACTGGAAAAAACACAAACGCCAACGACGAGCGTTTCGCTTTAGCCGCTTAATGCGGTAAGCCGCTGCACTAATTTGTCTTTGGGTTAGGTAGGGTAAAACCTACAGCAGCGTCATTTACAAAGAATCGGGTCTTGCTGGGTCACTCAGCCTGATCTTAAATTAATGTGAATCGCCAAGGAAGGGCCTGTCGGTTGGCACGCTCCAAGGTTAAAAAATTAAAGTGAACCGAATAAGCATGTAGAACTGCCTGCAGAGGACTTGCGGACGCGGGTTCAATTCCCGCCGACTCCACCAGTTAACACCACGCTGCGCTATGCAGCACTAGATGGGGCCAATAGAAATATTGGCCCTTTTTAGTGCCCGATGGTGTAGTGATTCACACCGATTGGCTCTTCCCCATAAACGGGGCTGAGCACTCATCACACTCGGTTAATCACACCATGGCTCTTCCACGAAGAAGGGCTGTTTGCTTGCCGGCGCCACGACGTCTTGTCCTCAGTTTTGGCCCGGTGGCTACAATGAAGGCTTATCTAAGGAGTCTTATGTTGGAATTGCAGCCCGGTGCACGGGCGTATCTATCGGAAATCAGAGCCCTGTCGACAGACCAGGACGACAATGATGTGTTTGTGGGTATGACGATCAAAGAGTCAATCTGGTACGCGAACTATCTTGAAGAGTCATTCAGCGGAACTGTTGACCGTTTTGACGGTTCGCAGGAAAAGTATCTCGCACTACACGACAAGCATGAAGAGGCACGGCGGACTGTGCTGGCCGGTGAATCGCTCATGCGGGCACAGGGTCCTGCCGCCCAGTAGTGTTTCAGCCTTGGTGCGCTTCACGTAATACCAGGCATTCAAAAAGGAAACGGCCCCACCGTCGTCAGACAGCGGGGCCGCGAGCTGTCGCCGTGGAAGATGGCGCAGGACAGATGGCCGAGCGCTGAACGCGGGGCATGGTCACTTGTTGGCGCTGCGGCGCAAATTCTTCGATGCATCCCGATTCAGATCTTTCGCTTTCTGCTCGGCATATTCCTCCTCTCCTGGCTCATACGATCCTTCATGCATGCAGCTGCCAGGCATCCATTTGCACTTGATACTGCGGTCCGATCCGGCCGACGAGCATCCAGAAATAATCGCGACAAGAAACAGCGATAAGCCGAATCGGCTCAACATTTGAACAGACATTTTGACTACACCTACAGAGTTGCTGCAATCCCTTTTATAGCAGACTCTTGAAAGGCGTTTCAGATGCTCTCAAGCGCAAGCTTTCATCTCGGCGCGCCAGGCAATGCTGGGCTGGGCCGGGAGTCGATCAAATCCCATCATTATTATTATCAACATAAATACAAGTAGTTCTTGTTTGCGTTTGCAATTGTTGATATAGTTTGCACCGAAACAACCAGGCGGTTTTTCGCACGCCCGCCAAGCGCCTGGCTGCTCGGCGCATTCGCCGGTTCAATTTTATTTCCCCGCTTTTTCCCTTTCATCCTCTAACCGAGTGGTTTCATGATCCATTCCGCACGTTCCCTGCAGCAGTTCCCTCATGCCTCATCCCTGCTTCCTTTGCTGCGCCACCTGGCAGCCGCGGGCTTGCTCCTTGGCTCGCTGAGCGCCATGGCGCAGACCGCGGAGCAGGCTACCCAGCTACCTGCCGTGACCGTTCAGGGTGGACGGGGTGTCGGCGATCTGCAGCCTGCCTATGCCGGTGGCCAGGTGGCACAGGGCGGCAGCCTGGGCCTGCTGGGCACGGGCAATGTCATGGATACGCCTTTCAGCACCGTCAACTACACCTCCGAATTGATCGAAGACCTTCAGGCCCGCACGCTGGCCGACGTCATCACCAACGATGCTTCAGTTCGGACCACGACCTCGGCCGGCGGCTTCAGCGAAGACTTCCAGATCCGCGGCTTCGCTGTCGGCTCTGGCGATGTCGGCCTCAATGGCCTTTATGGCCTGTTGTCCGCCAATCGCATACCGATGGAGCTGGTGGAGCGGGTCGAATTGCTGAAAGGACCGGGCACGCTCATGCGCGGCATTCCTCCCAACGGCAGTATCGGCGGCAGCGTCAACGTCGTTACCAAGCGCGCCGATGATGTCCCCTTGACACGTTTGGGTGCCAGCTACGCCAGCAAGGCCAACCTGTCCAGCCATCTCGACGTGGGCCGGCGCTTCGGGGAAAATAATGCCTGGGGCGTGCGCTTCAATGGCGTGCTGAGGGGCGGCGAAGCTTCCCTCACGGGCGGCGATCAGCAACTGGGGCTGGGCGCGCTTGGGCTGGATTATCGGGGTGCGCGCCTAAGGTGGTCGCTGGATGCCATTTACCAGGACGAGGAAGTGGAAGATTTCCGCTCCCAAATCAGCTTCCGGCCCGACATCACCGAGATTCCGGCCGCTCCCGATGGGCGTATCGCCTTTTATCCCGGCACTTCGCTCACGCAGCGCGACAGAACCGTCGCGTCGCGCCTGGAATATGATCTTACCGACAATCTGACGGCACACGTCGGACTGGGTTATCGGGACAATACCGTCAAGCAGGTTTTTCCGATCTCTGTCGACCCCATCACGCTTGCCAGGCAAGGGGTGGATGCCGATGGCAATTTTGGCGTCATGAATTCGTACTACGATTCCTATTCCAAAACCCTCAGCGGCGATGCCGGCCTGCAGGCCCGATTCAGTACGGGGGCCATCGATCATTTGCTGACTTTCGGCATGACGCGCATGAGCCAGGAAACAGGCAATGCCTATTCGCCGGGCACCACGGCGGTGCCTTCGAATATCTACGATCCTTCGCCATTGCCCGCGAATGCGCTGGTGCGTGCCGACATGCGGCGCGCTTCAGAGACCACGCTGGACAGTTTCGCGGTTGCCGATACGCTGTCCTTCTACCAGGACCGCATACTGCTCACCGTGGGGGCGCGCAAGCAGACCGTGGATGTAGACAGCTACAGCACGGCCACCGGCGCTAAAACCGGCAACTACAATGCCGACGCCATTTCTCCTGTCGCGGGGATCGTCGTCAAGCCACTGAACAATGTCTCTGTATACGGTAATTTCACGCAGGGCCTGACGCGTGGCGCGGTCGTGGGCGCTACCTACGCGAACGCGGGCGAAGTACTCAGCCCTTATAAATCCAAGCAATACGAAGCGGGAGTCAAGGTCGACTGGGGCCGGGTCACCACTACGGCTGCCATCTATCAATTGGCCCGCCCGGCAGCACAGGCCGACGACAACAATGTTTATGGCTACTTTGGCGAGCAGCGCAACCGCGGGCTGGAACTGAGCGCCTATGGCGAACTGCGGCGCGGACTGCGGGTGATGGCCAGTGCCGCATTCACGGAGGGCACGCTGACCAGGACTCAGGGCGGCGTGAATGAAGGCAACAGGGCGCCCGGTGTCCCCAGCCGAACGTTCAACCTGGGTCTGGACTGGGATACCCCCTGGGTCACGGGTCTGAGTCTGAACGGCCGTGTTTCCCACACTTCGTCCACATACATCACAGCGGCCAACACACTGAGCCTGCCTGCCGTCACGACTTTTGACGTGGGGGCCCGCTATCGTACTAAAGTGGCCGACAAAGATGTGGTCCTGCGGGCCGCCATCGAGAACCTGACGAACAAGAAGTACTGGCTGGCCAGTGGTTCGTTTGCCACCAATGCGGCCGCCCGCACGGTCATGCTGTCTGCTTCGGTCGATTTTTGATCCTGGCTGGCCACTGCGGAGCCATCGCGCTGCGTGGCCTCCGTGCCTGCGGGCACGGATCGGTCTAGTGTCCTGTTTGGTTAATTTGAGCATCCAAACTAACCAAACAGAACACTAGATGCTGCGCACGATTTCCGGCCCCAGCCGCGTCAGGACGGCCAGTGCGGCATCGCATTGCTTGGGGCTGCGCGGATGTACAACCAGAGCCCATAACCCGTCCTGAGTGGCGCTATGCACGCGCTGGATCACGAGCTGGTGATCGGGGCGCGCCGTGATCAGGCCCCCCAGCAACATGCCGGCGATGGCGGCAAAGAAAACAAAAGCGATGGCGCTTCCCTGGGGCGTGGAGGCGATGGCCGGCATTTCGCTGGCGTAGAGCAGGCTCCAGGCAATCAGGCCCAGCAGGGCGCCGGCCAGGCCCAGGCCCAGGTGGGCTCTTATAGCGGTTCTGGCAATCCCTCGGGTTTCGGGCTCCAGTTTTTTGGAGTAGCTTTTGTCATGGGGCTTTATCAGGCGAAGCTGCGCGGCCTGTATGCCTGTTTCCGCGTGCAGGGTTGCAGCGGCCGAGGCCGCCCCGGACTCAGTGTCGAATATGGCGGCGATCTTGGTCGTCGCGCGCTCTCCAAACAATGTTTGCCAGGCCATGATAACCCCCATAATGACATGTATTGCTGTAAGCCCAGCAATTGCCGTACCCAAAAAATGGGGGAGGGGGCCGCATGACGCGTATCGGGCCTGCGGCCGCGGGTGCTAGCCCTGAGCCCAATCCTGAATGGCTGGCCAGATATCTTGTGGCGTATCGGCGATGGCGTCGGCCTCCCAGGAGTGCAGGGCGGTCTCCTGGCCGCAATAGCCGTAGGCGGCAACGATGGTGCCCATGCCGGCGGCTTTGCCGGCAATGATATCGCGCCGGTCATCACCGACATAAATGCATTGCGAGGGGGAAAAGCCCGCCTGCCTGGCGGCATGGAGCAGGGGGGCGGGGTGCGGTTTGGTGTGTTCGGTGGTGTCGCCGCCAACGGTTACGGCGCATTCTGTGTACAGGCCCAGGTGCACGACCAGAGGAACGGCCAGGTATTCCATTTTGTTGGTGACGATGCCCCAGGAGTAGTCATTTTTCTTCAAGGTGGCCAGGAGCTCGCTGACGCCCGGAAACAGCGTAGTGAGCGTGGTCATGTCTTGTTCGTAGTCTTCAAGAAACTGCTGTCGACAGGCTTCGTATTCGGGGTGGTCGGGGTTCATGTCGAGCCCGGCCTTGAGCAGGCCGCGGGCGCCGTGCGACGCGTAGGGCCTGAGCGCGTCGTAGCGCAAGGGCGGAAGGCCGCGCCGGGCGCGCTGCTTGTTGGCCGCGGCGGCCAGGTCGGGGGCGGTGTCGGCCAGAGTGCCGTCGAAATCGAATAGAACCAGTTTTTGCATGGATTAGGGCCTGCTGATGCTTTCAAGGAGTTGGCGTTGGGACCGGCGCCTGGCGGGTTGCCATCAGATAGTTGACTGAGGTGTCGTTGCTGAGCTTGTAATGGTCGGTGAGAGGGTTGTATTCCATGCCCGACAGTTGCGTGACGGCCAGCCCGGCATGCCTTGCCGCGGCGGCCAGCTCGCTGGGCTTGATGAAGTTTTCGTAGCTATGCGTGCCCCTGGGCAGCATGCGCAGCAGGTATTCGGCGCCCACTATGGCAAACAGGAACGATTTCGGGTTGCGGTTCAGGGTGGAGAAAAACACCGAGCCGCCTGGCTTGGCCAGGCGCGCGCATGCCTGCACGACCGAGGCAGGGTCGGGCACGTGCTCGAGCATTTCCATGCAGGTGACGATGTCGAACTGGCCGGCCCGCTGGCTGGCAATGTCTTCGGCGCTGATCGCCTGGTAGTCGACCGATACGCCTGATTCCAGGCCATGCAGCCTGGCGACCGTCAGCGATTGCTGTGCCAGATCGATCCCTGTGACTTGAGCGCCGTGTCTGGCCATGCTTTCAGCCAGTATGCCGCCGCCGCAGCCGACATCGAGTACGGTTTTGCCGGCAAGCGGGCCAGCATGGTCGATGATCCAGCCCAGCCGGAGCGGGTTGATGGCATGCAGCGGCTTGAACTCGCTTTCGGGATCCCACCATCGTGAAGCCAGCGCGGCGAACTTGTCGATCTCGGCCTGGTCTACATTGCGGCTTGGGTCTTGGGTGGCGGTGGTGTTCATGGCCTGTCCGGAAAAAAATAAGGGCCCCGCTATGCGGAGCCCTTATTGTAGCGTTTAACGCTGCAGGTTTTGCGCAGGCGTATTACCGGCGTGTACCCACGATTTCGATTTCTACGCGACGGTTCTGTGCGCGGCCTTCGCGAGTGCTGTTGGATGCAACAGGGCTCGTTTCGCCTTTGCCTTCGACGTAGATACGGTCGGCGGCAACGCCTTGGCTGACCAGGTAGTTTTTAACCGAGTTGGCGCGACGCTGCGACAGGCCCTGGTTGTACTCTTCCGTACCGATGGAATCGGTGTGGCCGGTGGCGATCAGGGTTTCAAGGTTGATCGTGCCGGCTTGCGCAGCGACTTGGTCAAGTACTTGGCGGCCTTCGGGCTTCAGGGTGTCTTTGTCGAAGTCGAAGAAGGTGTCTGCATTGAGTACAACTTTAGTGGCGGTAGGGGCCACTACGGGAGCTTCGGCTTGGGCAACAGGCACACCGTCGCAGCCGGGAATACCGGTGGCAGGCGTCCAGAAGTTGTCGCGCCAGCACAATTCATTGGTGCCGTTCATCCAAACGTCGCCAAATGGATTGCGCCAGTTATCGACAGTTTGCGCAGATACTGCGCCAGCAGCCGTGGTGGCGGCAATGGCGAGTGCTAGTGCGATTTTGGAGGGTTTGTTCATATTTCTCCTCGTTGAGCTTAATGCTGGTAAGTGACCGCAGCGAACCCCCGCCGCATATCAGGAAAACGGAGCCAGTATAGCAACGCCATGACTAATCAAAGTGTCGCGCTGGGTTTGATGCGTGTTAGGGCGAATCTTACGGCATTTCTGTGGGGTTCGTTAAGCCTGAGCGATGCATATTGTTCAGATATCCGCATTTCTACTGTATCTCTTGCATTATTGTTGGTTTTTTGCAACGAATCTGAAGGCTTAAAGTGTTTTATCAAGAGTTCCAGGGAAAACACAGTTTTGTCAGCAGATAGCGCCGGCTGGCGGGTGGCGCGTGCATCGCGTTCCGACCCCGCGGGCGGAAGTGCTAGAATTTCCTATTAGCCCGTTACCGGCCTGACTTTACGCTTTTACGTTTAAGACTACTTTATGGATTCCTTTGCCAAGGAGACCCTTCCAATTTCGTTGGAAGAGGAAATGCGCCGCAGTTACCTCGACTATGCCATGAGCGTAATCGTGGGGCGCGCTCTACCGGACGTTCGGGACGGCCTTAAACCCGTGCACCGGCGCGTGTTGTTCGCCATGCACGAACTCAACAATGACTGGAACCGGGCCTATAAGAAGTCGGCGCGTATTGTCGGGGACGTTATCGGTAAGTACCATCCCCATGGCGACTCAGCCGTCTACGACACCATCGTGCGCATGGCCCAGGATTTCTCCCTGCGCTATATGCTGGTCGACGGGCAGGGCAACTTCGGCTCGGTCGATGGCGACAGCGCGGCCGCCATGCGGTATACCGAAATCCGCCTGGCCAAGGTCGCGCACGAGCTTCTGGCCGATATCGACCAGGAAACCGTTGATTTCGGCCCCAACTACGATGGCAGCGAACAAGAGCCGCTGCTGCTGCCGTCGCGGCTGCCCAATCTGCTGGTCAACGGCAGCTCGGGCATTGCCGTGGGCATGGCCACCAATATCCCGCCGCACAATCTGGCCGAAGTCATCGAGGGTTGCCTGTATTGCCTGCGCAACCCCGGCTGCTCCGTCGACGAGCTCATCGAGCTGATTCCCGCGCCCGACTTTCCCACGGGGGGCATCATCTACGGCATGTCAGGCGTGCGTGAGGGTTATCGCACCGGGCGGGGCCGTGTCATCATGCGCGCCAAAACCCATTTTGAAGACATGGAAAAGGGTAATCGGCAGGCGATCATCGTCGATGCCATTCCTTATCAGGTCAACAAAAAGACGCTGCAGGAAAAAATCGCCGAGCTCGTCAACGAAAAAAGAATCGAAGGCATCTCCGACATCCGCGATGAGTCCGACAAAGACGGCATGCGCCTGGTCATCGAGCTCAAGCGCGGCGAGGTTCCCGAAGTCATCCTGAACAATCTGTATAAGAACACTCAGCTTCAAGATACTTTCGGCATGAATATGGTGGCCCTGGTCGATGGCCAGCCCCGGCTGCTGAACCTGAAGCAAATCGTGGAATACTTTTTGTTCCATCGGCGCGAAGTGGTCACGCGGCGCACCGTGTTCCAGCTGCGCAAGGCGCGCGAGCGCGGCCACGTGCTGGAAGGCCTGGCGGTGGCACTGGCCAATATCGACGATTTCATCACCATCATCAAGGCGGCGCCCACTCCGCCTGTGGCGCGTCAGGAACTCATGGCGCGTTCATGGGATTCTTCGCTGGTGCGCGAAATGCTGTCGCGCGCCGACGACGGCAACACACCCGGCGGACGCGCGGCCTACCGGCCCGACGCCTTGCCCGAAATCTTCGGCCTGCAGAACGACGGCTTGTATCGCCTGAGCGATGTCCAGGCGCAGGAAATCCTGAACATGCGCCTGCAGCGCCTGACCGGGCTCGAGCAGGACAAGATCGTCGGCGAGTACAAAGACGTCATGGCAACCATTGCCGACTTGCTCGACATCCTGGCCCGCCCCGAACGCATCACGGCCATCATCAGCGACGAACTCATCGCCATCAAGACCGAGTTTTCCACCAATACGAAAGATGCCCGCCGGTCCGAAATCGAACACAATGCCACCGAGCTCGACACCGAAGACCTGATAACACCCATGGATATGGTGGTGACCTTGTCTCAAACGGGGTACATCAAAAGCCAACCCTTGTCCGAGTATCGCGCACAGAAGCGGGGCGGGCGGGGCAAGCAGGCTACCGCCATGAAGGAAAACGACTGGATAGACCAGTTGTTCATCGCCAATACGCACGATTACCTGTTGTGCTTCTCCGATCGGGGCCGGGTCTATTGGCTGAAGGTGTGGGAAGTTCCTCAGGGTTCGCGCAACTCGCGCGGGCGCCCCATTGTGAATATGTTCCCGCTGGTCGACGACGAAAAAATCACGGTTGTGCTGCCGGTCAAAGAGTTCAGCGAAGATCACTACATATTCATGGCCACCTCGCGCGGAACGGTCAAGAAAACGCCGCTTTCCGATTTTTCGAATCCGCGCAAGGCCGGCATTATTGCAGTGGCGCTCGACGACAGCGACTACCTCATCGGTGCCGACCTGACCGACGGCAAACACGATGTCATGCTCTTTTCCGATTCCGGCAAGGCCGTGCGCTTCGACGAGAACGATGTCCGGCCCATGGGCCGGACCGCGCGCGGCGTGCGCGGCATGATGCTGGAAGAAGGCCAGACAGTGATCGCCATGCTGGTGGCCGGCGATGAATCGCAAAGCGTCCTCACGGCGACCGAAAATGGCTTTGGCAAACGTACTTCCATTGTCGAATACACGCGCCACGGCCGAGGCACCAAGGGAATGATCGCCATCCAGACTTCGGCCCGCAATGGCAAGGTCGTCGGCGCGGTGCTGGTACGGCCGTCAGACGAAATCATGCTTATCACCACCGGCGGCGTGCTGGTGCGCACCCGTGTTTCCGAAATCCGCGAAATGGGGCGCGCCACCCAGGGCGTCACCTTGATCAGTGTCGACGACGACAGCATGCTCTCGGGCGTGCGCCGTGTGGTCGAAAGCGATGCCGACGATGATGTCGAAGTCCTGCTCGACGGCGCGGGGGGGGCTGCCACCGCCATGCCTGACGCCGGCGACCAGGCATCGGCACAGGACGGCACAGACGCCGCGGGCACCGACGACGCTGATGACGGCACGTCAAGGGAGTCTTGATGCGACCGTGGAATTTTTCGGCGGGCCCATCGGCCCTGCCGCTTGAAGTGCTGCAACAGGCAGCGGCTGAAATGACCGATTGGCATGGCTGCGGCATGTCCGTGATGGAAATGAGCCATCGCGGCAAGCAGTTCACGCAGATACGCAACGAGGCTGAAGCCGATCTACGCGAATTGCTGGCTGTGCCGGACGATTACGAGGTCCTGTTCATGCAGGGCGGCGCAACCGCCGAAAACGCCATCGTTCCCATGAACCTGATCGGACGGGGGGGGGCAGGAAAGGCCGACTATGTCCTGACGGGCATCTGGTCCAACAAGTCGCACAAAGAAGCCCAGCGCTATGGCGATATTGCCGTGGCGGCCAGCAGCGGAACGGATACCGTGATCGATGGCGCCAGCCAGGCGCCCTGGACATGGTATCCGCCGGTGCAAGACTGGCAGGTACGCAACGATGCGTCATATTTGCATCTGTGCTCAAACGAAACAATAGGCGGCCTCGAGTTGGCCGTCTTGCCCGACATGGCTGCGCTGGGCGCACCCGATGTGCCGCTGGTGGTCGATGCATCCTCGCATTTTCTGTCGCGCTCGCTTGATTTCGGCAAGGCGGCCATGGTGTACGCCGGGGCCCAGAAAAATGCGGGGCCGGCTGGTGTCACGGTGGTTATTGTTCGCAAAGACCTTATCGGCCACGCGCTGCCGGCATGCCCTTCCGCATTCGACTACGCGAATGTGGCGGCGGCCGATTCCATGTTCAACACACCGCCCACCTACGCCATTTACATCGCGGGCCTGGTGTTCAAGTGGCTTAAGCGGCAGGGTGGCGTGGCGGGCATCGAAGCGGCCAATATTGCCAAGTCGCAGGCGCTGTACGACTACCTCGACGGCTCGGGTTTCTACGTCACTCGTGTGCACCCCGCATCGCGTTCGCGCATGAATGTACCCTTCTTCCTGCGCGATGAATCGCTTAACGCCGAGTTCCTGGCGCAGGCGGACGCTGCCGGGCTGATGCAGCTCAAGGGGCATAAAAGCGTGGGTGGCATGCGCGCATCCATTTATAACGCCGTGCCGCTGGAAGCGGTTCACGCACTGATTTCATATATGCAGGACTTCGAGCGCCGCCATGGATAATTCTTTGCAAGCCCGCTTATTGCCGCTGCGCGAGCGTATCGACGCGCTGGATGAACAAATCCTCGAATTGCTGAATCAACGCGCCAAGGCCGCGCAAGACGTTGGCAAGGTCAAGGAAGAATTCGATGTCGATGGTCCGGTGCTGAAGCCCGAGCGGGAAGCCGTGGTCATTCGCCGCCTGCAGACCCTCAACAAAGGGCCATTCACCGAACAGGCCATCGATGCGGTCTGGACACAGATCATTTCCACCTGTCGTGGGCTGGAAAGTGTGCTGACAGTGGCTTACCTGGGTCCCCAGGGATCGTTTTCCGAGCAGGCGGCGCTCGAGCACTTCGGCCACGCGGTCACGCGGGTACGCTGCGACTCGTTCGACGAGGTCTTTCGCGCGGTGGAAGCGGGCCAGGCCGATGTTGGCATGGTGCCGGTGGAAAACTCCACCGAAGGCGCCGTCAATCGCACGCTCGATTTGCTCCTGAACTCACCATTGAAAGTGCTGGGCGAACGCTCCATCAAGATCCATCACAACCTCCTGACGCAATCGGGAACGCTCGATGGCGTGACGCGTGTCATGGCTCATCCGCAGGCGCTGGCGCAGTGCCAAGCCTGGTTGACGCAGCATTATCCCAAGCTGGTTCGCGATGCGGCATCAAGCAACGGCGAGGCGGCGCGCATCGCGTCCCAGGACCCGACTGTCGCGGCCATCGCGGGCGCCACCGCGGCCCAGGCCTGGAATCTGCAGGCAGTGGCCTCGGGCATACAGGACGATCCGCAGAACCGGACTCGCTTCCTGGCGGTGGGCGCCATTGAAACCCTGCCCACCGACAGCGACAAGACCAGCATCATTCTGGCGGTGCCCAACCGTTCCGGTGCCGTCTACGATATGCTCGCGCCGCTTGCCGCCAACGGCGTTTCCATGACGCGCCTCGAGTCGCGCCCCGCGCGCACGGGCCAGTGGGAATACTATTTTTATGTCGATCTGCTTGGCCATCGAAATGAACCGGCGGTGGCCCAGGCATTGGCCGACCTGAAAAAACAGGTCGCCTTCTTCAAGGTGTTGGGTTCTTATCCCCGGCAATAGGAACAGGCAGTATGAATACCAGTGATCTAAAGCCCGCCGCGATGACGGAAATCGCGCCCGAATACGTGCTGGCCATCGCCCCGTACCAGGCAGGCAAGCCTATTGAAGAGTTGGCGCGCGAGTTCAACCTCGATCCCGCCACCATCGTCAAGCTGGCCTCCAACGAAAATCCGCTGGGCCTGCCCGAGTCGGCGCGGCGCGCCATGGTCGAGGCAACCGCAACCCTGGGCCGCTATCCCGATCCCAATGGTTTCGAACTCAAGGCCGCATTGGCGGCGCACTATGGCGTGCCCGCCGACTGGATCACATTGGGCAATGGCTCGAACGATCTGCTTGAACTGGCTTCCCTGGCCCTGCTTTCGCCAGGCTCGGCAAGCGTTTACGCGCAGCATGCATTCATTGTCTACAAGCTGGCAACCCAGGCCCGCGGCGCCCGCCACATCATGGTGCCCGCGCGTGATTACGGGCATGACCTGAACGCCATGTTCGATGCCATCGATGAAGATACGCGCGTCGTGTTCATCGCCAATCCGAACAACCCCACCGGGACGTTCCTGCCGGCCGCCGAGGTGGCCGATTTCCTGGCGCGTGTGCATGAATGCCATGGCGACAGGGTGACGGTGCTGCTCGATGAGGCCTACAACGAATACCTGGACCCGGCGTTGCGCGTCGACAGCGCCCGTTGGGTCGAGCAGTATTCCAACCTGATTGTTTCCCGCACTTTTTCCAAGGCTTATGGGCTGGCTGGGCTGCGCGTGGGTTTCGCCATCGCGCAGCCCAGGCTCACCGATCTGCTCAATCGCGTCCGCCAGCCCTTCAATGTGAACAGCCTGGCGCAGGCCGCAGCCATTGCGGCCCTGGGCGATACCGCTTTTCTTGAGCAGGGCTACGAGAACAACAAGCGCGGCAAACAGGCGTTGGCAGACGGCTTTACCCGTCTGGGCCTCGAGTTCGTGCCTGGCTACGGCAACTTCCTGCTGGTCCGTGTCGGCGATGCCGCGCGCATCAACCTCGAGCTGCTCAAGCGCGGCGTGATCGTGCGTCCGGTGGCGGGCGATGGCCTGCCCGAGTGGCTGCGTGTTTCCATCGGCCTGCCGGAAGAAAACACGCGCTTCCTGGAGGCGCTTTCCGATATTCTCGGCGCTCCATGACGGCGGCCAATACCGCGGCCAACCCGACCCGGCCATTGGTGCCGGTGCTGGCTGTCGTGGGGGTGGGCCTGATCGGCGGCTCGTTTGCCGCCGCGTTGCGCGCAGCCGGCGCCGTGGGCAAAGTCCTGGGTGTTGGCCGCAGTGCGGCGTCGCTGGCCAAGGCGCGCGACCTCGGCATCATCGACGAAGCCGCTACGCTGGAGCGTGCCGGCCAGGAGGCCGACCTTGTTTTCATTGCCACGCCGGTCGGCGCGACCGGTTCTATCCTGGCCGGCCTGAAACCCTGGCTGAGCGCCTCGACGCTGATTACCGACGCGGGCAGCACCAAGGCCAATGTCGTGGCCGCCGCAAGGGCCGCGCTGGGCGATCGCATTGGGCAGTTCATTCCGGGGCATCCTATCGCGGGCTCGGAAACCACAGGTCCGGAAGCGGCCGACCCCGCCCTGTACCGGCAGCGCACCGTCGTGCTGACGCCGCTCGTCGAAAATAGCGGCACCGATAAAGCCGCGCTGACCAGGCTCTGGGAGCGCTGCGGCGCCCGGGTCATGTCGATGGAACCCGACGAGCACGACGCCGCCCTGGCCTCGGTCAGCCACGTGCCGCATTTTCTGTCGTCGGTTTTCATGTGGCAGGTCGCCACTGCGCAGGACTCCGATTTGCGCATGGCGCTGGCGGGTAGTGGTTTCCGGGATTTCACCCGCATTGCCGCCGGGTCGCCCGAGGTGTGGCGGGATATCTTTCTGACCAATCGTCCGGCCATTCTTGCCGAGCTGCAAGAGGTCAAGGCCGCGCTGGAGCGCGCCGAGCAGGCCTTGCAGAGCGCAGATGGCCCGGAACTTCGTGATTTTCTTGAGCGTGCGGCCCTGGCACGCAGATTTTGGGGGAGCAGAAGCGGTTTATCATGAGCGACACATCCAGTTTATGTTTGCCGCCGGTTCGTCTTGCGGCGGGGCAGTTCAGGCTGCCGGGTTCCAAAAGCATTTCCAACCGGGTACTGCTGCTGGCGGCGCTGGCCGACGGCGCGACCGAGCTGGAAGGCCTGCTCGATTCCGACGATACGCGCGTCATGATCGATGCCTTGCGCACGCTGGGCGTCCAGATCGACGCCGACACCGACGCGGGCCGGGCACGGATCGAGGGTGGCCATCCCTTCCCGGTAACGCAGGCCGAGTTGTTTCTTGGCAATGCGGGCACGGCATTCCGGCCCCTGACTGCCGCCCTGGCGGTCATGGGCGGCGATTATCGGCTTTCGGGCGTACCGCGTATGCATGAGCGCCCCATCGGCGATCTGGTCGATGCCCTGGCGGCGCTGGGGGCAGACATTTCTTATACCGGCAATCCCGGCTATCCGCCCCTGACGATACGCAAGGGCGACATTCGCAGCGAGAGCCCGGTCAAGATCAAGGGCTCGGTATCCAGCCAGTTCCTGACCGCACTGCTGATGGCCGCGCCGATTCATACCGCGCGGCAGGCAAGCGATCTGGTCATCGAGGTCGACGGCGAGTTGATCTCCAAGCCCTACATTCTGATTACCCTGAATCTGATGGCCCGGTTCGGCGTACAGGTGCGGCGCGACGAATGGCGGCGTTTCGTCATTCCTGCCGGATCGCGCTATCGCTCGCCCGGCAAGGTCCTGATCGAAGGCGACGCATCGACTGCTTCGTACTTCATGGCACTGGGGGCCATAGGCGGTGGGCCCATGCACATACAAGGCGCCGGCTCCGACAGCATACAGGGCGACATGGCCTTTGCCGATGTGGTCGAAGACATGGGCGCCACCGTGGTCCGCCACAGCGATTCGGTGGTGGTCAGCGGGCTGCGGGTGGCGCAAGGCGATCGCCTCAAGGCCTTCGACCGCGATTTCAATTTGATTCCCGATGCCGCCATGACGGCTGCCGCCATGGCCTTGTATGCCGACGGCCCCTGCACATTGCGCAATATCGCCAGCTGGCGCGTCAAGGAAACCGACCGCATCGATGCCATGCATGCCGAACTGGAAAAACTGGGCGCGCGGGTCGAGTCGGGCGACGACTGGCTGCGTGTGCATCCGGTCGAGTCCTCGTCATGGAAGGCGGCCAGCATCGCAACCTACGACGATCATCGCATGGCCATGTGTTTTTCGCTGGCGGCTTTCGGCCCGGTGCCGGTCACTATTCTCGACCCTGACTGCGTCAGCAAGACCTTTCCCGGTTATTTCTCGGTTTTCAAAGACCTGGTGCAGGCATGAGTGCGGCGCCATCGAGTATTCCCGTCATTACCATCGATGGTCCTACCGCCTCGGGCAAGGGGACGATTGCGCAGCGCGTCGCCCTTGCATTGGGATGGCAGGTGCTCGATAGCGGCGCTTTGTACCGGCTCACCGCCCTGGCCGTGCAGCAGCAGGGCGTCGATATGGCCGATGAAGAGGCCGTGGCCCGGGTTGCCTTGCAATTGGATGTGGCCTTTCAGGCCGATCAGGTGCTGCTGTCGGGCCAGGATGTGGCCAGCTTGATTCGACAGGAGCATGTGGGCAATCTGGCTTCCCGGGTTGCCGCCTATGCGCCTGTGCGGCAGGCCTTGCTGGAGCGGCAAAGGGCTTTTCGCATGGCGCCGGGCCTGGTCGCCGATGGCCGCGATATGGGCACGGTGGTCTTTCCCGATGCCCCGTTGAAGATATTTTTAGTGGCCGATGTGCGATCAAGGGCGGAAAGGCGCTGTAAGCAGTTGAAGGAAAAGGGGTTTTCTGCTAACCTAACGGGCTTGTTGGAAAGTTTGCGGGCCCGCGACGAGCGGGATCGCAACAGGGCCAATGCGCCGCTTGTTGCGGCGCCCGACGCCAAAACGGTCGATTCATCTAATTTAAGCATCGATGAAACCGTCCGGCAGGTGCTTGGATTCTGGTCCGAGGCCTGCAGGCAGGCAAGTAGTTAGCTGTTTGTATGCAGTTCCCCGGCGGTGTCCGGGTTTGGGGTTTCAGGCACGGCGCATGGCGGCGGGCGATTTTGCCACACGCAGCCCGGTTGCGTCTGAAATTATTTTTTACTCCACTGGGGCGGATTTCGCCGCCTTGGTGTGTTTTTAACAGCCGTTCTGGCTTATGGATTCAATTTAATGTCCACCATTTCAACCACTGTCGCCGCTGGCGGCGAAAGCTTTGCCGACCTGTTTGCCGAAAGCATCAAGAACCAGGACATGAAGTCCGGTGAGGTCATTTCCGCAGAAGTCGTTCGCATCGATCACAATTTTGTCGTGGTCAACGCAGGCCTCAAGTCCGAGGCGCTGATTCCCCTTGAAGAATTCCTGAACGATCAGGGCGAGCTCGAAGTCGAGGCTGGCGATTTCGTATCGGTTGCCATCGATTCGCTCGAAAACGGCTACGGCGACACCATCCTGTCGCGCGACCGCGCCAAGCGCCTGTCGGCCTGGCTGCAGCTGGAACAAGCCCTGGAATCGGGCGAAATGGTTACCGGCACCATCACCGGCAAAGTCAAGGGCGGCCTTACCGTCATGACCAACGGCATCCGCGCATTCCTGCCCGGTTCGCTGGTCGACCTGCGCCCCGTCAAAGACACCACGCCCTACGAGGGCAAGACCATGGAGTTCAAGGTCATCAAGCTTGACCGCAAGCGCAACAACGTTGTGCTGTCGCGTCGCTCGGTGCTTGAAGCCAGCATGGGCGAAGAGCGCCAGAAACTCCTGGAAACCCTCAGCGAAGGCGCTGTGGTCAAGGGCGTGGTCAAGAACATCACCGATTACGGTGCGTTCGTCGACCTGGGCGGCATCGATGGTCTGCTGCACATCACCGACATGGCATGGCGCCGTGTCCGCCACCCGTCCGAAGTGCTGCAGGTTGGTCAGGAAGTCGAAGCCAAAGTGCTCAAGTTCGACCAGGAAAAAAGCCGTGTCTCGCTGGGCGTCAAGCAACTGGGTGAAGATCCATGGGTCGGCCTGGCGCGTCGCTATCCCCAGGGCACCCGCCTGTTCGGCAAAGTTACCAACCTGACCGACTACGGCGCGTTCGTCGAAGTCGAAGCCGGCATCGAAGGTCTGGTGCACGTGTCCGAAATGGACTGGACCAACAAGAACGTCGACCCGCGCAAGGTTGTCACCCTGGGCGAAGAAGTCGAAGTCATGGTTCTGGAAATCGACGAAGACCGCCGCCGCATTTCGCTGGGCATGAAACAGTGCCGCGCCAATCCGTGGGAAGAGTTCTCCATCAACTTCAAGCGGGGCGACAAGGTCCGCGGCGCCATCAAGTCCATCACCGACTTCGGCGTGTTCGTGGGTCTGCCCGGCGGTATCGACGGCCTGGTGCACCTGTCCGACCTGTCCTGGACCGAAACCGGCGAAGAAGCCGTGCGCAACTTCAAGAAGGGCGACGAGATCGACGCGGTGGTCCTGGGTATCGACACCGACAAGGAACGCATCTCGCTGGGCATCAAGCAGCTTGAAGGCGATCCGTTCAACAACTTCGTGGCCACTTACGACAAGGGCGCGGTTGTTCCTGGCGTCATCAAGTCGGTCGAGGCCAAGGGTGCTGTTGTTACGCTGTCGGTCGATGTCGAAGGCTATCTGCGCGCTTCCGAAATTTCCGTTGGCCGTGTCGAAGACGCCACCACCGTGCTGAACGCGGGCGAGAACATCGAAACCATGATCCTCAACATCGATCGGAAAACCCGTTCCATCCAGTTGTCGATCAAGGCGCGTGACAACGCCGAAACCGCCGACACCATCCAGCGCATGTCTGAAGCCAGCGCCTCGTCGGGTACAACCAACCTGGGCGCTTTGCTGAAAGCCAAGCTTGACCAGCAGCGCGACGACGGTTAATTGGCGTGACAAAGTCGGAACTGATAGCGATTCTTGCCGGTCGTTACCCGCAATTGGCGGCGCGTGATACCGATTACGCCGTCAAGACGGTACTCGATGCCATGACCCAGGCCCTGGCCTCGGGTCAGCGCATCGAAATCCGCGGATTCGGAAGTTTTTCCCTGTCCGAGCGGGCGCCCCGCATAGGCCGCAACCCCAAGTCGGGTGAAAAAGTCCAGGTGCCTGGAAAGCAGGTGCCGCACTTCAAGCCCGGCAAAGAGTTGCGCGAGCGCGTCGATTCGGCTTACGACGAACAGGCTGAATCGGCTGCCGACGAGTCCACGTTCGCTTTGGGGCAGTTCGGTTCGCGCATCATGCACGGCTAAGCATTTGGTTTTTTGGCCGCCGTTGGCCAACATGCCCCATGAAAGCAGGCCCCCGAACGGTGGGCCTGCTTTCTTTTTTGACGACGGCAGGCGGAAGCGATTCCCCTTACAATTGTCGAATTCCCGGATTATTGGAGAACTGGTTATGCGTTATCTGGTTTGGATATTGAGGCTGGTGGTGTTTGTTGTGGTGCTGATGTTCGCACTTAAAAACACCGGCCCGGTGGATGTTCGTTTTTTCGCAGACCATGTCGTGACGGGCGTGCCTTTGATCGTGGTCATGCTGGCCGTATTCGTGCTGGGGGTGTTTTTTGGATTTCTGGTTGCCGCGCCGTCGATTATGCGCCGCCGGCGCGAAGCTGCCCGCTTGCGGCGCGAACTCGCGCGGCTTGAACAAAAGCAGAACCAGCCCGATATGCCGTCCGGCGCCGTGGCGCCCGAAACCATCGCGCCGCTGGCCCCCCTGTAACTTGCACCGAGGTTGAATAGCGTGGATTTTGAACCGTGGTGGCTGATATTCGTGCCTCTGTTGTTCGCGCTCGGCTGGATAGCCGCGCGCGTCGATATTCGGCAAATGCTTTCCGAAACGCGCTCCTTGCCGAATTCGTATTTCAAGGGGCTGAATTTTCTATTGAATGAAGAGCCCGATCGCGCCATCGACGCTTTTGTGGAAGTGGCCAAGCTCGACCCCGAGACCACTGAGCTGCATTTTGCGCTGGGCAGCCTGTTTCGCCGCCGAGGCGAAATGGAGCGGGCCATACGCGTGCACCAAAGCCTGCTGTCGCGGGCCGACCTGCCGCAGTCCGACCGCGAAAATGCGCAGCATGAGCTGGCCCAGGATTTCCTCAAGGCGGGCATGCTCGACCGTGCCGAGCAAGCCTTCGAGCAGGTGCTCGATACCCGGTTTGCCGTCCCGGCGGTGCGCGCCCTGATACGTATTTACGAATCCGAGCACGATTGGCCGCGCGCCATCGAGGCGGTCAAACGTTTGCGCGCCCTGGTCGACGAGCCGGTGCCGCAGCTGGTGCATTATCAGTGCGAGCGCGCTGTAAGCGCGCTGATGGCAAAGACGCCCGACCTGACTGCAGCCGAGGCGGCCCTGGATGCCGCCGACCATGCTGCCGGCGCCTTGCGCGGCCAGGCCAGGGGGCAGGCATCCGAGGCGCGCATAGCCATGCTGCGCGCACATCTGGCCAGGCTTGCCGGGCAACCCGAGCGTGAGCGCGCCTATCTGGAGTCGGTGCTGACGACGGCGCCCGAGTATGCCAGTCTGGTGGCGGCCGAACTGATTGAAAGCTACCGGCGCGTCGGCCAGCAAAGCGAGGGCCTGAGCGTGCTGAAGGCGCACTATATGCGCTATCCCTCGCTGGATACCTTCAATGTTGTGTTCCGTGAGCTGCGTGCCCAGCAAGGTTATCAGCCCGCCTGGACTTTTGCTCGCGAAGCACTCCGCGCCCATCCGTCGCTGCTCGGCCTCGATCGCCTGCTCGAGGCCGAGCTGGCCGCCTATGATGTGGGCGACGCGGCCAGTGGCGCTGTCCAGGGCGGCGCCGGTGTTCCGGTCATCGGGCAGGCGGCAGACGACAAGGCGCCGGGCGCCGATCTGAGCCTGTTGCGTTCCCTTATACACAAGCACACCCAAAGACTCGATCGCTATGCCTGCCGCGTATGCGGCTTCGAGGCCAGGCATTTCTACTGGCAATGTCCCGGGTGCAACTCGTGGGAGACTTATGCTCCCCGCCGTCTGGAGGAAATCAAATGATGCCGTTCCCGGCAGAGGCGGCCAGCCGCGTAAAAGTATTGGTGGCTGGCGATATCATGCTGGACCGCTATTGGTTCGGCGAAGTGGACCGCATCTCGCCCGAGGCGCCGGTTCCCGTGGTGCGGGTTGCCCGCCGGGAAGACCGCCTGGGCGGCGCCGCCAACGTGGCGCGCAATATTGTTGCGCTGGGCGCACAGGCCAGTTTGCTGGGCATCGTGGGCGGTGATGAGGCCGGCGGGAAGGTCCGCGATCTGGCGCGCGAAGCCGGGATCAACTCCTGCCTGGTGGCCGATAACGACGCGCCCACGACCCTTAAAATGCGGGTTCTGGGGCGTCAACAGCAATTGCTGCGCGTCGATTTCGAAGAAGGGCCGGGGGCCCAGTCGCTGGCCAAGATGGAGGCCCAGGCAAAACAGCTGATTGCCCAGCACGATTTGCTGGTGCTGTCGGATTACGCCAAGGGCGCGTTATCGCAGGTCGATGTGCTGATCGATGCCGCGCGCGAGGCGGGCGTGCCCGTGCTGGTCGATCCCAAGGGGCACCTGTATCAACGTTATCGCGGTGCGAGCATTATTACGCCCAACCGTCTGGAAATGCAGGAAGCCGTTGGCCGGTGGCATAGCGAAGACGAGCTCGAGCAACGGGCGCAGACACTGCGCCGCGAGCTGGAACTTGACGCGCTGCTCGTCACCCGCTCGGAACAGGGCATGACGCTGTTCACCCAGGAAGGGCGCCAGCATACGGATGCCCATGCGCACGAAGTCTTCGATGTCTCCGGCGCGGGCGACACCGTTTTGGCAACCCTGGCAGTAAGCAGGGCGGCCGGCCTGAGCTGGTTCGACGCCGTCCTTTGGGCCAACAGGGCGGGAGGGCTGGTGGTCGGCAAGCTGGGCACCTCTGTCGTTACCGCAGGAGAACTATCATGATTGTTGTAACCGGAGGCGCCGGCTTTATCGGCAGCAATATCGTGCGCGGCTTGAACCGGCGCGGCCATACCGATATTCTGGTGGTGGACGACCTGACCGAAGGCGACAAGTTCGTGAATCTGGTCGATGGCCAGATCGCCGACTATCTGCACAAAGACGATTTCCGATTAAGAGTCGCCAAAGGGCAGCTCCAGAATATCGAAGCGGTGTTCCATCAGGGCGCATGTTCCGACACCACAGAGCGCAATGGGCAGTATATGCTCGACAATAACTATCGTGTCACGCTCGAGCTGTTCCAGTTCTGCCAGACGGGCAAGATACCTTTCATCTATGCGTCGTCGGCCGCCGTCTACGGTGCGGGGCCGGTCTATGCCGAAGACCCGCTTTACGAATCGCCGCTGAATGTCTACGGCTACTCCAAGTATCTTTTCGATCAGGTCTTGCGGCGGCAGTTTCACACACTGACGGCGCCCGTGGCGGGCTTGCGCTACTTCAATGTGTATGGTCCCAACGAGCAGCACAAGGGGCGCATGGCATCAGTGGCCTTTCACAACATGAACCAGTTCCAGGCCGAAGGCCATGTACGCCTTTTTGGCGGCTGGGATGGCTATGTCGATGGCGGCCAATTGCGCGACTTTGTTCATATCGACGATGTGGTCGACGTGAACCTCTATTTCCTGGACCATCCGGAAAAATCCGGAATATTCAATTGCGGCACGGGCAGGGCGCAGCCGTTCAACGACGTGGCAAGCAGTGTGGTGAACACATTGCGCACCGTCAAAGGCAAGCCGGCATTGTCCTTGCCCGAACTGGTTGCGCAAGGCCTGATCCGCTATATCGAATTTCCCGACGACCTGAAAGGCAGATATCAAAGCCACACACAGGCCGATCTGACGCAATTGCGCGCAGCCGGCTACGACCAGCCGTTCCGCGACGTACAGACGGGTGTGACGCAGTATGTCAAGGCTTTGCTGGGACAAGGCCGCATCTGATCGCGGCTCCACGATGGCGGCCGGGCGCCGCCACTGGCCGCTCTGGTAAGTTTACGCATGGACCAATTGCCGCATGGCGGCTATCGGTCCGCGGCTGTTGCGGCGATCATGGCAGACAAGAAGCGAGACAAGCCAAGGGCCATGCCCAACGGATATTCAGCGCTTCTTTCCACTTCACTTCAAGAGGCTGCCCATGAATCCGTTTACTCAATCCACTGTAGCCCGGCCGCTGGCCGACAATCCGTGCGCTAAATTTGCCGGGGCCGCCATGCCCGCCCGCCCGCGAAAGCGACGTGCCCTGTTGGGGCTTGCGCTGGGCATGCTGGCGGGGCTGGCGCTACCGGGCGTGGCACACGCGCTCGACGTCAACACGGCCACGCAAGACCAATTGCGCGGGGTGCGCGGCATAGGCCCTAAAACAGCGCAAATCATCATCGAAGAACGTTCGCGCGGCGGCAGCTATGAATCGTTGGAAGACTTGTCCGACAGGGTCAAGGGCATAGGGCCCAAAAAGGCTGCCGCCCTGCAGGCCCAGGGGTTGACCGTCGGCGGCGCTCCCGCCGTGCCGCCAGCGGCAAAAAGCCCGGCCGCGACGCCCGGCACCAAAAAACCGGCCGAACCGAAGCAGTCGAAATAAGCCGGGCGGGCGTCCTGTTGCCCTGGTGTCGTCGCGGCCGGGTTGGGTGTATGATTTCCGCATGAAAAAATACCAGACCATCGAAGACACCATTGGTGCAACACCACTCGTTCGCTTGCAGCGCATTCCAGGCCAGTCGGGCGAGCCGCGCGGTAACGTCATTCTGGCCAAGCTCGAAGGCAATAATCCGGCGGGTTCCGTCAAAGATCGCGCCGCCAGTTCCATGATACGCCGTGCCGAAGCGCGTGGCGAAATCAAGCCAGGCGACACGCTTATCGAGGCCACCAGCGGCAATACGGGTATTGCGCTGGCCATGACGGCGGCAGTGCGGGGCTACAAAATGATTCTTATCATGCCCGATAATCTGTCGGTCGAGCGGCGTGCTTCCATGACGGCGTATGGCGCCCAGCTTATTCTCACGCCGGCGGATCAGGGCGGCATGGAATACGCGCGCGATTTGGCCGACAAGATGCAGGCTGAAGGCCAGGGCAAGGTGCTCGACCAGTTCGCCAATGACGACAACCCTCTGGCGCACGTGGAAACCACCGGCCCCGAACTCTGGGATCAGACCGATGGCCAGATCACCCACTTCGTCAGCGCCATGGGCACCACCGGCACCATCATGGGGGTGGGCCAGTATCTGCGCTCAAAGAACCAGGCCATACAGATCGTGGGCGCACAGCCCGCCGAAGGCTCGCAGATCCCCGGCATACGAAAATGGCCCGAAGCCTACCAGCCCAAAATCTACCAACCCAGCCAAGTCGACCAGTTCGAGCTGATTACACAAACCGAAGCCGAAGACATGGCGCGCCGCCTGGCGGCCGAAGAAGGCATTTTTGGCGGCATATCGTCGGCGGGCGCGCTGGTGGCGGCCACCCGCGTTGCCGAGCAAGTCACGAACGCCACCATCGTCTTCATCGTGTGCGACCGGGGCGACCGCTATTTGTCCACGGGCGTGTTTAACTAGCGAGTTTTCGCTTGCCAGTGGCCCGACACCCGCCGGGCTCACACAACCGCGGACTTGCATCCCCGCCAGTCCGTCCTGAACCGGCGTGCGCGAGGCGCCTGCACAGCCCCCGTCACACCCGACTTTTTATGACGGCGCATGTTGGGGGGGCCTGACAGCCCCTTTTCGTGTCAGCGTCAACCCGAAGGGGGTAAAGCCGTCAAGATCCTGCTACTGTAGTTGCCTGGGCACCGGCCCAACACCCGGGCAACGCCGCAAGAAGCAAGAACACCCTGGATGCCAAGACCGCAATTTCACCGACCTCTATCGATGGCATTGCCATTGCCTGAAGCTCTGCTCAAATGCAGCTTCAAGCAGCCGTAAACGCATGAACCGAAAATGCACTAAACCATTACATAAAGCCCATTACATAAAGCCAACAAATCAGGCAGTAAGGCTGGTACGCCTACTATTCCGTCGTTGTCCGGTGCGGGTGCCGGGCTGCCCCCACCCACACCGGACAACGTCGTTAGCGCAGAACAACATCGCCATGTCAGAACCACGTTGCAGGACAATGTCACCATAGTAGAACAAGGTCGCTAGAGTAGCCCTGACCGCGTCGTAGACACTTGAATTGAAAATGCCCTAGGCGGGCGCGCAGCACAAGATCAGGCCGCAGGCTGGATCGTCGGGCGCGACTTCCAGCCCCGTGGAATCGGGCGCGGCCGTGTCGCCCTGTTGCCCGGC
>JBATWU010000049.1:0-1739 GCA_049672825.1 Pusillimonas sp.
CGAAGGCGCCCAGCATGTACAGCGCGCCGTGCGCGAAGTTGATGATGTTGAGCAGCCCGAAGATAACGGCCAGGCCCAATGAAAGCACGGCATAGAACGAGCCGTTGACCAGGCCCAGCAGCAGTTGCCCGAGTAGGGCCTGGATGGGTACGCCAAATATTGCTGTCATAACGATAAGAAGTCCGTGACGGGGCCGCGAGCCGCCCCCAGATGAATCAAGAGGCCCTCATGGGGTACATGAGCGGCCTCTTAAACAGCGAGTTTATTTTTTTATGAGCTTGCAGGTTGACTCTTCGAGGGATGCATAGACTTGATCGCCGGGCAGTTTCTTGACGACCTTGTAATAGTCCCAGGGGCGCTCGGATTCGGACGGTTTCTTGACCTCCATGAGATACAGGTCGTTGACGACGCGGCCGTCTTCACGCACCAGCGCGTCTTTGGCAAAGAAGTCATTGACCTTGTTGGACTTCATCCACTTCATGACTTCGTCGCCGTCATCGCTGCCGGTTGCCTTGACGGCCTTCAGGAAGTACGCGGCAGCCGAGTAGTCGCCAGCCTGCAGGAACGAAGGCATGCGGTTCATTTTCTGGTAGAAGCGTTCGGCCCATGCGCGCGATTCGTCGTCCTGGTTCCAGTACCAGGCGGAGGTGAGGTTCATACCCTGGGTGGCATCGAGGCCAAGGGCGTGGACGTCGTTGATGAACACCAGCAGGCCGGCAAGCTTCATGGTTTCGGTGACGCCGAATTCTTTGGCGGACTTGACCGAGCTGATGAAGTCGCCGCCCGCGTTGGCGAGCCCCAGGATTTTTGCGCCCGAGGATTGCGCCTGGACCAGGAAGGAGGAGAAGTCGGCGGTGCCCAGCGGCACCCTGACGGCGCCCACGACCTCGCCACCCGCCTTCTTGACGACTTCGCTGGTATCACGCTCGAGCGAATGGCCGAAGGCGTAGTCTGCCGTGAGGAAAAACCATGACTTGCCGCCTTCATCCACGATGGCCGAGCCCGTGCCGCGCGCGAGCGCGATAGTGTCATAGGCGTAGTGCAGGGTGTAGGGCGAGCATTGCGAGTTGGTCAGATTGGACGAACCCGGACCGATGGCTATGAAAGGTTTTTTCTTTTCTTGTGCGACAGCGGCCATGGCCAGGGCAGTGGCGGAGTTGGTGCCGCCGATGAGCATATCGATTTTTTGTTCATCGAACCATTCGCGTGCCCGCGCGGAGGCGATGTCGGCCTTGTTTTGATGGTCGGCGATCATGAATTCTATTTTCTTGCCGTTGATCTCGCCACCGGCGTCTTCAATGGCCATGCGCACGGCCTCGCCGCCGCCGGCGCCATCGATGTCGGAGTAGACGCTGGACATGTCGGTGATCATGCCTATCCGGATGACGTCGTCGGATATGCCGGCCGCCTGGCCCGGCAGGGCAAAGCCAAGCCCGGCTACGGTAAGAGCGACCGTTAGGGTGCGTAATTTCATGGATAAGTCTCCTTGTTGTCGTACCGGCAAATGCCGGTGAATAGAGTTTGGCATCACACGCCCAGCAGCGTGTTGAGGGTGTCCTGTTTCGCGGCCAGGTCGGCCGAGGCGATTTCCTCGACGATCTGGCCATGCTCAACCACATAGAAGCGGTCGGCCAGCGGCGCGGCAAAGTGAAAGTTCTGCTCGACCATCACAATGGTGTAGCCCTTGGCCTTGAGCGCCGTGATCATGCGCGCCAGCGCCTGCACAATCACCGGCGCCA
>JBATWU010000050.1:0-12663 GCA_049672825.1 Pusillimonas sp.
ACCGAACCGGCCGACGCGCTCGATCATCAGCTTGAAGCCACGCAAGACGGCGACCAGCTCGATCCCGAGCGCAAGCGCCGCCGCCGGCGCAGCCGCCGCGGCCGCCGCAACAACGAAGCCGGCGTGGAAGCCAATGCCACGCAAGACAGCGATAGCGGCGACGCCAATGATGAAGGCCAGGCTTTCGTCTCGCACGAAACCCCCGCGTTCAATCCCCAGGTGCTTCCCGCCATCGCCACGACACAAGGCCACACCACCGAACCTGTGCAAAACCTTGCCGAAGCACAGCTCATGCCGGTGGAAACCGCCCAGGTCGACATCGAGCAGGCTCCCGTCCAGCCCGGTACCGACGCCGCAGCCGGACAGGCCAGCCAGGACGAAGCCGCCGATACGACCTCCCCGGCCGTTGCCGAAAGCGCGCCCAGTACAGCGGCCGTCTCTTCCGAGCCGACCGTCCGGCAAGAGCCGGCGCTGGCCGAAGAGCTTACCGGTACGAGCGAAACTGCCACCGGCGACCAAACCGCCTCCGCTGGCGAGCTGGAAACCGCCCCGAATGGCCGGCAAGCCGTCCCGGCAGAGCAGGCGCCTGCCGTCACGGTCCAGCCGGCACCGGTCGCCGACGTTCAGGCGGACAGCGAAAGCAAGGCCGCCACGGAAGACGCCATGGCCATCGAAACGCCTGCCCCCGCCGAACCAGCCCTTGCTGAGGAAGTGATTGCCGAAAACACCGGCTCCAGGCAAGCCGCTACCGACGATTCCTTCGTTGGAACGGCGCCCGCCGCCAAAGTGGTATCGACTTCGCTGGAGCAGATGCTGCAAGTCGCTGGCATGCAACTGATCGAAACCAGCTCGGCCCCGGCAACGGCCCAGCCGCCCGCCGCAGCGGTTCGCCTTGGCCGCCCACGCAAGCCTGTAGCCGCCACCGCGACAGAAGAGCCTTTGCAGCAGGTGGAAACGCAGTAACAGCCCGTTCCGCCATCGGCCCGCCTTCCCGGCGGGCCGGCACAAACCAGATGCGATCGGGCAAGGCGGCAGCCTGCAGCAAAAACCCGAAGCGATATACAAAAAAACCTTGTCGAATCAATTGATCGACAAGGTTTTTTTTCGCCCGCTTGCTTGCGCAAGCTACCGGCAGGCCCGGCTGTTTCTACCGGCCGCGCCCCTGGAATCAGGCCTTGGCGACGATATCGGCTGGTTGCCGTGTAAGCAGGGCCAGCAGGTGGGCCAGTTCGTTGCGCATTTCGCGCCGGTCCACCACCATGTCGATAGCCCCTTTCTCGAGCAGGAACTCCGAACGCTGGAAACCTTCAGGCAATTTTTCACGGACGGTCTGTTCGATCACCCTTGGGCCGGCAAAGCCGATCAGGGCACGGGGCTCGGCAATGACCACGTCTCCCATGAACGCAAAGCTGGCGGAAACGCCGCCCATGGTTGGATCGGTCAGGATGCTGATGAATGGCAGGCCTGCCGCCGACAGCTGCGTCAGCATGGCATTGGTTTTGGCCATTTGCATCAACGACAGCAGGCTTTCCTGCATGCGCGCACCGCCGGAAGCCGCAACACAAACAAAGGACGTGCGATTCTTGATGGCTTCCTGCACGCCGCGCGCAAAACGCTCGCCCACCACCGATCCCATGGAACCGCCCATGAACTCGAACTCGAAGCAGGCCAGCACCACCGGCACGGCGAGAATGGAGCCGCTCATCACGACCATGGCCTCGCTTTCACCGGTTTGCTTGGTGGCCTCGGCCACGCGCTCAGGGTACTTGCGGCTATCCTTGAATTTGAGCGGATCCATGGGAAGCGTGTTCTGGCCGATTTCGACCCGGCTGTCGGCATCCAGCAAAGCATCGATGCGCGCCCTGGCGCCGATACGCATGTGATGGCTGCACTTCGGGCAGACATTAAGCGTTGCTTTCAGATCTTCTTTATACAGGACGGATTCGCAGGACGGACACTTTACCCACACGCCTTCGGGAACACGCCGCCCCCCATCATTGCTGCGGTTAATGCGCGGAGGCAGAATTTTTTCGATCCAACTCATGTTTCATTCCCAATGAACACCTGGTTTCTCACCAGACTTTGTTCTTTTCCCATAGGCGCGCCACACTTGACGAGCCTGCCTTCAACATGCGCGGGCTCAACGGCCCGTAGGCAGCGCCTGGCTGATTCCGTTCAACCAGCTTGCCGCCGCGGCTATCGCTGCCTGGTCGATATCCTTTGCTTCCAGCCCTGACTCGGTCGCCACCGCCACGGCCTCTTCCATGGTTTCAATCAGCTTGCTGCCGATGACGACCGCATCGGCGCAGGCCGCCAGGCGCTTTGCGCTATCGGCGTCGCGAATGCCGAACCCGACTCCGACCGGTATCGACACATACCGGCGGATGGCTTCGAGACGCGCGGCAACGTCGGAGGTATCGATATGCCCGGCGCCGGTAACGCCTTTCAGTGAGACATAGTAAACGTAGCCGCGCGCCACTTTCGCAACCTTTTGTATGCGAGCCTCGGTGGACGTCGGTGCAAGCAGGAAAATAGGATCGATGCCGACATCGCCCAATTGGGTGGCAAAATCCGCGATTTCCTCGGGGGGGTAATCAACGACCAGCACGCCATCGACGCCCGCCTGGGCGGCGAACTGGGCGAAGGCGCCCTGCCCCATGCATTCAATGGGATTGGCGTAGCCCATGAGCACCACCGGCGTCACGTCGTCTTGCCGCCGAAACTCGACGACCATATCCAGCACCTGGCGCAAACCCGTGCCGCGCTTGATAGCCCGCTCGGCGGCCCGCTGTATGACCGGGCCATCGGCCATAGGGTCGGAAAAAGGAACGCCAAGCTCGATGACATCGGCACCCGCCTTGACCAGGGCATGCATCAATTGGGGCATGGCCGCGATGGAAGGATCGCCCGCGGTGATGTAGGGAATCAGCGCGGCGCGGCCTGAAGTTTTGGCAAACGCGGCCTTGAGCCGTTCGTTCGAAGCAGTCATTGTGTTTTGCAATCCCGGTTGTTACAGGCTGATGCCACTGAAATCGGCCACTGTGTGCATGTCTTTGTCGCCCCGCCCTGATAAGTTCACCAGAATGATTTTGTCTTTGGGCAGGGTGGGCGCCAGCTTGAGCGCGTAGGCAACAGCATGGGCGGATTCGAGCGCGGGCATGATGCCTTCGGTGCGGCAGCAATCATGAAAAGCGGCAAGCGCTTCCTGATCGTTGATATAGACGTATTCAGCGCGGCCGTCATCTTTCAGCCAGGCGTGCTCAGGCCCGACACCGGGATAATCGAGCCCGGCCGAAATGGAGTGTGTTTCCTGTACCTGGCCGTTGCCGTCTTGCATGACGTAGGTGCGATTGCCATGCAGCACGCCCACGCTGCCGGCGTTGAGCGACGCGGCATGCCTGCCGGTGTCCAGCCCTTCGCCCGCGGCCTCGACACCCACCAGCTTGACGTCGTCGTGGTTGATATAAGGATGGAAAATACCCATGGCGTTCGACCCCCCGCCCACCGACGCGATCACGTAATCGGGCTGCCGGCCGGCTTCGGCGGGCATCTGTTCCAGGCACTCGTTGCCGATGACAGCCTGGAAATCGCGCACCATCGTGGGATACGGGTGCGGCCCCGCCACCGTGCCGATGATGTAGAAGGTATTTTCAATGTTGGTAACCCAGTCGCGCATGGCTTCATTCAGGGCGTCTTTGAGCGTGCGCGAGCCTGAGTCGACCGGCACCACGGTGGCGCCAAGCAGCTTCATGCGGTACATATTCGAAGCCTGGCGGCGGACGTCTTCGCTGCCCATATAAACCACGCATTCCAACCCGTAGCGCGCCGCCACCGTGGCGGTTGCAACGCCGTGCTGGCCAGCCCCGGTTTCGGCAATGATGCGCGGTTTGCCCATGCGGCGCGCCAACAGGATCTGGCCGACACAGTTATTGATTTTATGCGCACCGGTATGGTTGAGGTCTTCACGCTTGAACCAGATTTGCGCCCCGCCCAGCCTTTCGGACCACCGCTTGGCGTGATACACCGGGCTGGGCCGCCCGACAAAATGCTTGAGCTCGTAAGCGAACTCCTGCAGAAAGTCGGGGTCGTCGCGATACTTTTCGTAAGCGGCCCTCAACTCGTCCAGCGCATGCACCAGCGTTTCAGCGACGAAGGAGCCGCCGTACTGGCCGAAATGCCCATTTTGATCAGGCAGGGTATAGGATTTCAAAGCATTACTCTCTGGTTACGCATGAATATTGCGACGGCCCTGAGCCGGCCTGTCGACGGAACTCAGTCATTTTAACAGTGTGGCGCGGCCCCCGCGTGCAATGCCGGCCCGCATCCGGCTCAGTGGCGGCTGGCGCTGACCCCCGGCAATTCGTTCAGGCCTGCCAGGGCACGGCTGATCTGGTCGCCGCTCCTGACTTCGACCGTAAAGACCATATGCGCCAGCGACCGCCGGCTATGCGTGTTGATGCTGACCACATTCAATCGCAGCTTGGCGAACACGTCGGACAGATCACGCAGCAGATTCACCCTTTCCTGGGCATGGATGCTGATATCGACCGGATACAGCGCATCGCCGGTGTCACCCCAATCGACATCGATAAGCCGCTCTGCTTGACGAAGCGCCAGAGCAGCATAAGCGGCGCAATCACGGCGATGGATGGACACGCCGCGTCCCCGGGTTACAAAGCCCGCGATATCATCCGGAGGCGCCGGCCGGCAGCAGCGCGCCAGCTGCGTCATCAGCGAATCGACGCCCACGACCAGCACGCCGCTTTTGCCGGTTTTGGCCACACTGCCCTGGCCGCTGGCGTAATGGCGGCTCAAGGCCTCGGCCGCTACCTCGTCGTCAGTTTCCGGCTCGGCGGCGCGGACCTTGCCGGCCCCCAGCAGATAGTCGATCTGGCGCAGGCTGAACTCTTCCTTGGCAACGGCCACATACAGGTCGTCGGCCTTGGCGAAATCCAGTTGCTGTGCAAGCTGTTCCATGTTGACGGCCGTCTTGCCCAGGCGCTGCAACTCTTTCTCGACCAGAGCCTGCCCCTGGGCAATCCGTTGCTGAAGCTCGATGGCATTGAACCAGGCCCTGACCTTGGCGCGCGAACGCGGGCTGGCCAGAAAGCCCAACTGCGGGTTCAGCCAGTCACGCGACGGTCCGCCCGATTTGGCCGCAATCACTTCCACCGTCTGGCCGGTGGCAAGCCGCGTCAGCAAAGGCACCATTTGCCCGTCCACCCGCGCCCCCCGGCAGCGATGCCCCAGATCGGTATGCAGGTAGTAGGCGAAATCGACCGGCGTGGCGCCGGCGGGCAGCTCGATGACCCTTGCCTGCGGCGTCATGACATAAATGCGTTCAGCCGGATCGGCGGCCGGCACGGCCTTGGCATAGACCGGAGCCGTTTGCTTTTCGCCGTCCTCGGGGCCATCCTTGTCCCACGCGAGCAACTGCCGCATCCAGGCAATCTTCTGGTCGTCACGGCCCGTGGCCGCCACCTGGCCGCCTCTCGGGCCCGCCTCTTTGTAGCGCCAGTGCGCCGCCATGCCGTACTCGGCAAACTCATGCATCTCGTGAGTACGGATCTGGATTTCGAAGGTACGCCCCTGGGTATCGGTGACCACGGTATGCAAAGAGCGGTAGCCATTGGGCTTGGGGCGCGAAATATAATCGTCGAACTCGTCGGAGACAGGTGTCCACAAAGAATGCGCCAGGGCCAGTACCGCATAGCAGGCACGCTCGTCGTGGACAATGACCCGCAGCGCCCGCAAATCGAACAGCTGGCTGAATTCAATTCCCTTGTTCCGCATCTTGTTCCGGATGCTGTAGATATGCTTGGGGCGCCCGCTTACCTGCGCGGGAATGCGGGCCTCGGCCAGTTCCTGCTCCAGGCGGCTCACGGCGGCGGCAATAAAGGCTTCGCGCTCAACCCGCTTTTCTTCCAGTTGCCGGGCAATGGCCTTGTAAGTGTCGGGCTCCAGAAACCTGAACGCCAGGTCCTCCATCTCCCATTTGATCTGCCAGATGCCCAGACGGTTCGCCAGCGGCGTGTAAAGCTCCATGGTCTCGCGGGCAAAACTGATGGGGCACGGTGTTTTCGAGCCCGCGTACCAGCGCAGCGATTGCAGGCGCGAGGCCAGGCGCATCAACACAATGCGCAAGTCGGCCGCCATGGCCAGCAGCATCTTGCGCTGCATTTCTTTCTGATCGGTGCCCGACGCGGCGCTATCGGCGGCCCGCCCCGTCAATTGGCCCAGGCGCAACAGGGCACGCGTGCCCTGCACCAGCGACACGACTTCGGAACCGAAAGCCTTGCGCAAAGGATCGTTGCGGGTGCCTGCCGCGGCATCCCGCGTATCGGCCGGCAACACCGTAAGCAGGGCGCTGGCCCGGGTTTCGGCGTCGGTGCCCAGTTCTGCCAGAATGCGCACCACCAGGGCGCTATGCTCGGCCAACGATTCGCCGGTGCTGGCTTGCAAGCCAGAAAGCGGTTCGCGCACCCACTGCGCCGCACGCTTGAGCAGATCCGTACCGGCCTCGTCCAGATCGGCGCTGGCGCCAGCCAGCCAGCCGGCATCAAACGGCGGCGCGCAGGTCTCTGGAAAATCAGTTGTAGCCATGATCAGGAATAGTATGCAGCAATAAAATAAAGGACACGATGCCCGCCGAAGCATGGGCTTCCATGCCTGTGCAGCGAGGCTCGGCGCCCACGGCTCTATACTACCGTGTCTGACAGAAGCCGTGCACCAACCACTATGGACTCAGCAAGAAAAAAAACCTTGATTGTCGTCTGGCATTCACGCACCGGCGCGGCCAGGCAAATGGCGATGGCCGCGGTGGAAGGCGCCCGCGAAGCCGCTGCCGAGCTGCAGGCCACCGACCGCCTCGATATTGTCGTCAAGGCCGCCCACGAAGCTGACACGCCCGACCTGCTGGAAGCCGACGGCCTGCTGTTTTGCGCACCCGAAAACCTGGCCGCGCTCAGCGGCGCCATGAAAGAGTTTTTCGATCGCTGCTATTACGGCGCGCTGGACCGCCTGAACGGGCGGCCCTACGCCCTGTTGATCAGTGCCGGCTCTGACGGCAGCAACGCGGCCAGGCAAGCCGAGCGCATCTGCACCGGCTGGCGGCTCAAGCCCGTTGCCCCACCCCACATCGCCAATCTGCGCGCCCAGACCGCCGAAGCCATTCTTGCGCCCAAAACCCTGGGCCAACAGGATCGCGACGCCTGCAAAACAATGGGCGGCACACTGGCCGCCCTACTGCTGCTATAAATCAATAGGCCGCGGGGCCGCTAGCGCAGCGCCGCGGTGACCACGATTTCGACCTTGAAGTCCGGATTGGCCAGGCGCGACTCCACCGTGGCCCGCGGCGGCGCGTTGCCGGCGGCCACCCAGGCATCCCAGGCCTTGTTCATGCCCTCGAACTCCTTCATGTTGGTGATGAAGATCTGGGCCATCAGAATGCGCGTCTTGTCGGTGCCCGCGGTTTCCAGCAATTTGTCTATGGTCGCCAGAACCTGCGCCGTCTGACCTTCGATATCAAGCGTGCTGTCATCGGGAACCTGCCCGGCCAGATAAGCCACACCGTTGTAGATGGCCATGTCCGACAGGCGTTTCTCGACATTGACCCGTTTTATTTCACTCATTACATGCTCCGGAGGGAATGTTCAACAAAGAAGAATAGATTACGCGCGCCGGCCTGCGCGCTCAGGCGGGTGGCAATTCGAACACCTGGCGCAAATAGGCCAGGTAGGCGGGATCATCGCACATGGTCTTTTCCGGCGCGTCAGACACCTTGGCCACCGGCTGGCCATTGCATTGAACCATTTTCATGACGATCTGCAATGGCTCATGGCCTAGGTCGTTGGTCAGATTGGTGCCAATGCCGAAAGATATCTTGCACCGGCCGGCAAAACGCTTGGCCAGTTCAATGGCGCGCGGAATGGTCAGCGCATCGGAAAAAACCAGCGTCTTGGTGCGTGGATCGGTCCGGTTGGCGGCATAGTGCGCCAGCAGCCGCTCGCCCCAGACAAAGGGGTCGCCCGAATCGTGGCGGGCACCATCGAACAACTTGCAGAAATACATATCGAAATCCCGCAGGAAGGCATCCATGCCATAGACATCGGACAATGCGATGCCCAGGTCACCGCGATACTCCTTGGCCCAGACCTCGAGCGCAAACACCTGAGAATCACGCAAGCGGGGCCCCAGGGCCTGGCATGCCTGCAGATACTCGTGCCCCATCGTGCCCAGCGGGGTGACCCCGTGCTTCATGGCCAGCCTGACATTGCTGGTGCCCGCAAAATGCACGCCCATCTGGTCTTTCATCGTAAGCACGACTTCTTCGTGCCACTTCTTTGAAAAACGCCTGCGGGTGCCGTATTCGGCCACGCGGAAATCGGCCAGCGCCGGATCGTCGGTAACCAGATGCATTTTCCGTTGCAGGCGCTCCCGGCCCTCTTCCCAGCCCGGCTCTTTGCAGACATTGCGGAAATACACCTCATTGACAATGGCCAGCACGGGAATTTCAAACAGAATGGTGTGCAGCCAAGGGCCCTTCACCGTGATGTCAAGTTCTCCCGGAACCGTGGACTCGGCCACCCTGATGCATTTCTCGGGCATGTGGAACAGGCCAAGGAAGTCGACGAAATCGCTTTTTATGAACCGCAGTCCGCGCAGGTACTGCAGTTCTTCTTCCGTGAAGCGCAACTGACACAGATCGTGGATTTCGCTCCGGATCTCGTCCAGGTAGGCTGCCAGATTGATATTCGGCGTGCGGCATTTGTAGCGATACTCTACATGGGCCGCCGGAAACTGATGCAGCACCACTTGCATCATGCTGAATTTGTATAGATCGGTGTCGAGTAACGAGGTGATTATCATCGCATAACAGGTGAAATTTTGCTTACCATAGCACACCGCGCCGGGTTTCATCGGCCCGGCCCCGCGGAAGGGATTTCAGGACATCACGCATCTTGCAGAACAGTGGCGGCGGACGCCGGACAAGGGCCTGTTCCAAAGACCAGCTTTGCCGACAGGTCAATCGGGGCTTACCTGCATTTATTGGTTAAAATCCCCGTCATCTGATGTTGGAGTACCAAAATGACACATGTGGTCACTGAAAACTGTATTAAATGCAAATTCACCGATTGTGTCGATGTCTGTCCTGTCGACTGCTTCCGCGAAGGCGCAAACTTTCTGGTTATCGACCCCGACGAATGTATCGACTGCGCAGTCTGTGTGCCCGAATGCCCCGCCAATGCCATTTTTGCCGAAGAAGACGTCCCCCAGGATCAAGTACCGTTCATCGAACTGAATGCCGAACTTTCACCCGAGTTCGGCATGATCAACCGCTCGAAGAAGCCGCTGCCCGAAGCCGATGACTGGAACGGCGTCGCTGACAAGCTGAAGTATCTGGAACGCTAAGAACCGCCCCCCCCTCGCAGCACGACAAGGCTGCCGCCAACCCTGTCGACACAGCCGGCAGGCTCCAGCCCCGGCAATACACTGAACAGGCCGCCCCTCGGGCGGCCAATTGTTGTTTGAAAGCATCACCGGCGCACACCGGCTGCTTCCTTGCGGCCATCCTTGTTTTCCCAGGACGACGAACACTTGTTCGATCCGATCCTGCGGATAGCCCCAGGCATAATTAACCGTAATTGTCTGGCAATTTCGCCTAATTTGTGATTAGCTTATAAGAATAAGCAGATTTCGAAACTTTTGCCTTGACCATCGTTAAGAAAAACTCGACTCAAGAAAAATAAATTTTCACATCACGAGGCTTTACCATGCTGTACGACCTGCACGAGCTTCAACGGGCTTTCCTGACTCCCCTGGCCGCCTTCACAGATACCGGCACACAGATTTTCTCCAACCCCTACAGCCCATTGGCCTATACGCCCATGTCGCGGCAAATTGCCGCCACGTACGAGCTTGTGCACCGGCTGGGCAAAGACTACGAGAAACCGCAGTGGGGCCTGGACCAGACACAAATAAACGGCAAGCCCGTCAATGTGACCGAACGCCTGGCCGTGCAAAAAAGCTTCTGCAACCTGGTTCATTTTGAACGCGAAGCCAGCCATGACGCCCAAGGCGATCCGCGAATCTTGTTGGTTGCGCCGCTGTCGGGCCATCACGCCACACTGCTGCGCGACACCGTCCGGGCCCTGCTTCCGCGGCACGATGTGTATGTAACAGACTGGATCGACGCCCGCATGGTGCCTGCCTCGGCGGGGCCTTTCCCCTTGGACGAATACGTCCGCTATATACAGGACTTCATCCGTTTCCTGGGGCCCGACGTACATGTCATGTCCGTCTGCCAGCCCACCGTGCCGGTGCTGGCGGCGATTTCCCTGATGGCCGCGGGCGGCGACCCCTGTCTGCCGCGCAGCATGATCATGATGGGCGGCCCCATCGATTGCCGCAAGTCGCCCACGCAGGTCAATCGCCTGGCCACCACCAAGGCGCACTCCTGGTTCGAGAACAATGTCATCCATCGTGTTCCGGCCCGCTATCCGGGCGCCGGCCGGCAAGTGTATCCGGGCTTTCTGCAGCACGCCGGCTTCATGGCCATGAATCCCGATCGCCACTTGCGCTCGCACTACGACTTCTACATGGACCTGCTCAAGGGCGATAACGACGATGCCGAAGCGCACCGCCGTTTCTACAACGAATACAACGCCGTGCTCGACATGCCCGCCGAGTTCTATCTGGATACCATCAAAATCGTTTTCCAGGAATACCAGTTGCCGCGCGGCACCTGGGAAATCGACGGCCAGACGGTCAATCCCGGGGCCATCGGCACGGTGGCCCTGTTCACCATCGAAGGCGAGCTCGACGATATTTCAGGCCAGGGGCAAACCCGGGCCGCGCACGATTTGTGCAGCGGCATTCCGCAAGACATCAGGCAGCACTACACCGCCAAGGGCTGCGGCCACTACGGCATTTTCTCGGGCCGGCGCTGGCGCGAAACAATATGTCCTAAAATAGCCGAGTTCATACGCGAGGTCCCGTAGGGGCTCTGGCTCATCACCCAAATCAGGGGCCTCGCTGCGGCCCCTGATTTTTTTTATGCCTTCCTCTCTGCTTATCGACCGCATCGATGCGGTGCTTCCGCAAACCCAGTGCACAAAATGCGGCTACGACGGATGCCGTCCGTATGCGCGCGCCATTGCGCTGGATAACGAGGCCATCAATCGCTGCCCGCCGGGCGGCCAGGAAGGCCTGCGCGCTCTGGCCGAACTGCTGCAGCGCCCCGAACTGCCTTTGAATACCGACTGCGGCCAACACATTCCGCTACAGGTGGCGGTCATCGACGAGGCCCACTGCATAGGCTGCACGCTTTGCATACAGGCCTGTCCGGTCGACGCCATTGTGGGCGCAAACAAGCTTATGCACACAGTGCTGGCCGACGACTGCACCGGCTGCGACTTGTGCGTGGCGCCCTGCCCGGTCGACTGCATCAGCATGGTTGCCGCCGGCCACGACTGGACACCGCGGCATGCCGATGCGGCGCGCTCGCGCTATCAACGACGCCAGGGCCGGCTTGAGGCTCAACACCATGAATCATCCGGGCTTGCGGCCAGGACACTGGCCAACAAAGCGCCGGTGGCCAATCTGGCCAAAAGCGACGCCGCCACCCGCCAACAAATCATCGCCGACGCGCTGGCCCGCGCCCGCGCACGACGCCAAAATAAATGAATACCGCCAAGCGAACTGAAATCTTCCGGCGCCTGCAGGCCGCAAACCCCACGCCCACCACCGAACTGGAATACGACTCCACTTTCCAGCTGCTGATCGCCGTCATTCTGTCGGCGCAGGCCACCGACAGATCGGTCAATCTGGCCACCCGCAAATTCTTTCCCGAACACGGCACGCCGGCGGGTCTGCTGGCGCTGGGCGAAGCCGGGCTCGCCGAACGCATCAAGACCATAGGACTGTATAAAACCAAGGCCCGCAATGTCATCATGACCTGCCGCCTGCTGATCGACCTGCATCGAGGCCAGGTTCCCGAAGATCGGGAAGCGCTCGAAGCCCTTCCGGGCGTGGGGCGCAAGACGGCCAATGTCGTGCTGAACACCGCATTCGGCCATCCAACCGTAGCCGTCGACACGCATATTTTCAGGGTTTCCAACCGCACCCGCATTGCGAGCGGAAAAACCGTGCTCGAGGTCGAACGCAAATTGAACAAAGTCATTCCCAAGCCTTTTCTGCAAGACGCGCATCACTGGCTGATTCTTCACGGGCGCTACGTCTGTGTGGCCCGCAAACCCAAATGCCCTCAGTGCGGCATTGCCGATTTATGCGAGTACAAGGACAAGACAGTTTAGGGTTTTCCAGACACCTATGAAAAACCCGCATGGCATTTTGGGCGCCATGCTCGCATACTTGCTTCAATCCTAAATAGCGATGGAACCGAAGCTGGCCGGTATGAGCGAATACATTCTAGAAACCCAAAACCTGAACAAAGAATTCCGCGGTTTCGTTGCGGTAAGCGATGTCAATCTACAAGTGCAACGCGGCAGCATCCACGCCCTGATCGGGCCCAATGGAGCGGGCAAGACCACCTGCTTCAACTTGCTGACAAAGTTTCTGACCCCGACCTCGGGCCGGATCTTTTTTTCCGGCAAGGAAATCACCCACGAGAAACCCGCGCAAATCGCGCGCCGGGGCATCATC
>JBATWU010000051.1:0-63369 GCA_049672825.1 Pusillimonas sp.
GGCTGCCGTCCCCCCGCTCGATGTTGCCCAGATCTGCCCTGCCCTCGTAACGGAGTTGCGCGGGCGTTGGACCCCAGATTTCCCGCGTATAGACGAACCCGCCAGATTCATGCCCCACTTGCGCCAGGAATGCGGCGATGCGCACCGGGCCAACAATGTCGAACTCCAGGCAAGCCGCCCGCACATGCTGATACCAGTCAATCGCTTTGGCGGCGTCCAGGCCGGTGGCGCGACGAAACTGGTCGAGCGATATCCAATCGGGGATGGGAGCGGGCGTAATCTCCAGCACCGGCTCGTTTTTGGTCGGCGCCGGACGCAGGCCCGATAGAAACATCAGTACCTTCTTGATTATCTCGATCATGACACCACCCTCACGACAGACGCGACATTGCCGCGGGCCCGTAGGACCAGCAGCGCTACGACCGCTGAGAATACGGCCTGCCAGACCGTAACGGGGCTGTTGTTGACCAGCACGTCGATTACCTGGCCGCCCGAGCAGACGATGAGCAGGTACGCCAGGAACGACATACCCAGCCGGTAGCGAGCGCCTTGGCGTTGATAGCAGATCAGGCGCGCGGCCGTCATGGTGTTGGTCACAACGACAATTAGGGCAATGAGCATGGTTGTTACCCCTTTTTCCAGATACTGGTGATATCAAACTGCTTGATTTTGTCGATACTGGCCAGGGCCAACGTGACGATAGTCGCGGAAGCCGCAAAAGCAGCCACGACCGGATACTTGAGCCCCGTCCAATAAGCCACCTCGGGCGCAGCCATGTAGCCAATCACAAAAGACACCACCATATATGCCAGGCGCTTTGCGAGCCGCGTGTCATTTGCGTGCAGCGCAAACACCACAGCCCCAGCAAAGGCGCCGATAAGAGCCTCCGCATCGACTCCAGGCATCAACGACGTGGCCACGACGGCGCCAGACAGAATCGTGGCCGACGCAGCACTAGATGTAGGTTCCATTTCGTTCCTTTGGACGTAAAAAAAGCCTCTCGCGAGGCAATCTGATATAGATGGGCGTTTTGCCCAATGCAAACTGTTCGACAACAACGACTCAAAAAACAAACCCCAACACCGGCCCCGCACTCAACCGAAAGGAATAAAGTAATATTCAACGATTAGTAAGAAATAACTATAAGCCCATGCATAATCAAGAAAACCGAATATTATTTTTAGATGGGCTGAGAGGATGGGCTGCTTTCATCGTGCTTCTCTCTCACATATTTATACAAACAAATCCGATATCCCCAAGCGTACGGGCCATCATGGGCGACATTTTTATTTTTCATGGTGGATTGGCGGTTATTTTGTTCTTTATCGTGTCTGGCTATTCGCTTTCTATTGGATATCTACAAACCGGAGATCCATTAAAATTAAAACGAATACTTCTAGGGCGCTACTTTCGATTGGTTGTTCCCATTCTGTTAGCATGCTTTATCGTGTACGGCGTTGCGACAGCGGGCTGGCTGCCTCAAGAATTTGTGAGGCCAGGCTCTCAAAACGTGGTTGATCTACTGCAATTTGCCCTTTTCGACGTGCTCTTTAGATACAACGCGGCAACAAGCCCAATACCTCCACTTTGGACCATGTCTGTGGAGTTCATGGGTTCCGTACTGATTATTGCCATGCTCGCCATTGTTCGCCGGCATCGCCTCAGATTTCTCGTCTATATCGTTGTACTTGCGATAGCCTACACAACCTACCCACTTTACGCCGCGTTTATTTTCGGATTGCTTCTAGCTGAAGTTCGCCCAGAAGCCTTGCGAACATCGACCCAACGTTTGCTATCAACAGTTGCAACTATCGCACTTGGACCTATGCTGTTATCTATTGCCTGGATTGCCGACCCATGGCCCAATCGTCACATTCTCGTGCTTTTTGCGTGCGGACTGTCAATATGCTTGTTTTATAGTGACGCTACTCGCAGGTTCCTATCAAATCCGGTAAGCAGCTTTTTAGGGTCTATTTCATTCTCGTTATACCTACTGCATGCAGCAACAATCCACATTTTTGAAGGTCTGTTTATGCCGCTAGGATCTTCTCCTTACGTAATCGCGGCTGGCGGCATCCTGATCGCCGCCATTTCCGTCGTGCTTGCGTGGGTATTTCGACCGATAGATACGCTTGGAATAAGAGTTTCAAGACGAGTTGGGCGGCTATTAACTGCGTCGGGGGCCGTATACATCAACAGCGGCGGGCGAACTGAACGAGCAGAATAGTCAAGGCTCCTCAATTGTGAGGCTTGGTAGCGCAGCGATTAATTCCTCATCCGTTGGAATGCTAATCATGCCTGTCTGCACCCCGTCCAATATTTCGTAGCACTTGGCCCATACCAGCGAACGCCAAGCCCGGAATCCCCGCCCCTCAGCCTGGAATTTCGGCACGGCCGGCTCTTCAGCGTAGGTGATAGCGTTGGCGATACTGTCGTAATTCAGCTTCTGGGCGGCGGAATCCATGTAGCGCTGCACCAGTTCGATTTTCTGCGCATGAATTTGTTCGGCCCCGGGCGGTGGAAACGGATACTTGCAAATTTCGCCATTTTCCGCGTTTCTAATCCAAACCCCATCGTTCTCACTAATCGTTTGATAAAAAATCGCGTCCGTAATTTCTATGGCATTCTCTGGGACATCCTTACCATGAATTTCCGAATCGTAGCGACCGCATATCTCGTTCGTATCGTCAAATAGCGCATATTTCATATTAAATCCCCAAGCCAATCCAACGGATGGTGTGTCCAGACGGAAGCGCGCCCGTAGAATTTGCCAAATACGTTTTAAATGTTCTTGTCGTTTTCGTTAACGACAAAGCCCTCACGTCACTGTTGTCAGACGGCATTACTGCATCGCAAATAAGCCGGTCAGGCCATGCAATTGGAAATGTCATGACTCTCGTGTCTGTCCCATTTGAATTCCAGATAAGCCATTGAAGGATCAGACCGCCCGGTAGTTTTTGGAACCCTCCATCGCTGAGCAAATGGTTTGAGCCTTGAAACGCATCTGCCAATTTCTTCGGCGTCAGAGTGTTGACATCATCGGCCAACGCCTGCGCCTGGGATACCGTAGCGATCTTAATTAAACCCTTATTCTCCACCGACGCGTCAGGCGTGGCCGCATTGATAGTCTTGAGCAAGCCTTCAAGATCACCCGCCCCAAGCGTCACTCCCTTAGCAGTAGCGGCTGGCCGTGTCCGCATCAGCGTGCCATGACAATGGTTGGTGGAGCGTAGCCGACCGGCGTACTGGAACATACAGCACCTCAGACGTTCCAGAAAATGTTCCAGCGATGCCTGCCCCGAACGACAAGCTGGTGTGTCGCATCCAGTCCATGGATGGCACCTGGCACCGCCCGTTTACCACGCTTGAGCTCGCGGCGCTGCAGTCCTATTACGACCCCGACGACTTTGCGGAACACGGACCCTTGGTAATGGAAGGCACGTCCGATCAGGTCTGGCGTGAGCATATCGGCAACATGGTCCCGCCGGCAGCCGCCCAAGCCATGGCCGAAGAGATCGGCCGGGCCATCCTGCTGTCGTGGGCCGGGGAGACTTTCCAACTTTCAAGCACGCCGATATGGGTCCGCCCTTTCGCGATCGCTATTTCTGTGCGAGGGAACGAATGAGCAGGCCCCCGTATTTACTCTGTTTGACCAAGATCAATAATCTGGCGGCACTTCCGACATCGAAGATCTCCTTCGTCGACCTCGGGATCTCCCAGATTCCTAGCGACCAACACGCCAGTGTCTTCTGCCGCCCAGCAATATGGGCATGGGTAAGACTGTCCAGTGGGAGTGCCGTCGAATATCCGCATGAACTCGGATACCCGCTGATCATCATCCCCCAGAACCTCATACGCTGCCGCCTCAACTCTTTGACGAACTCTGTTCATAAGCTCCTCCATTTTTTGAGCTATTCCCAGCTTACTCCATACACAGAGGATCGCCATCATGAACTTGCCCGCTCCACAGCAGCCAAGGCGGGCCCGGCCCTCTCCCAACAGGAGCAATCATGAAAGCACTCTCTATCCGCCAGCCGTGGGCATGGCTCATCGTCAACGGCCACAAAGATATCGAGAATCGGTCGTGGTGGACTGGCGTTCGTGGGCCCGTGTTGATCCATGCCGGCAAGGGCATGACCCGCTCCGAATACGAAGACGCCCGAGATCTGGCCGAACAGCTTGGCATCACGACCCCGGCGTTTGAAGACCTGGAGCGCGGCGGGATTGTCGGACAAGCCGTTATAAACCGATGCGTCAAAGACAGCGAATCACCATGGTTCTTCGGCAAGTATGGCTTTGTCCTGAGCGACGCCAAGCCTCTGCCGTTTCAACCACTGCGCGGCCAGCTCGGTTTCTTTGAGGCGCAGGCACAGGAACATGGAGGGAGCGATGGCAACTATTGAAGAAGCCGTCATCGAACTGGTGCGAGCGCAAGATGAGGTGCGCCGTTTAAGCAAAGGCATTGGACAGGCTCTGGGGAACAGCTACGACGCGCAGACGGCAAACGGCGGCGAGTATGTCGAGTATCTGAAGCTCGCCTACGAGATTGAGCGTGATTACGACGGGTGCGGACGCATGGACGTCTCTTTCGCCAACCATGACGACGACGTCGAAGGATATCTAGCCGAACACTGCCAGCACTCCCTACGCGCCCATCACTTAATCCAAAAACGCAAGGAGGCCCGCAAGCGCCTGAGTATTGCTCGTCGGCGCATCACTGTGATGGGTAAGACGCTAATCAAGAAACAAGAGGAACCCTATGACAACTAAGACTGGCAACATCAAGCTACCCATTGCGGACGAAGCGGCGGCACACATGTACCCGAGCGACCTGAAGACGTTTGAGGTTGGCGAGCATACAGCAACTGCCTTTTCAATTGCGGTTGGCTGCCCGAGCGAAACGAGCCAGCCGCTCTTTACGCTAGACCAGGTTCGTGCCGCCATCGAGCTTGACCGGCAGCAGCGCGGGGAGCCGGTGGCGTGGGTATCAGAAGCCGCGTTTAGAAAATTGGTTAATCATAAGGATGTTGTCACAGTCTCTTACGAGCCAAAACGTGAGCGAATCATTCCTCTTTATGCCGGCCCACAACCCGACGAGCCGGTGAAGGTGCCGAGTGACGATGACCTGATTGCCCTGGCAGTTGGCGACGTCGGCGCGGCCGAGTATTGGGAATTCAGCCGTGATGAATTGGTGCGCCTGATGCGGTTCACTCTGGCCCGCTACGGTGCGCAGCCCACCGCGAGCGCGGAGCCGGTGGGCACGGTTTGCTGGCGAGGTTCGCCCTACCCATCCCCCTCGGTGGACTGGATCGGACGCCCTCCAGAGGATGGCGCGTCCGTTTACGCCGTCCCCGTTGCCGCACAGCCGTTCTACAAAGACAATACCGAGTTTCATGTGAAAGCTTCTCTGCCCGAACTGGATGCATGGCAGCGAGGCTGGAATGAATGTGAGGAAATGCAGAGGGACGCACAGCCGAGCGTGCCGGATGGGTGGCGAGAGCAATTTTCCAATGCTGTTTACGATAACTTGGCGGCTGCTGATAACCAAGACATCCCACTTGAAGAATATCCAGCACGTATCCTCAAGGTGTTGGATTCCATTGTCGGCCCACGGCACCCAACGGTTATTCATTGGCGTAACGACGCTATCCAAGCGTGCATTGCCATCGCGTACAGGTATTGCCGCGACCCGGAGTCATTCCGGTACCTAAAACAAGACCTTCAGGCCCTCATCACCGCCCCCACCCCACCATCAGACGGGCAGGCCAGCCGGAAGTTTGTTGCAGGCGAAAAGGTCATATCCAAGCCCGGCGCAGCGATCACCGTAAAGGAACTGGAGCTTACCCCAGCCGGTAAGCAGGCAATCACGACAGGTATTGATGGCCCGTTGCCGGGCACACAGACGGACGAGCAGGCACAGCAGGACGCCGATAAGGTGGATGCGGTGACGGAAATGGTCCACGCAATGTTCCGCAGTCGCAATGACATTCCAGTGACGCGCATCACGATCACTCGCGAGCAATACGACGCCGCCCGCGCCCAGCAGGAAGGCCAATCATGAAACCATCCATAAATTTCGTCCAGTTCGCAAAAGAACACGGATTGCCTACTTCGCATGACGTCGAATCACACATCCATGCTGGCCTGCGCTCGAAACCAACAACAAAGACCTACCAGCGATGGTTCGATAAAGAACTTGCAAGGCTTCAGACGGGGCGGGATGAAGCCATGCGCTTATTTCGGGAAGCTGTGGCGTCAGGAGAAATCGCAGATTCTGACGCAGTTCGGAACACGGAGCGAGCGGCGCAAGGCCACCCTGATAATCGATCCACTCAAGCGGCGCGCCGTCTGCTCGAAAAGCGTGCTGCCCGCGCCCAGCAATCAGGAGAGCAACATGGCTGAAATTCAAGAGTTCACGGTGGACGGCGAGGCCGTTACTGCCACGATGACATTTCCATTGGCCTGCGGCGAGCATTACGGCCCGCCATTCACTATCGGCTTTTATCCCGGCTCGGCCGAAATCTGGATCGAGGGCGAGCTTGGCCGGCAAAACATCCCGGTCCAGCATCTTAACGGGGTCATCAAGCAGCTTCGGCGGGCCGCCAAGATTGCAGCGGAACATGCCCAGCAGGAGGGGAAGTGATGGAAGCGCAAGTTCTCGATCCTTGCTGCGGTGGTCGCATGATGTGGTTCGACCCGCAGGACCAGAGGTGTCTGTTCGGAGACCTGCGTAGCGAGTCTATCGTCGTGACGGACCGTACCCACCGACAAGACGGGACCCGTGCGGTGCATATTCATCCCGACGCGCAGATGGACTTCCGGGCGCTTCCCTTTGCCGACGAGCAATTCGCTCTGGTGGCATTCGATCCACCGCACTTGGTACGTGCTGGCCGGCTCAGCTGGATGGCAGCTAAGTACGGCAAGCTTGGGGCTGACTGGCGTCTGGATATGCGCCACGGGTTTTCCGAGTGCTTTCGTGTGCTGCGCCCGCTAGGTGTGCTGATCTTTAAGTGGAACGAAACACAGATTCCGCTTGCCGATGTACTGGCTTGCACTGACCAGCGCCCACTGTTCGGCCAGCGAATGGGCAGGCAAAACCGGACGCACTGGATGACATTCATGAAGCCTGGGCCGGAACGCCAAGGAGATACCCATGGACGGTAAATGGAAATGGCCGCCGGTGCTGCTGCTGTTCGTATGCGCCCTTCCAAAGATGCTCTGGCTCAAACTCTTCCCGCTAAAACCCAGCCCGGTGGCTAAATACCTAAAAGAGCAGCAGGCGCGGGCGGTGCGGGACCGACTGGACAATCTGCCGGTCACCGCCGAAGAGGAAGAGGCCTGGCGCGAACTGGAGAAACGACAGTGAACGATGGAGAACGCTTATACCTCTTCTACCGTGAAGAGGGCTTCTACCCAGTCCCGCTAAACCCAACCTCTGTCAAAGCAAACATTGACCACAATCCCGGGACGCTGCGTGTCGACGATGCGCTAATTGGTCCAGTCTGGACCAACTCTGACGGCTTCCTAGACGAAGCCCTGAGGGCCATACAGCTATGACCGATCGAATATGCGGAATCCTGGCAATCACGGCCAGGCAGTGGAATTTGCCCGCCCCGGTGGCGGCTGGGCGATGGAGTAATACATGCTCACACTAACACGGGAGGAAATCGCCCTGCTCACAGACCGCGTACGCAAGAGCGCACAATGTGACGTGCTACGACAACTCGGAATCCCCTATAAAACTCGCCCGGATGGCTCGCCTGTCGTGCTTCGGGCCGCCATGGAGGTTACGCTAGGCTATGCGCCCAAGAAAAACGGATCGACATCTCCCAAGCTGCGTCTATGAGAAGAATGGGGCCTTCTACTATGTCAAAAAAGGAAAATGGACTAGGCTGGGCGGTGACCTACACGCAGCCCTTGTCGAATACGCGCGCATTGTGGCGCTGCCAGAAAATGGACTGGGTGCCCTGATCGACAAGGCATTGCCGTCCATTACGGCCAAGGTATCGGAATCGACCCGCAAACAATACCTGTTCAGTGCGCGGCGCCTGCAGGGCATCTTCGCCGAATTCCGCGCCGACCAGGTCAAGCACGGCGACATCGTGCGCATGCTTGATGCATTCGCGCACCAGCCTGCCGTTGGAAATCGTCTGCTGACCGTGCTGAGGCTCACATTTCAGTGGGCCATGGATCGTGAGCTCGTCGACCAAAATCCTTGTTTGAGCGTAAAACGGCTGGCGCAAGGTAAGCGTGACAGGCTCATCTCCGCAAACGAGTACGCAGCCATCTATAAGCAATGCGCCCCCTGGCTGCAGTGCGTGATCGACCTTTGCTACCTGACTGGCCAGCGCATTGGCGACGTGCTTACGATCGAGCGCGCCGACTTGCGCGAGGACGGCATCTACTTTCAGCAACAGAAAACTGGAAAGCAGCTGATCGTTGGCTGGACGCCAGAACTTAAAGACGCTGTGGAACGTGCAAAGCTGACCACTGGGATCGTTAAGGCCATGACCTACCTGATCGCGGGGCGCGGTGGGAAGCTACGCGCTCATAGCAACGTTTGGCGGTCCTTCAAGGTGGCCGCGCAGAAAGCCGGCGTTGAAAATGTTACGTTGCACGACCTACGGGCCATGGCTGGTACCGAAGCGGATCGTCAAGGCATGGACCCCACCGCCCTGCTCGGTCACACCGACCGACGCACCACGGCCATTTATTTGCGAGACAAGACCGCTAAAGTGGTCTCGGGCCCGAGCAAAGCAACACAGAAGAAAGCTGGATAGGCGTCCAGTTTTAGACAAAGAGTATTAGACAGATGCTAGATTCTTAGACAGAAACGCCTGAAAACCCGCATGAGTAAAGGCTTTCAAGGGCAATAATGTATTCGGTCATGCCCTGGCCGCATTGGGCATTGCGTTTTTTCTGCACGATGCTCTCCTGGCTAACGATCAGGATTGCAGTGTGCATCCAGGCGCGCCGTCCAACAATTCGCAGATGCCGAGTTGGGCAAAGCCGTCAACCCTCTGGGCCCGAGCAAGCAGCGTTCGAGACAAATTCCGATTGGCACGCTTGCCCTGTGCCGACCTCGTCTGACTGCGCCAAGGCGAACGGTGCCAATGCTGATCAAATTCTCATTGATCTATCATATTTTCATAGAAAATACCACGGTGAAACCCTTGATGATTGAACCTTATTAACGATCAATGATATGAAAATCGTTGATTGTTATATCAACCTTAGCCTTCTTATAATTTTCATAGTATTAAACCAACAACATCAATGAGGAAGACATGACCAAAGTACTGTCAGTACTTCGCACCGGCCTGGCTCTTGCGCTGGCGATTCCGGCCGTCGCAATGGCCGCGGACCACAACTGGAAATTTTTCACCTCCCTGACTCTGAATGACAAGGGCACACAGATTCATCGGCAGTTTGCCGAAGACGTCGCCAAAGCGACTCAAGGGCGCCTGAAGATTACTGTAATGGCCGCGGGCGAACTTCCCTTCCGCGGGCAGGACGTGCTGCGTGCCGTGGCAACTCGCCAGATAGAAATGGGCCATACCGTTGTCGGCATGATGGCGGGTGATCTGCCTCAGATAGACGCTTTTGCGATGCCGTTTGTCTGCACCTCGTTCGACAAATTCTACGATCGATCCGTGCCCGCCATCGACAACCTGGTCAGCAAGGCACTGTCCGATAAGTTCAAGGTATTGCCGCTGGTGCATTGGGCCATGCCGCAACAGCAGATCTGGCTCAGCAAGGATGTGAAAAGCTTGGAGGATTTGCGCGGTCTCAAAATCAGGGCCTGGAGCCGCGAACAAAATGAGCTGATGCAACGCCTGGGTGGCTCCGGCGTATCGATTTCGGCGGCGGAAGTGATTCCCTCGCTGCAGCGCAAGATTGTCGACGGCGCCTTTACCGCGGCGCTGCCGGCTTCCAACTGGAAAATTTACGAAGTGGCAAAGTTCGGCTATATGGTCGATATGAACCTTGCCTATGAACTGAACTTGGTGAACCAGGCCGCGTTAGAGGCTCTGCCGCAAGACGTACGGGATATCCTGCATGCCAAGGCACGCGAATGGACCAACGTATACCGCCAGGAAATCCAGGCGGCGGATGAGCAGGCCCGTGAAGACTTGGTAGCCAAGGGTATGGTGCTGCGCGCGCCTTCGCCCGATGATTTGGCTACCCTGCAAAGCCTGACCGCGCCCATCAGCGAGGCCTGGGCCAAACGCAACGGCCCGATTGCCGAGGAAATGCTCTCGCTGATCCGTGAAACTTGCAGTTGAACCTTCTGACGACTACCGCCGGCCGCTGTCATGAAACCCCTTGCTACTTGTTTTCAGCGCGGCATGCGCCCGCTGTCCCGCTTATTGATGGTGCTGTCCGCACTGCTGCTTACCGGCATTGTGGTCTTGATGAACCTGGAAGTATTCACACGGTACTTCCTCAATTCATCTATCCATATCGCAGATGAGTACGCCGGATATATGTTTTGCGCGCTAACGCTGTTGTCATTCCTGCCTACACTGCGCTCGGGACGTTTCCTGCAAATCACGGGCGCCATCCGCAAAATGCCGCTCCGTGTACAAGCGCTGGCCGAAGCCATTGCAGCGGCCATGGGCGCCGGCTTATCGGCAGTGTTTGCCTGGGTGACCGCATGGCAGGCCTGGCAAAGCTACGAGTTTGACTCCGTGTCTTTGTCAGTCGCCGAGACGCCGCTGGCGATTCCACAGGCAATTCTACCCATCGGCTTCGTATTGCTAGCCTTGGGTTTCATCGATTTCGGCCTGACTCGCGCCTCTCAATTATGGCGCGGCCAGCCCATCCAGGAGCATATTGAACATGTCGTGGACTGAAGCCCTCGTCATCTACTCCCTCGTATTGTCCGGCTGCCTGGTCGGCGGGGTGGGGATCGGTGTGTCCATGGGGTTCGTGGGCGTGCTGGGCATCTCGCTCGCATCGGGGATGTCGATGTGGCCTACGCTTGCCTCGGTTATTTGGAATTCAACCACCGATTTTGAGTTGACCGCCATCCCGCTGTTCATCCTGATGGGTGAACTGATCCTCCAGTGCGGAATCGCCAGCCGGTTCTATTCCGGGGTCGCCGGATGGTTCCGCCGCGTGCCTGGCGGCCTGGCACAAACCAATATCGCCGGATCGGCCGTATTTTCCGCCGTCTGCGGTTCCTCTGTCGCCACCGCATTGACCATAGGCTCGGTGGCTATCAAGGAGATGCGTCAGCGTGGGTACGATGACCGCCTAACCTTCGGCACCATCACCGGCGGCGCCTGTCTGGGCATCCTCATCCCCCCAAGCATTCCGTTGATCGTATATGCGTCGATGACGCAGGAGTCGGTCATCGACTTGTTCATGGGCGGCGTAATCCCGGGCCTTGTCCTGGCAGGGCTGTTCTCGGTGTTTATCGCGGTGAAAGCCCTCGCACAACCCCACTTGCTGCCCCCGCGCAACACGCCGCCCGAACCTGGCGCCCTGATGCGCGGCCTGCGCGACTCAATGCCGATCATCATATTGATCCTATCGGTCATCGGTGGCATGTATTTCGGTATCGTTACTCCCACCGAGGCCGCCGGCCTGGGGGTTGTCGTGGCCCTGGTTCTGTCCAAACTGTATGGCAAACTCAGTTTCCAATTATTCGCCAATGCTGTGCGGAACACGCTATTGACTTCAGCCGTGATTATGTTCATCACGATCTGCGCGCAGGTGCTGAGCTTTGCGGTCGTGAGCGCGGGTATTGGACAGGGATTGGCGGACTGGCTGGTCAACCTGGACATTTCCCCTTTCCTGTTTTTCACCTTTCTGGTGCTCATTTACCTGGTCATCGGTATCGTTATCGACGGTTTGTCCATTATGCTGCTGACCGTTCCGGTACTTTACCTGCCGCTCAAGGCGCTGGGCTTCGACGGCGTGTGGATCGGTATTCTGATGGTCGTATTCATCGAACTGGGTGCGCTGACGCCGCCGGTAGGCTTGAATTTGTTTGCCGTGCAATCGATCGCGCCGGGCGCGACCATGAGTTCCGTATCGTGGTCATCACTGCCTTACTGCCTCATCATCCTGGCGTTCGCCTTCCTGCTGTACTTTTTCCCGCAGATCGTCCTATGGCTGCCACAAAGCCTTAAATAGCCAGGAATAGCCCGCGCTCATGTACGCTCCGCCCACGCTAATCGACACGCAGGTATTCGCCCGCCTGCCCGACAATTTCCGCGATCACGATAGCCCGTCTGAGTGGCATACCCACCAGCCTCTGGAAATACCGCAGCACTCTCTGCTGGAGGGCCCCGCATTTGACGCCGATGGCAACTTGTGGTGCGTGGACATTCCATGGGGACGCATATTCCGCGTAAGCCCCGCGGGCGAATTCGCATTGATGGCGAGTTACGATGGGGAACCGAACGGCCTGAAGATTCATCGCGACGGCCGTATCTTCATCGCCGACTACAAGCATGGCATTCTGGTCATGGACCCCGATACCCTGCGCATCAAACCGGTGCTGGAGCGCGTTCGCCTGGAGCGGCTGAAAGCAGTCAACGACTTGGTGTTCGCCAGCAATGGCGACCTCTACTTTACCGATCAAGGCCTGTCCGGCCTGCACGACCCCAGCGGCCGCGTCTTTCGCATGCGCACCGATGGAACCATCGATTGTCTGCTCGATAATGTGCCAAGTCCGAACGGACTCGTATTGAATCTGAACGAATCCGCGTTGTATCTGGCCGTTACACGCGCCAATGCCATTTGGCGGGTGCCTCTTACGCGCGATGGCCAGGTCGCCAAAGTTGGAACCTTCATTCAAATGTCGGGTGGCGGGGGCCCGGACGGCCTGGCATTGGACACGGACGGCAACCTTGCCGTTGCCCATGTCGGCACGGGGGCAGTGTGGGTATTCAGCGCCCGCGGCGAACCTCTGTATCGCGTGCAGTCGTGCGCCGGCCACCACACCACCAATGTCGCCTATGGTGGCCCGGACCGCAAAACACTCTATATCACCGAGTCGGAAAGTGGAGCGATCCTGGCCGCGCGCCTGCACTGCCCCGGTCGGATTATGTTTTCCGGAGTCTAGCAATCATCGGTCGGCTTAACACATGCTCGGGCTGCGAGAACGCTGTTCAATTTTCTAAAACAGGCGCCGCACGCGCCCTTATTTTACGACGCCCGCGTCCGCGGGCAGGAGAAGACATTGCTTCGATTCGACGGAAAAATCGCGCTGGTGACAGGCTGTGGATCGTCCGGTCCCGGTTGGGGAAACGGCAAAGCCATTGCCACGCTGCTTGCGCGGCGCGGCGCGCAGGTGGTAGGAGTAGACGTGAGCGCCGCTGCGGTGGAAGAAACACGTCAAGTGATTGAAGCCGATGGCGGCCGCATTCATACAGATGTATGCGACGTCACGGATGCCGCGCAAATTCAGCGCATAGTACAAGATTGCGTGGCCCGCTTCGGCCGTATCGATGTACTCGTCAACAATGTAGGCGTGTCCTGCCCCGGCGGTGTCGTGGATATGGACGAAGCAACCTGGAACGCCCAGTTCGACGTGAACATCAAGAGCGTCTTCCTAATGTGTAAAGCCGTTCTGCCCATTATGGATGCCCAGGAAGGCGGCAGCGTGGTGAACGTTTCTTCCATCTCGGCGTTGCGCTACAGCGGCAAGAACCAGATTGCCTATTCGACCAGCAAAGCAGCGGTGATTCAATTCACCCGCATGGCGGCGCTGATGCACGGAAAAAACCGGGTGCGGCTGAACTGCGTCATCCCGGGGCTGATCGCCACCCCGCTCACTCGCCGGCTCGCCAATGAATTCGCCGGCGGCGACTACGAGGGCTATCTAGCGCGGCGCAACGCGCAAGTGCCCCTGGCCGTCGGCGGCGACGCCTGGGACGTGGCGCACGCGACCGCCTTTCTTGCCTCCGATGAAGCACGGTACATCACGGCCACGGAAATTCTGGTTGACGGCGGTGTCGCCTCGACCATGCGTTAAACAAAAGGACACACCATGAGCACCAAACCTCGTATCATCCTGATTCATGCACTCCAACAATCGCAAGGTCCGACTCTTCAGGCCTTCGCTGAGGCATGGCCCGAAGCCGAAACCTTCAATCTCATGGATGACTCCTTGTCGGCGGATCTTGCCGCTGGCGCCGACGCCACGCAGATTCAGGAACGCTTTTTGACACTATCTCGCTATGCTGCCGCCTCTGGCACAGCGCAACGGCCAACCGCCGGAATTTTGTTTACTTGCTCGGCATTCGGTCCCGCCATCGAGCATGCCCAGCGCCAACTGGACCTGCCTGTGCTCAAACCCAACGAAGCCGCCTTCGAAGCAGCATTGGTCGTCGGATCACGCATCGGCTTGATGGTTACTTTCGCCGCGGCGCTTGCGCCGCTGGCCAACGAACTCCAGGCCATGGCGCAACGGCAGGGACGGACTATCGACATCGTTCCTGTGGTTGCCGATGGCGCGCTTGCGGCCTTGCAGCGTGGCGACGGAGCGCAGCATGACGCGCTTGCCGCGCAGGCCGCCGAACAAATTCCCAGCGTCGACGTATTGGTGCTATGCCAATTTTCTCTTGCCCGCGCCTATTCTGCCGTTGAACGCGCTTGCGGTTACCATGTAATCACCACGCCACAAAGCGCAGTGAAGAAGTTGCGTCATATGATAGAAAGGCCAGACGCCTGAGGACAGACCAACCTATCCGGCGGCGCAGCGGAAAAAGCGCGATACTATACCCACCGTCAGTTGTGAGGAATGCTTCATCTGCGGCCGTTATGTCATTGAATTTCAACCTCAACAGCATTATCACCTTCATCGCCGTCGCGGAAGCCAGCAGTTTTCGTGCGGCGGCCGACCATCTTCACACCTCGCAATCGGCGGTCAGCGCACGCGTGCGCCAGTTGGAGGAACGCTTGGGTGTGCGCCTGTTCCATCGCACGACGCGCTTAGTGTCATTAACCGATGAAGGGCGGCAACTCTTTACCGTGGCGAAATCAACATTCGCCGATATCGAGACCGTCGCCAAAGCGCTGCGCAAGGAAGCCACACTACAGAGCGGTGAAATAACGATCGCATCGGTGCCGTCGGTGGCTCAAGCAAAGCTGCCTTCTATTATGGCCGAGTTCCGCCGCCGCCACCCGGGCATGACCTTGCGTTTGCTGGACATCGACTCAGATCGCTGTCTGGATAAAATGAGCGCCGGCGAAGCTGACCTGGCAATCGTTTCCGACTTGGAAACCCGCCGCAACATGATTTTCGAACCCCTTTTTTGGGACGAATGTTTTTTTGTGGCTCCGCGGCACCATCCTCTTGCACAACGCCAGTATGTTCGGCTGTCGGATATCGCCGCGTATGAGCTCATGCTCAGCCCGAAGGGCACAACGCTATGGAGCATCATTGAACAGGCGTTCCTGGCCAGAGGCATCCAGCTTCAGGCAAGCCAGCAGACGTGGAATATGAGTACGCTGCTACGGCTTATTGAAGAAGGCTTTGGCATAGGCGTCATTCCCGAAATCGCCGCGAACAAACTCGACCTCTCGCGTTGCAAGATTCTTCCATTAAACGAACGCATTGGCCGCACAATCGGCGTGGCCCGCATGGCGATGCGTTCGGAAACGCCTGGGATACGGGCGTTCCGCAAGCTATTGCATGAGCATTATCATTTGTGCAATCAAAACGACAGCCGCCACGATGTGCGGCTACACAGTAACCATGAAGGAGCCCCTCTTGAATCAAGACCAATGGAACAAGGTCGATGATTATTTCTCGGCCACGCTGGCCCCATCGGACGCCGTGCTCGATGCGGCGCTGGCCCGCAGCGAACAGGCCGGCTTGCCGGCCATCAATGTGGCGCCCAACCAGGGCAAGCTGCTGCAGCTGCTGGCGCGCATCAGCGGCGCCCGGCGCATTCTGGAAATCGGCACGCTGGGCGGCTACAGCACCATATGGCTGGCGCGGGCGTTGCCGGAAGGCGGCTCCATCACCACGCTCGAGCTCGAGCCCATGCATGCCGAAGTCGCTCGCCGGAACATCGAACAGGCCGGTTTTGCCGATGCGGTGTCCGTCATCGTGGGCAGCGCGGTGGATACCCTGAAGAACCTGGTCCGCGACGGGGCCGAGCCCTTCGATTTCATTTTCATCGACGCCGACAAGCAGAACAATCCGCACTACCTGGAATGGTCGCTGAAGCTTTCCAGGCCCGGCACCGTCATTGTCACCGACAACGTGGTGCGCAAAGGCGGCGTTGCCGACCTTGGCAACCACGACCCCGATGTCGAAGGCGTGCGCAGCCTGTTTGCCATGGCAGGGGCCGACCCTCGCCTGAGCAGCACGGCGGTGCAGACTGTCGGCGCCAAGGGCTGGGATGGTTTCGCGATTTCGGTGGTGTCAGGCTGACGCGGCAGCCGCGTCCGGCGCCAGGTCGCCGAATACCGCGCCGTCATGGCCCGCCACCATGTTGTCCGGCAATGCATTGGCGCCATCCATCAGCCACATGTCCATATCGTGGCCGATATGCGTCAGCACCGTCCGCCTGACCGTCAACGAGTGGATGCTTTCCAATGCCCGGGTCAGGTCGTTATGGTTGCGCGGGGCCTGCGCCGCCGGCGGATAAGAGCAGTCCAGCACCAGCAGGTCCAGCGGCCGGCGCGCCAGGTATTTGGCCGTATCCGCCGGCAGTCCCACCGTATCGGTCAGGTAGGCAAACCGCTGGCCCCCGCCGTCGAACACGTATCCGTACGTAAGCCGGGAATGTTCGAGCGGAACCGGCGTGACCGTACACCCTTCCAATGCTATCGGCACAAAGGGTTCCAGCGTCCTGGAAAAATCCAGTATGCCCGGATGCTTGTATAAGTCGGCCAATCCTTCAGGGTCGGGCGGCCCCAGTACCGGCAGGCGCAGGCCCTGACCCCAGCGCAGGTGCAGCAATCCCTGCGCGTGATCGGCATGGTAGTGGGTTTGCAGCACGCCGCTCAGGCTGCCCGGCGGGAATCGCTCGGCCAGGTCGGTAAGTCCGGCATCCAGCAGCCAGCGCTGCGTTCCGTATTCGAGCAGCGCCGAACAGGGGCCGCGCCGGTGGCGCGTCTGTTCACGCGCTCGAGCGCAGGCCGCGCAATCGCAGTTATACACCGGTACTTGCGCCGCATTGCCCGTGCCCAATAGTGTCAATTTCATGATGCCTACGCGGCTCCTTGAATGGTATGTACAGGCCCTAAATAGGCCTGAAGCGCGGCAATCGCGTCGCCGATCGCCCCTGAATTATCAAGCACGAACACCGGGTTGACGCCGACGGGGCATCGCAGCGACGCGAACCGGGCGTTGCGGGCCAGGCGCGCGCTGATCTGCTCGGTGTTTTCTCGCCCCCGGTTTATCAGGCGTTGGCGCAGCAGCGCGCCATCGACGCTCAGCAACACAGGCAACAGGGTTTGATAGCGCCTGCATGCCTCGGGCAGATAGGCGCGTGAGCCGTTGACCAGTACGTCGCCGCCCGCCGCCAGCATGTCATCGATCTGGCGCGGCACGCCGTAGGCCAGGCCATTGGCGCGCCAGGCCATCGCCAGCCGGCCGCTGGACTCCAGCCACGCAAACTCCGTTGGCGATACCGAAACCGACCTTCGCTCGCCGGGCATGGCGGGCCGCGTCACCAGCCTCGGGGCCAGGTAGCTGTCGCTACCCATCGATTCGTGCAGGCCTTGCAGCACGGCGTCCTTGCCCGCTCCGGAAGGCCCCATCAGGTAAATCAGCCGGCCCGCCATTAGAAGACTCGCCGCCCGCCGCGCCATACCTGCTGCACCACGAACTGCTTGCCGCGCGCATGCACACGCAGCAGGTCGGCGCGCAGCCCATGGCGAATCTCGCCCCGGTCGTCCAGACCCGCCGCGCGCGCCGGCGCCAGGCTGATGGCTCTGACAGCCCTGGGCAGGTCGTAGCCTTCGGCTTCGTCCGCCAGCCTGCGTGCGGCCTGCAGCAAACTGGCCGGATAGTAGTCGCTGGACAGAATATCCAGCACGCCCCTGCCCGCCAGTTCGGCCGCCGCCACGTTGCCTGAATGCGACCCTCCCCGCACGATGTTGGGCGCGCCCATCAGCACGCTCAGGCCCAGGCGATGGCTGACGGCAGCGGCTTCCATGGTTGTTGGAAATTCGGCGATGCACATGCCGTAGCTGGCCGATTCCTGCGCATGCTCCAGCGTCGCATCGTCATGGCTGGCCAGAGACAGTGAGCGCTGCCGGCACTCGCTGGCAATCGCGCGTCGATAGTCATCGCTATAGCGCCGGGAGTTTTCGACCTGGCGTTGGATGAAGTCATCCATCTCCGCATCGCTCAGATGATATTTTCCCTGATAGTACTCGCGGTACTTTTCCAGCTTTACAAACTGCCGCTGGCCGGGCGAATGATCCATCACCGACACCAGTTGAACCAAGGGGCTGTGCACCAGGTCGTTGAATACATCCAGGGTTTTTTCGTGGCTGAGTTCGCAACGCAGGTGCAGGCGATGCTCCGCACGCGTATGTCCTTGCTGTTCCGCCCAGCTAATAGCTTCCTGCATTACGGGCAATTGCCGCATACGATCGCCTTTTGGATTGACATCGCCGATGGCCAGCGCATCAAACACGGTGGTGATGCCCGCCGATACAATCTGGGCGTCGTGCGCCAGCACCGCCGACTCCGGCGGCCAGTCCACGCCGGGGCGCGGGTTCATATACTTTTCCAGATTGTCGGTATGCAATTCGACCAGTCCGGGCAGCAAGTAATCGCCTTCCAGATCCTGGGCCTGGGCCAGCCGGCTGGCGCCTCGGCTCACATCATGGATCAGGCCATCGCGTACTGCGACGGAACCCAGGAAAACTTCGGTGTCCGTCACAACCTGGGCATTCGTCAATATTTGTTCAGCAGGCATGGGCCGGCTCCTTGGGAGTCATATCAAGATAACGGTCGGCGATGGCATCACGCGTGGCGGCATCATGAGAAATGGCGATCAGCGCAGAACCCGCCGCCCTGGCCTCGGCAATTAAGCCTATCACCACGCCGCGGTTGGTTTCATCCAGGGATGCCGTGGGTTCATCCAGCAGCAGCACGGGCCAGTGCACCATGAAGCTGCGCGCGATATTCACGCGCTGCTGCTCCCCGCCAGAGAAAGTGCCGGGCGCCAGCGACCACAGGCTGTCCGGTATGCTCAGGCGCTGCAACAGCGCCTGGGCGCGCAAGCGCGCCTGATCGTGATCCACGCCACGCGCCAGCGCCGGCTCCATCACGACGTCCAGGCAGCTGACGCGCGGTATCACCCGTAGAAACTGGCTGACGTAGCCCAGGCTGCGGCGGCGTATTGCCAGCGTCTGCCGCGGCTCGGCGCCAACCAGCTCGACGAATTGGCCGTCGTGCAGCACGCGTATGCTGCCGGCGGCAGGCAGATAGTTGCCATACAAGGTGCGCAGCAGTGTCGACTTTCCCGCGCCAGAACGGCCATGCAAAATCAGGCACTCGCCTGCCAGCACCGAAAAGCTCAAGTCTCGCAGCACATCGAGCACCACGCCGTGCTGCTGATGCAAGGTAAAGGTCTTGGCAAGTCCGCTCACTTCTATGACGGGTTTCATATCATTCATCATGTTCATCACCTCAAGGCTGCAGCACCGATGACACCAGCAACTGGCTGTACGGATGCTGCGGGTCATCCAGGATCTGGTCGGTCAGCCCCGACTCCACCACTCGCGAACGGCGCATGACCATCAGTCGATCCGCCAGCAGGCGCGCCACGGCCAGATCGTGCGTCACGATCACCACGGCCAGTTGCAGCTCGCGCACCAGTCCGCGCAACAGATCCAGCAGGTGCGCCTGCACCGACACATCCAGGCCGCCCGTGGGCTCATCCATGAAAATCAGGCGCGGCCTGGAGACCAGATTGCGGGCGATCTGCAGCCTTTGCTGCATGCCGCCTGAAAATGTGCGGGGCAAGTCATCGATGCGGGCCGGGTCGATTTCAACCTGCTTCAGCCACTGCAGGCCGGCCTGGCGCAATTGTCCGTAATGGCGCACACCCTGCGCCATCAGCCGTTCGCCAATATTGGCGCCCGCCGACACATTCATGCGCAAGCCGTCGCGCGGGTTCTGCTCGACAAATCCCCATTCGGTGCGCAGCAGCGTACGGCGCTGCGCATCGCTGGCCTGGTACAAATCCATAGGTCCGTCTTGCGGACTGCAGTACGACACGACGCCGCTGTCGGGTAGCGTCCGGCCCGACAACACGCTGAGCAGGGTCGACTTGCCGGAACCCGATTCGCCCACAATGCCCAGGATCTCGCCGGCGTGCAGATCAAAAGAAACTCCCTGGCAGCCCTTGTCCGGCCCATACAGCAGCGTCAAGTCCTGTACAGATAACAGTGGACTCATGATGTGGCCTCCCGCGCGGCGGCGCGCTGTCCGCAGTAATCCGTGTCGGAGCAGACGAACTGCCGCGTACCCTCGTCGTCGACGATCAGTTCATCCAGATAAGACTGCGCGCTGCCGCAGAAAGCGCAGTGCTGGTCCCAGGTCGGCAATGCAAACGGATAGTCCTCGAAGTCCAGGCTCTTCACCTCGGTATAGGGCGGCACGGCATACAGGCGCTTTTCGCGCCCGGCGCCGAACAGCATCAGGGCCGGACTCATGTGCAGCTTGGGGTTGTCGAACTTGGGTATGGGGGATGGGTCCATCACATAGCGTTCGCCCACCATCACGGGATAGGCATAAGTCGTTGCAATATGCCCGTAAGTGGCAATGTCTTCGTACAGCTTGACGTGCATGACGCCGTAGTCGTTCAGCGCGTGCATGGCGCGAGTCTCGGAATCCGAAGGCTCAATGAAACGCAAAGGCTCCGGGATGGGCACCTGGTAGACCATGATCTGGCCATGGCGCAGCGGTATTTCCGGTATGCGGTGGCGAGTCTGGATAAGGGTGGCCTCATCCGTGCGTGTTGTCGTGCGCACACCGGCTGTGCGGGTAAAGAAGCGCCGAATGGATACGGCATTGGTCGTATCATCCGCGCCCTGGTCTATGACTTTCAGCACGTCGTCGCGGCCCAGTATGGCCGCCGTCACCTGCATTCCGCCCGTGCCCCAGCCATAGGGCAAAGGCATTTCCCGGCCGCCGAAAGGCACCTGGTAGCCGGGAATCGCCACGGCTTTCAACAGCCCCCGGCGCAAACTGCGCTTGGTTTGTTCGTCAAGATAGGCATAGTTGTAGCCGCGCTCTATCCCGTCTTGCTCCAGTGGTATGGTCATGCTCGTTTCTCCGTGGGTGCCGCCGCCTCGCCGGCGGGGTCTTGGCGCAGCCGGCGGATCAGATCCAGCTCCGACTGGAAGTCCACGTAGTGCGGCAGTTTCAGGTGCGACACAAAACCCGCCGCCTCGACGTTGTCGCAGTGCATCAGCACAAACTCCTCTTGCTGGGCCGGCGACTCGATATCCTCCTGGTATTCCGCGGCGCGCAAGGCCCGGTCGACCAGCGCCATGCCCATCGCCTTGCGCTCGGCATAGCCGAAAGCCAATCCATAGCCGCGCGTGAACTGGGGCGGCTGGGTTTTGCTGCCCACGAACTGATTGATCATCTCGCATTCAGTGACCTCGATATCGCCCAGCGGTACGGAAAAGCCGAGCTCTTCGGGTTCCACCCAGACGTCAATCCGCCCGATGCGTATCTCTCCGGCAAACGGATGGTTGCGGCCATAGCCGCGCTGGGTCGAATACCCCAGGGCCAGCAGAAAGCCCTCGTCGCCGCGTGCCAGCGCCTGCAGCCGCTGTGCCCGGGACGAGGGAAAATCCAGCGGTTCGCGGGTGATGTCGGGCACCTTGCCGCCCCGATCCGCATCAAGCTCCAGCAAGCCTTCCCGCGCCAGCATATCCACTACGCGCGGACACGGCTTGGGCACCGCGTCGGCGACCGACGCAACAGACGGTTGAACAGAATCTTCAGCCAACAGGGAAAAATCCAGCAAGCGATGGGTATAGTCGAAGGTCGGACCCAGCCGCTGCCCACCCGGCAAATCCTTGAACGTGGCGGATATGCGCCGCTCGACCTCCATCTCTTCCGTGCGCAGGGGCTGGCTGGACATGAAGCGCGGCAAGGTTGTCCGATAGGCGCGCAGCAGGAAGATGGCCTCGAGCAGATCGCCGGCCGACTGCTTGATGGCCAGGGCTGCAAGCTCCTCATCAAACAAAGCCCCCTCGCCCATGACCCTGGCCACCGCCAGAGGCATCTGCTCGCGTATCTGCGCGACGCCCAGCTCGGGCACCGACACATCGCCACGCCTTTTCTTTGCCAGCAAGGCGTGGGCATTATCGATGGCTTGTTCGCCACCTTTGACAGCAACATACATTCAGGCCACCTCTTGCATCATGGGCGAGACGCTCGTGCTGCGGGGCAAGCCCACAAACTCGCAACCCGCGGTCAGAAAAAAATCCAGCCCCTTGGGAAAGGCCCGCGGCGCGCGCTGCGCCCAGAATCCAGCGGGCAAAGGCAGACACATGGCGCGCCTGTCCAATATGCCTGGACCCCGCCACGACGTGAGGCCACCGCCATCGAGCCGCTCCAGCTGGATCATGACAGTGCAGGACAAGTGCGGATCGCGGTCGGTGCCGGGATTGAAAGCGGGAAGCTCGCCACCATCGCCCCCGTCCAGCAGGGCAAACGCGGCCTGCTCCGGCGCCTCGGCGAACGGGCAGCCACAGTGAAAGGCCAGATTGGCCCGCAGCCGCGGCGTATCCAGCGATGGACTGAGCCACAAAGGCGTGTCGCCATCGAGCAGACAAAGACATAGCGCATAGGTGGCGGGAGACAGGCGGTCGAGGCCAGGCGCGTCAACCACCTGCTGTATCAGGCCCGGCTCGGACAAGGCGCTCAAGGCGCGCCGGAACACCTGCTGCGAAACCTGGGCCGGATCGGCGAACGCCGGCAAAAGCCATTCACCGCTCATTCGTTTTCTCCCCGGACCAGCGTGACGAAGTCCACTTTGGTCGCCGCGCTTTCCGACTCCCTGGTCCCGCGTTCAGCGGCCTGCTCGCGCCGCAGCGGTTCGATCAGTTGCGTCAGCCAATAAGCCTGCCGCTCGCCCTGCAGATGCGCATCGGCCAGCGCGGCCAATTCCGCATGCGGCTTGCTTCGGCCCGCCACATAGCTATAGCCGTGACGTCCGTCGGCCAATTGCACCACGCAGCGCGTGACGGTCATTTCACCCAGGTTGAATGGCGCTCCGCTGGCGCCGGCGCGGCCGCGAACCATGACCATGCCAATCTCGGCGGGACGGATGAAGTGATGTTCATCCTGGCGCAGCGCATCGCTGTAACTCGTCAGTTGCGGACCGGCGCATGCCAGCACCCGCATCCACTGCTGGCGCCGAACCAGCGCTTCGCCGCCGGCCTGCACATCCGGACTATTCATCATGTTGTTCTCCTGAGATGACGTGATACTTGAAACGGTCGGCACGCGTAATGGAACTGGACAGCTCGAAGGCCGCGCCATCCGATTCGCATGAGAGCGTGCGTATGCTGAGCACCGGCGTATGCCTGGGCATCAACAAATGCAAGGCGTCGCGCTGGGAAGGCGCCCGTGCGCCGATGAGTGTGGAAATACGCTTCAGACGAATGCCCTGCAGTGCCAGGTGCGCGCGCATGGAACCGCCGGCATACGATTGCATATGCGTTTGATGTCTTGCCGCGAAGCAGTGCGTGATCAGGCTGATGGGCTGTTGATCCAGCAGGCGCAGAGTCTCGAACTCGAGCACCCGTTCGCACTCATCCAGTTGCAGGGCTTCCCGTTCATCCGGCGTCGCCGGGCGCTGGCGTTTGCCCAGCAGTATCGCCTCGGAACGAAAGCCCATATGCGCCAGCGTTTTGCTGTAGGCGCTGCCGGCATGCACCGGATAGATGATGGGCTTCGGCAGCACGCAGGTGCCGCGCCCCTTGCGCCGCAGCACCCGCCCTTCCGCAATCAGTTCATCGATGGCGCGGCGCAAGGTATGGCGGTTGACCCCGAAACGCTGCGCCAGGCAGGCCTCGGACGGCAGATAATCACCCGCCTCGAGGCTGCCTATCTGCTCGCGCAATGCCTGGGCCAATTCAAGATAGCGGGGCATGGGCTGTCTAGACAAGTCCATGTTTACGGAAAAAGGCGTATCCACCTCTGCCCTTCCTAAATGAAATGCTTGCGCAGGCGCTGCGACACGATGTCGATGGCGCTGACCGCAATGATGATAATGATGAGAATCGCGCAGGTCTGCGCCAGCTGAAAACCGCGTATGGCCTCCCACAGCGTGACCCCGATGCCGCCCGCGCCCACCATGCCGACAACAGTCGCGGAACGCACATTGGACTCAAAGCGATACAGGGCGTAGGAAATCCATAATGGCAGCACCTGGGGAATGACACCGTAGATCACTTCCTGCAGGCTGCTGGAGCCCGTGGCGCGCACGCCCTCCACCGGCCCGGGGTCGATCGCCTCGACCGCCTCGGCAAACAACTTGGCCAGCACGCCGGTCGTGCCCACAAACAGCGCCATGACGCCGGCGAAAGGCCCCAGGCCCACCGCCACCACAAAAAGCATGGCGAAAACCATTTCATTGATGGATCGAAAGGCATCCATCACACGCCGCACCGGCTGGCATATCCACCAGGGCGCTATGTTTTCGGAACACAGTATTCCCAGTGGGATCGAACACACGATCGCCAGCGCCGTTCCCCAGACAGCGATCTGCACGGTCACCAACATTTCATCCAGGTACAGCCGCCAGTGGCGGAAATCGGGCGGAAAGAAATCGGCGAGAAAAACCCGCATGTTGTCGGCATCGCGCCAAAGCATGGCCGGATTCATCTCCGCCCCTTCCCACGACCACGCCAGGATCACCGCCAGCGCGCACCAGGCGAGCCATTGGGACCATGAACGCCTGGGCGCCTGATGGGATGGAACAGCGGATACCAAGGTTGTCATGACGAAAGACCGTTCTTGAGGCTAAGTTCGCCTTTGCGCGGCATGGCTGCGCAAAGGCGGCTCTGGTTTACTGGGCGCTGGCGACTTTCTTTTCAAGCGTGGCCATGCGGGCGGCCAACTTTTCCAGGTCGGCATCGATCGCAGCGAGCCTGGCCTGTCTGTCGCTATCGCTCAGGCTGCTGTCAACGGCAATCTGGCTGCGTGTCTTGAACAGCTCAAGCTGGCGTATGGGCAATAGCTGATCGTTGTCCGATACCCGGAACTTGCCCCACTGCAAGCCTTCCAGCACGGCGAGTTCCTGCTGATTGGCTCCGTAATTGGCGAAGAAATCATGGATTTTCTTCTTGGTGGCATCGGGCAGGTTCTTGCGCCATACAATGGGGTCCGACGGGATCAGGGGCGATCTCCAGATCTCCTTGAGTTCCGCGGCCTTGGCAGGATTCGTCAGCGTCAGGCGCTCCATGCCTTCCGTATTGAAAGTGGCGACATCGACCTGCTTGTTGGCCACGCTCAGCGCATTGACTTCATGACTCGCGTTCAATGTGCGCTTGAAGATCTGTTTGGGGTCGGCGTCATTCTTGGCAAAAACGTAGTAGCCGGGCACCAGGAAGCCCGAGGTCGAATTGGGATCGCCATTGCCAAAGGTCAGGTTCTTGGCATTCTGGAGCATATCCTCGACCGAGGCGATGGGACTATCTTTGTGCGCAATCAGCAAGCTCCAGTAGCCCGGGCTGCCATCGGCGGCAACGGTCTGCATGAAGACTTCGCCTCCGGCGCGGTCAACAGCTTCCATGGCCGACTTGTTGCCGTACCAGGCCACATCCACCTTGTCGAAACGCATGCCCTGGATGATGCCGGCATAATCAGGCGCAAAATAGGCATTGATCTTCATGCCGGTTTGCTCGCCCATGGCAGCCAGGAACGGATCCCATTGCGCTTTCAGGTTTTGGGACGATTCGGTTGAAATAATGCCGAAATTCAATTCTTTGGGCTCGGCGGCATGAACTGTGCCGGCCAGCGCCATGCCGGCAACCGCGGTGGCTAAAAAAACTTTACGCATACCTTTGAACATATCGATACTCCTGGTGGTGCTTCATGGACTTGTCTAGACAAGTCGAATCAAGAAAACCTGACCCGCGAATTGCGGATCAGGCGGCAATCAAAGAAACGGGTCTCATCACAGGGCTTTGTTTCTGACGCTCGTCTCCGGGGAACAGCAAGGCGGCTTCGAGGTCGCCGTCGTACAGCTCGTTCAGGAATGCGCCATCGAGCGCTCGCACGGAGCCGTCGAAATGGATGCGGCCGGACTTGAGTGCGACAACGCGTTCGCAGTAGCGCACGGCGTAGTCCACCTGGTGCAGGGTGACCACCACCGTCTTTCCGTCGGTCCCGTTGATATCGGCCAGAATATCCATTACCTTGCGCGCCGACTCAGGGTCGAGCGAAGCGATGGGTTCATCGGCCAATATGACTTCGGCCTCCTGGCTCAGTGCGCGGGCTATCGCCACGCGCTGCTGCTGGCCGCCCGACAGGGTCGAGGCGCGGCGATGCGCATACTCGGCCAGGCCCACTCTTTCCAGCGCGGCCATGGCACGCTCTTTTTCTTCGTGGCTGAACAGGCCCAGCGAGCCCCGCCAGCGCGGCATGCGCCCCAACCGGCCCAGCAGTACATTGCTGAGCACGCTAAGGCGCCCGACGAGATTGAACTGCTGAAAGATGTAGCCGATGTCGGCGCGCAAGCGGCGTACCTGTCCATTCAGGCGTCCGGCCGACTGCACCGTCTGGCCACGTACCTGTATGGAGCCGCAACCCTGCTTGTCGCCGCAAGCCAGGCCGGCCAAATGCCTCAGCAGCGTCGACTTGCCCGAACCCGACGCGCCTATCAAGGCCACCATCTCGCCGGGCGCCACTGCCAGGCCCAGGTTGAACAACACCTGTTTGCCGCCGAAGCTTTTGTTCAGGTCTTCCACATGAATAGCTGGATACATACGTGTATTCCTCAAGAAGCCGGACGACGCATCGCCTTAATTCCCTTTCAGATCACGCGCCGCCATAATGGCAAGGCGCGGATATTTCTGGCGCAGGCAGAACTGGAGCGACCACACCTGCGTTTGAACGGGAAACGTGATGACATGCCGGGCATCTTAGAAGCCGGAAATGACCGTAGGATTAATTCACGATGACATTTTCATGACGCGGCGGAGCCCGAGTCAGTATTTGCGGCGACTAGGCTTCGTGCTTAAGAAAGGCGGGCTTGCACATGGGCCAGGCTTCGTGCTTAAGAAAGTCGGGTGTGGCACGGGCTGTTCCGGCTTCGCGCGCTACGGCCCAGGCTCTGCCTGGGCTGCCCGTTTTCTTCAACCCAATCGGGGCGTCCACAGAACTCGCGCGGCGGACAATCCCCCGGATTGTCCGCAATCGTCGCGCTCAGACAACTGCGGACTTGCCTCCCCGCTTGGGCCGAAGAAAACGGCTTGCGCGAGGCGCCTGCACAGCCCCCGCCACACCCGCCTTTTTATGCCGGCGAATGTTGGGCGGTTTTACTTGTGACCCGGATTGTTTTCTGCAACGCGGATAATCGCGATCAAGAAGGCCACCCTAAACAAGGTCCTCCCTTGCACAAGGCCATCGAGATAAACAAGTCTGTGCCAGGATCGTCAAGTTGCCCCTGCCAGAGTTGCCCGGGTGCTGGGCCGGTGCCGGGCGACTTTGAGCAAGCCGCGGCACGGGCTTCAAGGCGGGGGCGTAAGAGGGCGTGCCTGTTTGAGCGGGTCATCAGCCCACAGGCGGCTGATGACTCGCGAGTTCACGCCCGACCCCGCCTGGAAGCCCGTGCAAGGGTACCCCCGGCAGGGGGCGCAGCGATGGAGCCCGGCACCGGCCCAGCACCTGGGCAACGTCGCAAGAAGCAAGAACACCGTGGATATCAAGACTGCAATTTCACCGCTTCAGCCTGCCATCCCCATCGATGGCATTGTCCTTGCCTGGCGCCCCGCCCAAACCCAGCTTCAAATGCCGTAAACACTTGAACTGAAAATGCCCTGATGGCCATGCCAGGAAATGCGGGCACAAAAAAGCCGGGCATATGCCCGGCGGATTTCATGGCGCTGACAGCCCGCGCGACACGGACTGCTGCTGCGGCACTGCTATTTCACGGAATTGGAAATGGCATTGCCCGCATTGCTGATGTCTTGCCCCGCGCCATCGACGGTGTTGGCGCAGCCGGCCATCGCCAGGCAGCCCAATAAAGCCAATGCAGCCAGAATTTTATTAGTCATAGCGATTCCTTATTTAAGCAGAAAGGGTTGCCGTATTACGACGGATCCACCACTTTTACATGAAGCTCACCAAGGCCGGCGACGGCGCCCACCATGGTGTCCCCCGCAACGACCGGACCAACGCCTTCTGGCGTGCCCGTGAAGATAATATCGCCTGCCTTCAATTCAAACAAGCCCGACAGATAGGCAATGGATTCCGCAATATTCCAGATCATCTGCGACAGGTCGCTGGATTGCTTGGACGCGCCGTTCACACTGAGGGAAATGGCGCCCGAATCGAGCGTGCCGACTTTTTCGCGCGGATGCAATGGCCCGATGGGCGCGGACTGGTCGAATGCCTTGCCCACTTCCCAGGGACGGCCCTGCTTCTTGGCTTCGCCCTGCAGGTCGCGGCGTGTCATGTCCAGGCCAATGGCATAGCCCCAGACGCATTCGGCGGCCTGCTCGACGGTCAGGTCACGGCCGCCCTTGTTCAAGGCCACGACCAGTTCGATCTCGTAGTGCAGGTTGGACGTCTTGGGCGGGTAAGGCAGATTGCCGGTCTGGCCATCGGCCACATTCAGCAAGGCGTCGGATGGCTTGCAGAAGAAAAACGGATCTTCGCGACCGGTAAAGCCCATTTCCTTGGCGTGTTCAGCGTAGTTGCGGCCGACACAGTAGACGCGCCTGACAGGAAATACGGCGTTCGAGTCAGCCACTGACAGTGCGGCAACAGGCATTGCGGGAATCACGGTATCCATTCACTTCTCTCCATTTGTGTAGCGTTCAGCGCTTTCGCGGATTTCTTTCAGCGCGGCTTCCGGGCCTTCCCAGCCCTTGATTTTGACCCATTTGCCCTGCTCGAGATCTTTGTAATGCTCAAAGAAATGCTGAATGCGGGCCAAGTCCTCTTCGGGCAAATCGGCCGGTGTCTTGATGTTTCGGTAAGGAGGATAAAGCTTATCGACGGGAACCGCCAGCAATTTGGCGTCGCCACCGGCTTCATCATCCATGTGCAGGACGCCTATGGGGCGTGAACGGATCACCGCGCCCACCTGAATGGGAAATGGCGCCAGCACCAGCACATCGACCGGGTCGCCGTCGTCGGATATCGTCTGGGGGATGTAGCCGTAATTGCAGGGGTAGTGCATGGCGGTCAGCATGAAGCGGTCGACGAACACGGCGCCGGAGTCTTTATCGACTTCGTACTTGACCGGATCGGCGTTCATGGGGATTTCGATTATGACATTGAATTCATCGGGCAACTTATTGCCGGCGAGTACGCGGTCCAAGCTCATGCTTAATCTAACCTTAAGGATATAAATGAGAAAAAATCAACGTTGTCCAGAGCCGCGTTGCGGACGGTCCGAGGTTTGCGACAGGTCGACGCCCGGAATGGGCGCGCTGTCGAAATACTCATCCAGATAGCTCTCGTCAATGCCGCCCGCCGGAGTACGGGCCTGCTCCGCCGCCGGGGCGGGCGGATGCGACGGCGCCGCGCTGGACGCTTGGTTATCGTCGCCGACAAAGTCGGCGGCGCTGGCGGCCAGCGGCGCATGCATATCGCGAAGAATCTGCGCCTGGCGCGGAAACTGTTCGACGTCGATCAGGGTAGGATCACCCCGCGTATCGGCCGCGGGCAGGACGCGGCTGGTGGGCGGCAGGGGCAGCACACCGGCCACGCCGGATGCCAGGCGCCAGTGCGTCATGGCGTCGTCGGGGCGGCCCAGGCGATCGTACAGATTGCCCAGCAAGGCATGAATGCGCATGTCGCTGCGTATTTTCATACTGCGCAGCAAGTAATGCTCGCCCTGGCCCCACAACTGGCCGGTCAGGCATAAATTGCCCAGTGCCGCCAACAGGGCGGAATCGTCGGGATGCGTCTTGAGCCAATCTTCGGCCTTGCTCAATCGGCGCGCCACATGCTCGGGCGGACACTGCGAATAGGCATTGAGCAAGCGGGCATCGAGTCTTGCGTTAATGGCGCCTTCGAGAATTTTCGAGGCTTCATCGATATGCCCCTGCCTCGCCTGAATATCAGCCGCGGCCAACGCAATATCGGGCAATATGCGCTCTTCAGCCCGCAGGTCTCCCCAAATCGACTTGAATCCTTCCGGGCCGCCGGCATGCAAGCGCGCCGCCGTCGAGGTTTCTATGAGCTGCATGGCCTCGGTTTTTTCGATGACGCCGCGACGCGACAACAGACGGGTGAGCTCGTAGACACGATCGTGGTTGCGCAACTGCCTATGCGCGCGCAACAACAACCGTGTTGCTTGAAAATAACGGGAGGTGGCATCCTGCAGGGGCTGCAGCAGCACCAGGGCATCTTGCGGACGGTTCTGGTCCAGATACATTTCGGCCGCGACCGTGGCGGTGGCTTCGCTCAGGCGCGGATTGTCCTGGGCATTTTTCCGAGCCACGTCCAGGGCTTCGTCGCGACGGGCGAACTCACCCAAATGGTGGGAGGCGCGCGCCGAGGCCAGGCCCGCCAGGACTTTGCGGCTGCTGGACTTGCTGCGCCCCAGGAGCCTGGACAAGTCTTTTTCAGCGTCTGTGTACCGACCTTCCAGTACATTGATCCAGCCGCTTTCCAGCAGCTCATGCTCGCGCCTTTGCGAGCGCCGGCTGCGCCACGAGCGGAAACTCTCGGGCCGCGCGCCTATCCAGGCTGCCACGCGCAGCAGGCCGTACAGAATGATGAAGCTGCCCAAGGCCAGCAGCACGGCCAAGGTGAGGGAAAGCTCGATGCGCCACGGCTGCGCCACGATCAGCACATTGCCGCTGTGTTCGCGCAGCAGCAGAGCCAGCCCCACCGCCGCCGCCAGCACTACCAGGGTCCAGAACCAGGCTCTCATGGCATAGCCCCTTATGACCCTGCCGCGGTTGCAGCGGCGGGTTCAGACAATGAAGGGGCAGGTTCCTGAGCCGCTTGGGCGGACTCGGGCGATGCCTGGGGCGGGTCGTCGGAGGCTGCGCCGGCTTGCGCCTCATCGGCCTGCGCGTCGCCTGTTGACGAGGCTTCGCCGGCGTTTTGGTCATGCTGCGTCTCTTCTTGACGCAGGGTCTCGATGGCCCGCAGGGTATTGGTGACGGTGGGCAATTCGGCGTCGATGGCGGTGTCGGCCATCTGGCGTGCGATCTTGATGGCCTGGCGGGCCTGCGGAGAGCGCTCGTCGAAACGTGTTTCTATGGATTTGACCAGTGCCGCGGTTTCAGCCTGCCAGATCTTGGGCTGCTTCATCATGAGCGCCAGCTGAGCAGTCATGATGCGCAGGCGCAAGGTTTCGCGGAAACGCGTGGCCTGATCCGGCGACATCAGCAGTGCCGTGGCGTCGTCGACCCGGCGCACCGTGATGAACTCTCCCAGATCCTGGCGGACGGACGCCCAGGCGCCCTGGGCCCAGGTTTCGATATTCGCCAGCCCCTGCTTCCACCATGGCGCGTCCGGATCCGCCGGGCCACCGGAGAAACGTGATGTGGCAGACACGGAAGGTTCGGGGGCCGGCAGCGGTTCGGGCGCGGCATCGTCGGGCACGAGCAAGGCGGCTTCGCTGACCAGGCTGCTCAGCTCGTCGAGCTGGGCTGACAAGGCGGCGATGTCGACAGTGGAAGCGGCCCGCAGCCGGTCGAGATCGCCATTGAGGGTTTGCTGCAACGAGGCCAGCCCCGGACGATTGGCCCTGGCCAGCTGCGCCTGCGCGGTTTCAAGCGAAATCACGGCATTGGCGACATTGCCGCCCAGCTGCAACTGCTGCTGCGCAATCGTTACCAGATGGTCGACGTCGTTGATCAGGACAAGATCGGATCCCCGATCTGTCAGGGTTTGAAACGCCTGGTCCAGGCCATCGACCTGTCCACGGAACTGGCGCAAGGTGTTTTCCAGTGCCGCGATCTGGCCGGACTGCTCTTGCGTTTGGGCGAGCGCCTGCCGCGCCTGCTCGAGCGCCTGGCTGACGGTATTGTTGCTGCTTTGAACCTGGCTGAGCAAATTGGCGCTGGCCTGCTGGAACTGCTTCTGCTGATACCAGGCCACGGCGGCCAGAATGGCCACGATAATCAGGGCGACAAGGAAAGCGGGCAGCCACGGGGAGCGCCGCTTGCGGGCGGGCCCGGCTGGAGGTATTGCCGCGCTGGTGGCCGGCCCCGGTGATGTCGTTTTGCCGGTCGCGCCCGCCGATGAAGGCCCAGCGGATTTGCCAGGCGCAGTGGAATCAGCAGGCTTGGCCCCGCTGGCCGGTGCCGGCGAAGCAGGCGGTGTCGGCGTGGATGCGGACGGTGCCTGTGGGATCTCGGTTTTTTTGTCGGTCATGACGAGATTGTAATCCTAGGAGCTTGCTGAAAGCGACGCCGCCAGCGCGATCGTCTGGAAAATGGCGTCGTCGCCGGGCTGGCATATTTTTACCACTGGCGGCTCTACCTTACCAGATGCCTTGAGCAAGGATTGTAAACGGCATGCAACACGCTCGTGGATGACAACGAAACGCGACCTTCCCCAGGCGTCTTCCAGACCCAGCCGGCGTATATTGGCATGCACGGCGTCGACACTTTCACTGCTGGTCAGCAGGAAGACACAAGGGCTCCCGGCCCTCAGCGCCTGCTCAAGCTGCCCAGTCTGCGCCGTATCCCATTGCGCCGGTATTCGTTCATACAGGGCCAGCCGCCGCACCTGAAGGCCGGCCTCCTGCAGTTTCGTGCCCAGCCATTCGCGGCCCGTGCCGCCTCGGGCGATCAACACGCGTTTGATGGTGCCCAGGCGCGGTTCAAGCAGCCGCCACAGGCCTTCCGAATCCTGGCTGTCGTCAGGACCCGGATAGATGATTTGCCCGGGTCGAACATAGGGAGCGTCTTCCAGCAAACGGGCGCTGGCCGCCCCGACAGTCGCCGCCAGCGTATGAGCCGGCCACCCACTGCTTCGGGTGTGCTCAGACAGCGTATCCAGGTAAAGCCGCAAGGCGTGCCCGCTGACAAACACAATCAAATCGTACTCGGCGGGAGGCGGTATGCTGCCGGGATCGTGCGCCAGGGGCCGAATGTGCAATGCCGGCAGCAGCAAGGTTTGCAGCCCCGTCGCGGCGAGGCGCCGGGCCAGGGCCTCATTTTTTCCTTGTGGCCGTGTCAGTACGACACTGGCGTTCATGGCCGCTGCAGACACGGTGCGAATCCGTCAGGAGGCCGTATCAGAAGACAGGAGCCGATCCAGTATGCTGCGGGCGCCGTTTTCAAGCAGTTCGTTGGCAATGCGCACGCCGAGCTGCTCGGCCTGCCCGGCAGGACCCGATGCCTGCGCCCGTATGATGCGTGAACCGTCTGGCTCGGCCACCAATCCGTTGACATTCAGCGTGTCGCCCTCGAGTTGCGCAAAGGCCGCCAGGGGAACTTGGCAGGACCCGCCCAAAACGCGCGAGACCGCCCGTTCCGCCAGGGTGCATGCCGTCGTATCGGTGTCGGCCAGCGGCGCCAGCCATTTCTTCATGTCGCTGCGCGCATCGAGGACTTCAATGCCCAGTGCGCCCTGGCCCGCCGCCGGCAGGCTCTGCTCTGTGGTCAGGTAGCCGCGAATGCGCTCAGCCAGGCCAAGGCGACGCAAGCCCGCCGCCGCCAGGATGATGGCCGCATAGTCGCCACGGTCGAGCTTGCCCAGGCGCGTGTCGAGATTGCCGCGCAGCGGCTGCACCCGCAAGCGCGGGTAGCGCTGGCGTATCTGGGCTTCGCGGCGCAAGCTCGATGTACCCACCACGCTGCCGTCCGGCAAATCGTCCAGCGATGCGTAATCGTTGGACACAAAGGCATCGCGCGGGTCATCGCGCTCGAGTATGACCGATAGCGCAAAAGGGCTTTGCATGTCGACCGGAACGTCTTTGAGCGAATGAACGGCAAGGTCCGCGCGCCCGTCAAGCAGCGCCGTTTCCAGCTCTTTGACGAACAGGCCCTTGCCGCCCACCTTGGACAGGCTGCGATCAAGAATCTGGTCGCCACGCGTGGTCATGGTCAGAAGGCTGACCTGGCAGGCGGGATAAAGCGACTGCAGCCTATCCCGCACATGCTCGGCCTGCCACAGGGCAAGCCGGCTGGCGCGGGTGGCAATCACCAGTTTTTCAGGAGTTTCCGACATGCCGCCGCTACGTGAAGTAGTTGAGCAGGATGGCGGCAATAATACCGATCAGGGCCAGGATGCCCAAGCCTTGCAGCAAGGACAACCCCGCCTCGTCCGGCTTCTTGCGCCCTGAAGATTTGAACAGACTCATGCGCTTTCCTTGGAAAGAGTCTTGCGCGATCCCAGCCATTTACCCAGCGCAACGACCAGAACCGCACCAATGACTTCGGCGGCAATTTTCACCGCCGTCGTCGTGGGACCGAACTTTTCGACGATGAACACGTCGGTAACTAGCATGCCGCCCGCAATCCAGCCCAGCAGCGCGGCGCCGAACGTGACGACCAGCGGGAAGCGATCTATCAGCTTGAGTACCAGCGTGCTGCCCCAAATAATGATGGGCACGCTCACGACCAGGCCGAAGATTACATAATACAGCTGATGATCCAGGTGTGTATTCTGGGCCGCGCCGGCGATGGCGATGACGTTGTCCAGGCTCATGACAAAGTCGGCGATCAGAATGGTCTTGACGGCCGACCAGATGGAACTGCCGCCCGAGATATTGCCGTGCTCGTCCTCTTCGGGAATAAGCAGCTTGACACCGATCCAGACCAACAGCGCGCCGCCGACCAGCTTCAGGAAGGGAATGCTCAGCAGGGTCAGGGCGAAAGCAATCAGCAGCACGCGAAGAATGATGGCGCCCGCCGTGCCCCATAGAATGCCCTGCATGCGCTGCTTGGGCTGGAGGTTGCGGCAGGCCAGCGCAATCACGACGGCATTGTCGCCGCCGAGCAGGATATCGATCAGGATGATCTGGAATACGGCTCCCCAGTGGAGCGTTTGAAAGAATTCAAGCATTTTTTTGTCCGTTTTAACCTAGGGCGTAATAAAAGAAATACCCGGCCGCAGCCAGTACGTCGGGGTCAAAAAAACGGGCCATTATAATTCAGCTTATTGTAGGGTTCGCCGCAAGGCCCTGCGAGCGCAACCAGCTTCTGAACCATAAGGCCGGTCGCACAGTATAAAGAAAGAGGCCAGCTTGTGGCCGGCCTCTTGATGCTTACAGTACCGACTTGAGCAGTTTGCCCATTTCGGATGGGTCGCGGGTCGTGCGAATGCCGCATGCTTCCATGATTTCAAGCTTGGCATCGGCCGTATCGGCGCCGCCCGAAATCAGTGCGCCGGCGTGGCCCATGCGTTTGCCGGCGGGAGCCGTCACGCCCGCAATAAAGCCGACAACCGGCTTTGTCATGTTGTCTTTGGCCCATTGCGCGGCGTTGACTTCGTCGGGGCCGCCGATTTCGCCGATCATGACCACGGCATCGGTGTCGGGGTCGTCGTTGAACATTTGCAGGACATCGATGTGCTTCAAGCCGTTGATGGGATCGCCGCCTATACCCACGGCGGTGGACTGGCCCAGGCCCAGTTCAGTCAATTGCGCCACGGCTTCATATGTCAGTGTTCCGGAACGGCTGACCACGCCTATGCGGCCCTTGCGGGAAATGTGGCCGGGCATGATGCCGATCTTGAGTTCGTCGGGTGTAATGAGTCCCGGGCAGTTCGGCCCCAGCAACAAGGTTTTCTTGTTCTGGTCGCGCATGCGATTGCGAACTTCCAGCATGTCGCGCACGGGAATGCCCTCGGTGATGCAGATGACCAGGTCCAGGTCGGCCTCGACGGCTTCCCAGATGGCGGCGGCGGCGCCCGCGGGCGGAACATAGATCACCGAAACAGTTGCGCCGGTTTCAGCCTTGGCTTCTTTGACGCTGCCGAAAATAGGCACGCCTTCGAAGTTTTCGCCGGCTTTCTTGGGATGCACGCCCGCTACGAAGGCGTCTTTGCCGTTCGCGTACTCGCGGCACATGTGGGTGTGGAACTGGCCGGTCTTGCCGGTGATTCCCTGGGTAATGACTTTAGTGTCTTTGTTGATCAGAATCGACATTTATAAAAATCCTCGGCAATATTCTTATTTCGCTGCGGCCACGACCTTGGTCGCGGCCTCGGCCATGGTGTCAGCGCTGATAATGGGCAAGCCAGACTCGGCCAGCAATTTCTTGCCCAGCTCTTCGTTGGTGCCTTTCATGCGAACCACCAGCGGCACGCTGAGATTGACCGCCTTGCACGCGGCGATGACGCCTTCGGCGATGACGTCGCAGCGCATGATGCCGCCGAAGATATTGACCAGAATGGCTTTGACGCCTTCATTCTTGAGCATGATCTTGAAGGCTTCGGTGACTTTCTCCGCCGTGGCGCCGCCGCCGACATCAAGAAAGTTGGCCGGTTCGCCGCCAAACAGCTTGATGGTATCCATGGTCGCCATGGCAAGACCGGCGCCATTGACCAGGCAGCCGATGTTGCCGTCGAGCTGGATGTAGGCCAGGTCGAACTTGCTGGCTTCGATCTCGGCGGGATCTTCTTCGTCCAGGTCGCGGTACTCGACGATCTCGGGATGGCGGTAGAGTGCGTTGGAATCAAAGTTGAACTTGGCATCGAGCGCAATAATATCGCCCGATCCCGTCAGGATGAGGGGATTGATTTCGGCCAGCGAAGCGTCGGTTTCCCAGTATGCTTTATAGAGCTTCTGGAATTCGGCGGCGGCTTTGGCAACCGATGCGTCGGGAACACCGATGCCACGGGCAAGCTCGGCCGCTTCGTCGTCGGTCAAGCCGTTTTTGGGGTCGACGAACACCTTCAGTATTTTTTCGGGCGTCGCTTCAGCGACTTCTTCGACGTCCATGCCGCCTTCGCTGGATGCCATGACGCATACGCGCTGACTGCCGCGATCAGTGACGATGCCAACGTAATATTCTTTCTTGATGTCGGCGCCCTCTTCGATCAGCAGACGGCCCACTTTCTGGCCTTCCGGACCGGTTTGGTGCGTCACCAGCTGCATACCCAGAATTTCGGAGGACAATTGGCGAACTTCATCGATCGAGCGGCCCAGCTTGACGCCGCCGCCCTTGCCGCGTCCACCCGCGTGAATTTGCGCCTTGACCACCCAGACCGGCCCACCTAGTTTTTCGGCTGCCGCAACGGCTTCGTCTACGGAAAAAGCAGGAATTCCGCGTGGCACAGTCACGCCAAATTTCCTCAGCAGTTCCTTGCCTTGATACTCGTGAATTTTCATTTGTTACCTGTCAGAACGTAAAGATAAGAGAAAGAACGCGTTCGCCAGCACGAGAACGCGCCGTTGCCCGCCAATGAGGGTTGCCTAATCGCATCGCGCACCTGCCTTGGGTGCCATGTACCACGTGGGATAGAACGTTCGCACGACGGGACCATTCAGCCGCAGGGCGTGGCAGCCTTCGAGCTGGAACGGGCGCTTGTGCGCAGGAGACTCTTGCTCGAGGCGGCGCTGGTTGGCCATGGTCTGCACGGCGACGGTAGGCAATACGTAAGACAGTTCCGTCATGTGGGTACAGCCCGCAGTACGGCCAAAGCGGTCTTTGACCGCCTGGCGGAAATTGCGCAACAGGTTCATGCCGACCAGCGCATGGTAATCGGCCGCAATACTGGTACAGTTTTCTTGGTAGGGCGCCGCATCGTAGTCGGCCACGGCCGAAGTGATCGTGAACTGATCATTGATCGTGACCCGAAGATGCATATGATGGATGGGATCGCCGGCGCGATGCACGGTGCCCACTCTTTTGGGAAAATCGTAGGCCTTGAGGTCGACCAGTTCGGCCTCGAGATCCCATTGGCCGTCCTCCCGGGCAAACGAGTTTACACGTATGGAACGCGTATGCAGTGGCTCGCGGGCGATATCGGGAGGCGGCAGGGGCATGAACAATAAAGGCGGATTGCGATAAACCCTCTAAGTATAGCGCAGTGTTTGCGCCGCCTTGACCATAGCCAGCAGGGCCGCTTCGGTTTCAGGCCAGCCACGGGTTTTCAGGCCGCAGTCGGGGTTGACCCACAGGCGTTCCGCCGGGAGCCGCGTAGCGGCTTTTTTCATCAGGTCGACCATCCACTCGAGCTTGGGCACGTTGGGCGAGTGAATATCGTATACGCCCGGCCCGATATCGTTCGGATAATGGAAGTCCTCGAAGGCGCCCAGCAGTTCCATATTGGAGCGTGAGGTTTCTATGGTGATGACGTCGGCGTCCATGGCGGCAATCGATTCAATGATGTCATTGAACTCCGAATAGCACATGTGCGTATGGATCTGCGTGTCATCCCTGACACCGCCGGTGGACAGGCGGAAGCAATCGACGGCCCAATCCAGATAGTGCTGCCAATCGGCGCGGCGCAGCGGCAAGCCCTCGCGGAACGCGGGCTCGTCGATCTGGATCACGGTGATGCCGGCCGCCTCCAGGTCGGTGACTTCATCGCGCAGCGCCAGGGCCAATTGCCGGCAAGTGGCTTCCCGCGGCTGGTCATCGCGCACAAACGACCACTGCAAAATGGTGACCGGGCCGGTGAGCATGCCTTTGACCGGCTTATCGGTCAGGGACTGCGCGTAGGCGGACCATGCCACCGTCATGGCCGCGGGCCGGGCCACGTCGCCGAAAATGATGGGCGGCTTGACGCAGCGCGAGCCGTAGCTCTGCACCCAGCCATTCTGGGTAAACGCGAAACCGCCAAGCAGTTCGCCAAAATACTCGACCATGTCATTGCGTTCCGGCTCGCCGTGCACCAGCACATCCAGACCCACTTTTTCCTGAAAGCGGATGACGTGCTCGATCTCGGCCTGCATGGCTTTTTCGTACGCCGTATCGCTCAGTGCCCCGCTCTTCCAGTCACGGCGCGCCAGCCTGATTTCCGATGTCTGGGGGAAAGAGCCTATGGTGGTGGTTGGATAGGCAGGCAAACCCAGCTTTTCCTGCTGACGGGCAATCCGCTGCGAGAAAGGCGCACGATCGCGGTTCAGGTCGGCGGACGCATCGAGCCGCTGCTGTACGCTGCGATTGTGAATCCGGACGGAATCTTTCCTGGCCTGCAAGGCATCGCGCTGCTGCTGCAAGGCCTGCTGTGTGCCGGCATCCACCGCCTCCGCCAGCGAGCCGGCCAGCACATTGAGTTCATCCAGCTTCTGCGTGGCAAACGACAGCCAGCCGCGCAGCTCGGCATCCAGTTCGCGCTCGCTATCGAGATCGACGGGAACGTGCAGCAACGAGCACGACGGGGCGAGCCACAGCCGGTCGCCACGCTGCCCGGCCACCGCGCGGATGAGATCGCCAGCCTTGTCCAGATCGGTCCGCCACACGTTGCGCCCGTCGATCAGACCGGCCGACAACACCTGCTTGTCATCAAGCACTGCCAGGACGCGCCCGAGCTGATCCGGCGCGCGCACCAGGTCCACATGCACGCCGTCGACCGGCAGGCCCTTGAGTACCTGAACGTTTTCCTTGAGGTCTTCAAAATAGGTCGCCAGCAATAGCCGCACATCGGCCGCTGCCAGGGTTTCGTATACGCGCTGGAAAGCCTGCTGCCAAGGCTGCGGCAAATCCAGCGCCAGTATGGGCTCATCAATCTGCACCCACTCCACGCCCAGCGCCTTGATATTCTGGAGCACTTCGACATACACAGGCAAAAGATTATCCAGCAAGGCCAGCTTGGCGCTGTCGCCGGCGCCCTGGGTGAACGCGTCGCCTTTGCCCAGCCAGAGCCAGCTCAGGGGGCCAGGAATAACGGGCTTGACGCGGTGGCCCAGCGCCTGGGCTTCGCGGATCTGGTCGAACAAATAGCCCCGGGCGATGCGGAAGGACTGCTCAGGAACCAGTTCGGGCACGATGTAATGATAGTTGGTGTCGAACCACTTGGTCATCTCGCATGCGGCGGCGGGCGAGCCGCTGGGGGCGCGGCCTCGGGCCATGCGAAACAGCGTATCGAGTCCCACCGGTTCGTCGGACGGCTGGCCAAAACGGGCAGGCACAGCGCCCAGCAGGCTCGTCCATTCCAGAATTTGATCGTACCAGGCAAAATCGCCCACCGGCACAAGCTGAACGCCCGATTTTGCCTGCAGATTCCAGTGCCGCGCACGTAACTCGCGCCCCGCGGCTTCCAGTTCCTGGGCCGTTTGCTTGCCTGCCCAATAGGCTTCCAGCGCCCGCTTCAGCTCGCGCTGGACACCGATGCGGGGAAAGCCTAAATTATGAGTAATCGTCATTCTGATTCACCAATCAATGAAAAATATTTGTCTTGATCGTCATTGTGCCTATACAATCATTTGAATCAAAATCAAATACACCATACTTAGTATGAATATTTCTCAATGAAAATAATACGATGCAGAGGCCGCGCCCCGTCCTCAAATCCGATGCGCCATTCATGAGGCCGTAAATGCTGGAAATACGTCATATGGAAACCCTGTCCGCCATACGCGATGCGGGCAGTCTGCAAGAGGCCGCCGAGCGGCTGCACGTCACACAGTCGGCCCTGTCGCATCAACTGCGCGACCTGGAAGTGCGCCTGAAAACACCATTGCTGAATCGCCGAACCCGGCCCGCCAGGCTGACCACCGCGGCGCTGCGCATTCTCACCCTGGCCGACATCGTTTTGCCTCAGGTCAAGGCCACCGAGCGCGACCTGCAGCGGCTTGCCGCGGGCCGAACGGGCCGCCTGCATCTGGCCATAGAGTGCCACTCCTGCTTTCAGTGGCTGATGCCTGCCCTGGATGCCTTTCGGCGCGACTGGCCCGATGTCGAGCTGGACCTGTCGGCGGCTTTTTCGTTCGCACCGCTGCCCGCGCTGGTGCGCGGCGACCTGGATGTGGTGATCACGTCGGACCCTCAGGACATTGATGCGGTGGCCTACCTGCCCCTGTTCCGCTATGAGCTGGTACTTGCGGTGGCCGCCTCCAATCCGCTTTCGCAATACAAATACATACAGCCCGAACAACTGGCCGACCAGATCCTGATCACCTACCCCGTGGAGCGACAGCGCCTGGATGTATTCACGGCGTTTCTGGACCCCGCCGACGTCGAACCCGCCGCCCTGCGCAAGGCCGAGCTGACCCCCATCATTGCGCAACTGGTCGCCAGCCAGCGGGGCGTGGCGGCCCTGCCCAACTGGGCATTGACGGAATACCTGAACCAGGGCTGGCTGCGTATCTGCCACCTGGGAGAACAAGGCGTATGGCGGACGCTGCATGCGGCGGTGCGCATTGAAGACGTGGATGCGGATTACCTGCAGGCCTTCATGCGCCAGGCGCGCGACACCTGCTTCAAGACACTGACGGGCATCAAGGCGGCGCGCTGAACCCGGGCCCGCAGACCTTGCGGCAAGGGACAAAAACTGAAGGAATTCGACGATAAATAGGCGCAGCCCTACGAGGAACCGTAGGGGATGTCGCCCAGAATTCGCCGCAGGGACTCGGCGGAAAAGCCACGGGACGCCAGGAAACGGTACTGACGAGCGTAGTCTTTGGCATTGGCGGGGGCCTGGCCGAACTTTTTTTCCCACACGGCGCGAGCGCGTTCCAGCTCGGTATCGTGCAGTTGTTGGCCAGCGCTGGCAATGGCCGCGTCGTCGACGCCATGCTGCCTGAGTTCATTCAGGATGCGGCTGGCCCCCTGCCGGGGAGCCCGCCGGTTCAGCAAGCTTTGCGTGAAACGTTCGTTGGAGAGCCAGTTTTCGCGCTCGAGCTCGTTCAGCAGGGATTCGACCTGTTGCGGATCATCGGTGTGCGGGGCAAGCTTGCGGGATAACTCATGACGGGAGTGTTCTCGTCGCGACAGATAGCCGATGGCACGGGCCTTCAGGGAAGGCCCTGTTTTTTTAGGGGCGCCGGTGTCATCACCGCCGGGCGACAACGTTTCGAAGTCGTCGGGCACGGCGCCCCTGCTTCTGGACCTTGCGGCGGCCACCGGAACCCGCCTTATTCGCCGGTATCGGCGGCCAGGGGAGCGGGCTTGCCGCTGTTCTTGGCTGCCTCCTGGGGCACGACGCCCAGCTGCTCGCGCACCCGGTTTTCAATTTCAAATGCCATCTCGGGATGCTCTTTCAGGTATTCGCGGACATTGTCCTTGCCCTGGCCTATGCGCGTGCCGTTATAGCTGAACCAGGCACCTGCCTTGTCCACGATGCCGGCCTGCACGCCGAGATCGATGATTTCGCCCTCGCGCGAGATGCCCGCGCCGTACATGATGTCGAACTCGGCCTGCTTGAAAGGCGGCGCAACCTTGTTCTTGACCACCTTGACGCGCGTTTCGTTGCCCACGACCTCGTCGCTTTTCTTGATGGCGCCGATACGGCGGATGTCGAGGCGAACCGACGAGTAGAACTTGAGCGCATTGCCGCCGGTGGTGGTTTCGGGATTGCCGAACATGACACCGATTTTCATGCGGATCTGGTTGATGAAGATGACCATGCAGTTGGCGCGCTTGATGCTGGCGGTAAGCTTGCGCAAAGCCTGGCTCATGAGACGCGCCTGCAGCCCCGGCAGGGAGTCGCCCATGTCGCCTTCGATTTCAGCCTTGGGCACCAGCGCCGCGACGGAGTCGATGACGATGAGGTCGACGGAACCCGAGCGGACCAGGGCATCGGTGATTTCAAGCGCCTGCTCGCCCGTGTCGGGCTGGGAGATAAGGAGGTCGGCCAGGTTGACCTTAAGTTTGGACGCATACTGGACATCGAGGGCGTGCTCGGCGTCGATGAACGCGCAGGTACCGCCTATTTTTTGCATTTCGGCAATGACCTGCAGGGTCAGTGTGGTTTTACCCGAGGATTCGGGACCGTAGATTTCAATGACACGGCCACGCGGCAGGCCGCCGACGCCCAAAGCGATGTCGAGCCCCAGCGAGCCGGTGGATACGACCTGGATATCGTGTTCAACAGTATCGTCGCCATAACGCATGACCGAGCCTTTGCCAAACTGCTTTTCAATTTGGGATAAGGCGGCGGCCAGTGCTTTGCTGCGCTCGCCGGCGGCTTTGCTGTTTTTGTCGTCCATGTAAGGTCCTTGACGGAAAAGCGAAATTGATAAGGCGGGCAGGCACGCCTTAAGCGGCTGCCCCTATTGCTGGCGTGGTTCCGGCCCCTGGCCTGCAAAACACAGGCCAATAACCGCCACCAGTAGATTATGGCATCAAATTATACTGTATAAATAAACAGATATCCATGACATTGCATCGTTAACCCTGACTATCCATGCACGGATGATGGTGCCAAAATGGTTATTCCTGTGTATTTGCCAAGTCGACCCAACCCGTCATGCGTATTTTAATCGCCGAGGACGACAGTATTCTTGCCGATGGACTTTCCCGTTCGCTTCGATACGAAGGTTACGCTGTCGATGTCGTGAACGATGGTTCCAGCGCCGATTCCGCCCTGAAGCTGCAAAGTTTCGACCTGCTCATCCTTGATCTCGACCTGCCCCAGTTGCACGGCCTGTCGGTGCTGCGCATGCTGCGCCAACGCCAAACCCCCTTGCCGGTACTGATTCTAACCGCCGCCGATACGGTGGAACAACGCGTCAAGGGACTGGACCTGGGCGCCGACGACTATATGGCCAAGCCTTTCGCGCTGTCCGAGCTCGAGGCACGGGTCCGCGCGCTGACCCGCCGCAGCGCCGGCGTCAGCACCACGATTCTTCGCTACAAACACCTGAGCTTCGACCTGAACGGGCGCATCGCCCATATCGACGACCAGCCGCTCGAACTTTCCGCCCGCGAAACCAGTCTGCTTGAAATATTCCTCTCACGCTGCGGCCGCATGATCAGCAAGAACCAGCTCGTGGACCTTTTGTGCGAATGGGGTGAAGAAGTCACACCCAACGCCATCGAGGTCTATATCCATCGCCTGCGCAAAAAAATAGAACCCAGCGGGGCCAAGATCGTCACCGTCCGCGGCCTGGGCTACTGTCTGGAACCCGAAAACCGCAGCGACTCCCTGGCGGCATGAGCCCGCGACAGCCCATGCACTGATTCCGGCCCTGAATGCTGATCGACCCGCAAGTACTGAAGGACACCAATGCCAGCGTGGAAGCGGCGGGCAAAGCCTCGTTCTTCGGCCTGTTCCGGCGCAAGAAAAACCACCGGGCGCTGCTGAACAAGATCATGATCTGGATGTTCGGGCCTCTGTTTTTGCTTTGGAGCGTGGGCCTGGTCATTACGTATTTCATTGCCCAGAATATCGCCAATGCCCCCTACGACCGCACGCTGGCCGACCACTTGCGCATGCTCAAGCACGAGGTGGAGCAGCAGAGCATCCTGAACGGCATCCAGCTCAGCACATCCGCCATCACCATTTTGCAGGGCGACCCGTCGAACATGATTCATTGGGAAATCCGCGACGCCAATGGCAACTCGCTGGGCGGCAATGCCAACATTCCACTGCCCGATAACTGGACCTACGAAGAAGACAAGCTGCGCCTGCGCAACGAAACGACCGATAACCGCAGCATACGCGTGGCCTACATATGGGGCGGGCAAGACCAGGACGGCCTGCCCTTCCTGACCATCGTTTCGCAGTCCAACCAGATGCGCGCGACCCTGCAACAGGAAATCCTGACCGGAATGCTGACGCCGCAGTTGATCGTGCTCCCCCTGGCCGCCCTGCTGGCGGGCCTGGGCCTGACACAAGGCCTGGAACCACTCAGCCTGCTGCAGGAACGGATACGCGCCCGGCGCGCCAACGATATGTCGCCCATCAGCGCCGAGCTGGCTCCGGCGGAGATCGTGCCGCTCATCGCCGCCATGAACAGCCTGCTCCATCGGCTCGCCGCCACCAACGAAACACAACGCCGCTTCGTGGCCAACGCGGCGCACCAGCTCAAGACGCCGCTGGCGGGTATGCGCACGCAGGCGGAACTGGCCCTGCGTGAACGCAGCCCCGAAAAACTGAATGCCAGCCTGGAACAGATGGTGCTGGGTTCGGAGCGGGCCACCCGCCTGGTCAATCAGCTGTTGACGCTGGCCAGGGCGGAAAGTGTGGAAAACCCTCACTTGATCGTTGCGGACAAAGTCGACCTGAACGAGCTGGCCCGAAGCCAGACCTCGCTCTGGGTGGATACCGCCCTGAAAAAACATATTGATCTGGGGTTCGAGCCGGCGCCCCGCCCCGGCTACATTTCCGGCGACCGCATGATGCTGGCCGAGCTGCTGAATAACCTGATCGAAAATGCCCTGCTGTACAGCTCGACATCTGGCTGGGTCACGGTGCGCGTGGGCGGCGACCCCTTGTCCGTCTACCTGGAAGTCGAAGATTCAGGCCCCGGCATTTCGCCGGAAGACCGCGAGCGCGTGTTCGACCGCTTCTATCGCGTGCTGGGCAGCAAGGCGGACGGCAGCGGGCTGGGACTGTCCATCGTCAAGGAAATCGCCGAGCATCACCGCGGCAGCGTCAGTTTCATGCCCACCGGCAGCCGCAACGGTATTCCGGGCGGCACCTGCCTTCGCATCACCTTCAACCGCGTACAGCCCGGCCCGGGCGCCTGAGCGTGCAGTATGTTTTGCAAGACTTGGAAGGGATTCATGGTTTTGTCAGTTTGACGTCAGCCAGCTGCTTTAGTGTTGAAGAAAACATGGCGGCGTCAGAACCGGAAAAAACAATTCCAATGCAAACGCATCCGATACGGAGACACTATGAATAGCACGACAACGGCCGTTGAGTCCGGCGCCGCGTCTATCGGCGCGCCCGCGGCAACGAACCGGCCAATGACCCCGGAGGAGCGGCGCGTCATCTTTGCATCCTCGCTGGGCACCGTGTTCGAGTGGTACGACTTCTATCTCTACGGCTCGCTGGCAGCGATCATTGCCATACATTTCTTTTCCGGCGTGAATCCCACCGCCGGCTTCATCTTCGCCCTGCTTGCCTTTGCCGCCGGATTCGCCGTCCGTCCATTTGGCGCCCTGGTCTTCGGCCGCCTCGGTGACCTGGTGGGACGAAAATATACCTTTCTGATCACCATCCTGATCATGGGTATGTCCACTTTCCTGGTCGGCGTCCTGCCGTCCTACGCCTCCATTGGCATGGCCGCTCCGGTGATACTGATAGGCCTGCGCATGCTGCAAGGGCTGGCATTGGGCGGCGAGTATGGCGGCGCCGCCACCTATGTGGCCGAGCACGCTCCCCAGAACCGGCGCGGCTTCTATACCAGCTGGATACAGACCACTGCCACCATGGGGCTGTTCCTGTCGCTGCTCGTTGTCCTGGGCATACGCAAGTCGTTGGGCGAAGAGGCTTTCCTGGATTGGGGCTGGCGTATTCCCTTTCTGATTTCCGCCATTTTGCTGGGCATTTCCGTATGGATACGCATGCGCCTGAATGAATCGCCTGTTTTCCGCAAAATCAAGGCGGACGGCACCGCCTCGAAGTCGCCCATCAAAGACTCCTTCGGCAAATGGAGTAATCTGAAAATCGTGCTGCTGGCCCTGTTCGGCCTGGCCGCCGGGCAGGCCGTCATCTGGTACACGGGCCAGTTCTATGCCCTGTTCTTTCTGACCAAAACCCTGGCCATCGAACCCAATACCGCCAATATCATGCTGGCCCTGGCCTTGCTGCTGGGCACGCCTTTCTTTGTGGTGTTCGGCGCGCTGTCGGACCGGATCGGGCGCAAACCCATCATCATGGCAGGCTGCCTGATTGCCATTGTCGCCTACTTTCCTGTTTTCAAGGGCCTGACGCATTTTGCCAACCCATCGCTGGAAAGAGCCCAGGCATCGGCCCCGGTCACGGTCGTCGCCGACCCCGACACCTGCTCGTTCCAGTTCAATCCGGTGGGCGTCTCTTCATTCAAGAGTTCGTGCGACATCCTGAAAGCCTTCATGGCCAGCAATGCCGTCAACTACACCAACGAAGCCGCGCCTCCGGGCAGCCTGGCCAAGACACGCATCGGCAATGATGAATTCATATCCTTCGAAGGCCAGGGCCTGAACAAGGCCAATTTCGCCGCGCGCTCGCAGGAGCTGAAAAAAGCCCTGACCGATGCCATACGCAGTCATGGCTATCCCGAAAAAGCCGATCCATCCGAGATCAACTACATCATGGTGGTCCTGCTGCTTACGCTTCTGGTGATTATGGTCACCATGGTGTATGGCCCGATAGCCGCCATGCTGGTGGAAATGTTCCCGACACGTATCCGCTATACCTCCATGAGCCTGCCCTATCACATCGGCAATGGCTGGTTTGGCGGTTTTCTGCCGCCCGTCGCCTTTGCCGTGGTCGCGGCAACCGGCAATATCTATGACGGCCTCTGGTACCCCATCATCATCGCCTCGATTACCTTGTTCATAGGCGTATTGTTCGTCCGGGAGACCAAAGACAATGACATCAATGCCTAACGTCCGCATACCAGATGCCGGTGGCGCGCCCCCCCCTGCGGGCCATCGGCAACCATAATCACGCGGATGCTGCTGGGTTCAGGCTAACGTCAGGCTATATCAGTAAAATTTGCACATAGAAAGAGTTCTGTGTTTCCTGTTGCCAAACGTCTGATCCCCCGGTTTGGCAATCTGGCAGCTCTTTTTATCACCTGTGTTGCGCCCCCCGCGAGCCTTTTTAGCGCAGCACAGTGTGCCTCTGATGGCCCGGCGCTACGGCACCCGGGCCATTTTTTTTACCGCCGCATCCCATCGGGACGCAGGCCGCGCGGTGGGCGGCAAGCCCTGACCAGGGCGCTTCCTTGCCGCCCGGTAAATAGGCTTACAATCACCGCTCACTTACTTTCGCGATACGGCGGCGCCCCTCGGGCGGGCCGGCACGCATCGACTACTCAAGAAGACATCTGCATATGTGGTTCAAGAATCTCAGGATATTTCGCCTTGCCCCCTCGTGGTCATGTACCGCGGACACACTGGAATCCGCCCTTGAAAAACAGGCCTTCCAACCCAACGGCAGCAGGGACATGCAAAGCCTGGGATGGATCGCCCCGCGCGAGGACAGCGGCCTGGTGTACGCCCAGAATGGCCAGTACCTGATTACCCTGCGGGCCGACAAAAAACTGCTGCCCACGACCGTCATCAACCAGGTCGCCAAGGCGAAAGCGCAAGACATCGAAGAGCAGCAAGGCTTCAAGCCGGGCCGCAAGCAAATGAAGGAAATCAAGGAGCAAGTCACCGACGAGCTTCTGCCCAAGGCGTTCAGCGTCTACCGGGATACCCGGGTCTGGCTGGACACCCGCAACCACTGGCTGGTCATCGACGCCGCGGCCGCCGCCAAAAGCGACGAAGTGCTGGGCATGCTGGCCAAGGCCATCGACACCCTGCCGGTTTCACCGCTTTATGTCGAGCAATCCCCCGCATCGGCCATGACCAACTGGCTGGTCAGTGATGAACCGCCTTCGGGCTTCACCCTGGATCAGGACACCGAACTGCGTTCCACCAGCGACAGCGGCGCTGCCGTGCGTTACGTGCGCCAGAGCGTCGAGATCGACGACGTGCGCAAGCATGTGCAGGCCGGCAAGCAGTGCACACGCCTGGCCATGACCTGGAATGACCGCGTGTCCTTCGTGCTGACCGAAGGGCTGGACATCAAGCGGGTCAACCCGCTGGATGTCCTGAAAGAAGGCCAGGACAGCGCGGCGCATAACGAGGCTGAGCAATTCGACTCGGATTTCACGCTGATGACGGGCGAGCTGTCCAAGCTGATAAGCGGCCTGGTCGACGCGCTGGGCGGTGAGAAAAAGGCCTGAACGCCTGGCTGGCCGCAAGGCCGCCGTCAGGGCGGGCAAGGCGGCGGGCGTTGGGGACAGCGGGGGTGGTCAATCCATCCCGTGGAATACGCTGTCGTCGGGTCCGATATGCGAAGGCGGGCTCCAGGTGACATCGCGCAGTGAGTGCTGCACCAGCCCCTCGACGCCCAGCAATACCGCAAAAATGGCCATGCGAACGGGAATGCCGTTATCGGTCTGGCGGAAAATGGCCAGGCGCGAATCATGGTTCAGGTCGACGCTCAGGTCATTGGCGCCTTCGCGGCTGTCGCGCGGCAGCGGATGCATGACGATGACATCGGGCCCGCAGCACCGGTCGACTATTGCCTTGTTGACCTGGAAGTCGGCGCTGTAGCTTTCCAGTTCTTCTGCCGCGAAGCGCTCTTTCTGCACGCGTGTCGCGTAGATGACGTCGGCGCCCGGCAAGCCCTGCTCCAGCGAATGGGTTTGCTCGATGACATGGCCACGCGTACTGGCCTGTTCCAGCACGTAGTCGGGCATTTCCAGCCCCCGGGGTGAAATCAGGGTGAATTTCAGGCCTCGGTACAAGGACAGCAACTTGAGCAGGGAATGTACGGTACGGCCATACTTCAGGTCGCCGACCAGCGCAATGTGAGCGCCATCCAGCAGTTTGCCCAGACGCGAGAATTCGGTCAGGATCGTGTACAGGTCCAGCAAGGCCTGGCTGGGATGTTCGCCGGGACCATCGCCGCCATTGACCACCGGAATGTTCGTGGCCCGGGCAAATTCGGCCACAGAACCCTTTTCAGGGTGGCGGATGACCATGGCATCGACGTAGCCGCTCATGACCCGGCTGGTGTCGTAGATGGATTCGCCTTTGGCCATGGACGAAAACGTGAAGCCGGTGGTATCGCACACCGAGCCGCCCAGACGGCAAAACGCCGCCCCGAAGCTGACCCGTGTGCGGGTGCTGGCTTCGAAAAACAAATTGCCCAACACCGCTCCCTCGAGCACGCGCGATACCTTCTGGCGCCTGGCAATCGGCTGCATCTGGTCGGCAATGCGGAAAAACTCTTCCACGGATTCCCGCGAGAATTGATCGACGGACAGCAGTTGATGCTTGCCTTCAGCCGAGATCCGGTTTCGAAGCGGCCCCGTCTGTGCGCTTTGCGCATACTTTTGCAGCAGGCCTTCGTTTTCGACAATCTCGGTGACGAAACGGTTGACCACTTCCGGCATGGCCCTGAACTCCTGCGAGCCCTCCGGCAACAGCCAGGTATCAAGCGCCCGGCGCTTCACGCCTATGCGGCCCGCAAATACATCGCGTGTCAGATTCAGGCGGCGCATGGCATCACGAAGAAATACCTGTTGCGAGACAGACATGGGAGCAATCCTTAGTTATATACGCAGAGCGTATATTTTATTTTCATCCACGACAATTGACGAGTATTTTCTGCGCCCGCCGACAAAATACAACACGCCGCAAGCTAATCCAGGTAGGCGACACCCGCCAGCGCTTGCATAAACCAGCACCCCAGCGCAAAAGCGATCAGGCTCAGGCCATATGCCAGCATGGTGCAAAACAGCGGCAGCCAATGGCCGCGGCGGGTGCGCCCCGTCGTCAATTGATTCAAAAGACAGCTTTGCGCGGAATATGACCACAGCAAGCCTATTGCGCACAAGGCCAGGCCGGCCAGAAAGGCCGCCAGCGGCAAACGCAGCCATTGCGGAGCAAGACCAATCTCGATCACCCCCACCGAACACGACAGCACCAGCAAAACGCCCAGGCCGTTCAGCCAGGCCAGAAACTTGAAGCCCAGCACAAGCGGCGCGGCCAGCGCCCGCAAAGCGTCATCGCCAATATATTGATTGTTATTCATTGATTTCCATCTACCCACGAGACGCTTTCATGATACGCGCCTGCCAGCTGTGCTGCCAAACAGCGCACCGCATAAAAAAACACCCCAAAGGCTGGATTCATGCCCAGCTTTTGGGGTGTAGTTAAGCCGGCGCCGTTCTAGCCGATGCGCCGCGGTAACGATTATTGCGTGCCCGCGCCCGGATTGCCTGTGGCGGCAGGGGCAGGTGCGGCGGGGGCCGTACCCGCTCCACCCTCGGCAGGGGCGCCGGCGATGGCGCGCGCGGCGGCGGTCGCGTTTTCTTCAGTGCCAACGGCAAAAACCAACTGCCCCGTGGTGACGGGCGTGGTGTAGCCCGGCGCGGCCAGCATGGTCCGGCCAACCACCAGCGCCAGACGCTTGTTGGGGTTCTGGGTTGTTGCCTGCGTGACCTTATCCTTGCCAGCCTCGTTCAATTCGAGTGCCAGCAGGCCTTCGCCATCTTTATTGGCGCCAGCCTGTATGCCGGACAAGTCGGCGCGGGTCACGATGGGCTGGGGATTCACATACAGGGTGCCCGATTGGATATTGACCGGCGTCCAACCCGATTGCAGGGTCGTGTCGGCCAAGAACACCGCAACCGGCGCGCCTTGCTCTTGGGCCTGAATGCTGGTCTCGGGCTCCGGCGCGCTGGGCGCCTGGCTTGTTGTCTTGCCGGGCATGTTCTGGCATGCAGCCAGCATCACCAAGCTGAGTGGCAGGAGAATGCGGCCTAGCGTACCTGCGATTTTCATGAAAATATCCCCTTCAATGAATCAATTGGTCGATAAATTAAGTTTAACGATATGTACTGCAAAATCTAAGTTGAAATCTGTCAAATTGTGCAAAACCATGTTGGTCACTCATTGTAACCGTCCTGCGCGAACTTCGATCCGGACCTGATCCAGCACGCGGCCATGCTCATCGAGCAGCTCGACCTTATGCCGTCCCGGCCTGGGCGTCCACCGCGCCGTCCCGCCCTGCCCCACCTCTTTGCCATCAATTTGCCATATGACGCCGGCCGCCGCCCCCGCCGCCACATTGGCGGCCCGCAGCCGGGCAAGCTGGTGGCGGGCTGGAATATCGGGATCCAAGGCCAATATCGTATCATTGGCCGGCGCGGCGATTCTTGGCGAACCCCGTCCGCGCTGAACATAACCTTGTGCCAGCCTGACCTCGGCCAACACGGTATCACCCAGGAAGTAATCGCGGCGCGCAGGCTCGATATCGTCCTGGAACACGACAGGGCTGGCGCTGACGGAAGCGGGCGCCGCAACTTGAATACTGCCTTCATTCCGATGCAGGTAACTCATCAGATCGTGCCATATCGGGCCCGCGCCCGACACACCCGACACATCGCGCATGCTGGCGCCGCCGCTGTTGCCCACCCACACGCCCACGGTGTAACGCTCTGACCAACCCAAGCACCAATTGTCACGCATGTCTTTGCTGGTGCCTGTCTTGACTGCTGTCCAGAATGGTGTGGACAAAGCGCTGTCCAGCCCAAAAGTTCTGGCGCGCGCCTGCCGGTCTGACAGAATATCGCCAACAATCCACGCCGCGCCGGGCGCCATGACTTGCCGGCCGGACATGGGTTCGGCGCTGGCGTCGAATCGGGGCGGCGCGTACCGCCCCAGGTTGGCCAGGGCCCGATACGCATTGGTCAAGCTCAGCAAGGTCACGTCAGCACTGCCCAGGGCCAGGCTGTAGCCATAAAAATCACCGCTTTGATCCAGAGGCACCCCAAGGCGCACGAGCCGCCGGGCAAATGCATCGGGACTCACCATCAACAAGGCGCGCACGGCCGGGATATTCAACGACGATGCCAGGGCTGTGCGCACACTGACCCAGCCCGAAAAATGCCTGTCGTAGTTTTGCGGAATATACAGGCCGTTTCCGGTCGGCAAGTTCAGCGGCCGGTCATTCAACAGCGAGACGGCGGTCAGGCGCTCCTGCTCTATTGCCTGCGCGTAAAGAAAAGGCTTCAGGGTGGAACCCGCCTGCCGGAAGGCGCGCGCGTGGTCCACCCGGGGAGCTTCGGACAGACTGCCCGATGAGCCCACATAGGCCAGTATTTCGCCCGACTGATTATCCTGCACCACCACCGCCGCATCACGCACGCTGGCCATGCCCAATGCTTTCATATGACGCCCCACACTGCGCAAGGCATAGCGCTGCAGGGCGGCGTCCAGCGTGCTGTGGATTGCCATGCCGCCGGACAAACCGTCAGCCTGCTGTGTTTGCGCAAGGGCGAGCCGGGCATAGTGCGGCGCCATCCGGCGGCTGTCGGCCCATGGGGCGGACGAACGCCCCAGTGTCAGCGCGACAAAATCATTCAGGCCACGACACTCCTGCGGCAATCCCATATCGCTCAATAAACCGCAGGCCCTTTGCACCAGCACGGGATGCGTTGCGCCCGGAGCCCGGAGCAGGACCGCGGCCAAGGCGGACTCGCGAGCATTCAAGCCGCTGGGATGCTTCTGGAACAGGACGCGCGACAAGGCATCGACACCAACCAGCTCACCGCGAAATGCCGCCAGGTTGAGATATGCCTCCAGAATGTGGGGCTTGCTCCATTGCGCATCCAACTGCCTGGCCTGGACCGCCTGATCAATTTTCTGCATGATGCTGCGCCCGCCCGGTCCCCTGCCGTGCCGCGCATCGATCAAGCCCAGCAACTGCATGCTCAGCGTGGAGGCCCCCCGATGCCGGTCATGGACCAGATTGCCCCAGGCGGCCGCGGCCACCGCCCGCCAATCAACACCGTCATGGGAATAAAAGCGGCGGTCCTCCGACAATATCACCGCGCGCTGCAGCGCCGTGGAAATATCATCCAGGGCGACCCAGTCGCCTCTTCTGTCCTGAAAGCCCGTGCGCACACGTTCCAGCAAATGACCCGAGCGATCGAGCACCAGAACATCGGACGCCCGAAAAGCCGCTTTGACTTCTTGATAAGCCGGCGCGGCCAGCGTCAAGCCGGGCCAGCCCAGCGCCAGACCCAGTCCAATCAGAACAATTCCCGGCCAGTGTTTCATTGCCAAGTTCCGTTACTCATTGCTTCCCGCCCCGGCCCCGACCGTCATCCACTGCGGACCAGGCAGCTCGCCGTACACATCCGGCTGATACATCGCCTCGATACGCGTCGAGGGCAGCTGGAATTGCCCAACGGTGTTCAGGCGCACGGTGTATTCCAGTGTGGACGTCCCCTTGGGCAGGTAGTCGTAATAAGCACGATACGACTCGAAGCTGCGTTCGATGAAACTGGGGCCGTACCAGGCTTGGCCGATGTCCTCGGATTGCGTCGCGATGCGCGAGTCCCGGCCCAGGCCACTGCCCAGCAGCAGGGCCCCGGCGGGTATGGGGTCGTTCAGCACGACCCAGGTCATGGGGGTTTTGGCGTCTATGGTCAGCGTGACACGGTACACATCGCCGCGGGACCACGCGCCCGGCACGGCTTGCGATACCGGGGTCACACTGCGCTGCAGCGCAAACCCCGCGAAGGTAGCCTCGTCCACCGGCACCGCCGCCAGCGATCGCACGGTTGCCCAGGCATTGCCTTGACCCTGCTGCGCAAGCGACAGCGTATCCGAAGGCCGCTTTCCCCACGAGTGAAAAAAGTCGTGCGCCTTCGCACCGCCGTCGGCCTTGGCCGCGTCCCAGTCGAATGTTTGTGCTTGTCCGCTATCGGCCAGCGCCACCCGAAGCTGCCCTGATACTGGCGTACGCTCATAATGCCGGGAAAATTTCTCGATGGCCAGGCTGCCCAGCAGATTGGCCGTGGTCGTGCGCCAGGCTCCGTTGCGCTGCAAGCCCAGCAAGCCCTGCGCCATGCGAGGCAAATCTTGATTCCAGGCGGCCTGGCCGCTAACCGTCAGCAGCAGCCTGGCCTGATTGGATGCGCGCCCCGCCATCAACCACCAGCTGTCATTCTGCGTCTCGTCGTTCAATACCATCTCGGTGCCACGATCCAGCATACGGGCCTGGATGATCTGCCGGGCCCGCGCCTGTTGCGCCTGCCTTTCGGGTATGGCGGGCACGCGCTGCAGCAAGGCCAGCCAGTCGATGACTGCCGATGTAGGCCAGCGATCGGGTGCGATGGCGATGCTGTCCAGCATGCGTGGCCTGACCAGTTCATAACGCGACAAAGCTTCGAGCGCCATCAGTTTGCGCACGTCCAGATCCTGTACGGGAGACCACCGGTTGCGGGTCAGCTTGCCCTGCGCAAACGCCAACAGGCCGCGCGTCATGGCTTGCCGACTGGCATCGGGAATCACAAACGGCAGGCCCAGGCTCCGCGCCTCGTGGCTGACACTGAGCAAATAAGCGGTTAGCACTTCATTGCCGTGCGCGGCGCCCGGGAAATAGGCCGCCAGCCCGTCCTCATCCAGATAGTCCGGCAGGCGGCGCATGATCTCGTCCCAGTCGGACACGCTGCGCAAGCCGATGGCCTTGGAACTGATTTGCTCCAGGCAGGTGTAGGGATAAGCGGTAAACCACGCCTGGACGCCCGGCAGCCCGCCCGCCAGGCTGGACTGCGCATGCACCTGCAGGCCACCGCGCGGCACACCGTTCGCATCGGCGAGGGCGCCCGGGGGAACCGACACCGGCAACTCGACGGGCGGCTTGTCGGCGTCCAGCCCAAGCAACACCGACTGCCGTGTCCTGATCGCCACAGCCGGTAACAGCGTCTGCTTGAACGCCAAGGCGTCCGACGCCGGCCCTGCCTTCGCACCCAGCTCCTGGGCGGACAATGTCCAGGCCAGCGTGGTGGCCTCGTCAAGCAGATTGCTTTCAGGCGCCTCGACCTCCCAGCTCACCGTGCCCGCCGCGCCCGCCGCCACATCGATCTGCTGCGGCGGCAGTGTTTCCGACGGCACGCCTTTGCCCGAATAGCCCGCTGTCACCTGCAAACGCATGGCCCGCTGAGTCGTGTTGCGCAGCGTGGCGGTAGCGCGGTACTGGTCGCCCTCGCGCACCAAAGCCGGCAAGCCCGGTATGGCCTGCAGATCCTGCGTGCTGACGATATCCGTCGTGCCCGTACCGAAGCGGTTCGCGCCATGGTCGGCCACGGCCACCAGCCGGAATCGCGTTATGGCGTCATTGAGCGGCAACTCCACGACTGCCTTGCCGTGTTCATCCAGCGCGAGGGAGGGTTCCCAAAGCAGCAGGGTATCCAGCAGCTCCCGTGTCGGGCTCTTGCCCCCGCCCCCGCCCGCCGGCAAAGCCTTGCGACCGTAATGCCTGCGGCCAACGACTTGCATCTGGGCAGTTGCCGTCTGCACGCCATAACTGCGCAACTGGCGCATGGCCGACAACACGTCCCAGCTGTCATTGGGGGCCAATTCCAGCAGTGCCTGGTCCACCGCGGCGAACGCCACCGTACCATGCGCCGCGGGCTGGCCATCGGGCAGCTTGACTTCTATGGTCACGGTGGCCCGATCGCGCACCTGATAAGTCTGTTTATCGGCGCTCACGCCGACCAGCAGATCATTCTCGTGATCCGACACCCTGATTTCGGCCAAGCCAAAACGGAAGGACGGCTTGGCCAGATCGACAAATGGCGTAGGCGCCGCATAGCTGTTTTTTGCCTCGGCATAGGACTCGTACCAGTCGGCGGGCTGTTTCCAGCCCCAGTCAAAAAATGACTGCCAGGACACGTCGTGCTGACGCCCGCGCAACGCCAGCACGGAAACATAAACGTTGGGACCCCATGCTGCCTCTATGGGAAGTTTTATGGAGGGGTCCGTGCCCTCGAGTTCGACCACCCTGGTCGCCAGCACGCCCTCGCGCTCGACCGCCAGCAGCGCCGTCGCGTGGCGGAAAGGCATACGCACCTGGAATTCCGCTGTTTCGCCCGGCTTCCATTCCTTTTTGGCGGGAATGATATCGATGCGATCATCGTTGTCGCCGCCAAACCACAAGTCACCCGCGCCTGTCACCCAAACCGTCGAGGCCGCGGCAGAGGTTCGGCCTTGCGCGTCCTGCGCCCTGGCAATCAATTGAATCGAACCGGATTCCTGCAAGGATACGGTGCACTCCAGCAATCCGTCCGGACCCGTGCGGCCCTGGCACAGGGTGCCCAGGTCGCGGGTTTCCGTGTGATGGTCGTAGCTGTAAAAGCCGCCCACCATGCGCTTGCGCGTGGAATACGTGGTTTGCGCGACCGCGCTGATGGTCATGGGCACGTCGGCCTGTGCCTGCCCCGCCAGCGACAGAGCCAGGCCGCTTACACGGGTTTCTTTACCCGCCTCCACCCAATTTCCGGCACGCAGTCCCGCCTGGACGCCGGCCGGCCACACCGGCACCGACTGGGCCAGCGTTTGAATCTGGCCGTTCGGATCAGAAAAACTGGCTTCGAACAGCAAGGTCCGAGGCTGCGTGAACGCCGGCAAGGACGTGATGCTCAGCCGGCCGCCCCCTTGCGCATCCAGCGCCAGGGCCTGCTTATCCAGGAAAAGCGTCTGCTTTTCCGTGCCTTCTTCCTCGCCTGGGCCATCGTCCGTGCCCACCGGTTCCGGGGCATCGAAGGCATAATCCTCGTACCCCTGAAAACTGACCTGCCTGTCTTGCACCACCCCCGAAACACTGACCGGCAATTGACCCGCCGGGCCGCCCGACACGTAGGCAATCTGCACATCGGCATCCAGGCTGGAGGGCGACACCAGCACCTTCTGGCCCGCGCCGTCGATGACCTGCAGGCTTCCCATCAGCAAAGGCAGCTTGAACTCCTCGACACGAAACTCGCTGCTTCCATACCATGTCCCATCGTCGTCGGTCATGCGCACGGAATACTCGCCCAGGCGCGCGGTTTCGGGAATGGCGAACTCGCCCGTCGCCGACAGTCCTCCCGACGGCGTTTCGCGCCAGGACAGCGTCTGCTCGTAGCGCTGGTCCGAGCCCTGATGCTCTATCAGCAGCTTGGCGGGCAGCGTGTCGGGGCGGGCCGGCAAGGCAAGGCCATCGCGGGTCTGCACGCGCGCGAAATGCTTCATCGATACGGTTTCACCCGCCCGCAGCAGGGTGCGATCGAATACCGTGTGCGTCGCCACGGTGGGTTCGGGCTGAGTATCGGTGGGCACATTGAAGCGCCATGATTCTATGCCGTCATTCCAATCCGACAACACAAAGGAGAAATCAGCTTTGCCGCGCGCCTGCGGATGGTCCGCATCAATGCGGGCCGACACATACAGTCCACCCAGGCCCGTGCCTTCACAATAATCGGGTGCATCGAGCGCCTGGCGATGATGCCAGATGCCATGGCCATCGGTTTTTCCCTGGGCAAGCAATTGCCCCGAGCAATCCAGCACGGCAATAGCGGCATCGGGCACCACCCTGCCCTCGTCCAGCGTCGTGACCCACGCCAGCGTATCGTCCCGGCCTGTCTTGACGTGCACCCCAAGATTGGTGACCAGCGCCGCGGTACGCACATACATGGGCTGCCCGGACTCCAGCAAGGACTGCCCCAATCGGGCCGACTCCACTTCCAGCACATGAAAGCCCGGTTCCGGCAGCGGCACGCCTATCACCTCGAACGACCGGAGGTCGCTGGCATCCCTGCCCGGCAGATCGAGCCTGCGCACGTTCGACACACCCTCCAGCGCCGAGAAGCCGCGCGTATCCAGCACCGGCCTGTCCTCCGACCTCAGCGGCTTGCCCGCCATGACATCCCGGATCTGGTTCTGCGTGAGGCGGCTGTTTTGCAGGCGCTGGAGCCGCGCATACCATAGCAGGGCTTCGCGATCATCCTGCGTCACGTAATCGCCGACCTTGCCCGCCGAAACCGACCATGCCTGCGTGGCCAGCGCCGACTCCACACTGCGCACAGTCAACGGCACGCTGGCCGGCGCGTCCGTCTCGTTGCCGCCCGGCCCAACGTTGGCAAAACGCTCAATCACCCCAAACGAACCGGATGAGAATTTCACCAGCGGAGGAAAAGCCGCCGTCCGGAACGACAGGGGAAACTGATCGGCATTCGCCAATTCGCGCCCCGCATCGTCCCGCAGTCCATCGGGCACGGTCAGGGTCAGGCTCGCCTGCTCGGGAAACGGCCCTGGAAACTGCACGCGCGACAATCCGCCCCGGTAACCCGCGTCTTCGTCGATATCCGGTGCCAGTGTCTGCGACGGCGTCTGCAAGCGTATCTTGCGCGCATCGTCAGGGGAGATGGGCGCGGAAAACGTGATCGACACCGGCGACACCGGTGTGCAAGGCATGTTGGCATTCTCGCGCTGGCAGGTGAAGCTTGCCTTGAACGCCGGGCGCACCGTGTATTCAAAAATTTCGGGCTTGGCACTGGCCACGGCCGACCGCCCGGCCGTGGCCGGCGTCGCGACCCCCGGACCCACGCTGAGCTGCACCCGCGCCTCGGCCGGCAGGCGCCGCGCGCATTGCAGCATCTGCGTTGCGCCCGTGTCCCATTGCTGGCTTCCGGAGCCATAAACCGTCTGGAGAATCTGCGCGCGCGCATCGCCCGTGACCGGCCGCAACGGCACCGCTTCGCCCAGCCCTTCGACCAGGCAGCGAGAATTGGCCAGCAAGGTTTCCGGATCGACCTCGCCATTGAAGCGCAGCACGAATACCTGGTCTTCGGCTATGGTTGACCCATAGGGACGCGTGCTGCTGACAATGGGCCCACCCGTCTGGAAGACGAAGCTCGTCTTGCCCGATACCGGTTCGTTATTCAGCGTCTGGAACGATGGATCGAGCTCGATGCGGCACGTAATGCCGGGCCCTGGTGTACCGGCAAAGACATACGTCCAGCGCTTGTCATCCAGCCACCTGCCACTGCCTTTCAGTTCGGGGTCATCGCACTGCACCTGCACAGGCGGCGGCGCCTGCCCATCGCCAAATGCCGTAACGGCCTGGTCGAACGACAGCTTGACGCTTTCCACCTTGGCGACCGTGCCTTCCGGACTGAATTGGGTGATTTGCGCGGCCCAGACCGTCGACACACATAACGCTAAAGCCCACGCGAAAACTGCAATTCTTATTCGATGCACGGCCGTGTCCTGTTTCAGTAGCATATTGCCATCGCGCGCCGGGCGAAAACGCATGCGGCCCCTCACTCGATCCCGGCCACAATACCATCGTTTAAACAGTGAGTCAGCCTTGCAAATAATGCGTAACAACACCGCCACTGCGGTGCTAGGCAAGGCTTTGCGGTTTATGTAATAATTGCGGGCTATCGAGCAAGGTACCAAGCACTTGAGCGATACGCCCCTCTAGCTCCTGCCTGGTTAGAGCAGCGGACTCATAATCCGTTGGTGCGCAGTTCGACTCTGCGGGGGGGCACCAGTATTCATGCGGGGCTTGAGTCAAAACACAACAATCTCAATGCCCCGCAATGTAGAGCATGCTCCGAAAAACGCAAATCAGCCCGCCATCGCGCGGGCTTTTTTGCGCCACAAATACTGTATATAACATCAGCAGGAAATGGCAGGCGCGAACACTGTCAGCCATTTGGGCCGCGTGCAAGCCACAGGCCCGGATAATCTATTACGGCGCCAAATCTATCGGTACGCAGCTTCGCTCGAAAGTCATGTAGCGGCGAACTGTACTCGTATGTGGAACTGTCAATACGTCGATAGCTCTGGGGCAGTGGCTTCACCGTCCAGTCATCGGCGTCCAGCCATACCGCCGTCGTCTCTACCACTTCGCCTACCTGCAGGCGTAATCGGCGTATGGCGTTCGTATTGGTCGCAGGCGTAAACCCAATATCGATGTCCTTGAGCCCTTCTAGGCTATCGACATGGGTGCCGTTAACGCTCCAGTTCTCGCCTTGAGCGGCCTGAATGAAAACATCGATGTCAAGACTTCCAACCCAGCCTTTAATAGATGCCTCGATGCTTCTCCATTCGCTATCGCAGACCACACGATATACGAGGCTTGCCGCATTGGAGCCATGCTCGAAAGCAGCACTGCCTTCTATCACCCATCGGTTGTAGGCCTGCACGATGCGGCACGCGTCACGCCCTTCCCGGTCTACACGCTTCCATAGAATCGTATGCATACTGCCTCCGACATGACACGTAACCATAACAGCAAACAAGTCGCGCTTGTCTTGCGCTTGGGTCACGACACGAAAAAGTAGCTCCAGGAGCGATAGTTGCTTGCCAAGACCTCACTTGATGAGGCCTTGCCATGCTTTACAGCACATTTATTCGCGAAGTGAACAAAGGGGCTATGGACGCTATAGCCGCTTACGACAACGCCCCCGAACGCCAGGGGTGTCAGATATATATGAAGCGCTCGAGCCAGACGATCTTTGTCCCTTCCGGGCTGATCACATCATATAGAACTGAATTAGTGACGTTTCTTCAGACGCAAATACTCAAAGGCCTGCCAGATGCAGCGCATCTAATCGTCGTATTGCGCGACGGAGCGCTGAAGCTTCAAAATGAGTAAGCGCGTGGAAGACGGTACGAGCTCTCATACAGCCTTTCAATTAATAGGCAACCTGCAACCGGAAACTCACCCGAGTCCCGTCTTCACCTGCAACGCTGCGCTTCAATGGGTGGCCAATCGACATATCCATCGAAACCGTTGAACCCAAGCGCAGTGCCGCGCCCACGCCGATGCTGCTCAGGCGAGTGGAGTGGGCATCCGACCCAACCGCACTCAGCCAAGCCGCGTCGTAAAACACGAATGTGTCCAGGCCCGCATCATGCGAGCTACCCAATGCAAGTGATGCCAGATGAAGCTCGTTGCGTAGCACCAACCCCTTGTCGCCAAACGCCTGGGACTCAGGGTAGCCGCGCACGGCGTATGCACCGGTGCCGGCAATCTGCTCACTGCCCAAGAGAGGAGAATTGCTATGTTGCGCGTTGACGCGAACATCCCACCTCAAGCCGGCGGGAAGCCGTTGGGAATGCTCGCCATCCAGCCGAAAATAGGCGTACCGGGCATGTGCACCGAGACGGGACCCATCGAATGCTTGGTTGTTGTTGTATTTCATCAGTCCGCCGGGGCTGAGCACCAACTGTGGCGAGATGAAACTGCTGCTATTGGCACCCTCACGATTCAAGGAATACCCCAGCGTCATCTGGGCAATATCCGTCTTGTTGTCCATCACGGGGATGGCCACGAACTCAAGGTTGTTGTTCGTATACTTGAAATCCAGCCCGACATAGAAATCCTGCTTGAAAGCAGCTTTGTCCATCGCGAATCCTGGCAGCGGAACATGATACTGAGCACCGACCTGCCAGCTCTTGCCGATTTGGTCGAAGTCCGGACCCAGATCCGGCGTTGTCTCGGACCAAGCCGCCGACAGCGCCAGCCAGTGCCGCCACGGCAGATCGGTCAGGTAGCTGCCCGAATGCGTGATGCTGTGTTGACGTGAAGGATCGACACGGTATTGATAGGAAAGCTGATCGCCGCGGCCGAAGGCATTGCCCCAATTGAAGCCGGCGAATATGCGCTGCTCATTGGTGCTTGCCGTTCCGGTGTTGTCCGCACCGGCAAATACCCGGACGGTCCTGCGTTCGCGCACGCGCAGCGAGAGTTGGGTGCTGTCGGGCATGCTGCCGGGCGCCGCGGCGAGCGTTGCGTTGCGGAAAGGGTTGCGATTGATCCAGTCGATGTCTTCCTGCAGTTGCGCGGCGTTCGGCTCGGCGCCAGGCCTCTGGCGCATCCACCTCAGGTAGGACTCGGGGCTGAAATACTCGGCGCCGATCACCTGCATCGGGCCTTCCATCACCGCCGGGCGAACCACCAGGCGCACCACATCGTCTGACAGGTCCTGCGGAGGAATCCACACAGAGACGAAAGGTCTGCCCTGTTCGCGCAGCAATTGGGTGACGCCATTGGCCAAGCGCTGCAAGGAAGCCAGCGAGGCCGGTTGGCCTATGGCCTGTTGCAGATGCGCGGCGATGGCCGGAGATTGCACCAACGGCACCGCCGAAACGTCTACCCCTGCAGCCAGGCGCTCCAGCGAAGCGGGAGCGGCATCGGGCACCAGCACGATACCCTTGAGTGCGCTCAAGAGCGGTGCTTCGCTCATGGGTGCAGAGGATGCCGCTGGAGGTTCGGCTGCCTCGACAGCCGGCGGGAGCGGCGGCACTTCGGGCGGAGCGGCGTAGCGCAGTTCGTCGGCGCGGGCGAAGCCGCAGCAAACCAGCAGGATCAAGGGTAGCCATGCGCCCCGTTGGATGTAGCGCATCATTGTACTTTCCCCATGCTTTCGGTCATCAGCGCGCCGAGGGCGGTAATCAGCTGCAGCGTGTTGTCCGGGTTGCCCATGTCCAGCCCCTGCAGTGTGCTCAGGGGCTGGTTGGCGTCTTTGTAGGCCATGTATCGGTCGTAATTCTTGGTGGACTCGGCAAGTTGGACAACCTCCGCCACGCCAATGGCGATTGCGGCTGCGGCGATGATTGCCGGTCCCGCCACAGCGGCGGCACCGGCCGCGCCGGCCGTGTAAGTTCCGGTGGTGGTCGATACGCCAACGGCCGTGAACAGGGAGACCGTCGCTTTGCCTCCCACGCCGAGCATTGCGGCCACCCCCAGCGTCGCGCCTGCGACAGCCCCGCCGCCCACGACGGCTGCCGCGACGCCGCCGCCTATGGTGGCGGCCTGTTTCATTTGCTCATTGGCAACGTCGACAAAGGCGCTGCCGACGATATCCGGGACTTTGGGGGCCG
>JBATWU010000052.1:0-16156 GCA_049672825.1 Pusillimonas sp.
GGTGTCGGGCCACTGGCCCGACCGGGCGAGTTCCGCGGACGCCCCGGCAGGCTGGCCTGAACCGGGTACCCCTGGCAGCGCCAGGGGCGTAGCGCGCGAAGCCGGAACAGCCCGCGCCACACCCGACTTTCTCAAGAACGAAGCCTGGTCCAAGCGCCAAGTCGGCCAAAAACTCCCTATCGCAATGTTGGCGCAAATGCTGATTGGATTTCCACCGCATCAGCCTGAGCCTGCTTTCTTTTGTAGCCAGCCAAGTACTGTAAACACTTGAAGCGAAAATGCGTTAGCGCGGGGATGGTGCGCGCACTATGCCATGGCGCGCCGCAGGCGCAACGAGGCCGTGCGGCCCAGAACGATGGGCGCGACGCTGTTGTAGAAGCTGACTTCCGTCGTCGCGCCGGCTCGATGCGACAGATGGGAAATGTGCTCAAGATTGATGATCATTGATCGGGACACTGGGCAAAATGGCGGGGAGGGCAGTTGCTCCGCCAGACGCTTCAGGGTGATGTGCATCATTTCGTTGAGATGGGCGGCGCTGCACAGACGAACGTAGTCGCCCTGCGCCTGTATGATCGTCAGATCGCGGATTCTGATGAGCCGCGTACCGGTTTTTGTGGGGGCGGCCAGGTAGCCGTTGCTGCGGGGCCGCAGCCGGGCCAGGGTCTGGGCCAGCCTGTCGGGGCTGACGGGCTTGAGCAAATAATCGACCGCCTCAATGTCAAAGGCCTGGGCCGCGTAATCGCTGTGGGCGGTGACAAAAACGATGCTGGGTGTGCTTTCCAGCCCTTCCAGCAGGTCGAAGCCGGTTTCTCGTGTCAGGATGACGTCCAGGAATACGGCGTCTGGCTGGTGTGCCTGGATCAGTTGGCGGGCTTGCTCGAGGTTGGCCGCCTCGCCTTCGACCTGGACATTGGGTGCGGCGTCGAGCAGCCGCCGCATGTAGCGCCGTGCCGGTGTTTCATCGTCGACAATCAGTACACGTAGCATCGGTCCCCTTTATACCTTTATGCTTGGTGTGGCAGCTGCCATCTGGCAGCCCGATGCTCAGGACGGCCGGTCTTGGAGTATGACTGTGCCGCTTCGTCGACGGGAATCGCCAGTTCGTCGAAAAAGGGATGTTTCGCCGAGTATTCTACTATCTAATGGAAATGGCACCGAGGTCATCTGTCGCGGCGTTGACTCAGCGCGCCTCGAGTTGATTTCTTCTATTCCAGCGTGGTGGTCACTGACGGCATTTTTTCATGAATCTTAGATCTATTAGCCAGGAACTCATTCGTGGAGAGTCCTCATTGGGATTTTGGCGCGCCCAGGTGGCGGGGTGGGTCATTCTTGCCGTTATCGGCTTTTGCATCCGGTTCGCGGTATTCGGCGACGCCATGGCGGCATTCTGGCTCACGCTCGCCCTCGAGCCTCTGGCATTTGCGCTGACCAGCACCGCAGCCATCATCCATCGAAGCCATCCGCCTCGGACGGAGTCGGTCATTCTGACGCTTGCCTGCGTGGCTTTGCTATGCCTGGCCGCCTCGGCCTTGCTGTCGTCCGTCGCTTATTTCGTACATCACTTGTTCGAGCCCGGTACGCTGCGCCTTATTCCGGGCAACCAGTATCGGCTGGGTTTCATCTACTACATGGGGATATTCTCGGTTTGGGCGCTGATCTATTTTGGTGTCGGCGCCGAGCTGTCCGCGCGCAACGCGCGTATTTCCAAAATGAAAGCCGAAACCCGCGCCGTGCATCTGGAGCTGGAGCACCTCCAGATGCAGATAGAGCCGCATTTCCTGTTCAATGCGCTCAATACCATCGTCGCGGAAATTGCCGAACGTCCGGCCATTGCCGAGGAAATGACCCGACGCCTGGCTGACTACCTGCGTTATTCGCTCGACAGGCACGGTCGCGGAACCTGCCGGCTGGACGAGGAGATCGAGGCGGTCGAAGCCTATATACGCATACAGGCCTTGCGCTTCGACAAGAAGCTGGAATACCGGACCCAGATTGACCCCGCCGCGCTGGAGGTCCACATTCCTCACATGACCTTGCAGGGCCTGGTGGAAAATGCCATCAAGCATGGCATGTGGGCCGAGCGTGAACACTTCCAGATCAATATCCGTGTCCGGTGCCAGGGCGATGAGGTGGTCATCGAAGTGGATAATCCAGGCAGGCTGCATGTGCCCAGTGGCCTGGCGCGGCGGGGCGGTTTAAGCAATCTGTGCCGGCGCCTGGCTTTGCATTACCCTGATCGGTATGACTTTTTCCTGGACCAGCAAGACGATACCACTGTGGCGCGGCTCAGGCTGCGGGGACGGCCTGTTTACCCCCCGGCCCATGCTGATTGAGCCGCAAAGAGGCCCGGCCCCTGTATAGCGGCGCTAGCTGATGCGCATGCCGGGCTGTGCGCCCGGCCAGGCCTGCAGGATGTACAGGCCGGCATCGACGCTGGCGTCGCCGTGGCTGGCCGACAGCACCATGCCTTCGGAAATGCCGAAACGCATTTTCCGGGGTGCCAGGTTGGCCACCACGACGGTCAGCTTGTCGATCAGGTCGGCGGGCTGGTAGGCCGACTTGATGCCGGAAAACACCTGGCGATGGCGTCCTTCGCCCACATCCAGCGTCAGGCGCAGCAATTTGTCGGATCCTTCCACGGCTTCGCAGTTCACAATGCGGGCGATGCGCAGATCGAGTTTGCTGAAATCCTTGATATCGATGACCTCGGCAATGGCTTGCCCGCCAGGCGTGGGGACAGCTTCGGCGGGGGGCTCGAACAGGTCGTCGAGCATCTTGGGTTCGACGCGCTGCATCAGATGCTTGAATGGCGCGATGTCCCTGGGCAGGTCGGCCGCATCGGTCCACTGGAACAGGGCCGGCTCGCCGAACAATTCGCGCGCGACTCTTTCCGTGAGCACCGGCAGTACTGGTGTCAGCATGACCGACAGCGCCTTGAAGCCCGCCAGCGCGCGTGAACAGATATCTTGCAGCAGGGCTTTTTGTTCGTCGGAAGCCGAGCCTATACCCTTGGCCAGGACCCAGGGCTGGGCGGCGTCGAAGGCTTGGTTGATCTGGTCGGCCTGCGCCATGATTTGACGGATGGCCCGGCCGTACTCGCGGCTTTCGAAATCGGCGCGCACTTTCTCGGCGACCTGCAGCAATTCCTGCTCCAGCGCGGCGGTGTCGCCGTGATAGCCCAGCTTTCCGTCGAAGTGCTTGCTGATGAAATTGGCCGCGCGGCTGGCGATGTTGACGTATTTGCCGATCAGGTCGCTATTGACGCGCGCAATGAAGTCGTCGGGGTTGAAGTCCAGGTCTTCGACATGGGCGTTCAGCTTGGCGGCAATGTAATAACGCATCCATTCGGCGTTCATGCCGATTTCCAGATAGCGCAGCGGCGAGATGCCTGTGCCCCGGCTTTTGGACATCTTTTCGCCGCTGACGGTGATGAAGCCGTGGACGTGCAGGCCGTCGGGGGTTTTCTTGCCCGAGAACTTGAGCATGGCGGGCCAGAACAGGGCGTGGAAGTAGACGATATCCTTGCCGATGAAGTGGACCTGTTCAGTATTGCTGTCGGGGTCGACCAGGGCGTCGAAATCGAGGCCCTGCTGCTTGCAGTAGGCTTTGAGCGAGGCCAGGTAGCCCACCGGCGCGTCGAGCCAGACATAGAAATATTTACCGGGCGCATCGGGAATGGGGATGCCGAAATACGGCTCATCGCGCGAGATGTCCCAGTCGGCCAGGTTGGCTTCGCTGTCGTCGCTGCCGGTGCCCAGCCATTCGCGGGTCTTGGCCAGCACTTCGGACTGCAGCCGTTTGTTGCCGCTGGCGTTGCTGCCGGTGGTCCAGGATTGCAGGAATTCGACGCAGCGCGCATCGGACAGTTTGAAGAAGAAGTGCTCCGACGATTTAAGTACCGGCGTGGCCTTGGTCAGGGTGGAATAAGGGGCGATCAGCTCGGTGGCCGCATAGACCGCGCCGCAGGATTCGCAGGAGTCGCCGTACTGGTCTTTGGCGTGGCAGCGCGGGCATTCGCCCTTGATGTAGCGATCGGGCAGGAACATGCCCTTGACCGGGTCGTAGAACTGCTCGATGGTGCGGGTGTCGATGAAGCCGGCGGCTTTCAGGCGGCGATAGATGTCTTGCGACAGCTCGACGTTCTCAACCGAATCGGTTGAATGCCAGTGGTCGAACTTGATATGGAAGCCGTTCAGGTATTGCGGGCGCTCGGCGGCATACCGCGCCACCAGGGCTTGCGGCGTGATGCCTTCGCTTTCCGCCTTCAGCATGATGGGCGCGCCATGGGCGTCGTCGGCACCGACGAAGTGCACGGTGTGGCCCGACATTCGCATGGACCGCACCCAGATATCGGCCTGGATGTACTCCATGATATGGCCAATATGAAAAGATCCATTGGCGTAGGGCAGGGCTGTGGTGACGAAAATCGTGCGCGACATGTTGAAGGTAAGAAGAAATGAAATGAGAAGGACGATGGGCGATTTTAGCCCGTACCGCCGAGGCGGCCGAAAAAGCCCTTTTTTGAACAGGCCATAAGCATAGCAGGCGCGCGACGCCTGCTATGGTGACCCCTGCGCGTGTTGTGCGCCGGGGGCTGGACGGCTGGGCCGGGATTTTTTGGTTATGAATTGTTAACTTGTCCGCGGCGAGTGCCGGATCTGTCTTGACGCGGCGTATGCTGTGCGGGCGCGGCGGGCACGGCCCCCTGTGTTCAGGGAATTTCCCGCATTTCGACGTCGGTTATGTCTTTGTTTTTGAACATGTTTTTTGAGCCGGAGGGCCGGCGGCGCTCTTCCCAGTAGGCCTTGACGCCAAAAGGCCGGCCTTTGATGCGGGCCACGACATACAGTATGGCAACGGCTATGGCGGTGGAAATCATGAAGATGACCGCCATGGCCATGCCGAAAATGGCGAGGACAAGGAAGAGGATGCCGCGGATAATTTGATTAAATGTATTCATATTGCTTATGTAGACCCGACCAGGGGAAAAAAATTCCCTTAATCCGCTATTCTTAAGACTTCATTGCATTGAGATAAGGCTTCAATGCATTTATTCAAGCAAGGCCGATTGAAATGAGTGTAAATCCTGATCAGGTACTTGGTGCGCTATCTGAAATTACCGACCCGAACACCAAGAAAAAATTGCCCGTCACGGCGAAAAACTGCGAAATCATCGTTGACGGGAATGATGTAACTATCACTGTACCCCTCGGTTATCCTTCGCACAATGGGGAGTTTGAATTGAAGAAACGCATTGAAACGGCTTTGGGAGCGCTGGGTCTGTCGCTCAAGCGCCTGAATCAGAACACAAAAATCGTCAGCCACGCTGTGCAGCCGGGCCTCAAGCCGCTGCCCAATGTCCGTAACATTATTGCCGTGGCCTCGGGTAAGGGCGGAGTGGGAAAAAGCACGACCGCCGTCAATATTGCCCTGGCGCTGCATCAGCAGGGCGCGCGTACAGGGCTGCTGGATGCCGATATTTACGGGCCCAGCGTGCCGCTGATGCTGGGCCTGTCGGGCAAACCCAAAAGCGACGACGGCAAAACCATGCAGCCGCTGCTTGGCCACGGCTTGCAGGCCAACTCCATCGGTTTCCTCATCGAGGAAGACTCGCCCGCCATCTGGCGCGGACCCATGGTTACACAGGCGCTGGTGCAACTGCTGAACCAGACGGCCTGGGACGACCTGGACTACCTCATCGTCGATATGCCGCCGGGTACGGGCGATATTGCCCTTACCATGGCCCAGAAGGTGCCGCTGACCGGCGCTGTCATCGTGACCACGCCCCAGGACCTGGCCCTGGCCGACGCGCGCCGGGGGCTGCGGATGTTCCAGAAGGTCAATGTGCCGGTGCTGGGCGTTGTGGAAAACATGTCGGTGCATGTTTGCACGAACTGTGGGCATGCCGAGCCCATTTTCGGCGAGCACGGCGGGCGCGATATGGCGGCGGAGTTCAATCTGCCCTGGCTGGGCGCCCTGCCGTTGCAAATGGCCATTCGCACCCAGACCGATTCGGGTAACCCAAGCGTCGTGTCCGAACCCGACGGCGAAGCGGCGCGGGCCTACCATGAGATTGCCAGGCAGATAGCCGCCAATGTGGCGGCGCTGCCGCGTGACATGTCGGCGAAAATGCCCACGGTCGTTGCGCGCAAGGCATAGGATCGCCATGCGGGTTGAGGTGGGGTGCCTGTTACTGATATGGAGCGCGGTGCAGTGCGCGCATGCCGCGCGTCCCGAAGTGGTGATCGACCCAGGCGGCGTGCCGCCCAGTGCCTTGCAGGCCATCAACGGCGCGGTCGATGCCATTACCCGCCTGGCGGAAGACCAGGATGGCGGCGAGGTCTCGCGGCTTCGTCGCCGCGCGCGCGACGCCACGCTTTCAGCGCTTGAAACACAGGGCTATTACTCGCCCAAAGTTACACTCGAGGTTGGCGAAGACATCGCCGGCGAGACCTGGGACATCACCATAGAGCCGGGCGAGCTTACGCATGTCGACGATGTGACCCTGCATTTCAAGGGCCAGATAGCGCGGCCTGAGTTTGCCGAACGTGTGCAATTGCTGAAAGACCAATGGCCGCTGCAGAAAGACATGCCTTTCATCAACGAGTCGTGGCACAACGCCAAGGCCAACCTGCTTGATGACGTCAGTCGCAAGGATTTCTATTTTGCCCGCCTGGCCAACACCCAGGCCACGGTGGACGCCGAACAGGCAAGCGCCGATCTGTTTATCGACGTGGCCAGCGGGCCGCGGGTAAGGTTGGGCAAGCTCTCGACCTCCGGGCTCAAGCGCGTGCCGCAAACGCTGATCGACCGCTATGTCCAGTACACGCCGGGTGACCCGTACGACCAGGACAAGCTCGACGAATGGCAACAGGCCTTGCAGTCCACGTCCTTCTTCCGGGGGGCGTTCGTGACGCTGGACCAGGATGAATCAGCGCAACGCGTGCTGGCCGGCGACGAGTTGGAACTGCCCGTGCGCGTTCAGGTTTCCGAGGCGCCCGCCCGCCGCGTGACCACCTCGCTGGGCGTGGACAGCGATCACGGCCTTCGGGTCGAAGGCTTGTACCGGCAGAATGTTGTCTTCGGAAAGCCGGTCTGGATAGAAACCGGGGCCGGCATCGACAAGGACAACCAGCGCGTATTCTTCGATGTGCATTTGCCGCCCACACTGAGCGGCTACAAAGACAGCGTGGGCGTGCTGTATGAGCATTCCGATGTGCAGGGCGTGGACAATCGCCGCATCGGCGCCGCCTGGAAGCGCCGCCAGGAGCGCAAGGCGGCGGGAGACAGCCGGGTGGAGTATGAAACCCAGTGGGGGCTGGGCGTGGCCTACGATAAAACCCGCATCAGCGGCGCCGAAGATTTCGAAGTGCCTTCGGGGGTGGCGACCTGGCAATGGCTGCGGCGCGATGTCGACAAGAAGTACGATCCGCGCGAGGGCAATCTGATTGATTTCGGCCTGGGCGCGGGCGTGACGCTGGACAAGGGCGAGCTCTTTTATCGCAGCAGCCTGAGGGTGCAGCAGTGGTGGCCCATAGGGAAGCGCGATGTCCTGACGGTGCGCGGCGAGGTCGGGAAGGTCTGGTCCGACACCGATCGCCTGCCGCAGGATTTCGGATACCGGACGGGCGGAGCGCGAACCATACGCGGTTATCGTTATCAAAGCATAGGCCTGGACCGCGGCGACGCGGTGGTGGGCGCGCCGGCGCTGGCGGTTGCCGGTATTGAATACACGCACTATTTCACCGAGATGCTGGGGATGAATTATTTTATCGACGTGGGCGATGCCGCGGCCTCTTTCGGCCAGATGGACCCCGCCCTGGGTTACGGCGTGGGTCTGGCGGTGCGGACGCCGGCGGGGCCTTTTCATGTGGATGTGGCCTATGGCCAGCGTGACAAACGCTTGCGGCTGCACTTTTCCCTGGGTATTGCGTTTTGAACAGGCCGTTGAGATGGTTGCGCGGCATTCTGATCTGGACGGGTCCGCTGGCCGTCCTGCTGCTTGCCATTGTTTGCGGGTTTGGCTATTGGGTGCTGGGCACGCCCGCGGGCACGCGCTGGGCGCTCATTACCGCGGTCGAACAGCTCGACGGCCAGGTCAGCGGCATTTCGGGCACGGTCTGGGATGGCGTGGACGTGGCGCGGCTGTCGCTGGCGCTGCCCGATACGGCCATCGAGGTCGAGCGTCTGCGCCTGCAGGCCAATTGGCGCGATCTGCTCGACGGGCGTCTGCATATCGCCGAGCTGTCCGCCGGCGCGCTGCGGCTCGATCTGCGCAGCAGCCAGGAAGAAAAGACCGACGAGCCCTTCAGCATGCCGGCCCTGCCGCTGCGCGTGGCGGTCGACAAGCTGGCACTCGGCAAGCTGGCGGTCAATCTGGACGGCGAGCCCTTGCCGGTCGATGTCAGCAACCTGTCCACCTCGCTGTCCCTGACCGAAGCCGAAGGGCAACTGATCCTTCAAAGCCTGGATGTCCAGCATGAGCAGCTGCGGGCCGGATTTTCGGGCGAGGCCCGTGTTCTGGACCTGCGCGATCCCTGGCCGCTGCAGGCGCATATCGTGACCCGGGCGCAGGGGCTGGCAGCCGATTCTCCCTTGTGCGCGCGCCGCTATCTGCCCACGCTTCCGGGGGGCGAGCGCCCGGCAGTGGGGCCCGCCGATAAAAGCCAACAGGCCACCGATGCCGACAAGGCGGCGGATACCGCGGCGGTTGATCTCCCGGCAGCCGCCTCCGCCCCTGGCGATGGCAGTGATTGCACTCTGGATATCGATACCACGCTCGACGGCAGTCTGGACGCAATGCGTGTCGTGCTGAAAGGCGCGGGACAGGGCATGATGGTGGACGCCGACGTGAACCTGGCGCCGCGCGCCGCGTTTCCCCTGAAAGACGCCGAGGCTGCACTGCGGCTGGCCGACGGGTCTTCCCTGCAGGCACAACTGGGCTGGACCTCGTCCACCCTGGATGGCCAGGCGCATGACCGCCTGGCGGGAACCTTGCGAACAGACAAACTGAATGCGGGGCAACTGGCGGGCGATGTCATTCCCGACGCCTTGCTGTCCGTGGCCGCCGACTTCGATGTCGAGCTGCGCAATCACAGCGAGTTCCTGCAGGGTCGCCTGGATCTGCAGATCCAGGAAGGCTCACGCTGGAACAAGCAGCCGCTGTCGGGCCATCTGAATACGCAGATCATGAATACGGGGCAGCCGGGCCAGGCCCCGGTGATTCCCGCTCAGGAGACGGCGGGGCAGGCGGAAGAAGGCATCGAGCCGGTGGAAGATGCCCACCAGGATCCGATCTGGAAGGGGCTGCGGCTGGCGGCGATCGATATGGATCTGCACCTGGGCAAGAATCGGCTGCAGGCCGATGGCGCGCTGGGCATGACCGACAGCCGCATCAATCTGGACGTGCTGGCCCCCGAGCTGGCCGCCTTCTGGCCCGATTTGCCGGGTGGGGCGGCGCTGAAGGGCGTGATTGCCGGAGAACTGGCGCGGCACACGGCCGACCTGACCGGCCAGTACACGCCCGAGGAAAGCCAGTCGGGCAAGGTCGGCAAGGCTCCCATAAAGGCTCATGTGGCGCTCGAGGGCGGCTGGGGCCGCGCCGATAGCCAGGCCGATAGTCCGGAAGGTTGGCGTGGCACGCTCGGCACGCTCGAGGCTGAGCATGCGGGCCTGGGCCTCAAAGCGGGTGCCGGGGTGCCGATCAGCTTCTTCCCCGGCGTCGCGGCGCCGGCCTGGCAATGGCAGGTGGGGCGCACCCGGCTTGATTTGCTGATGTCGTCGCGCAATGTGCTGACGCTGGACCATGAGGCATCGCGCGGCGGCGACGGGCGCTGGGAAAGCCAGGGCGCCATTGCGCGCCTGGCCGTATCGCAGCGTTTGATCGACGATGTGAAGCAGGCGCTCGATTTGCCGGACCAGGAAGAGGTCGACCGGGGCAGCGTGAAGCTGAAATCCGACGAGGGCAAGGCGCAGACCGAAATCGTGCTGGGGATGGACTGGAACCTGCAGTTTGCGGGTGCGCTGGCGGGTCAGGCGCGCGTCCGGCGCGTGTCGGGCGACGTGATGGTGCCCGCCGAGCCGGCCTTTCCGCTGGGACTGCAGACCCTGGAACTGGACTTGAATGCCAAGCCCACGGGTGGGGCGGCCAGCCGCATCACGGCCGACTTGCGCCTGGTCACCAAAGACATGGGCCGCGTATCGGCCAGTGCCACGACCTTGCTGCACTCGCCCGGCGGCAGTTTCAGCCTGGACCCGAAAGATACCAAGCTCGTCAAGATCGACGCCGACATCGACGATCTGGGCTGGACCAGCCTGTTCATGGACGACAGCATGGAGCTGGGTGGCGCGCTGCAGGCCAAGGTTGAGCTGGAAAGCCAGCCGGATGGCAGCTGGCGCAGCAGTGGCGCCATCACGGGCCAGAAAATCAGGGTGGTGCGCATCGATGATGGTATTCGCCTGCTGGACGGCACCTTGTCGGCGCGCCTCGATAATGACCGGCTGATTCTTGAACAGCTGAGCTTTCCCTCGCTGCTGCGCGTCGAGCCCAAAGAGTGGCGCACGGCGGAGTGGGTCAATACCAATCCCGAGGCCAAGGACGGCAGGTTGAATCTGACCGGCGAGTGGTATTTGTTCGAGTCGCGCGGCATCGTCGATATCGAACTGCACCGCTATCCCATTTTGCAGCGATCCGACCGCTACGCCATGGTGAGCGGCAAGCTGCGGCTGTCGGCCCAGCTGCCTTCCATCGCCATCAGCGGCGCCATTACCGCCGATGCGGGGTGGATCGACCTGGACATGCTGGGCGGCATCCCCACCGTGGATGGCGATGTGGTGGTGCTGCGCCCCGGCGAGGAACGGAAAGAGGCCAGCGCGCCCATGGACGTCACCATGGATCTCGAGATCGATCTGGGCCCGCGTTTTTATCTGACCGGCTATGGGGTGAACTCGGGCCTGGTCGGCAACCTGCGCATTTCCATGATAGGCGACCGGCTTACGGGAGTTGGCGCGCTGCGCACCCGCGGCGGAGCCATCGAAGCCTACGGACAGCGCCTGCAGCTGCGCAGGGGTACCATCACCTTCCAGGGCGACATCACCAGTCCCACCTTGAATATCGAAGCCTTGCGCACCGGTCTGGCGGTCGAGGCGGGCGTGCGTGTGGCGGGTACCGCCAAGCGGCCGCTCATCGACCTGGTGTCCTACCCGGCCGTCAGCGAGATAGAAAAACTCTCGTGGTTGCTGCTGGGGCATGGGCCGGATGATTCGGGCGGCGACGTGGCGCTGCTGTTTTCGGTCGGCACGTCGTTCCTGGGCGACGGCGAACCCTTCTACCGCAAGTTCGGCATCGACGAGGTCAGCATGCGGTCGGGCGAGCTGGGCGCCGCGGGCAGCATCCTGCCTGCGGAGAGCGTGGTCAGCGGACTCGATAGCGGCACCAGCGACATCGAGCGCAAGTTCATCCAGGCCAGCAAAGGGGTGGGCAATGGCATTACCTTGAGCATCCAGCAGGCCTTGTCCGACACCGGTACGGTGGGGCGGGCCAGTTATCAGCTGGCCCGGGGCCTGACCGCTGAAATCAGTGCCGGGACGGTGAGCGGACTGGCCCTGATTTACCGCTGGTTTTCCAGAAACTGAGCCACTTGGCCGTGATTCATACGTCTTTAGTGTGTAAGCGATAAAATACGCGCCATCGTTATAAGGTTAGGGCTATGAGCATAAAAAGTGATCGCTGGATCCGGCGCGTTGCCGGGAGTGGGATGATAGAGCCGTTCGAGCCGGGCCAGGTGCGGTCGGTGAACGGGCAGCGCATTGTCAGCTATGGCACCAGCAGCTATGGTTATGATGTACGATGTGCCGACGAGTTCAAGATATTCACCAACATCAACTCCACTATCGTCGATCCCAAGGCTTTCGACGAGAAATCGTTCGTCGATTTCAAGGGTGATGTCTGCATTATTCCACCCAATTCCTTTGCCCTGGCGCGTACTGTGGAATATTTCCGCATCCCGCGCAGTGTACTGACGATTTGTCTGGGTAAAAGTACCTATGCCCGCTGCGGCATCATCGTCAATGTCACACCGCTCGAGCCGGAATGGGAAGGCCATGTGACGCTGGAATTTTCCAATACCACGCCTTTGCCCGCCAAGATCTACGCGGGCGAGGGTTGTGCGCAAATGCTGTTCTTCGAAAGCGACGAGGTGTGCGAGACGTCTTACCGCGACCGTGGCGGCAAGTACCAAGGACAGCAGGGCGTTACGCTGCCTCGCACTTAGTCTGTAAGGTCCCGGCAAGATCTCCTTGAATAGTGTTACCAGGCCCTAGGAGCCAAGTAATGAAATTCCGTTTTCCCATCGTCATCATCGACGAAGACTACCGCTCGGAAAATGCTTCGGGTTTCGGCATTCGCGCATTGGCATCCGCCATCGAGAACGAAGGCGTCGAAGTGCTGGGCGTGACCAGTTATGGCGACCTGAGCTCGTTTGCGCAGCAGCAAAGCCGCGCCAGCGCGTTCATTCTGTCGATCGACGATGAGGAGTTCGACGTCGACTCGCCGGAAGACGTGGCCAATGCCATCAAGAACCTGCGTTCCTTCATCGGCGAGCTGCGTTTCCGGAACGAAGAGATTCCCATCTATCTGTATGGCGAAACCCGCACCTCGCAGCATATCCCCAACGATATCCTGCGCGAACTGCACGGTTTCATCCATATGTTCGAGGACACGCCCGAGTTCGTGGCCCGGCACATCATCCGCGAGGCCCGCTCCTACCTGGATGGCCTGGCACCGCCTTTTTTTCGCGAACTGGTCAAGTATGCGTCCGACGGGTCTTATTCCTGGCATTGCCCGGGGCACTCGGGCGGCGTGGCGTTTCTGAAAAGCCCGGTGGGGCAGATGTTCCACCAGTTTTTTGGCGAAAACATGCTGCGCGCCGATGTGTGCAACGCGGTCGATGAGCTGGGGCAACTGCTGGACCACACCGGTCCGGTGGCCGAGTCGGAGCTGAACGCGGCGCGCATTTTCCATGCCGATCACTGCTTTTTCGTGACCAACGGTACTTCCACGTCGAACAAAATTGTGTGGCACGCCAATGTCGCGTCCGACGACGTGGTGGTGGTTGACCGGAACTGCCACAAGTCCATCCTGCATGCCATCACCATGACAGGCGCCATTCCGGTGTTCCTGCGGCCCACCCGCAACCACCTGGGCATCATCGGTCCCATTCCGCTCGACGAATTCGACCCGGAAAACATACGCAGGAAGATCGAGGCCAACCCCTTCGCGCGCAACGCGAAAGAGAAGAAGCCGCGTATCCTGACATTGACGCAAAGCACATACGACGGCGTCATCTACAACGTGGAAATGATCAAGGAAAAGCTGGGCTCGGAAATCGACACCCTGCACTTCGACGAGGCCTGGCTGCCGCATGCGTCGTTCCACGAGTTCTACAAGGATATGCACGCCATTGGCGAAGGCCGTCCGCGCAGCAAGGATGCCATGGTGTTTGCCACGCATTCCACGCACAAGCTGCTGGCCGGCCTGTCGCAGGCTTCGCAGATCACCGTGCAGGATTCGGAATCCCGCAAGCTGGACCGCAACGTGTTCAACGAAGCGTATCTGATGCACACCTCGACCTCGCCGCAGTACGCCATTATTGCGTCCTGTGACGTCGCGGCCGCCATGATGGAGCCTCCGGGCGGCACGGCCCTGGTGGAAGAAAGCATTGCCGAGGCGCTCGACTTCCGGCGCGCCATGCGCAAGGTGGAGTCCGAGTTCGGCAAGAACGACTGGTGGTTCAAAGTCTGGGGTCCGAATCGCCTGGTGTCCGATGGCATTGGCCATCGCGACGACTGGCTGCTGGAGTCGGGCGATGAATGGCATGGTTTTGGCGATCTGGCCGACGGCTTCAACATGCTGGACCCGATCAAGGCGACGGTGGTCACGCCGGGCCTCGATATTTCGGGCACCTTCGCCGAGACCGGCATCCCCGCGGCGCTGGTGTCCAAATACCTGGCCGAGCACGGCGTGGTCATAGAAAAGACCGGACTCTACTCGTTTTTCATCCTGTTCACCATAGGCATCACCAAAGGCCGCTGGAACACGTTGCTGACGGCCTTGCAGCAGTTCAAGGACGACTACGATCGCAACCAGCCCATGTGGCGCATTTTGCCGGACTTTTGCAAAGAGAACCGCCGCTACGAAAAAATGGGCCTGCGCGATCTGTGCCAGCAAATACATGAGGCCTATCGCAAGTACGATTTGGCCCGCCTGACCACCGAGGTCTATCTGAGCGACATGGTGCCGGCCATGAAGCCCTCCGACGCCTATGCCAAGATGGCGCACCGCGAGGCGGAACGCGTCGATATCGACGATCTGGAAGGCCGCGTTACGGGCGTGCTGCTGACGCCTTATCCGCCCGGCATTCCCCTGTTGATTCCGGGCGAGCGATTCAACCAGCGCATCGTCAATTACTTGAAGTTCGCGCGCGAGTTCAATGCCAAGTTCCCGGGTTTTGAAACCGATGTGCACGGGCTCGCGACGGATATCGGTCCCGACGGAGAGCAGCGCTATTACGTCGACTGCCTTAAAGAAGACTAGGGCTTGTCGGCATTATTCAAGGAGTCGTGTTGGCGCCGGGCGTTTTTGATGTAGCGGTCATAGGCGCGGGCGCGGCCGGCATGATGGCGGCCGCCGTGGCGGGCCAGCGCGGACTGCGGGTGGTGCTGATCGACCACGCCAGGCGCCTGGCCGAGAAAATACGCATCTCGGGCGGCGGGCGCTGCAACTTCACCAATGCGGGCACTGGGCCGGCCAACTTCCTGTCGCAGAACCCCAATTTCTGCCGCTCCGCCCTGGCCGCCTACACGCCGCGTGACTTCATTGATCTGGTCGACAGGCACGGCATCGCCTGGCACGAAAAGCATCGCGGGCAATTGTTCTGCGACGATTCCAGCGAAGCCATTATCGCCATGCTCAAGCGCGAGTGCGATGCCGGGCGGGTGTCGTGGCGCATGCCCTGCACGGTCAACGAGGTCGTCCATGGCGAAGACCGATTCATGCTGGACACCAGCCTGGGCGCGCTGCATGCGCGCCAGCTCGTGCTGGCCACGGGCGGCATGGCCATTCCGCAACTGGGCGCAAGCGATTTTTCCCTGCGCATTGCCCGGCAGTTCGGCCTGAAAGTGGTGGAGCCCCGGCCCGCGCTGGTGCCACTGACTTTCGACCCCCAGGCCTGGCAGCCGTTTGGTGCCCTGAGCGGTGTAGCACTCGAAGTAGTCGTCAAGGCCGCCGCGCCGGCCGAAGCCGTATCCGGGCAAGGTGGCCGGCGTGGCGGCAAGCAGCAACGCCAGGAGTTCCTGGAAGACCTGCTCTTCACGCACCGGGGTCTGTCGGGGCCGGCCATCCTGCAGATATCCAGCTACTGGAATCCGGGCGACGGCATACATATAGACCTGGCTCCGCAGCAAAGCCTGGAGCAGGAGTTGCTGGCCGCCAAGCAGGGCGGCCGCCAGCAATTGGGCACGGTGCTGGCGGGTTTATGGCCCAAACGCCTGGCCGAGCAATGGCTGGTCTACGAGGACGCCGTGGACGGCGGCTTGAGCGCGCAACGTCTGGCGGATGTGCCCGACCGGGTCCTGCGGCAGTTGGCGCAGGCGATTCATGGCTGGTCGCTCACGCCCAGCGGTACGGCCGGCTATAAAAAAGCCGAGGTCATGCGGGGAGGCGTCGATACCCGGGGCATAGACCAGAAGACCATGCAGGCCAAGACGGTTCAGGGCTTGTATATTGTTGGCGAGGCGCTGGACGTGACTGGCTGGCTGGGCGGCTATAACTTTCAATGGGCCTGGGCTTCGGGGGTTGCCTGCGGACGGGCCTTGTCGTCCGCCTAGCGCATTTTCGCTTCAGGTGTTTACGGCTGCTTGAAGCTGGGTTTGGGCAGAGCGCCAGGCAAGGGCAATGCCATGCCGACGGGGTGGAAGGCTGATGCGGTGAAATTGCAGTCTTGGCATCCAAGGTGTTCTTGCTTCTTGCGACGTTGCCCGGGTGCTGGGCCGGTGCCGGGCTCCATCGCTGCGCCCCCTGCCGGGGGTACCCTTGCACGGGCTGCCAGGCGCGGTCGGCCGCGAACTTGCCTAAAACCGTCCCCCGGACGCTTTTAGG
>JBATWU010000053.1:0-1574 GCA_049672825.1 Pusillimonas sp.
GCCCTGGCCCGGCGCCTGGGCCTGAGCGACGAGGACGTGCTCAAGTATCCACATGAGCTGTCGGGTGGCATGCAGAGCAGGGTGGCGCTGGGCCGCGCGCTGGCGCTGGCGCCCGAGCTTCTGCTGCTGGATGAGCCGTTTTCGGCGCTGGACGTCGGCCTGAAGGCCGAACTGTACGGTCTGCTGCGTGAGCAGGTCATGCGCCGCGGCACGGCGGTATTGATGATTACCCACGACCTGATGGAGGCGGTGCGCCTGGCCGATCGCATCATCATGATGGCACCCGACCCGGGGCGCCTGGTGCGCGAGTTCACCGTGGCTTTGCCGCAAGCTTCGCGCGACGATGCCTGGGTGTACCAAACCACGGGTGAGCTGATGCAGGTGGAGGAAGTGCGCATCGGATTCGGGCTGTCGCAGGGCGTGCTGCCCATGCCCGCGCATGCGCATGCCCGTCATGCGGGGTGCACGGTATGAGGGCGGCTCGGAGCAGGCACGCCGCCATTCTGATCCAGACCCATCCATTGCTGATGTGCGGCTTCAGGCCGTTTTTTGTGCTGACGGCCGGCAGCGCCTTTATATTGATCGGCGTCTGGCTCTTGATCCTGGGCGGCTGGCTACCCGCGTGGAGTATGCCGGGCGGCGTGGTGATGTGGCACGCCCACGAGCTCATCTTCGGCTTTGGCACCGCATCGATTGCCGGCTTTGTGTTGACCGCCATACCGGAATTTACCGGCACCACGCCTATCGCCAGGCGGCCCCTGGCGCGGCTGGTGCTGCTGTGGCTGGCCGCACGCGCGGCCTATGCTTTGGCGGGATCCTGGCCTGCGTGGGTCGGCATCTGGCCGTCGGCAGTGTGCAATCTTGCGCTATGGGTATTTCTGCTGGCCCAGGTCGGGCCGCCGGTGTGGCGCGACGCGGGACGCGGCCACGTCAGCTTTGCCTGGGCCATGGGCGCGCTGGGTCTATTGCAATCAGGCTTTTTCGTATCGCTGGCCCTGGGCGGCGATGCGCTGTCCTGGCTGTATGCGGGGGTCGGAGCGATGATGATCTTGATCGTAATCGCTGGCAGTCGCGTGTCCATGAGCGTAATCAACGGCTATATCGAAGCGGGGCGGCCGGGCGCGCTGCCCGTGGGCGCCGTCATTTACCTGGCGCGCCCGCCCAGGCGCTACCTGGCCATTTTTGCTATTGCCGCCTGCTCGGCCATCGAGTTCAGGCTGGGGGCCGGCGCCGTCACGGGTTGGACCGCCCTGGCCGCGGCGGCGGCCATGCTGAATTTACTGAACGACTGGCATATAGGGCGGCCCTTGTTCACCCGCTGGGCGCTGATGCTGTACGCCAGTTATTGGCTGATTGCACTGGGCTATGCCGCCATGGGCGCAGCCTGGCTGGGCGCGCCTTTTACGGTATCGGCCGGTCGCCACCTGCTGATGGCCGGCGCCATGGGCCTGGCTATTTTCACCATCATGAGCCTGGCCGGACGAATTCACGCCGGGCAATGGCTGGATCGCCGCGCCTGGCTGCCCGCGGTCGCCGTGGTGCTGGCGCTGGCGGCACTGGTGCGTGCCTGGGCT
>JBATWU010000054.1:0-12797 GCA_049672825.1 Pusillimonas sp.
GGCCAACTGGCCGCCGGCCCCCGTCAGCCATACCTTCATGGCAGGCGGCCAGCCTGGCGCAAATCGCGCAGGGTCAGGCCGGCGCGGTCTTTCGCCGACAGCACGGGCTGGGGCTGCGGCCAGGCAATGGCCAGGTCGGGATCATTCCAGAGCAGGCAGACTTCGTCTTCGGGATGATAGCGCTCGGTGCATTTGTATTCGACGGTGGCGCTTTCCGACAGCACCAGAAAGCCGTGCGCCAGACCCGGCGGTATCCACAGCTGCGTATGCACCGCCGCGTTCCCCGTGCCGGCGCCGGACCAGGCCGACGACAAGCTGTGCCCCTCCCATTGGCCGAAGGTGGGCGAACCGGGCCGCAGATCGACGACCACATCGAAGATCTGGCCCTGGCTTGCGCGCACCAGCTTGCCCTGCGGATGCCGCGCCTGGTAATGCAAGCCGCGCAATACGCCCTGGCGCGAATGGCTGCAATTGTCTTGCACGAAGTGCACAGGCTCGCCCAGCGCCTGCGCATAGCGTTCTTCTTGATAGGCTTCCAGGAAGCAGCCGCGTTCATCGCGGAACACCGTCAATTCAATGCGTTTCACGCCCGCCAGCCGGGTAGCGATCACCTTCATGCGTTCGCAAGGCCTTGGGTTGTGCCGCCGGACTCGATGCGCGTCATTGCCACGGCCCCCACTGCCTAGACTCGCTCGAAAATGCCGGCCGCGCCCATGCCGGTGCCCACGCACATGGTCAGCATGCCGTAGTCCAGCTTGCGGCGGCGCAGGCCGTGAATCACAGTGGCCGCGCGTATGGCGCCGGTTGCGCCCAGGGGGTGGCCCAGCGCAATGGCGCCGCCCAGCGGGTTGACGATGTCGGGGTCCAGGCCTACGTCGCGCATGACGGCCAGCGATTGCGCGGCGAAGGCTTCATTCAACTCAATCCAGCCCATTTGATCCAGTTTCAGGCCAGCCAGTTTCAGCGCGTGCGGTATAGCCTCTTTGGGGCCTATGCCCATGATCTCGGGCGGCACCCCCTTGACGGCGAAGGACACGAAGCGCGCCAGCGGCGTCAGGTTGTGCGTTTTCAGGGCGCGTTCGGACACCACCAGCAAGGCGCCGGCGCCATCGGATATTTGCGAGCTGTTGCCCGCCGTGACGCTGCCCCGCGCGGCAAAGACCGGCCGCAGCCTGGCCAGGGCTTCCAGACTGGTGTCGGCGCGCGGGCCTTCGTCCAGGGCCTGGGTCGTATGCTGCACCTGGATTTCGCCCGTGTGCAGATTGGGCTTGCGGCGCGCCACATCGATAGGCAGGATTTCGTCGGCGAATTCCCCGGACTGTTGCGCCGCCAGCGCGCGCTGGTGCGAGCGCAGCGCGAAGGCGTCCTGATCTTCGCGCGATACTTTCCATTGGGTCGCCACCTGTTCGGCCGTCAGGCCCATGCCGTAGGCAATGCCCAGGTTTTCGTCGCGGGTGAAAATATCGGGGCTGAACGAGGTGCTGACACCCATGGTGGGCACCAGGCTCATGGACTCGGTGCCAGCCGCGATGATGACGTCGGCCTCGCCCACGCGGATGCGGTCGGCCGCCATGGCAATGGCCGTCAGGCCCGATGCGCAAAAACGATTGACGGTCACGCCCGCCACCGAGGCCGGCAAGCCGGACAGCAGCGCGCCTATGCGCGCCACGTTCAGGCCTTGCGGGCCTTCGGGAATGGCGCAGCCCACGATCGCGTCTTCAATGGCAGCCGGATCCAGGCCGGGCGCCTGCGCCAGCAAACCCTTGATGACGGTGGCCAGCAGGTCGTCGGGCCGGGTGTGCGAGAACATGCCGCGCGGCGCCTTGCCGATGGGGCTGCGCGTGGCGGCGACAATATAGGCTTGTTGCAAAGAGCTCATGTCTGATTCCTTATTCCTTCTGTCGTGCCAACTGGCATTAATTGCGCACCGGCTTGCCGGTTTTCAGCAGGCCGGCAATGCGTTCCTGGGTTTTGGGCTGGACCAGCAGATGCAGAAAGGCCTCGCGTTCGCGCGCCAGCATCCAGGCCTCGTCCACCCATGAGCCGGGATCGACATCGCCGCCGCACATTACCTGCGCCACCTTTTCGGCCACGATAAAGTCGTGGTCGGAAATGAAGCCGCCGACTTTCATATTGACCAGTTGCGCGGTCAGGGTCGCGATACCGTCGCGCCCCGCCACCGGAAAGCGCCGCGGCAGGGGCGGTCGCCAGCCGGCCTCGGCCAGCATGCACGCTTCTTGGACGGCTACACGCAGCAGTTCGTGGCGCTGCATGACGATGGTGTCGGACGGCAGCAGGTAGCCGAGTTTGCGGGCATCCAGCGCCGAAGCCGAGACCTGGGCGCTGGCCACGGACAGCGCGAATTTTTTCACGAAAGCCAGCAGGGGCGCTTCAGGCGCGGATTCGGCCTGCTGTTCGGCCGCCCGGCGCGCGCAATAGCTCAGGCCGCCGGCGCCCGGCACCAGGCCGATGCCGACTTCGACCAGGCCAATATAGGTTTCGAAGTGGGCGACGCGGCGGGCGCAGTGCACCGATAGTTCGCAGCCTCCGCCCAGCGCCATGCCGGCCAGCGCCGCCACGACGGGCACCTGCGCATAGCGCAGGCGCAGCACCATGTCCTGCATCTCGCGCTCTATGGGCTCGACCGCCGCCGCGCCGCCCTGTTCGAAGACGGGCAATATGGCCTTCAGGTCGGCGCCAGCCGAGAACGGTTCGCCCAGCTGGCCGATAACCAGCGCGCGGTACGAGGCCTCGGCCAAGTCGACGGCATGCACGATGCCTCGCACCACGTCGGGGCTGAGGGTGTTCATCTTGGTCTTGAATGACACGATCAGTACGTCGCTGGGATGCGGGGCGGGCAGCGTCCAGCATCGCACGGCGTCGTTCTCGTAAACGATGTTGGGTTCAAGGCTATCGGCCTCGCCCACCAGGCGCGGTGCGCCGACCTGGCGTTCATACACGGGCAGCTTGCTGCGCCCTTCAAATCGCTTGTCCTGCGGGCTCCACGACCCCGCTGGCGTGTGCACGCCCTGGGCTTCCCAGACCGGACCGCGCGTGACCCAGTCGGGCAGCGGCGCGCTGGACAGGGTCTTGCCGTCTTTGATGTCTTGTTCTATCCATTGAGCCACGTCGTGCCAGCCCGCGGCCTGCCAGATTTCAAATGGACCTTGCGCGTGGCCGAAGCCCCATTTCATGGCCAGGTCGAGCTGGCGGGCGGTGCCCGCGATGTCGGCCAGGTGCACGGCGCTGTAATGAAAGCTGTCGCGCAGCACCGCCCAGACGAATTGGGCCTGCGGATGATCGGCGTCGTGCAGTGCCCGCAGTTTCTTGGCGGGATCGCGCTCGGCCAGGATGGCGGCCACCGTCTCGTCGATGGCGGCATCGGCCGGCACGTACTTTTTGCTGGCCGGGTCCAGCCGCAATATGGCTTTGCCTTCTTTGCGGTAGAAGCCGGCGCCGGTTTTCTGGCCCAGCGCGCCCTGCTCGATGAGCGCGTCCAGCGTGGGCGGCACGCCGAAGTGGGCATGGAAGGGATCGTCGGGCAGCTGGTCTTGCATGGTGCGTATGACATGCGCCAGCGTGTCCAGGCCGACCACGTCGGCCGTGCGGAAAGTGCCCGACTTGGCGCGGCCCAACCGCGTGCCGGTCAGTTCGTCCACCTGTTCGTAGGTCAGGCCGAACTTTTCGGCCTGGGCAAAGACGGACAAGATGCCGAAGACGCCGATGCGATTGCCGATGAAGTTGGGCGTGTCCTTGGCCCGGACCACACCCTTGCCCAGTTGGGAAACCAGGAAGGTTTCCAGGATGTCCAGCAATTGCGGCTGCGTGGCGGCCGTGGGAATGAGTTCGACCAGGGTCATATAGCGCGGCGGATTGAAGAAGTGCACGCCGCAAAAGCGGTGCCGCAGCGTTTCCGGCAAGGCCTGCGCAAGCTGGGTAATGGACAGGCCCGACGTGTTGCTGGCCACGATGGCGTCCGGCCGGATGGCGGGCGCCAGCTTTTGGTATAGGTCACGCTTCCAGTCCAGCCTTTCCGCAATGGCTTCAATGACCAGGTCGCACTCGGCCAGCTGCGACAGATCGTCGTCGTAATTGGCGGGCGTGATCAAGTCGGCCAATTCGGGCGTGCCCAGCGGCGCCGGCTTCAGTTTGCGCAACTGGTCGATGGCGCGTTTGGCAATGCCGTTCTTGTCGCCCTGCTTGGCGGCCAGGTCGAACAGCACCACCGGCACGCCGGCATTGACGCAATGGGCGGCAATCTGCGCCCCCATGACCCCCGCGCCGCACACCGCAACCTTGCGAACGTGAAAACGGACAGACTGGTTCAACTGCATGGTCATACTCCCTGTATATGGATGCGCCCGGCAACCACGCTGCGCAGCACATTACATGCCCGGGACCAACGCGCAGCGCCGCGGCTGCATGGTATCAAGGTACTAGATTAGTTCATTCCCCGGGTGCTTGCACGCGTTAGAATACGTGGCTTATCCCGCTTTTCATCCATTGCCATGGCCCGACTGCCACGCCTATATGCCCCGCACATTCCGCAGCTTGTGCAAGCGGAATTTGCCTACCCGCTGGCGGCGGTCAACGACCCTGCGCCCTCGACCCAGCTCGATCAGCTGCTGGAATGGCTGCAGCGCGATGTGCGCGAACACCGCGTTGCCCTGCACGGCTGGCTGCTGCTGAACGACCGCATCACCCTGCTGGCCACCCCGCCCGATGCGCGAAGCCTGTCGCGGCTGGTGCAGGCGCTGGGTCGCCGCATGGCCGCCGCCATGCGCCATGGCCGGGTTTTTTCCGGGCGCTACCGCAGCGCCCTGATCGAACCGGGGCAATGGGTGCTGCCGGCCACGATCTGGCTGGAGTCACTGCCGGTACGGCTGCATTATGTGGATAGGGCCGAGCACTGGCCCTGGTCGTCGGCGGGCGCGCATACAGGCCTTGATTCCCGCCACGACGCGCTATTGACCGACCATGCCGACTACTGGCAAGACGGCAACACGCCTTTTGCCCGCCAGGCCCGCTACCGCGAGCGCCTGGGCCATGGCCTGTCTGCCGGCCAGAACCGCCGCATCGAGCAGGCCTTGTTCGGCCAGTGGGTATTGGGCGAAGCAAACTTTCTTGCCCGGCTGGAATCCCAGACCACCCGCCGCATCGCCCCCGCCCCGCGCGGCCGGCCCAGGAAGCTGCGGCCCGACGCGGCTTGATCCACTTCTACGTCAAGTCAAACCGAAAGCGCTTGCCGAGCGCATTGGCCGCGCTGGCAAGGGTGGCTAGCGTCAGGCTAGTATCGTTTTCGTCCAGCAAACGATTAAGTGCGGAACGGCTTGTGTTCATTTTCTCAGCCAACGCGGTCTTGGTAAGGTGTTGCGCCTTCATTTCCTGAGCGATCTGCCAGGAAATCACTCGTTTAACCGCAATGGCGGAAACTTCTTCGAGCATGGACTCCTCGGTCAGGAAGTCGTCGAAGCTGCTGCCAATATATGTGATCATTTTCCGTTCCTGATTTGCTTGAGACGATTCTTTGCGATCTCCAGGTCGTCTGCTGGCGTGGTTTGGGACTTCTTTATGAACCCATGCAGCAACACCATGATTCCGTCGATGACAGTAAAGAGGATTCTGGCGATACGGTCAGCCAAGTGAATCCGCAGCTCCCATAAACTCTGGGCTAGCTTGCGTACAAGTGGCATGCCCAGAGGCCAACCAAACTGCACCGTTTTGATGTCCTCGCCGATTTTTCGACGCTCAAGAACGGCCAATGATTTCAGCCATTCTCGAACTGGTTCTGTGCCGCTTGCGGTGGCAAAGAAGCGAACATCCAGGGAGCGGATATTCATCATGGAATCGTACCAAATTAGGTTCGTCTTGCCAACTGATGCACTACCCCCATCACTTGTCAGACGCTGCGTACAAACCGACGCCGCTTGTTTACGGATTGGGCATGGATAAGGGGAGCCCCGTCCCTTCCAACCCAGACATATAGATTGGCCATAATGATAGGCCTCTATACAGGCTGGGTGTCTTGCCCTGGCATGCAAATATCCAGGCCAAACCCGATCAAAATGGATCAAGCAAGAGCCGCGAGGCCAAGCTGCGTTCAGTTGCGCATTTATGGGCCGGCCCCGCAGGGCAGAGGCGACGCGGCGGAGGAATTGTCTGCCTGCATGTTGCACTCAGGAATCATTTTTTACGCTGAGTTTTTCAGGCATAATCACCATCCAATCGCCATAACTTGAATTGATGCTTTATAAAAACCATTTATAAACAATCAAATGGATACGTCACTTATTTATTTTTTCGAAAACATACCTGATAATAATTAGGGACGCACCCTATTATTTTTTTATTGCGCGCGCACTCCGACGGCTGTATTGTTGAATTCTTGCACTGCATCAATTTAGCGAGTCCGCCATGTCTCAGCCTTCTACTTCCATTTCGCTGCCCGCGGCCGCCGTCAAGGCTGGCACTCACGGCCTGTACAGCCCTCAGAACGAGCACGACGCCTGTGGCGTCGGCTTTGTCGCCCACATCAAGGGGCGCCAAAGCCATGCCGTCATCCAGCAGGGACTGAAGATTCTTGAAAACCTGGACCACCGCGGCGCGGTCGGCGCCGACGAGCTGATGGGCGACGGCGCGGGCATCCTGATCCAAATCCCCGATGCCCTGTACCGCCACGATCTGGCCAGCCAGGGCATAGAGCTGCCGCCGCCCGATGAATACGGCGTGGCCATGGTCTTCCTGCCCAAAGAAACCGCGTCGCGCCTGGCCTGTGAACAGGAACTGGAACGCGCTGTGCGCGACGAAGGCCAGGTCGTGCTGGGCTGGCGCGATGTGCCCATAGACCGCGATATGCCCATGTCACCCACCGTGCGGGCCTGTGAACCGGTCATCCGCCAGTTGTTCATCGGCCGCGGCCCCGACATCATGGTGCCCGACGCGCTGGAGCGCAAACTGTACGTCATACGCAAAACGGCCAGCCACGCCATCCAGCACATGCAACTGGCGCACGGCCAGGAATATTTCGTGCCGTCCATATCGGTGCGCACGGTGGTGTACAAGGGCCTGCTGCTGGCCAACCAAGTGGGCAGCTATTACCGCGACCTGGCCGACACCCGCGCCGTGTCGGCGCTGGCCATGGTGCACCAGCGTTTTTCCACCAACACCTTCCCGGCCTGGCCGCTGGCCCACCCTTACCGCATGATCGCCCACAACGGCGAAATCAATACAGTCAAGGGCAATTTCAACTGGCTGCGCGCCCGCGAAGGCATGATGCAGTCCGCCGTGCTGGGCGCCGACCTGCCCAAGCTCTACCCCATCGTCTACGAAGGCCAGTCCGACACCGCCACTTTCGACAACTGTCTTGAGCTGCTGGTCATGTCGGGCTATTCGCTGGCGCACGCCATGATGATCATGATCCCGGAAGCCTGGGAACAGCATGCCGACATGGATGAAAACCGCCGCGCCTTCTATGAATATCATGCGGCCATGATGGAGCCCTGGGACGGCCCCGCCGCCGTGGCCTTTACCGATGGCCGCCAAATCGGCGCCACGCTCGACCGCAACGGCCTGCGCCCCGCCCGCTATCTGATCACCGACGACGACATGGTGATCATGGCATCGGAAGCCGGCACACTGTCCATTCCGGAACACCGCATCATCAAGAAGTGGCGCCTGCAGCCGGGCAAGATGTTCCTGATCGATCTGCAGCAGGGCCGCATTATCGACGACGCCGAAATCAAGTCGCAGCTGGCCAATACCCGGCCTTATCGCCAATGGATCGAACGCCTGCGCCTGAAGCTGGAAGCGCTGCCCGCCCAGAACATGGAAGCGCCGCACAAGACCGAAACCCTGCTTCGGCGCCAGCAAGCCTTTGGCTGGACGCAGGAAGACTTCAAGTTCGTGCTGCAACCCATGGCCGCCAATGGCGAGGAAGCCACCGGCTCCATGGGCAACGACGCGCCGCTGGCGGTGCTGTCCAACCGCGCCAAGCCTTTCTACAACTATTTCCGGCAGTTGTTCGCACAGGTCACCAATCCGCCCATCGACCCCATACGCGAGCAAATGGTCATGTCGCTGGTGTCGTTCATTGGGCCCAAGCCCAATCTGCTGGACATCAACAACGTCAACCCCCCGCTGCGGCTGGAAGTCTCGCAGCCGGTGCTGGATTTCTCGGCCATGGCGCAAATACGCCATATTGCCGGCATTACGTCGAACAAATTCCGCAGCCTGGAAATAGACATCACCTACCCCACCGCCTGGGGTCCCGACGGCATCGAAGCCCGCCTGGCCGGCCTGTGCGCCAATGCCGCCGACGCGGTGCGCAGCGGCTACAACATCCTGATCATCACCGATCGCAAGGTCGACAGCGAACGCGTGGCCATTCCGGCCCTGCTGGCCACATCGGCCATTCACCTGCACCTGATCCGCGCGGGGCTGCGCACCAATACCGGCCTGGTGGTGGAAACGGGTTCGGTGCGCGAAGTGCACCACGTTGCCCTGCTGGGCGGCTACGGCGCCGAAGCCATCCACCCCTATCTGGCGCTGGAATCGCTGGCCACGCTGCCGCAGCCCGAAACCGCCATCAAGAACTACATCAAGGCCGTCGGCAAAGGCCTGAACAAGGTCATGTCCAAAATGGGCATTTCGACCTATATGTCTTACACCGGCGCCCAGATCTTCGAAGCGGTCGGCCTGCATTCCAGCCTGATTTCCAAGTACTTTACCGGCACGTCCAGCCATATCGAGGGCATAGGTATTTTTGAAGTCGCCGAAGAAGCGCTGCGCCTGCACGCCTCGGCCTTCAATGGCGACCCTGTGCTGGCCAACGCGCTGGACGCCGGCGGCGACTATGCCTGGCGCGTGCGCGGCGAGGCGCATATGTGGTCGCCCGATTCCATTGCCAAGCTGCAGCATGCGGCCCGCGCCAACAACTACAGTACCTATAAAGAATACGCCCAGCTGATCAACGACCAGTCGCGCCGCCACATGACCTTGCGCGGCCTGTTCGAGTTCAAGGTGGATCCGGCCCGCGCCATACCGCTGAGCGAGGTCGAGCCGGCCAAGGAAATCGTCAAGCGCTTCGCCACCGGCGCCATGTCGCTGGGCTCGATCTCGACCGAGGCCCACACCACCCTGGCCGTGGCCATGAACCGCATGGGCGGCAAATCCAACACGGGCGAGGGCGGCGAAGACGAGCTGCGCTATCGTGCCGAAATGCGCGCCGGCAAACCGACCGTGCGCAAGGGCGATACCCTGGCCTCGTTCCTGGGCTCTGACCGCATCGAGGCCGATGTGCCGCTGGCCGCGGGCGATTCGCTGCGGTCCCGCATCAAGCAGGTGGCATCGGGGCGGTTCGGCGTATCGGCCGAATACCTGGCCAGCGCCGACCAGATCCAGATCAAGATGGCGCAGGGCGCCAAGCCCGGCGAAGGCGGCCAGTTGCCCGGCCACAAAGTGTCGGAATACATTGCCAAGCTGCGTTATTCGGTGCCCGGCGTGGGCCTGATCTCGCCGCCGCCGCATCACGATATCTACTCCATCGAAGATCTGGCGCAATTGATCCACGATCTGAAGAACGTGAATCCGCAAGCCTCGATTTCGGTCAAGCTGGTGTCGGAAGTGGGCGTGGGCACCGTGGCCACCGGCGTGGCCAAGGCCAAGGCCGACCACGTGGTCATTGCCGGCCATGACGGCGGCACCGGCGCATCGCCCGTGTCGTCCATCAAACATGCGGGCACCCCGTGGGAACTGGGCCTGGCGGAAACACAGCAGACACTGCTGCTCAACAACCTGCGCACGCGCATCCGCGTGCAGGCCGACGGCCAGATGAAAACCGGCCGCGACGTGGCCATAGGCGCCTTGCTGGGCGCCGATGAATTCGGTTTCGCCACGGCGCCGCTGGTGGTCGAAGGCTGCATCATGATGCGCAAGTGCCACCTGAACACCTGCCCGGTGGGCGTGGCCACGCAAGACCCCGTCCTGCGCAAGAAATTCAACGGCAAGCCCGAGCACGTCGTCAACTTCTTCTTCTTCGTGGCCGAGGAAGTGCGCGAGATCATGGCTCAGCTGGGCATACGCAAGTTCGACGACCTGATCGGCCGCGTAGACTTGCTGAATACGCGCACCGGCATCGAGCACTGGAAGGCGCAGGGCCTGGATTTCAGCCGCGTATTCCACGCCGTGCCCAGCACCGAGCCCCTGTACCAGGTTCAGGAGCAGGATCACGCGCTGAATCACGCCCTGGATCATCAACTGATCGAGCGCAGCAAGGCCGCCATCGAGCGCGGCGAGAAAGTCTCCTTCATTACGCCGGTACGCAATCGCAATCGCACCATAGGCGCCATGCTGTCGGGGGTGATTGCGGCGAGATACGGCCACGAGGGCCTGCCCGACGACACCATACACATCCAGTGCAATGGCACCGCCGGGCAAAGCTTTGGCGCCTTCCTGGCGCATGGCGTCACCCTGGACCTGGTGGGCGAAGCCAACGACTACGTCGGCAAAGGCCTGTCGGGCGGCCGCATCGTGGTGCGCTCGCCCAATGACTTCCGCGGCTTCGGCCCCGACCACATCATCGCGGGCAACACCGTGCTGTACGGCGCGCTGTCGGGCGAGGCCTACTTCAATGGCGTGGCGGGCGAACGCTTTGCCGTGCGCAATTCGGGCGCGGCCGCCGTGGTCGAAGGCACCGGCGACCATGGCTGCGAATACATGACGGGCGGCACCGTGGTGGTGCTGGGCGCCACCGGCCGCAACTTTGCCGCCGGCATGTCGGGCGGCGTGGCCTACGTCTGGGATCCGCACAATACCTTCCGCCAGTCCTGCAACCTGTCCATGGTCGAACTCGAGCGGGTCATGCCGCACAACGAACAGTTCGAGCAGGGCCAGACTGAAACCTGGCACAGCGCGATACGCGGCGGCGAGCGCGAAACCGACGAGTCAATTTTGCGCCGCCTGATCGAAGATCACTACCGCTACACCGGCAGCTTCCGTTCCCGCGATCTGCTTGACGACTGGAGCCGCTCCCGCCTGGCCTTCGTCAAGGTCATGCCGACGGAATACCGCCGCGCGCTGGGCGAAATGTGGCGCGCCGCCAACCCACAACAAATTGCCGCCTAAGGAAACGAACATGGGCAAAGTTACCGGATTTCTTGAGTTCCAACGCATCAAAGAAACCTACGAGGCGCCCCAGGCGCGCCTGAGGCACTGGAATGAGTTCGTCAATACCCTGACCGACGCCGAAGCCAAGCAGCAAGGCGCGCGTTGCATGGACTGCGGTATTCCGTTCTGCGCCAGCGGCTGTCCCGTCAACAACATCATTCCCGACTGGAACGATCTGGTCTACAAGCAGGAATGGCGCCAGGCGCTCGATGTGCTGCATTCCACCAACAACTTCCCGGAATTCACCGGCCGCGTGTGCCCCGCCCCGTGCGAGGCCGCCTGTACCTTGAACATCAACAATGACGCGGTCGGCATCAAATCCATCGAGCACGCCATTATCGACAAGGGCTGGGCGGAGGGCTGGGTCGCGCCGCAGCCACCCAGCCGCAAGACCGGCAAGAAAGTCGCGGTGGTCGGGTCGGGCCCTGCCGGCCTGGCCTGCGCCCAGCAACTGGCCCGCGCCGGCCATTCCGTCACCGTATTCGAAAAAAGCAATCGCATCGGCGGCCTGCTGCGCTACGGGATTCCCGACTTCAAACTGGAAAAAAGCCATATCGATCGCCGCCTGGCGCAGATGGAGGCCGAAGGGGTCGAATTCTGCCCCTCGACCTATGTGGGCGCGCAGGCGCATGCCGAGGACGGCCTGACGGTGCGCACACCCGAGTCGCTGCAAGAGGAGTTCGATGCCGTGGTCCTGACCGGCGGCTCGGAAACGCCGCGCGACCTGCCCGTGCCGGGTCGCGAGCTGCACGGCGTTCACTTCGCCATGGATTTCCTGCGCCAACAGAACAAAGTCACCAACGGCGACCGCCTGAGCAAGCAGATTTCGGCCAAGGGCAAGCATGTCATCGTCATCGGCGGCGGCGACACGGGCTCGGACTGCGTGGGCACCAGCAACCGCCAGGGCGCGGCGTCGGTCACCCAGTTCGAACTCATGTCCAAGGCGCCGGAAGTCGAAGACAAGCCCCTGACGTGGCCCTACTGGCCCATCAAGCTGCGCAGCTCGTCGTCGCACGAGGAAGGCTGCGAACGCGACTGGGCGGTCGCCACCAAAACCTTCGAGGGCAGCGGCGGCAAGATAGAGAAGCTGGTCGCCGCGCGCGTGGAATGGTTCAAGGACAAGGCCACCGGCCAACTGAAGATGCGTGAAGTCGAGGGCTCGCAGTTCGAGCTGCCGGCCGACCTGGTCCTGCTGGCCATGGGCTTTGTATCGCCTGTGAAGAATGTGCTGGACGCCTTCGGCATCGAGCTGGACGCCCGCGGCAACGCGCGCGCCAATACCGATGACTATGCCACCAGCGTCGACAAGGTATTCGCCGCCGGCGATATGCGCCGCGGGCAGTCGCTGGTGGTCTGGGCGATACGCGAAGGCCGCCAGTGCGCCCGGTCCGTGGACGAGTTCCTGATGGGCTCCAGCGTGCTGCCGCGCTAACGTATTTTCGCTTCAAGTGCTCCAGTACTTGGCTTGCTACAAAAGCAGGGTCAGGCTGAAGCGGTACTAGACGTCGTTCTTGAGAAAGTCGGGTGTGGCGCGGGCTGTTCCGGCTTCGCGCGCTACGCCCCTGGCCTTGCCAGGGGTACCCGGTTCAGGCCAGCCTGCCGGGGCGTCCGCGGAACTCGCCCGGTCGGGCCAG
>JBATWU010000055.1:0-22175 GCA_049672825.1 Pusillimonas sp.
TGGATATCATCGCTGGGCTCGAGCCCACGTTCGGGGGCATCAATCTGGAAGACATCAAGGCGCCCGAGTGCTTCACGGTGGAGCGCAAACTGCGCGAGCGCATGAACATACCGGTTTTCCACGACGACCAGCACGGCACGGCCATCACCGTGTCGGCCGCTTTCATCAATGGCCTGAAGGTGGTTGAGAAAGACATCAAGGATGTCAAGGTGGTGGTATCGGGCGCGGGCGCGGCGGCGCTGGCCTGTCTGGACCTGATGGTGGACCTTGGGCTGCCGCTGGAAAACATCTGGGTGTCCGACATCGAAGGCGTGGTCTACAAGGGGCGCACGGTGCTCATGGACCCCGACAAGGCGCGTTTTTCACAAGAAACCGCCGCGCGCACCTTGGGCGAAATCATAGACGGGGCGGATGTTTTCCTGGGCCTGTCGGCGGGTGGCGTGCTCAAGCCGGACATGGTGGCCCGGATGGCGGCCCGGCCGCTGATCCTGGCGCTGGCCAATCCGAACCCCGAGATTCTGCCGGCCGACGCGCATGCGGTGCGCGACGACGTCGTCATGGCCACGGGCCGTTCCGACTACCCGAATCAGGTCAACAATGTGCTGTGCTTTCCCTACATCTTTCGCGGCGCGCTCGATGTGGGCGCCACCACCATCACCCGGGGCATGGAGAAAGCGGCGGTCCTGGCGATCTGCAAGCTGGCGCGAGAAGAGCAGAACGATGTCGTGGCGGCTGCGTACGGCAGCTACGGCGTTTCTTTTGGCCGTGAATATTTTATACCCAAGCCATTTGACCCCCGTCTTATCGTGCGCATTGCCGTGGCGGTTGCCGCCGCAGCCATAGAAGACGGCGTGGCGACACGGCCGCTTGCCGATATCGAAAGCTACGCCGAGCAACTGCAGCAGTTCGTATACCGCTCGGGCTCATTCATGAAACCGCTGTTCTCGACGGTCAAGAAGCTGGTGCGCGATGGCGGCAAGGCGCGCATTGTGTTTACCGAAGGCGAAGAAGAGCGCGTACTGCGCGCGGTACAGATCATTGTCGACGAAAAGCTCGCCAAGCCCATATTGGTGGGCCGTCCGGCCGTGCTGGCCGATCGCATCCAGAAGTTCGGCTTGCGCCTGCAACTGGGGCAGGATGTCGAGGTGACCAACCCTGATTACGACGAACGCTTTCACCGCTACTGGACCACCTACTGGGAACTGATGTGCCGCCGGGGCATCAGCAAGGAAATGGCGCGTGTCGAAATGCGGCGCCGCCTGACCCTTATCGGCACCATGATGGTGCATCTGGGCGATGCCGACGGCATGGTCTGCGGGACCGTGGGTGCTTACGCCAACCATCTGCAGTTCATCGACCAGGTGCTGGGAAAGGAGCCGGGGGCAAAAACCTACGCCGCCATGAATATTCTGCTGCTGGCGGAACGCACGATTGCATTGGCCGACACGCATATCAACGACAACCCCGACGCCGAACAGATCGCCGACATCACGCTTGCCGCGGCCGCCGAAATGCGGCGCCTGAACATGGAGCCCAAGGTGGCCCTGTTGTCGCGTTCGAATTTCGGATCGGGCAGTTCCGAGTCCGGAGCCAAAATGCAGCAGGCCCTGGCCCTGGTCCGAGAGCGCGATCCCGAACTCGAGATCGACGGAGAAATGCATGGCGATTGTGCGCTCGACGAGGCGCTGCGCCAGCGTATATTGCCGTCGACCCGCTTGCAGGGCGAGGCCAATCTGTTGATCTGCCCGAACGTCGATTCAGGCAATATTGCGTACAACCTGCTCAAGACCGCCGCGGGCGGAAACGTGGCCGTCGGTCCGTTCCTGCTGGGAGCGAATGGGCCGGTGCATATTCTGACTTCCAGCTCCACCGTCCGCCGTATTGTGAACATGGCGGCATTGACCGTTCTCGATGCCAATACGCCGCGCGGCACCTGAGGCTCTCGTGCGCGAACCCATAGGGCTGGTGCTGACCGGCGGCGGCGCGCGCGCCGCCTATCAGGTGGGAGTGCTGGCGGGCATTCTTGAAATACTGGATCCCAACCGTTCCCCCGACTTCACCAATCCCTTCGAGATCATCTGCGGCTCGTCGGCGGGAGCCATCAATGCGGCGGCGCTGGCCTGCCGCGCCAATGATCCGCATCGCGCGCTCAGCGGCCTGCAGGATTTATGGGGCAATCTGCGCACGGGCGATGTCTATCACGCCGATGCGGCCGGATTGTTGCGCACAGGGCTGCGCTGGTTCGCCATGCTGGCCCTGGGGTGGATGCTGCCCGGCTTGCGCAGCCGGCAGCCGCGCTCGCTGCTCGACAATCAGCCACTCGGTGAACTCTTGTCGCAGACGCTGGACTTTGATCGCTTGCGGGAGAATCTGTCCAGCGGCCAGTTGCAGGCCCTGGCCATCACGGCAACCGCCTACACCACTGGCGAGCACCTGACCTTCTATCAATCTCACGGCATCATCAAGCCGTGGCAGCGTTCGCTGCGGCAGGCGGTGCCCTGCACGATAGGGGTGGATCATTTGCTGGCATCCAGCGCCATTCCTTTCATTTTTCCAGCCCAGGCCATGCTGATCCGGGGCCAGACGCAATGGTGCGGGGACGGATCCATGCGGCAACTGGCCCCCATGAGCCCGGCCATCCACCTGGGTGCCGAAAAAATCGTGGTGATAGGCACCGGCTACAAGGACGACACACATCCGGAGGAAAAAGGCGTCAATCCCGAATATCCCACGCTGGCCCAGATCGGCGGCCATGCTTTGTCGAATATTTTCCTGGACAGCGTGTCCATGGATGTAGAGCGGATGCAACGTATCAACGAGTTGCTTGCGCAACTGCCTGAAAATCGATTAAATAGCCAGGCGCTGCGCCCGGTCAGCACCTTTGTCGTCACGCCCAGCCGCTCATTGGATGAAATGGCCACGGCTCATGTGGAACAATTGCCACGCGCCGCACGTACCCTTTTTCGGGTTCTTGGTGTATCGTCGGCTTCCAGGGCGACAACCGGCGGCGCGCTGATCTCTTACTTATTGTTCGAGGGCAGCTATACGCAAGCGCTCATCCGTCTCGGGCGAGCCGATAGCCTGAATCGTGTTGAAGAAGTCAAAGCGTTTTTCAAGGAGACGCCAGAATGAGCCAAGCGCAGTCATTGCAGAAGAAATTGCAAAAAGGCGGTTTGATCGATTTGCCTGCCGTCTCCCAGGACGAAGCCATGAGTGCCGCGCGTGCCGCGGGCATGACGGCTTTTGTCGTCGACTGCGACCGGGCCAGAAGCCGATCCGCCGTCCTGCGCGCCGTGGTCAAGGCGGTGGATTTTCCCGAGTATTTCGGCGGTAATCTGGATGCTTTGTACGATTGCCTGTGCGATACGGTGCTGGACCATAAGCAAGGCCTTTTCCTGTGGTTCCACAACCTGCATTCGGGCGATCCAGCGCTGGCTGACGATTCCCTGGCCATTCTCCAGGTCTGCGGCGATGCCGCCGAGTTTGCCGCCAACAATGAGCGCCGCTTTGCCTATGCCGTCGTGCACGCTGGCAAGCATCCCGATCCCGAGCCGGGTGTGGGACCCACACCTTATTCGGGCGGCGACGCGGGGTAGGGCAGGCAGGCCGCCGCGATCAGTGCCAGCCGCGCAAGGCGCTGACGGCGGCTATCAGGGCTAGGCCCGCGGTTTCGGTGCGCAGCACGCGGGCGCCAAAATTGACCGGCGTCAGGCGGTGTTTTTCCACCAGCGCCAATTCTTCGTCCGACCAGCCGCCCTCGGGGCCGACGACCAGCGTCAGCGCGCCGCCGGCCGCTTGCGCGGCCTGGGCCAGGGTCTGGGTGCTGCCCGGATGGCAAAACAGAAGGGTGCCCGAATCAACGCCGGGGGCGGCAAGATACTGCTGCAGGGATTGCGGCGCTGTCACGTCCATGAGGCGGTTGCGTCCGCATTGCTCGCTGGCGGCCTGTGCAATGCGGCGCCAGTGTTCCAGACGCTTGCGCAGGCGCTCGCCTGACAATTGCAGCACGCTGCGTTGTGCGGCCAGCGGTACGACACGCACTGCGCCGAGCTCGACCGCCTTTTCCACTACCCAGTCCATTTTGTCGCCCGAGGGTATGCCCTGGGCGAGGGTGATCCGGCCGGCCAGTTCGGCTTCGAGGGATTCGTGCGCGCCCAGGCGCGCATAGGCCTTTTTCCCTTCGATGATGAGGGTTGCCGTGTATTGGCCCCCCAGGCCATCGAAAAGGACGATGTCCGACTCGGATTTCAGGCGCAGTACACGGACGGCGTGGTGGGCGAGCGCGGCGGGTAGCTCGATGGTGGTATCGGGCGATAGCGGCGTGGCGCAGTAAAAGCGTGAAATGGCCATGGGTGGCTTGGGACTTGCGGGTGGCGACCCCAAGATCATAACCCCGTCCACGATGGTAAAATCAGAAGCTTTGTAAACATAAGCGGCCTTTTCGGGGCTGATGCTTCCTGCGAGTTTTAAATGAGCCTTACGCCTGCCCAAGATACTTCCATGGCCAACGCCATCCGCGCGCTTGCCATGGACGCGGTTCAACAAGCCAATTCGGGCCACCCCGGCGCCCCGATGGGCATGGCGGACATCGCTCAGGCTCTCTGGACACGCCACTTGCGTCATAATCCGGCCGATCCGTCCTGGGCCGACCGCGACCGCTTCGTGCTGTCCAACGGTCATGGTTCCATGCTGATTTATGCGCTGCTCCACTTGACCGGCTACGATCTTCCCCTGGAAGAGCTCAAGAATTTCCGCCAGCTGCATTCGCGCACGCCCGGCCACCCTGAAGTGGGTATCACTCCCGGCGTCGAAACCACCACCGGACCGCTGGGGCAGGGCCTGGCCAATGCGGTGGGCATGGCGCTGGCCGAGGCCTTGCTGGCCCAGGAATTCAACCGCAAAGACCATGACGTGGTCGACCACTACACGTATGCCTTCGTGGGCGACGGCTGCCTGATGGAAGGTATCTCGCACGAGGCGTGTTCGTTGGCGGGCACACTCAAGCTGTCCAAGCTCATCGTGTTCTACGACGATAATGGCATTTCCATCGACGGACGGGTGGAAAGCTGGTTCGGCGACGACACGCCCAGGCGTTTTGAAAGCTATGGCTGGAATGTGCTGGCTGGCGTCGACGGCCACGATGCGACGGCGGTCGACGCCGCCATTGTCAAGGCCAAGGCCTTGGCGCAACAGGGCCAGGGCCCCACACTCATTTGCTGCCGCACCGTCATCGGAAAGGGGGCGCCCAATGCGGCCGGCACTGAAAAAGTCCATGGCGCGCCGCTAGGCGCCGCCGAGATCCAGGCAAGCCGCGAAGCGCTGGACTGGCCTTATGCGCCTTTCGAGGTCCCCGCCGACATCTATGCTCGCTGGGACGGCAAAGAAAAAGGCCGGCAGCAGCAAGCCGAATGGCAATCCCGCTTCGACGCTTATGCGCAGGCTTTTCCGGCCGAGGCGGCCGAGCTGCAGCGCCGCCTGAAGGGCGACCTGCCCGCCAATTTCGCCGAACAGGCCCGCCAGTTCATCGAGGCCACCAATCAAAAGGCTGAAACTGTCGCAACGCGCAAGGCTTCGCAACTGGCCATCACCGCCTTTGTCGAACTCCTGCCCGAAATGCTGGGCGGCTCGGCCGACCTGACCGGCTCCAACCTGACCGACTGGAAGGGCGCGCAGCCCGTGCGCGCAGGCGATTCGCAGCTGCAGTTCGGCCGTCACATCAACTATGGTGTGCGCGAATTCGGCATGGCCGCCATCATGAACGGTGTGGCGCTGCACGGGGGCTACCTGCCTTTCGGCGGCACCTTCCTGACCTTTTCCGACTACTCGCGCAATGCCTTGCGCATGGCCGCCCTGATGAAGCAGCGCGTGGTGCACGTGTTCACCCACGATTCCATCGGCCTGGGCGAAGACGGCCCCACCCACCAGTCGGTCGAGCACGCGGCAAGCCTGAGGCTGATCCCCAATCTTCATGTGTGGCGCCCATGCGACACCACCGAAACCGCCGTCGCATGGACTTGCGCAATCCAGCGACCCGTCAGCGCGGGCATGGCGGTGCGCGATGGCGGCCCCAGCGCCTTGCTGCTGTCGCGCCAGAACCTGCCATTCGTCGCGCGGGACGCGCAAGCCATCGCCGACATCCAGCGTGGCGGCTATGTACTGCGCGATGCTCAGAACGCAAAGGCCATCATCATTGCCACCGGTTCCGAGGTGGCGCTGGCATTGGGCGCGCAGGAGCAGCTGGCCGCCAAGGGCATCGCCGTGCGAGTGGTGTCCATGCCCTGCGCCAATGTGTTCGACGCCCAGGATCAACAGTGGCATGATGCCGTGTTGCCCAAGGGCCTGCCGCGTGTCGCCGTCGAGGCCGGCGTCACGGGCGGCTGGTACAAATATGTTGGCCTGGATGGCGCCGTGGTCGGTCTGGACACCTACGGCGAATCCGCTCCGGCCGGCGCGCTGTTCAAGCATTTTGGCCTGACTGCCGAGCACGTTGCCGCGGCGGTCGAACAAGTTTTATAACAGGAGAGTAGCAATGACGATACGCGTGGCGATTAACGGTTATGGCCGCATCGGTCGCAATATTTTGCGGGCCCACTACGAAAGCGGCAAGAAGCACGATATTCAGATCGTGGCCATCAACGATCTGGGCAATCCCAACACCAATGCCCACCTGACTCGTTTCGATACCGCTCATGGCAAATTTCCCGGCACGGTTACCGTCGATGGGGATTTCATGGTCGTCAATGGCGACAAAATCCGCGTGTTGGCCAATCGCGATCCCTCGGCCCTCCCCTGGGGCGAGCTGGGCGTCGATGTCGTGCTCGAGTGCACGGGTTTTTTCACCAGCAAGGAAAAAGCCAGCGCCCACCTCAAGGGCGGCGCCAAGAAAGTCATTATTTCGGCCCCCGGCGGCAAGGACGTCGATGCCACTATTGTGTACGGCGTCAACCACGAAGTCCTGAAAGCCAGCGACACGGTCATTTCGAACGCTTCGTGCACCACGAACTGCCTGGCGCCCCTGGTTCAGCCTTTGCATCAGAAGCTGGGTCTGGTCAGTGGTCTGATGACCACGATCCACGCCTATACCAACGACCAGGTCCTCACTGACGTCTATCACGAAGACCTGCGCCGCGCCCGCTCGGCAACGCACAGCATGATCCCCACCAAGACCGGCGCCGCGTCGGCGGTCGGGCTGGTGCTGCCCGAACTGAACGGCAAGCTCGACGGCTATGCCATCCGTGTGCCCACCATCAATGTGTCCATCGTCGACCTGTCCTTCGTCGCATCGCGCGAGACCACGGTCGAAGAAGTCAACGGCATACTGAAGGCCGCCGCCGAGTCGGGTCCCCTGAAAGGCATTCTGCAATTCAACGAAGAGCCCCTGGTGTCGGTTGACTACAATCACGACCCGGCTTCCAGCACGGTCGATGCGGGCCTGACCAAGGTGTTGGGTTCGCTGGTCAAGGTTTCGTCCTGGTACGACAACGAATGGGGTTTCTCCAATCGCATGCTCGACACCACTGTGGCTCTGATGTCGGCCAAGTAATCAGTATTATCAAGAGTCGGCTGCACACGAGCCAGACTTGATGCGGGCGGGGCAACCCGCCCTTTTCACGCCTGCGAAGGGCTGGGAGCTAAAAAATATGTCTACTGTCAAAACGCTGTCCGAACTGGCCAAGTCCGGCGCCCTGGCGGGCAAGCGCGTCTTCATCCGCTCCGATCTGAACGTGCCGCTGAAAGATGGCGAGATTACCGAAGATACGCGCATACGCGCCTCGGTTCCGGCCATACGCATGGCATTGGATGGCGGCGCGGCCGTCATGGTGACTTCGCACCTGGGACGTCCCACCGAGGGATCGGTTGGGCCGGACGATACGCTGGCGCCTGTGGCGCGCCGGCTGTCGCAACTGCTGGGGCAGCCTGTCACGCTGGTGGCCGACTGGGTCGCCGGCGTCAAGGTTGGCGCCGGCGAGGTATTTCTGCTGGAAAACTGCCGCTGCAACGTCGGCGAAAAAAAGAATGATCCGGAACTGTCCCGGAAAATGGCCGCGTTGTGCGATGTCTATGTCAACGATGCCTTCGGCACCGCGCACCGCGCCGAAGCCACCACTCATGGCATGGCGAAATTCGCGCCCATCGCCTGCGCCGGCCCTTTGCTGGAAGCTGAACTGACCGCCCTCGGCCGGGCGCTTGAAGATCCCAAGCGGCCCCTGGTGGCGATTGTGGGCGGCTCCAAGGTGTCTACCAAGTTGTCCATCCTGCAGGCCCTGGCCGGCAAGGTCGACCAATTGGTGGTGGGCGGCGGCATTGCCAATACCTTCATGCTTGCGGCCGGTCTGTCCATCGGCAAATCGCTGGCCGAGCCCGATCAGCTGGATCAGGCCCGCGCCGTGATCGATATGATGAAGCAGCGCGGCGCCGACGTGCCGATTCCTTCGGATGTGGTCTGCGCCAAGGAGTTCAGCCCCACCGCTGCCGCCACCGTCAAGCCCGCCGACCAGGTGGCCGATGACGACCAGGTGCTCGATATCGGCCCCGACACGGCTCGGCAGTTGGCTGGCATACTGAAACAGGCGGGCACCATCGTGTGGAATGGCCCGGTCGGCGTATTCGAATTCGACGCCTTCGCCAACGGAACCCAGGTCGTATCGCAGGCAGTGGCGGAATCCCCTGGTTTTTCGATAGCGGGCGGCGGCGATACCCTGGCAGCCATCGCCAAGTACGGCATTGCCGACAAGGTGGGGTATATATCGACGGGGGGCGGGGCGTTTCTGGAATTCCTGGAAGGCAAAACCCTGCCGGCTGTCGATATTCTGCAGCAGCGCGCGCAAGACTAGCCGGTGCGCGGCGCGGTTGCGTCGCGCGCCACGCCATCGTCATCGGGTGTTGAAGCCCCATTCGCTACAGTCACGGCCTGTCTTGCTCGGGTCGGCAAGGAAGATTATGTCCAGCTCATCGCGTCTTGTTCGCCAGCACCCCGACGAATTGCTCGTGGGCCTGGTCTCCGTGTCGGATCGCGCCTCCAGCGGCGTCTACCAGGACGAAGGCATCCCCGCCTTGCAGTCCTGGCTGAGCGGCGCATTGACACGCCCGCCCCAGTTTGCGGCGCGCCTGATTCCCGACGAGGCGCAGCGGATTTCGGCGGCGCTGATCGAACTGGTCGACGAACTGGGCTGCGACCTGGTGCTGACCACCGGCGGCACCGGCCCCGCCCGGCGCGATGTCACGCCCGAAGCCACGCGGGCGGTGGCCTCCCGGGAAATGCCGGGTTTTGGCGAACAGATGCGCCAGATCAGCCTGAAGTTCGTGCCCACCGCGATCTTGTCCCGACAGCTTGCCGTCATACGCGAAACACCCGACCACGCGGCGCTGATCATCAATCTGCCGGGCCAGCCCAAGGCCATCAAGGAAACCCTGGAGGGCCTGAAAGACGCCGATGGCAAGGTCCAGGTTCCCGGTATTTTTGCCGCGGTTCCCTATTGCATCGATTTGATCGGCGGCCCTTATATCGAAACACACGATGCGGTGGTCAAGGCCTTTCGCCCCAAATCGGCGATCCGGACCGCGCCGGGCCCGGCGAACGGGGCAGGGCTTTGAATAGCCCTGTATCCAATGGATACCTGATAAGCCAAAGCCATTCCGACATTCGGGTAAAATGGGTGGTATCCCTTTAAATTGATTTCAGGAGTCTTTTCATGGCCCTTGTTTCCATGCGCCAGCTGCTCGACCACGCAGCCGAGAACGGCTATGGCATTCCAGCGTTTAACGTCAACAACCTTGAACAGGTTCAAGCCATCATGGAAGCCGCCGCTGAAACCGACAGCCCGGTCATCATGCAGGCCTCGGCTGGCGCCCGCAAGTACGCGGGCGAAGGCTTCCTGAAATACCTCATCCAGGCCGCCGTCGAAACCTATCCCCACATCCCCGTCGTCATGCACCAGGACCACGGCCAGTCGCCCGCCATCTGCAAAGGCGCCATCGACCTGGGCTTTTCCAGCGTCATGATGGACGGCTCGCTGAAAGAAGACGGCAAAACCATTGCCGACTACGAATACAACCTTGACGTTACCCGCCGCGTGGTCGAAATGGCCCACAAGCTGGGCGTGACCGTAGAAGGCGAACTGGGCTGTCTGGGCTCGCTGGAAACCATGAAGGGCGACAAGGAAGACGGCCACGGCGCGGAAGGCACCATGACAATGGAGCAATTGCTGACCGACCCCGAACAGGCGGCCGACTTCGTGCGCCAGACCCAGCTCGACGCGCTGGCGATCGCCATCGGCACCAGCCACGGCGCGTACAAGTTCACTCGCAAGCCCACCGGCGACATTCTGTCCATTTCCCGCATCAAGGAAATTCACCAACGCCTGCCCAACACGCACCTGGTCATGCACGGCAGCTCCAGCGTGCCCCAGGACTTGCTGGCCGAAATCCGCGAGTTCGGCGGCGATATGAAAGAAACCTATGGCGTGCCCGTCGAGGAAATCCAGGAAGCCATCAAGTTCGGGGTGCGCAAGATCAACATCGATACCGACATCCGGCTTGCCATGACGGGCGCAATTCGCCGTTTCATGGGCGAAAATCCCTCCAAGTTCGACCCGCGTGAATACCTGAAGCCCGCCCGCGAGGCCGCAAAGCAAATCTGCAAGCAACGCTACGAGCAATTCGGCACCGCGGGCAATGCCAGCAAGATCAAGCCCGTTTCGCTGTCCGAGATGGCGCAACGCTATGCCTCGGGTGAACTGGCCCAAGTCGTCCAGTAAAGATTCAAGGATACATCGTGGTTCAGGCACTGCATCAATCCAGTATCACTTCATTGCCACTGCTTGCCCGGGGCAAAGTGCGCGACATGTACGCGGTAGGCGATGACAAGCTGCTGATCGTGGCTTCCGACCGCATTTCCGCCTTTGATGTCATTCTTGACGACCCCATCCCCGGCAAAGGGCAGGTGCTGACCGAACTCACCGAGTTCTGGCTCAAGAAGCTGGGCCACATCCTGCCCAACCATTCCACGGGTATCGATCCGCGCGACGTGGTCAGCGCGCAGGAGCGCGGGCAGGTCGAGGGCAGGGCGGTGGTGGTCAAGCGGCTCAAGCCCATATTGGTCGAGGCCGTGGCCCGCGGCTACCTGATCGGTTCCGGCTGGAACGACTATCAGGCCACCGGCGGCATATGCGGAATTGCCTTGCCCCAAGGGCTGCGGCAGGCCAGCCGCCTGCCCGAACCCATCTTCACGCCGGCGGCCAAGGCCGAGTTCGGCGAACACGACGAGAATGTCGATTTCGATTATGTGGTGAATCAGGTGGGTCTTGAGCTGGCCGAGAAAGTCCGTTCGGCCACCCTGCGCCTGTATTCAGAGGCGGCGCAGTTTGCCGCCGACAAGGGCATCATCATTGCCGACACCAAGTTCGAATTTGGCCTCGATGAAGACGGACAACTGCATCTGATGGACGAAGTCCTGACACCCGATTCTTCGCGCTTCTGGCCCGCTTCCGACTATGCCGTCGGCATCAGCCCTCCCTCGTTCGACAAGCAGTTTGTACGTGATTGGCTCGAAACCCAGGTGTGGGATAAAACGCCACCCGCTCCGCGCCTGCCCGCCGACGTCCTGGAAAAGACGGCGGCCAAGTATCGCGAAGCAGCCACCCGGCTGATGGCATGAACGCTTTGTACCGATATGGCTGAATTCCACATGAGCAATACTAGTGAACACAGTGGCGCGCCCGTCGTCGGCCTGATCATGGGGTCGTCCAGCGACTGGGACGTGATGCAGCATGCGGCCGCCATGCTTGACGAGTTCGGCATCGCCCATGAAACACGTGTGATTTCCGCGCATCGCATGCCGCAGGACATGGCCGAGTACGGCGCCCGCGCCGCCGAGCGCGGTCTGCGCGCCATTATTGCAGGCGCCGGGGGCGCGGCGCATCTGCCCGGCATGATGGCGGCGCTGACGCCGGTTCCGGTATTTGGCGTGCCGGTGCCCTCGCGCTACCTGAGGGGCGAAGACTCGCTGTTGTCCATTGTGCAAATGCCCAAAGGGGTGCCGGTGGCCACCTTTGCCATTGGAGAGGCGGGCGCGGCCAATGCGGCCCTGCATGTCGTGGCTTGCCTGGCAACCACCGATGCCGCCCTGCAGCAGAAATTGCTGGCTTTCCGGGCCAGGCAAACCGAGGCGGCCCGGGCCATGGTGGTGCCACCGCACGTCACCCTGTAACCGTTGCCCAGCAGGTGCGTTCGCCTGCGGCTACAGATCTTTCCTGCCATATTTTGTCCACGGGTTGTGTTTTCATGAGTCAAGCCTCTATTCCCTCTTCCATAACGCCGGGCGACTGGCTGGGGATTCTTGGAGGGGGTCAATTGGGCCGTATGTTCTGTCACGCCGCCCAAAGCCTGGGCTACAAAGTGGCGGTACTGGATCCCGACGAGCACAGTCCGGCAGGCGCCGTGGCCGACCTGCATATTCAGGCGGACTATGAAGATGACGCGGCCCTGGCCCGCCTGTCCGAGCGCTGCAAAGCCATCACGACAGAGTTCGAAAACGTGCCGGCGCGCAGTTTGACGGCCTTGGCGAGCCAGGCAAGGGTCAGCCCCGCCGGCGAGGCCGTGGCCATCGTCCAGGACCGCATTCGGGAAAAGGCCTTTATCCGCGCCGCGCAGGTGCCGGTAGCGCCCTACGTCGCCGTGCTCGGGCACGACGACATCGCCGCCGCACCCGATGCGCTGTTCCCCGGCATCCTGAAGGTGGCGCGCCTGGGCTATGACGGCAAGGGGCAGGCGCGGGTCGCCAGCCGCGAAGAAGCGGCCGCCGCCTTCGATCGTTTCCAGCAGGCGGCCTGCGTGCTGGAAGCCATGCTGCCCCTGGCCGTCGAATTGTCGGTGGTATTGGCGCGCGGCCATGACGGCAAGGTGGTTTTGTATCCCTCGGCCCGGAACGAGCATCGCGACGGCATTCTGGCCGTATCCACCGTCGATGCATCGCTGCTTGACCCCGCCCTGGCTCGCCAGGCCGCCGATGCGGCTGTAGCCATCGCACAGGCACTGGACTACGTCGGGGTGCTGTGTGTCGAGTTCTTTGTGTTGCAGGACGGCAGCCTGGTCGCCAATGAAATCGCGCCGCGTCCGCACAACAGCGGCCACTACACGATGAACGCTTGCGCCACCAGCCAGTTCGAGCAGCAGGCGCGCGCCATGGCCGGTCTGCCCCTGGGCAATGCCGATAGCCTGTGCCCCGCGATCATGCTGAATCTTCTGGGCGATCTCTGGTTCGATCCGGCCAGCGGAGCGGAACGCGAACCCGACTGGCGCGGCGTGCTGGAGGTGCCGGGCGCGAAGCTGCATCTGTACGGCAAGGCTCAGGCGCGCCGTGGCCGCAAGATGGGCCATGTCAATGTACTGGGCGCCACCTTGGCCCAGGCAAGCGAGCGGGCGGCGCGGGTGGCGGAGATCCTGGGCATAGCTTTTCACCCATGAGCGGTCAGGCTTCGTCCGCGGCGCCCGACATGGATCGCCTATTGTCCGAGGCTGCCAGGCGCCTGGCGGAGGGCGGACTCGTCGCCTTTCCAACCGAAACGGTCTACGGACTGGGGGGCGATGCCGAGAATCCGCAGGCCATAGACCGTATCTATGCCGCCAAGGGACGGCCCGCCAACCACCCGGTCATCGTGCACGTGGCCCCCGAAGCCGATCTGAGCTACTGGGCCTCGTCCGTGCCCGCGGAGGCCCGGGCGCTGATACAGGCTTTCTGGCCGGGGCCACTGACTTTGATTCTGCCGCGGGCGCCTCATATCCCCGCCGCCGTCAGCGGTGGCCAGAGCTCGATAGGCCTGCGTTGTCCATCGCATCCGATTGCGCAGGCCCTGCTGCGCGAATTTGCGCGCGGCAGGCCGAACGGGCAGGGTGGCGTCGCCGCGCCCTCGGCCAACAAGTTCGGGCAGGTTTCGCCCACCCATGCGACACATGTGCGCAGCGAGTTTCCCGAGCTGGGTGAAGATCAATTGCTGGTGCTGGAGGGCGGACCTTCCGAGGTTGGCATAGAGTCCACGATCGTGGATGTCTCCAGACTTGGCCAGGGCGTGGGCCCCGTGCTGCTTCGGCCCGGGCATATTTCCGCGGCGCAGATTGCCGGAGTCCTGGGCGTGGCGCCCGCCCGGCCCGATGATGCCGCTCCGCAAGTATCGGGTTCATTGAAGGCGCACTACGCGCCGCGCACCCCTTTGCGTGTACTGCCGCTGCAGCAATTGCTGGACCTTGCCAGTCAGGGCCTGCCGGGCAGCTCGGCGGGGCGCACGGCCGCCATTGTGTTCGACTTGGCTTCGCGCCGCGCCGCGGCCGGTGTGGACTGGCTGGAATGCGCCCGGGACCCGGCCCGCTATGCGCGCGACCTATATGCTTTGCTGCGCCGGCTGGACGGGCAGGGCTACGATCGCATCCTGCTGGAGCAGCCGCCGCACACGGCCGCCTGGCAGGCCGTCAACGACCGCATCGGGCGCGCCGCTGCCGCTTTTCCTCATCCGGCGCCCGCAACCCCGACAGAATTAAAGGCGATTGATAAATCCGGATAATTCCCGGATAAGCGCCGCGGGCTGATCGCGTTGCGGAATATGGCCGCAGTCGGCCAGGATGCAAAGTTCGGTTTGCGGCGCCAGGCGTTTGATGCCTTCGATTTGTTCCAGGCTGCCGTATTCGTCGTTTTCTCCCTGGATGGCCAGGACGGGGCAGCGTATCTGTGTCACCAGCTTTTCGATATTCCAGTTCCGGAAGTCAGGCTTCAGCCAGGTGTCGTTCCAGCTCCAGAATACCGAATCGGGATCGCCGTGATAGCGTCCGAGTATTTGCCGCAGCTCGGTGGATAGATAGATTGCGCGCGCGGCCCGAATGCCTTCGATGGTGATGTCCTCGACAAAAATATGCGGCGCGGCAACCGCGATGCCCTTCACACGTTCCGGATACAGGGCGGCATACAGCAGGGCGATGGAGCCTCCGTCGCTGTGGCCGAACAGCACCGGGCGTTCGTTGGCGATGCCCAGCGCGCTAAATAGCGCGGGCAGGGCGTATTCAGCTTCGATGTGCAGGTAGTCGGGCGAGCGCGGCTGGTCGAGCGGACGGGGGGTGCTTTGCCCATAGCCATAGCGCGAGAACACCAGCCCGCGGCAACCCGCGGCTCGGCACATTTGCGCGGGCCAGTCTTTCCACATGGATACCGATCCCAGGCCCTCATGCAGGAAAACCAGCAGCTCGGCATCGGTCTGTTCGGGATTGATCCACTGGCATTCAAGCGTGATTTCCGTGCCCTGGAGCTCCAGGGGAAGCAAGAACGTAGTATGGGCGCTGGCGGTTTTTGACATGGGATTCCGGTGGATTGGGAGCGTGGGCCAAGTATTTATATTAGAGTTAAACTACTTGGCTTACCTGTTGCAGAAAGGTTGTTGGACCTTGTCATGAAATTTAGCGAGTTTACCGTTGGAATGGTCATCAAGCATGGCCCTGTCGTTGTCAACGAAGGGGAAATGCTTGAATTTGCCAAATCGTACGACCCTCAGTGGTTCCATGTCGATCCCGAACAGGCCAAAGAAGGCCGTTGGGGAGGTTTGATTGCCAGCGGCTGGCTGACCTGCAGCCTGGCAATGCGCATGGCGGTCGATGCCGCCCTGCATGATTCCGAATCCTTTGCTTCGCCCGGTCTCGAACGCTTGCGCTGGATACTGCCCGTGCGTCCGGGCGACGCTCTGCGTCTTGAAGCCAGCGTTGATTCCGTACGTACTTCGTCCACGCGCGACGACCTGGGCATCATGCGCTGGACTTGGCGCCTGTTCAACCAAAAAGACGAACAGGTGCTGGAGGTCGAAGCCACCAGCCTGTTCGACTTGGGCGCTCAGCCCCGATAAAGCAAAGCCAGGAGCTGCCTTGCAACAGGCAGCCCCTGGTTCATGCGGTAGAGCGCGCAGCGTCTAGTAGAACGCCTGCAGCCCGGTCTGTGCGCGGCCCAGAATCAGGGCGTGCACGTCGTGCGTACCTTCGTAGGTGTTGACCACTTCAAGGTTGACCAAATGGCGGGCGACGCCGAACTCGTCCGAGATGCCGTTGCCGCCCAGCATGTCGCGGGCCAGGCGGGCGATGTCCAGCGCCTTGCCGCAGGAATTGCGCTTCATGATTGAGGTGATTTCCACCGCGGCGGTGCCTTCGTCTTTCATGCGCCCCAGGCGCAGGCAGCCTTGCAGCCCCAGCGTGATCTCGGTCTGCATGTCGGCCAGTTTCTTCTGGATCAGCTGGTTTTGGGCCAGTGGGCGGCCGAATTGCTTGCGGTCCAGCGTGTACTGGCGGGCGGTGTGCCAGCAGGACTCGGCGGCGCCCAGGGCGCCCCAGGCGATGCCGTAGCGGGCCGAGTTCAGGCAGGTGAAGGGGCCGCGCAGCCCGCTGACCTTGGGCAGCATTTGCTCGGCGCCGACCTCGACCTCGTCCATGACGATCTCGCCGGTGATGGAGGCGCGCAGGCCGACCTTGCCATGAATGGCGGGCGCCGACAGGCCCTTCATGCCTTTTTCCAGGATGAAGCCGCGGATCTTGCCGTCGTCATCGCCGCCGACCACTTTGGCCCAGACAACGAAAACATCGGCAATGGGCGAGTTGGTGATCCACATTTTGTTGCCGCTAATCTGGTAGCCATCGGCGGTCTTGACGGCGCGGGTATCCATTCCGCCCGGATCGGACCCATGATTGGGCTCGGTCAACCCGAAGCAGCCTATCCATTCACCCCGCGCCAGCTTGGGCAGATATTTTTGCTTTTGCTCGTCGCTGCCGAATTCATTGATAGGTACCATGACCAGCGAGGACTGGACGCTCATCATGGAGCGGTAGCCCGAGTCGATGCGCTCGACTTCGCGGGCAATCAGGCCGTAGCTGACGTAGTTCAGGCCGGCGCCGCCGTATTCTTCGGGAATGGTGGATCCCAGCAGGCCGAGCTCGCCCATTTCGGCAAAAATGGCAGGGTCGGTTTGTTCGTTGCGGAAGGCGTCCAGCACGCGGGTGGCGAGCTTATCTTGCGCATAGGCTTGCGCCGCGTCGCGCACCATGCGTTCTTCCCCGCTTAGCTGGGCGTCCAGCAACAGGGGGTCTTGCCAATGAAAAGAAGGGGCTGCCGACATGATGGGGCTCCGTTGAAATAAGTTTGAATGTAAAGAAATTGCTGTCTTGGCAGGCGAGTGCGCAGTGCTAGGACTGCGCCGCCTGAGCCTGTTCCCGTATTTTTTGCAGCGTGGTGGTGGGCGAAATGGCTTCGGGGTCTATCAGGCAGTGCAGAATGGCCGGTTTGCCGCTGGCCAGGGCGCGTTCGAAGGCGGGCGCGAACTGCTCGGTGGTCTCGACGCGCTCGCCGTGGCCGCCAAAGGCCTGGGCGTAGGCCGCAAAGTCGGGATTCTGCAAGGCGGTTGCCGACGGGCGCGCGGGGTAATGCCGTTCTTGGTGCATGCGTATGGTGCCGTACATGCCGTTGTCGATCAGCAGCACGATAATGGGCAGGCCGTACTGAACGGCGGTGGCGAATTCCTGGCCGTGCATCATGAAGCAGCCGTCGCCCGCAAAACACACCACGGTTCTGGATGGGGCTATGCGCTTGGCGCCAACGGCGGCGGGCAGGCCGTAGCCCATGGATCCCGATGTGGGTGCCAGTTGGGTGCCGTAGCGTGTGAAGGGATGGAAGCGGTGCAGCCAGGTGGCGTAGTTGCCGGCGCCGTTGCACATGATGGCGTCGTCGGGCAGCGCCGAGCTCAGGTAGGCCATGACCTGGCCCATCTGCAGGGCGCCGGGGTGGCTGATTTTTTTCGGATCGGTCCAGGCAAGATGGCTGGCGCGCATGCGGTCGCGCTCTGCCGCCCAGGCTGGCGATTGCGCGGCGGGCAGGTCGGCCAGCGTTCGGGCAAAGGCGATGGGCGATACATTGATGCCCAGGTCGCAGCGATAGACGCGGTTCAGCTCGCTGCTGTCGGGGTGCACATGGACCAATGTTTGCTCAGGCACCGGTATATTGAACAGGGAGTAGCTTTGGCTGGCGATTTCCGACATGCGTCCGCCCACCAGCATGATCAGGTCGGCCTCTTTGATATAGCGCATGAGCTCGGGGTTGCTGCCCAGGCCGACATCGCCCACGAAGCACGGATGGGCGGTGGAACACAGCATCTGCCGGCGGAACTGCACGGCAACGGGCAAATGATGGCGCTCGGCGAAGTCGGCAAACTGGTCGACAGCCTGCTGGTCCCAGCGAGTGCCGCCCAGAATGGCCAGGGGTTTCCTGGCCTGGGCAAGCTGCAGCGCCAGGGCCTGCATCTGTTCCGGAGTGGGGGCGTTTTCGATGACTTCATATGCGGGGGCATTGGCCACTGCGGCGACTTCGACCAGCATGTCTTCGGGCAGGGCGATCACAACAGGACCGGGACGGCCCGAGGTGGCCACATGAAAGGCGCGCGAGACAAGCTCGGGTATGCGCTCGACCTGGTCGATTTCGGTTACCCATTTGGCCTGCGTGCCGAATACGGCGCGATAGTCCATTTCCTGGAAGGCTTCGCGCTCGCGCATGCCGCGCTCGATTTGGCCCACGAAAAGGATGAGGGGGGTGGAATCCTGCATGGCGATATGCACGCCCGCCATGGCATTCGAGGCGCCAGGCCCGCGCGTGACCATACAGATGCCCGGCTTGCCGGTGAGTTTGCCGTAGGCATCGGCCATCATGGCCGCACCGCCTTCCTGCCGGCAGACGGTGACTTGTATGGCCGCGTCGTGCAGCCCGTCGAGCACGGCCAGGTAGCTTTCGCCGGGCACGCAAAACACGTGTTCCGCGCCGTGCGCGAGCAGTTGGTCGACAAGAATATGGCCGCCCAGGCGGGGGCGAAGTGTGGTTTGAGAGCTGGCTTTCATAAGAACAGAGGATAATGTGCGTTGCATGCACAACGCAATTGATAAAATTGCACAATGTCTTGTTAATTATGCAAAACTTGGCATAACGATCCGCAATCGTCGATTCTACGCTTGCGCGGCGATGGTTCTGCATGGCGGGACGGGTTGTGTTCCCGGTATGCGCAGTATAGTGATCAGGGCTTATGAGAAACGGGATTCCCCATTTGGGGGCGCTGCAGGCATTCGAGGCAACGGCCAGGTTGGGCTCATTTTCCCGGGCCGCGGAAGAGCTGTCGCTGACGCATAGCGCGATTTATCGCCAGGTAACCGGACTGGAGCAGCGCCTGGGCGTGCAATTGCTGACTCGTGTGCGCCGCCGCGTGGCCCTGACCGATGCGGGCGCTGAATATGCGGCCCGGGTACGGCACCACCTGGAACAACTGGAAAAAGACACGTTTGGCCTGATCTCCCGTTCGGGGATGGGCCGCAGCCTGCACGTCGCCGTGCTTCCGACGCTGGCCACCACCTGGCTGGTGCCGCGCCTGCCCGATTTTCAGCGGCGGCATGGCGATATCGCTGTCAGCCTTTCCGTGCGTACCTTGCCCTTCCAGTTCAAGGACCACCCCTTCGATGCGGCCATCTATCATGCGGCGCAAATCTGGCCCGGCACGGCGGGCATCAAGCTGTTCGATGAGGACGAGCTGCTGCCCGTGTGCATTCCTGAACTATTGAGCCCGCGACAAGACTCGGACGATCCCATGCACGGGCTGGTCCATTTGCACATGAGTTCGCGCCCCGATGCGTGGCGGCACTGGTATCAAGCACAGGGCAAGGAATATGCTCCCGCCATCAGCGGCGGACCGCGCTACGAGCTTTTCAGCATGACATTGGCGGCGGTGAAAGCGGGCATGGGTGTTGCACTGGTCCCGCGCTTTCTGGTCGACGCACAGATTGCCTCGGGCGCGTTGATTATGCCCTCGACGAGCGTCCTCAAGGTGTCCGAAGCCTATTTCTTCAGCTATCCTCTGGTCAGCGAACGCTCAGAGGCGTTGGCGTCCTTCGAGTCGTGGCTGGCGGCCGCGGCCCATTCCTGCAAGGAGGTTACATGAGTAGAGTTTGTGCGCAAGGTACCGGAGCCTCGCGCGCTACCGGTCGCCGGCGTATTGAGTGTCCGCTGATTGGCGCGATGGTGCTGGCTGCCTTGCTGGCATGGCCTGGCGCCTGGGCCTCCGGAGTACCGGCGCTGCTGCTGAAGGCCGATGCATCGGCGACAGCCGTCCAGGACAAGGAAGACGTCAACCCCGAGATTGCGACCGGCGTGGGGCGATCGCAGTCTACGCATGCCGCGCACTATATGGTCAGCAGCGCCAACCCGCTGGCGACGCAGGCGGGTGTCGACGTGCTTGCCGAGGGCGGCAGCGCGGCCGATGCCATCATCGCTGCCCAGATGGTGCTGAATCTGGTCGAGCCGCAGTCGTCGGGCATCGGCGGTGGCGGATTCATCATCGGCTACGACGCGGTCTCCGGCAAAGTCCAGGCCTACGATGGGCGCGAAACCGCGCCAGGCGAGGCGCGCGGCAAGCGCTTCATGCAAGGCGGCAAGGCCATTCCCTTCGAACAGGCGGTCAATAGCGGGCTGTCGGTGGGCACGCCGGGCTTGCTGCGCATGCTGGAACAGGCGCATGCGGAACATGGCAGGCTGAGCTGGGCCCGGCTATTTGAACCCGCCATCGCGCTGGCGGAGCAGGGTTTTGCCGTGTCGCCCCGTCTGCATGCCATGCTGGTCGACAATATCGATCTGCGCCGGCAGGCGGCTGCGGCGGCTTATTTTTATGATGATAAAGGGCGCGCCTGGCCCGAGGGGCATATTCTGAAAAACCCGGCGCTGGCGCAGGTGCTGCGCGAAGTCGCCGAAAGCGGGCCAGATGCTTTTTATCGGGGCAGGATCGCGAATAATATGGTGGATGCGGTCGCCAGCCATATAGTTCCCGGAGACCTGGGCAGCCAGGATCTTGCCGGCTACCACGCCAAAACACGTGAGCCGGTCTGCGCGCCCTACAAGGTGTATGTGCTGTGTGGCGCGCCGCCGCCCAGTTCGGGGCCGCTGGCGGTGATCCAGATGCTGACGATACTGTCGCACACCCCCATTGCCGATCTGCTTCCTGATTCGGCCGGAGCCGTGCATTATTTTTCTGAAGCGGGCCGCCTGGCTTTTGCCGACCGTGATGTCTATGTGGCCGATCCGGATTTCGTCAATGTGCCGTTCCAGGCGCTGCTGGATCCGCGGTATCTTGAGTTCCGCGCCGATCTGATCATGCCCAGGCGCACGATAGGGCGCGCGCCGCCGGGCGATCCCATAGGCATGCTCGCCGTGCGCGGCGAGGACACCTCGCCCGAGCCGCCGTCCACCACGCATATCGTGGCGGTGGACCGCCAGGGCGGCGTCATGTCCATGACCAGCAGTATAGAGTCGGCATTCGGCAGCAAGATCTTCGTGGACGGCTACCTGCTGAATAATCAGCTGACCGATTTTTCTTTGTCGGACGTTGATGCCGAGGACAAGCCGGTGGCCAACCGGCTCGAGCCAGGCAAGCGCCCGCGCAGCTCGATGTCGCCCATGCTGGTATTGAAGGATGGCAAGCCTTACATGGCGATAGGTTCGCCGGGCGGGGCGCCCATCATCAACTATGTGGCGAAAGTGCTGGTTGGCGTGCTGGACTGGAATCTGAGCCTGCAAGAGGCCATTGACCTGCCCAATTTCGGCAGCCGTAATCGCTATACCGATCTGGAAAAAGACACTTCCCTGCGCGGTATTGCCGATGAACTGCGGGCCATGGGACACGAGGTGCGCGAGGTGGATTTTCCCAGTGGCTTGCAGGGGGTGAGGTTGACGCCCGATGGGATAGAGGGTGGAGCGGATCCGCGTCGGGAAGGCCTGGCGGCGGGTGGATGAACGATGCGGAGTCGATTTTTAAGCACTGCTGGTGTTGCTTGGTGTTTTTCTTCCATCCTTGAGCACTGTTGGCGTTGTTTGGTATTTTTCCGTTTCTTAAGCCAGGCTGGTGTGTCAGTGTCTGTTCCGGCTTCGCGCGCTACGCCCCTGGCTTTGCAAGGGGTACCCGTTTTTTTCAGCCCATCGGGGCGGTCGCGGAACTCGCAACGTTGGCAGCCCCCCGGGCTGCCAACACCCTTGTTGCTCGAACAGCCGCGCCCTTGCCTCCCCGCTGGGCTGAATAAAACGGCGTGCGCGAGGCGCCTGCACAGACACTGGCACACCAGCCTTTGGCGCTATGAAT
>JBATWU010000056.1:0-1501 GCA_049672825.1 Pusillimonas sp.
GACCTGGACATCGCCGCGCAGGCCCTGGCGCTGCTGGACCGATGAGCCGCGAAGGCGCAGGGGCGCGCCGCAAGAACAAGGCAGGCTCCGTGCGGTAAGGTGTAGGCCCTCACCCCTTATCTCTTCATTCCTGGAGCACCGAATGACCGGATTGTTCATCGTGGTGGCGGCGCTGGCGTTTCTGATGCTGGCGGCGTATCGAGGCTATAGCGTGATCCTGTGCGCCCCCATCGCCGCGATGGGCGCCGTGCTGCTGACGGACCCTTCGGCGCTGGCGCCGGTATTCTCGGGCATTTTCATGGAGCGCATGGCGGGGTTCGCCAAGCTCTACTTCCCCGTCTTCCTGCTGGGCGCGGTGTTCGGCAAGCTGATCGAGCTGTCGGGCTTTTCGCGCGCCATCGTGCAGGCGGTGCTGAGACTGATCGGGGCGGAGCGCGCCATCATGGCCATCGTGCTGGTCTGCGCGGTGCTGACCTATGGCGGCGTGTCGCTCTTCGTGGTGGTGTTCGCGGTCTACCCGTTCGCCGCCGAAATGTTCCGCCAGGGCGGCATACCCAAGCGCTTGATGCCGGGCGCGATCGCCCTGGGCGCGTTCACTTTCACGATGACCGCCCTGCCCGGCACGCCGCAGATCCAGAACATCATCCCCACCACATTCTTCGAGACCACCACCTGGGCGGCGCCATGGCTGGGACTCATCGGCGCGGCCTTCACGCTGACCGCCGGCATTGCCTATCTGGAGTGGCGCCGCAGGCGCGCGGCGGCGGCCGGCGAGACCTATGGCACGGACCTGCGCAACGAACCGGCCACTCCGCCCGGCGAACGGGACCATCACCCGCTCATCGCGCTGCTGCCGCTGGTCGTGGTGGGCGTGGCCAACTACCTGCTGACGCGCGCGATCCCGGGCTGGTATCCGGCCGGTTCCGAAGTGGCGCTGCCCGGCCTGCCCCAGCCCCTGCCCGCCAATGCCGAGGACCGGTGGCCCGGTGGGCGGTCATGGGCGCGCTGATCGCGGGCATCGTCACCATCCTGCTGTTCTCGTTCCGGGCCATCAAGGCGCACTTCGCCGACGGCAGCAAAAGCGCGGTCTCGGGCGCCCTGCTGGCCTCGATGAATACCGCCGCCGAGTACGGTTTCGGCGGCGTCATCGCCGCGCTGCCCGGCTTCCTGCTGGTGGCCGATGCGCTCAAGGCCATTCCCGATCCCCTGGTAGGCGAAGCGGTGGCCGTAACCTCCTTGGCCGGCATCACGGGTTCGGCCTCGGGCGGCATGAGCATCGCGCTGGCCGCCATGGCGCAGACCTTCATCGACAGCGCCAACGCGGCGGGCATTCCGATGGAAGTGCTGCACCGGATCGCCGCCATGGCCAGCGGCGGCATGGACACATTGCCCCACAACGGCGCGGTGATCACGCTGCTGGCGGTGACCGGCCTTACGCACCGCCAGTCCTACGGCGATATTTTCGCCATCACCATGATCTCGACCTTGTCGGTGTTCCTGG
>JBATWU010000057.1:0-15278 GCA_049672825.1 Pusillimonas sp.
TTGGAGCCGGCCTTCGAGCAGGCCATCCACCAACTGGAAGAGGAAACGCAAATGACTTACGTGACCAGTGTCGAGCGGGTGCGGCTGCAGCGGGCGCGCGACGAGGCTTTGGAGCAAGGCATCGAAAGAGGCGTTAAAAAAGGCCGTGAAGAAGGTCGAGAAAAAGGCCAGCTTGAAGGCGCTGCCGCGGTGCTGGCCGCCCTGGTGACGCGCAAGTTCGGCGCGCTGCCGGACTGGGCGCGGGTGCGCATGACCCAGGCCGACGAAGCGGCGCTGAACCGCTGGGCGCTGCAAATACTGGATGCCCAGCGCATCGAGGATGTGTTCGCCTAGATTGCGCCCAGGGCCAACACGCTGGGCGTGCCCGACGAGAGCTTGGGTAATGCCGGCGATGGGGCGCCGGCCGGTCTTGCAACGGGCGCATGGCCCGTTTTGCGCAATCGGTTTAGTAGATGCCTTGCTGCAGCATGGCATCCGCCACTTTGACGAAGCCGGCAATGTTGGCGCCATTCACATAGTTGACCTTTTGCCCTTGAATGGTGCCATGCCGGACGCAGTTTTCATGGATGTCGCGCATGATGGCGTGCAGCTTGTTGTCGACCTGATCGCGGGTCCAGCAGAGCCGTTGGGCATTCTGGCTCATTTCCAGTCCTGACACCGCCACGCCGCCGGCATTGCTGGCCTTGCCTGGTGCGTACAGGATGCCCGCATGAACAAAGGCGTCGACCGCATCCAGGCTGGTGGGCATATTGGCGCCTTCGGCCACACAGCGCACCCCATTGCGGATCAGGGTTTGAGCGTCCTCGAGTTCAAGCTCGTTCTGCGTGGCGCAGGGCAGCGCGACGTCGACGGGCACATGCCAGGGGCGCTTGCCGGCCTCGTAGACCAGATTGAATCGCTGGGCATAGGTCTCGACCCGGCCGCGCTCTTCGTTCTTGATGCGTATCAGTTCGGCAAGCTTGTCCGGCGTGAAGCCGGCTTTGTCGATCACGGCTCCGTGGGAGTCGGATACGGTGATCACTTTGGCGCCAATCTGCATGCATTTCTCGATGGCGAACTGGGCGACATTGCCCGAGCCGGACACCGACACAGTCAGCCCTTCGATGGACTGGTGGGCATGCTTGAGCATTTCTTCGGCGAAGTAGACCGTGCCGTAGCCGGTGGCTTCGGGGCGAATCAGGCTGCCGCCAAAGCTCAGCCCCTTGCCGGTAAAGACGCTGGCCGACGAATTCGAGAGTTTTTTCATCATGCCGGCCATGAAGCCGACCTCGCGCGCGCCGACCCCCATGTCTCCGGCGGGTACATCGGTGTCCGGGCCCAGGTGGCGATGCAGCTCGATGATGAGTGCCTGGCAAAAACGCATGACTTCGCCGTCGGATTTGCCTTTGGGGTCGAAGTCGGAGCCTCCCTTGCCGCCGCCCATGGGCAGCGTGGTCAGCGCATTCTTGAATGTCTGCTCGAAGGCCAGGAATTTAAGAATCGACAGATTGACCGAGGGGTGGAAGCGCATGCCGCCCTTGAACGGGCCGATGGCCGAGCTGTGCTGAATGCGAAAGCCCCGGTTGGTTTGCACTTTTCCCTGGTCGTCGACCCAGGAGACGCGGAACTGAATGGCGCGCTCGGGTTCGACCAGGCGCTCCAGCAGCCCTTGTTCAGCGTACCTGGGGTTTTGCTCGATGAATGGCCACAAACTGTTCATGACTTCTTTGACCGCCTGCATGAATTCGGGTTGATGCGGGTCGCGGGCGCGGATCTGGTCAAGGAACTGATCGAGAGTAGGTAGTGTCATCAAGTGTGCTCTGTTATAGGTACTGAGTAAGCAAGGCTCAGTGAAGATTGAATGGAGATGTTTATTGTCGGCCTGGATATTGTCGGCAAGCGCAGACGGATATCGCAAGTAAGCCTCTCGCTGGAGAGGCTTACAGGTGTGACATGCCGCTTATTTTTTCATCATGTCGAAAAATTCGGAGTTTGTTTTGGTTGCACGGATTTTGTCCAAAATAAACTCCATTGCTTCGATTTCGTCCATGTCGTGTATGAATTTTCGAAGCACCCACACTTTCTGTAGAAGTTCGGGCTTGATGAGCAGTTCTTCGCGGCGCGTGCCTGATTTGTTCAGGTTGATGGCCGGGTAGACGCGTTTTTCGGCCAGGCGGCGCTCGAGGTGAACCTCGGAGTTGCCTGTGCCTTTGAATTCTTCGTAGATCACCTCGTCCATGCGGCTGCCGGTTTCGACCAGTGCGGTGCCGATGATGGTGAGGGAGCCGCCTTCCTCGACGTTGCGGGCCGCGCCGAAGAAGCGCTTGGGCCGCTGCAGCGCATTGGCATCGACGCCGCCGGTCAGGACTTTGCCGGATGCCGGCACGACGGTGTTGTAGGCGCGCGCCAGGCGGGTGATGGAGTCGAGCAGGATGACGACGTCTTTTTTGAGTTCGACCAGCCGTTTGGCCTTTTCGATGACCATTTCAGCGACCTGGACGTGGCGCGTGGCAGGTTCGTCGAAGGTGGAGGCCACGACTTCTCCGCGCACGGTGCGCTGCATTTCGGTGACTTCTTCCGGCCGTTCGTCGACCAGCATCACGATCATGATGGCGTCGGGATAGTTGGTGCTGATGGCGTGGGCTATGTGCTGCATCATGACCGTCTTGCCCGACTTGGGGCTGGCGACGATCAGGGCGCGCTGCCCCTTGCCTATGGGAGCGAAGATATCAAGGATACGGCCCGTGACGTTTTCTTCGCTTTTGATGTCGCGCTCGAGAATCATGACCTCGTCCGGATGCAGCGGCGTGAGGTTCTCGAACATGATGCGATGCTTGATGACCTCGGGCTGCATGCCGTTGACCTTGTCGACCTTGACCAGGGCAAAATAGCGCTCGCCGTCTTTGGGCGTGCGGACCTCGCCTTCTATGGAGTCACCGGTGTGCAGGTTGAAACGGCGTATCTGGGACGGCGATATATAAATATCGTCGGGGCTGGCCAGGTAAGAGGTTTCGGGCGAACGCAGGAAGCCGAAACCGTCGGGCAGCACTTCAAGAACGCCGTCGCCGAAAATTTGCTCGCCTTGTTTGGCACGCCGTTTCATGATGGCAAACATCAGTTCCTGTTTGCGCAGTCGGCTGGCGTTGTCGATTTCGAGTTCGGCGGCCATTTCCAGCAGTTTAGAAACGTGCTGTGTTTTTAATTCGGTGAGGTGCATGTGAGAAGAGAAGGGGGGTGTTTGCCAAGGTAGGGTGGCGAGCCCAGAAAAGGCCCGCGCGCAAAAAACGGATTTACAAGGATTCGTCCAGGAATGCGTTCAGTTGAGATTTGGATAATGCGCCGACTTTGGTGGCTGCCGCCTTGCCGTCTTTGAACAGCATAAGCGTTGGAATGCCACGAACGCCGAACTTGGCGGCTGTGTCGGGGTTTTCGTCAACGTCGACCTTGGCAATAATAACACGCCCCTGGTACTGCTTGGCGGCTTCGTCAAGCAGAGGCGCAATCATTTTGCAGGGGCCACACCAGGCAGCCCAGTAGTCGACCAGTACAGGAAGGTCGGAATTGATGACGTCGGCCTCGAATGAGGCATCGCTCACGTGTTTGATGGATTCGCTCATGGTAAAAAGAAAAAGAGGATGAGTATGTGAAAACTATACGGGAAGGCAGGGCAACTGCACAATGTATTCTGTGTGGCGCCCGCGTAAGATTGTTGCTGGATTCTGACAAGCATACCACTGTAGGCGGCGCGGCGCACACAGACCCGTGGCACGATGTTTTTCGCGGTCTTTTTCGCGGGATGGCTGCTTTCCGTAAAATACCGCATTCTTTTCAGTAAATTCGAGACTAAATTGGCTACACCACGCTACGACGAAGCATCCATCCGGGTATTGAAGGGCCTGGAACCCGTAAAGCAGCGGCCCGGCATGTACACCCGCACCGACAACCCGCTGCACATTTTGCAAGAGGTCATCGACAACGCGGCCGATGAGGCGCTGGCGGGCTTTGGCACGCAGATCAAGGTCACTCTGCACACCGACGGCAGTGTCTCGGTCGAGGACGACGGCCGCGGCATTCCGGTGGGTTTGCACCCCGAGGAGCACGCGCCGGTGGTCGAGCTGGTCTTCACGCGCCTGCACGCCGGCGGCAAGTTCGACAAGAAATCCGCCGGCGCCTACGCCTTTTCAGGCGGCCTGCATGGGGTGGGGGTCTCTGTCACCAACGCGCTGTCCAGGCGGCTCGAAGTGCAGGTATGGCGCGGCGGAGCCGCCCACGAACTGGTCTTTGCCGACGGCGCGGTGCAAACGCCGTTGCGCGAACTCGAACCCGTAAGCCGGAAGAAAACCGGAACACGCGTACGGGTCTGGCCCGATCCCAAGTATTTCGATACGGCCGTGCTTCCGACCGCAGAGCTGATTCACGCTTTGCGCAGCAAGGCGGTGCTGCTGAGCGGCGTCAAAGTGACGCTGACCACTGAAAAGACGGGCGAAACGCGCGAGTGGCAGTATCAGGATGGTTTGCGGGGCTATCTGGATGAAGCGCTGGGCGACGCCGAGAAAATCATTCCCGTTTTCGAGGGCAAACAGTACGCCGCGGAAGACGATGAGTCTTATGCGCTGGGTGAAGGCGCGCAGTGGGTGGTGGCCTGGACGCTGGACGGCGCCGTGGTGCGCGAATCCTATGTCAACCTGATCGCCACGACCGCGGGCGGCACGCACGAAGCAGGCCTGCGCGATGGCCTGTTCACCGCCGTCAAGTCATTTGCCGAGTTGCACAGCCTGATACCCAAGGGGGTCAAGCTGCTGGCCGACGACGTTTTTGCGCGTGCCAGTTTTGTTTTGTCGGCCAAGGTGCTCGATCCGCAGTTTCAGGGGCAGATCAAGGAAAAGCTCAATAGCCGGGACGCCGTTCGGCTGGTTGGCGGTTTCGTCAAGAACGCACTGGACCTTTGGCTCAATGCCAACGTGGAATACGGCAAAAAGCTGGCCGAAGTCGCCATACGGCAGGCCCAGGCCCGCGCCCGATCGTCCCAGAAAGTCGAAAAACGCAAGAGTTCGGGCGTGGCCGTCTTGCCGGGCAAACTGACCGATTGCGAATCGGACGACATCTCGCGTACCGAACTGTTCCTGGTCGAAGGGGACTCGGCCGGGGGCTCGGCGAAAATGGGCCGCGACAAGGAGTTCCAGGCCATCCTACCCTTGCGCGGCAAGGTGCTCAACTCCTGGGAGGTGGACCGCGACCGGCTTTTCGCCAATAACGAAATTCACGATATTGCTGTGGCCATCGGGGTGGACCCTCACGGGGCCGCCGACACGCCCAATCTGTCGGGACTGCGCTACGGCCGTATCTGCATTTTGTCCGACGCCGATGTCGATGGCTCGCACATCCAGGTTTTGCTGCTGACGCTGTTCTTCAGGCATTTTCCCAAGCTCATCGAATCGGGCAATGTCTATGTGGCGCGTCCGCCCTTATTCCGCGTGGATATCCCCGCCGCGGGCAAGCGGCCGGCCCGTAAAGTGTATTGCCTGGACCAGGGCGAACTGGACGTGGTCCAGGACAAGCTGCGCAAAGATGGTGTGCGCGAGGGCTCCTGGAGTATCAGCCGTTTCAAGGGGCTGGGCGAAATGAGCGCCGAACAATTGTGGGACACCACCATGAATCCCGATACGCGGCGCCTGATGCCGGTCACCTGCGGTGAGCTGGGCGTGGCGGCCACCACCGATATGTTCGATATGCTGATGGGCAAGAGCGAGTCGGCGCAGCGCCGGACCTGGCTCGAAGAAAAAGGCAATTTGGCCGAGATCGACGTTTAACAGAAGCACCCCTACCGAGATAGAAGATGGATAGTACACAAGCAGGTCTGTTCGACGAGAATCAGGGGGGCGATGGCATCGCCCTGGCGCATTACGCCGAGCAGGCTTATCTGGATTACGCGGTGTCGGTGGTGCGGGGCCGCGCCTTGCCCGATGTGGCCGATGGGCAAAAGCCGGTGCAGCGGCGCATTCTTTATGCCATGCAGGCCATGGGCCTGGGGCCCGGGGCCAAGCCGGTGAAATCCGCCCGGGTGGTCGGCGATGTGCTGGGCAAGTACCATCCGCACGGAGACCAGGCCGCCTACGACGCCATGGTGCGCATGGCGCAGGACTTCATCCTGCGTTATCCGCTGGTCGATGGGCAGGGCAATTTCGGGTCGCGCGACGGCGACAATGCGGCAGCCATGCGCTACACCGAGGCGCGCCTGACGCCTTTCGCGCGCATTCTGCTCGACGAGCTGGACGAAGGGACGGTGGATTTCGCCGCGAATTACGATGGCAGCCAGAAGGAGCCGGTGCTGTTGCCGGCACGCCTGCCGGTGATGCTCTTGAACGGCGCATCGGGAATAGCCGTGGGCATGGCCACGGAAATCCCATCGCACAACCTGCGCGAAGTCGCCCAGGCCTGCGTGGCCTTGATCCGCAATCCCAAGCTGTCCGATGAAGAGCTGTTCCAACTGGTGCCGGGCCCTGATTTTGCCGGTGGCGGCCAGATCATTTCTTCCCCGGCCGATATTGCGCATATCTATGCCGGCGGCAGGGGGACGATCAAGGCCAGGGCGCGCTGGCAGTTCGAGGAACTGGCGCGCGGACAGTGGCAGTTGGTGGTCCATGAGTTGCCTCCGGGCGCTTCCTCGCAAAGAATCCTGGAAGAGATCGAAGATCGCACCAATCCCAAGGTCAAGATAGGCAAGAAGAGTTTGACGGCCGAGCAACAGCAGACCAAGGCGTTGATGCTGGGCCTGCTCGACGCCGTACGCGACGAATCGGGCAAGGATGCCGCCGTGCGCCTGGTGTTCGAGCCCAAGACCAGCCGCATCGATCGCGACGAGTTCGTCAATACGCTGCTGGCCCAGACAAGCATGGAAAGCAGTGTGTCGATGAACCTGGTGTGCATAGGCACGGATGGGCGGCCGGGCCAGCGGTCCTTGCGCCAGGTGCTGGCCGAATGGCTGGGATTCCGCGCGCAAACCATGACGCGGCGTACGCAATACCGCCTGGACAAGGTCACCGACCGCATCCATGTGCTGGAAGGCCGCATGGTGGTCTACCTGAACGTGGATGAGGTCATCCAGACCATCCGCGAGTCGGATGAGCCGCGCGCGGCCCTGATGCAGCGCTTCGACCTGACTGAAAGGCAGGCCGAAGACATCCTGGAAATGCGGCTGCGGCAATTGGCTCGCCTGGAAGGCTTCAAGATCGAAAAAGAACTGGCCGCCCAGCGTGACGAGCAGGGCGCCCTGCGCGAGCTGCTGGATAGCCCCAGCGCCTTCAAGCGCCTGATGATCAAGGAAATCGAAGCCGATGCCAAGCTGTACGGCGATGATCGGCGTACCCTGATCGAGGTGGCTGAACGGGCCGTCCTCGAGAACCGGGTTATCGAGGAACCCGTTACGGTAATCATTTCCCAGAAAGGCTGGCTGCGGGCCCGCCAGGGGCATGGCCACGATGCCTCGCAATTCAATTTCAAGAGCGGCGATGCCTTGTACGATGCCATCGAGTGCCTGAGCACCGATGATCTGGTTGCCTTTTCCACCACCGGCCGTGTCTATACCGTGGCGGTGTCCAGCCTGCCTTCCGCGCGGGGCGATGGGCAGCCGGTAACGTCCATGATAGAAACTGAACAAGGCGCCCGCATTACGCATATGATTGCGGGGGCGGCGCGGCAGCGCTATGTGATCGGTACGCAGGCCGGCTACGGATTTATCACCACGCTCAAGGATCTGACGACGCGACAGCGCGCCGGCAAGCAGTTCGTCACGCTGGAGCAGGGCGATGCGCTGATCAAGCCCCTGCTGTTGCGCGACACCGACCAGTATCTGGCCATGTTGGCCAGGAAGGGCCGCTTCCTGGTGGTGGCCTTGTCCGAACTGAAACGGCTGTCGGGTGGCGGGCGCGGTACCATCCTGATGGGGCTGGAGGCCGGCGATATCCTGGCGCAATGGGTGCCGGTGGGGCCTGCCGGCATGCTGGTGTCGGGCGTATACCGAAACCGGGAAATCGTTGAAACCCTGAGCCTGGACGACCTGAACGAGTACATCGGAAAACGGGCGCGCAAGGGCAAGAACCTGTCGGCCAAAGCCAAGCAGCCCCGTCTTTTGTCCGCTTAGTTAAAATTGACGGTATTTTTATTCATTCTTCTTGATCAGGCGTTATGAGTTTCAAAGTCGCGGTTCAGCCCAGCAATCATGAATTCACCGTCGCAGAAGGGCAGTCCGTCCTCGATGCGGCCCTGGCCGCGGGCATCGTCCTGCCCTATAGTTGCCGCAATGGCGCGTGCTCGACCTGCAAGGGCAAGGTGCTCGAAGGCTCTTACGAAGCGGGGTCGAGTCCAGAGCAGCTACTCTCCGCGGAAGACCTCGAGCAGGGCTATACCCTGTTCTGCCAGGCGCGGCCCACTTCCGACCTGGTCATCGAGGCGCATGAAATCCGCATGGCCAGCGATATCCAGATCCGCAAGATGCCGTCGCGCGTGATGGCACTGGAGCCGGCCGCCGGCGATGTCATGATCGTCAAGCTGCAACTGCCCACGGCCGACCCATTTCGCTATTACGCCGGGCAGTATCTTGAGTTCATTCTGAAAGATGGCCGGCGCCGCAGCTATTCCATGGCCACGCCGCCCACTGACGACAATCTGGTCGAGCTTCATATTCGCCATACGCCTGGCGGGATATTTACCGACCATGTATTCGGCGCCGGCGAAACACAAATGAAAGTGCGGGAAATTCTGCGGGTTGAAGGGCCGTTCGGGTCTTTCTTCCTGCGGGAAGACAGCGACAGGCCTTTGGTGTTCCTGGCCAGCGGCACGGGTTTTGCGCCTATCAAGGCCATTGTCGAGCGTATGATAGCCACGGGCAGCGCACGCCCCGCCGTGCTGTACTGGGGCGGACGTCGTCCGGCGGACCTGTACATGCGGGAGCTCGCGCAGCAATGGGAGCAGGCGCTGCCGGGCTTTCGCTTTGTGCCCGTGATTTCCGAGGCGCAGGCGGACGATGGCTGGACCGGCCGCGCCGGTTTTGTGCACCAGGCTGTCATGCAGGATCTCCCCGACCTGTCGGGCCACCAGGTCTATGCCTGTGGCGCGCCTGTCATGGTAGAGAGCGCGCGCAAAGACTTCACGCAGCTGTGTGGTCTGCCTGAAGATGAATTCTTTGCCGACGCCTTCACGACCGAGGCAGACGCCGTCTAGCGGGCGTCCGGTCTGAAACAGATATCTCAGGGCGCGCCATCCAATCAGCGTCAAAGGAAAGGGCCATGAAAATTGCGGTATTGGGCAGCGGCATTATCGGGACATCCACAGCGTGGTGGCTGAATCAGGCGGGCCACGACGTGGTGGTCATCGATCGTGAAACAGGCCCGGCGCAGGAAACCAGCCGGGCCAACGGCGGCCAGATTTCGGTATCGTATTCCGAGCCCTGGGCCAATCCTCAGGCGCCCTTGCGGCTGTTGCGCTGGCTGGGCAAAGACAATGCCCCCATACTGTTCAGGCCGCAATTCGATCTTCGGCAGTGGTGGTGGGGCTTGATGTTCCTGCGCGAGTGCCTGCCCGGCCGCCTGGCACCCAATATACGCGCCATGGTGCGCATGTCTGAATACAGCCGTGGCACCTTGCGGGACATGCGTCGCGAGCTTGGCATTGAATACCACCATCTCGAGCGCGGTATCCTGAATTTCTATCGCGATCCGGCCGAGTTCGAAAACTCCCAGAAAATGGCGGGCGTGATGCGCGATTTCGGGGTCGACCGCCGCATTGTCAGCACCGATGAAATCGTGCAGCTCGAGCCCGCGCTGGCGCGCGCGCGACATACCATCGTCGGCGGCGACTATACCGCCGAGGACGAGAGCGGCGATATCCACCTGTTCACCACGGCGCTGGCCGAAAAGGCGCGCCAGGCGGGCGTGGAGTTCCGGTTTTCCACGCAGCTTAGCCGGTTGGTGTCGGCGGGCGGCCAGATACTGGGCGCCGAGGTCATCAACCCCGGCGGCCAATACGATACGATACGGGCCGACGCCTATGTGGCCGCGCTGGGCTCATTTACGCCACACTTTGTAACGCCGCTGGGCGTGCCGTGCAATGTGTATCCGGCCAAGGGGTATTCGGCAACCTTCGATATCGTCGATCCCCAGGCGGCGCCCATCGTCAGCCTGACCGACAGCGCCCATAAAGTGGTGTATGCTCGCTTGGGCAATCAACTGCGCATGGCGGGCACGGCCGAACTATCCGGTTACTCGCGCGCGCTCAACACCATTCGTTGCGAAAATATGGCGCAACTGGCCCGGGAACTGTTCCCAACCGCGCTCGATTTTGATAACGTACGCTACTGGTCGGGCCTGCGCCCTACAACGCCTTCCAATGTTCCGCTCATCGGCAGAACCAAAATTCAGAATCTGTACCTGAATACTGGGCATGGCACCCTGGGCTGGACCATGGGCGTGGGCTCTGGCCGCGCTCTGGCCGACCTGATTTGCGGCCGCAAGCCAGAACCCGATTTTCCCTTTCTAGGTTAAGTTTTTATGAAACTATCTTGGTTGTTAGGCGCTCCGTGCTCGGGGCGCAAACTGGCGTGGATGAGTGCCGGTGCGATGCTGCTGTCATCCATGGCGGCATCGGCCACCGATGTCATGGTGTGGCATTCGCTCAATCCCTATAACAAGGAAGTCTTTGAAACGCTGGTCAAGGATTTCAACAAAGAACAAAAAGACGTCAAAGTCAGGCTCAAGGCGTTTGACACCGAAGACGACATCGAAGCGGCGCTGGCCGCGGCCCAGAAGCGCGACGACCGGCCGCAGCTGGTTCAGCTCGATGACGATAGGGCCCCGGATGAAGTGGCGGGCCGTTCGTACATTCAGCCCTTGAACACCTTGCTGGCCAAGCATCCCATTCCGGACGCCAAGTGGTTCATGTCCGACAAAAATACCTTCGCGCGCGACAGCAAGGGGCGCCTGGTCGCCTTTCCCTACATGGTGGACATTCCCGTGATGTTCTACAACATCGACGCGTTCAAAAAGGCCGATCTGAAGCCCACCGTGCCCCAGCGGGACTGGGCGAGTTTGCAGGATCAACTGGTGACCCTGGCCAATAATGGTTCGCGCAGGTGTCCCTTGACCAGCGATCAGCCGGTCTCGGTCAACCTGGAAAACCTGGCCGCGGTGAATAACCAGCTGTATGCCAGCAATGACAACGGTCTCAAGGGCAAGGGCAAGCCGGCTTTTGCCTTCGACTTGCTGTACATACGCCATCTGTCGATGATGATCAGCTGGGTCAAGTCCGAGCTGATGGTCAAGCCCGAGTTCAATGCCAATGCCACCAAGCGTTTTGCCAACAACGAATGCGCCGTGCTGTTTTCGACCTCCAGCAATATTGGCTGGTTCAGCGATAACCGCAAACTTGATTTTTCGCTGACCGGCCTGCCGTATTATCCACAGGTCACGGCCAATCCGGGCAGCGCCTTCGTGGGTGGCTCGGCGTTGTGGGTAACGGCCGGACACTCCAAGGAAAGCGATGCGGCCAGCGCGCAGTTCCTGGCCTGGCTGGCGCAGCCCAAGCGGGCGGCCCAATGGTTTCAGGCCACCGGCTTTTTGCCGCTGACCCAGCAGGCGTTTGCCCAGACCGAGAAAAGTTACTACAAGAAACTGGGTGATTGGCAGGAACTGGTTGCTGCGTATTCGCAAAGCCCGGGCGCCAACGGCCGGGGTTTCCGCATCGACAACTACCCCAAGATCCGGGCCATGTTCCATGACACGCTGGAAAAAGCCCTGAACGGCAATCAGTCCGCACCCACAGCCCTGAAGACGGCCGCGGCCGAGGCGGGCAAAATGATGGGGAAAGCCAAGTAAAAACAGCCACCGCGGCGGGGCGCCATCGGCGCGCAGTCACAGCGGCCACCGGTTGGGATGTGGCCGGGTGGACAAGATCGCGATGACTGACCCAGGTTGCGATTCTATTCTGTAAAAAAGCCAAGCATCTGTTTTTGCTTGGCTTTTTTCTTTTTTCCCACAGCGATGAAAACTTCTATTCGTACAAGCCGGTCTGGCGCCGGGGGATGGCCTGAACGCAAGATGAGCGACAACGCCAAAGGGTGGCGTCGACTTTCTGTTTCGGGTGTGCGTCATGGTCAGATCGCTTGCCGCTGCTTCTATTGCGTTGGTTCTGTTGCCCGCATGCACGGGTGTGCCCGACTGGTTCCCGCCGGCGCTTCAATCGACGGCGGCCGATAAACAGGCGCGGCTTGCGCATTACAGCTTTGACTGGCGGCTGTCGGGCAGCCGAGAGGTGGCGCCGCTACAGGTTTTCGACGACGGTGGGCGCACCTGGCTGCAGTTTGCGCCGCAGCAGCCCGTGCCGGCCATATTCGAACTGGCGGACGGGCGTGCGCGTCCGCTGCCCTACACGCGTGAAGGCCCCTACATCGTCCTGGCTGGTGTCTGGCCCCAGATCATGCTGCGTGGCGGCATGCTGCAAAGCCTGGCAACCCGGACAACGCGCGGTGGCACGGACACCGCGCAGCTCGATGCGCCAACTGAGCAGGACCGTGCAGCGGCCGGGCCGGGTAGTGCGGCGACGGTGTCTGATAACGCGGCGACTGCCACCGATTCCGCTCCCGCCGCGCCAGAACCCGCGGCGTCCACGGTGGCGGCGGGGCGGGTTCCACTGGGCGGTGCGCAGGCCGCTGCTGTCCTGGTGCCGGCGCCAGTAATGCGGACGGCCTTGCAGGATGCTCCCGTGCCAGGGGTCGAACTCCAACGCCCCGCAACCGCCGAATCCTACGAGGTCAGCCCGCGCGATGTTACCTTGCGCGCGGCCCTGGCCAGATGGGCGGGTCTCGCAGGCTGGACATTCGAGCCTGAACACTGGGCCATGGATGTCGATATTCCCATCGTGGGTTCGGCCAGCTTTGCGCTGCCATTCAAGCAGGCGGTCCAGGAGCTCGTGGCATCGACGGAGCTGGCGGACCGGCCGCTGCAGCCATGCTTCTATTCCAACCGGGTCTTGCGCATCGTGCCTTATGCACAGCCCTGCGACCGTAGTGCCGGCCCGGCGGGGGCATCGTGATTCATCGCATTCATTTTCTACTGATGCTGGCCTGCTGCGCCGTCCTGTCTGGCTGCGCCCTGGGCGAACAGATCAGGGTGATCGCCGCATCCGCCATCCGGGCGCAGTCCACAGCACAAGACAGGCACGAGCAGTTCTCGCGCGCCACGCAGAGCGTCCAGGCGCGCAAGGCCGCCCAGAGGGTCGATCGTCCATGGCTGGCGGGGCAGTCCCGGCCGCTGGCCCGCGAAGTCACCTTGCCCCCCGCTTTGCGGGCCGATGTCAACACCACATTAATGTTTGCCCATGGCCCGCTGGACCTGGCCGGCATTGCGCAGCGCATCACGATTGCCACTCATATTCCGGTGCATGTGCGGCCCGATGCGCTGCTTCCGCTCGAACTGTTCTTGCCGCGCCTCGCGCAGGCCGGGCAGGGTGGCGACGCGGCCAAAGCGCCCGCCACCGTCGTCTTGACGGGCGGGGCCGAACCTCTGGCTCGCATCCTCGACCGCATCGCCGCCCGCCTGGGCGTAATGTGGCGTTACCAGCAAGATCGCATCGAGTTCTATCGCACTGAAACCCGGGTGTTCAATGTACGGGCGCTGACCCTCAATGCCAGCGCCCAGGCCTCGCTGGGGCTGGGCAGCGGAAAAAACGACGAAGGTTTCGTCAGCACTTCGCGTACCAGTTTCAACAGCGGGCAGCACGATGTCCTGCCCGTGTTGCGGGCGCGCATCGAGCCCTTTCTCTCCCGATCGGGTGTGCTGGTCGCCGAGCCCGGCGCCAGTTCCTCCATCGTGGTCACCGACACGCCCGAAGTCCTGCAGCGTATCGCCTTATATCTGGAACAGGAAAATCGGGCGCTCACACGCCGTGTCCGATTGATTTTCGAAGAGCTTACCGTGGCGGTCCAGGACAATGCCGAGGCCGGCCTGGACTGGAACCTGGTATTTTCCAGCGCCAGGATGGCCGCGGCCATGGCCATGCCCGGCTCCAGCATGGCCGAGTCGGGCGCCATCAGCGTGGGTCTGAACCAGGGGCCCTTCCAGGGATCGGACGCCGTGGTCAAGGCTTTGAGTCAAGTCGGCCAGGTCGTGCGGCGCAGCAGCCTGCCCGTGCTGACGCTGAACCGGCGTCCCGTCACGCACGCGGTCCGAACCACATTTTCCTATATCGACAAGGTACAGACCACGGCGCTGCCCAGCGCCGCGGGCATGGCCTTGCCGTCGGTCTCGGTCAGCCAGCGCGAAGAGACCGTGGGGTCGCTGCTTACCCTGGTGCCCGATGCGCAGGACGACGGGCAAATACTGCTGTCGGTGGCCTATGACAACACCGTGGCCCAGCCCCTCAAGTCGGTCACCTTCGGCGACAAGGACACCCCCCTGCAGTTGCAGCAGATCACGATCGATGGCAATGGCACAGTGCAGCAGGTGGCGCTTCAGCCCGGCCAGCCATTGCTGATATCCGGATTCGACCGTTCGCACGAGGAAACCGAAGGCAGGCGCCTGAATCCGGGCATGCCCTTGATCCTGGGCGGCAGCGACCGCGCATCGCGCGCAAGCCTGGTGACGGTAATGGTGGTGACGGCGCAGGTCGAAGAGGGATTCTGACATGGCATCCCCCAACGAACCGTTGATTCTGCCCATGTCTTCCTGCGCCCTGGTATTTGGCCTGGACTGGTTTCCCCTGGTGGGAGGCCGGCCCGACAAGGCCGGCCTGAACCTGGCGCGCAGGCATCGGTCCACGCATGTCGTATTGCCGGAAGGGGCGCTGGGCGCCGTGGGCCTGGCCTCGTTGAGGCGGCAGTCGCCTGTATCAGGAAGCAGCCTGTATTCCGCCGCCCAGAACGTCGCGCAGCTTTTTCCCACAGGATCGGTTGCCATCGTGCTGGCGTTGCAGGATAGCGGCTACTGGCTGGTGGCCGTGCACGAGGGCGTCGTCGTGGCGCGCACCGATCAAATCTATCGTTCGCGGGAAGACGCGGACGAGGTTATCGACGGGCTGCGCCTGGCCTATCCCCAGTTGCAGGTCTTGGCCCACCCGCAGGCCGGCGGCCTGCCCACGCTGGCCACGCTGGAGGCGTCCAGCTCGTCCCGCAGCCAGTTGCTGCCGGTGAAACGATGGCGCTCCATCATGCCCTGGCCTGTCCAGTGTTTTATGCTGGCCCTGGTACTGGTCCTGCTGCTGCCGCGGGCCTGGCAGGTGTATGGCGGCGCTTCCGCCAACCAGGCCGAGCC
>JBATWU010000058.1:0-4687 GCA_049672825.1 Pusillimonas sp.
GCAGCGCCCGCTATCGAGCCGGTACCCGCGCCGCCGGTCGATAAAAGCTGGTTCATCCCGGGCGACTTCGATACCGCGGCGTTCCTGGCCAACGCCAAGGCGCAGTTCATTGAAATACAGGCTGTGTGGGACAGCGGCGACCTGACCAAGCTGCAGGACTACATGACCGATGATCTCGTGGCCGAAGTCAAGCCTGAACTCCTGGCGCGCGCCGAAGGAAACGTCACTCAGGTCGTACTGCTGAACGCGGAACTCCTGGGCATCGAAGCTGTGTCGGGCGGCCATCTGGCCAGCGTCCGCTACTCGGGCATGCTGCGCGAGGCCAAAGACGCCGAAGCTTTCCGCTTCGAAGAAGTCTGGAACTTGTACAAGGCCGACAACGCGGGCTGGCTGCTTGCCGGCATTCAGCAGATTCCCGTCGAGTACGCCAGCTAAACCAGGCTGCCGGCCTGGGTGGGCCGCTGCGCAGGCTCGCGCCTACGCTTGCTGTCCGCCCGCGGTTTGCATGCCGCCCCGCCCGGATTCGCCAGGCGCAGGACAGTCCATCAGGGCTATCCTGCGCCTGGTCTCATCCCCCGAGGGGCTTTTTGCCTTGAGGCGGTCCGACTGCAAAAAATACGGCCAGACAGCGCGGGCTGCCTATTCTTAAAACCGTTAAACTGGGAGTCTTGCCCAGATCACGGTTTTTCCGCGCAACCCATACTATGCTTTCTTTGCCTTTTCTTCCTGCTCCCGCCGCCGTGTCCGCCCGCGTGCTGAACAAGCTGCTGCGGCGCGAAGACTGGGCACGTGATCGTCTGGCCCGGCATTCCGGGAAAACCGTCAGCTTCAAGGTGGGCGGCTACCAAACCGCCCTGGCAATCCAGGCCACAGGCCTGGTCGAGCCATCCGATCAGGCCGTGGTGCCCGATGTCACACTCACCATTCCCGCCAGCCGGCTCGCCGAATTGCCCGGTGTGCTGCGCGCCCGGGACCCTTCCCTGTTGACCGAACTTCTGCACGTGGAAGGCGATGCCGGCCTGGCGCAGGTGGTTTCGGAGCTGGCTCGCGACTTGCGGTGGGACGTCGAAGACGAGCTGTCCCGCGTGGTTGGCGATGTCGCCGCGCTGCGTATATTGCAGGTGGGGGACGCGGTGGCATCGGGCCTGCAGACGGCGGCGCAGCGCCTGGCCGGCAACGCCGCTGAATTCCTGTCCGAAGAAAGCTCGCTCATGGCGGGCCGACCGGCGTTCGACGACTGGGCTGCGGGCGTCCGGAACCTGCAAGGCAGGCTGGACCAGCTCGATCGCCAGGTGGCGGCGCTTGCGCCGCCACCCGGGCGCGGGGCCTGATCATGTTCACGCTTTTCCGTCTGCTGTACATCATGTTTGTGGCCTTGCGCTTCCGGCTCGACGAGCTTGTCCTGTCGGGCATCAAGCATCCCGTGGCCTATGGGCTGTTGCGCGTGGCCCGTTTTGGCCGGCCGCCCAAAACACCTCGAGGCGTGCGGCTGCGTCTGGCGCTGGAATCGCTGGGGCCTATTTTCGTGAAGTTCGGCCAGGTGTTGTCTACCCGGCGCGATCTGATCCCGCTCGACGTGGCGATAGAGTTGGCCTTGCTGCAAGATCGCGTGCCGCCTTTTCCCTCCGACAAGGCCGCCGCCTCGATCGAAGCCGCGCTGGGCGCTTCGCCCCATACCTTGTTCAAGCATTTTGAAACCGACCCGGTCGCATCCGCCTCGATTGCGCAGGTTCACTTTGCCGTCCTGCACGATGGCCGCGAAGTGGCGGTCAAGGTCTTGCGCCCGGGTATGCGCGACATCATCGAGAAAGACCTTTCATTGCTGCGCGTGCTGGCCGGCCTGGTCGAGCGCCTGGCGGCCGATGGGCGCCGCCTGAAACCGCGCCAGGTCGTGGCCGAGTTCGACAATTACCTGCACGACGAGCTCGACCTGATACGCGAGGCGTCCAATTGCAGCCAGTTGCGGCGCAATTTCTCGCCCGAAACCGGCCGCGGGCATCTATTGATGATTCCCGAAGTGGTGTGGGAGTATTGCGCCACCACGGTCTTTACCATGGAATGGATGCGCGGCATACCTGTCAGCCAGATCGAACGTCTGAAGGCCGCCAATATCGATACTCACGAGCTTGGCCGCAAAGGTGTCGAAATCTTCTTCATGCAGGTGTTTTCCGACGGCTTTTTTCATGCGGACATGCATCCAGGCAATATTTATGTCTCGGATGAGCCTGAGACCCTGGGTCAGTATATTGCGCTCGATTTCGGCATCGTCGGCTCGTTGTCGGAGTTCGACAAGAACTATCTGGCGCAGAATTTTCTGGCTTTTTTCCGTCGGGACTATCACCGGGTGGCGCAGTTGCACATCGAGTCGGGCTGGGTGCCGCCGACAACGCGCGAAGAAGAGCTCGAGGGCGCGGTGCGTGCCGTATGCGAGCCTTATTTCGATCGGCCGCTGTCTGAAATCTCGCTTGGACAGGTATTGCTGCGCCTGTTCCAGACATCGCGCCGCTTCAATGTCGAGATTCAGCCCCAGTTGGTGCTTTTGCAGAAAACACTGTTGAATGTCGAAGGCATGGGCCGCGAGCTGGACCCCAACCTCGATTTATGGAAAACGGCCAAGCCTTATCTGGAAAAATGGATGCATGAGCGCATAGGCCTTGCCGGACTGCGCAAGCAGCTCGACAAGGAAGCCAGCCAATGGGCGCAATTGCTGCCGCAGATCCCCAGGCTGGTCTATGCCAACCTGAATCGACCCGACACCGGCCCTGGGTTAAACTCAGAAGTCGAGCGCATGCGCCGGGTCCAAGAGCAAACCAACCGGCTGTTGATGGCGCTGTGTGCCATTCTGGCAGCCGCCCTGGGGGTCGCCATATGGGCGCTCACCCGACACTGACGGGTTCGAAGCAGGCGGCCCTTACATAACTCCATCCTGTTGAAATATTCCTGTTAACTGCGTGTCTTATATTGGCACGATACACACGGTGCGCCTCTGCGGAGTCATGTCCGATACTTAAGAGAGATTTCTATGCTTTACCCTGAACTGTTCAAATCGATGGAAGCCGTGCGCTGGAATATGGCAAGCGATATTCCATGGGACGATTACGATGCCAGCAAGCTGACCGACGATCAGGCGTATACAATAAAAATGAACGCCATCACCGAGTGGGCGGCTTTGCCCGCCACCGAAATGTTCCTGCGCGACAACCGCGACGACAGCGATTTCTGCGCCTTCATGTCGGTGTGGTTTTTTGAAGAACAGAAGCACTCCCTGGCACTGATCGAATACCTGCGACGTTTTCGTCCCGAGCTGGTGCCTACGGAAGAGGAACTGCACAAGGTTCGCTTCGAGTTCGATCCCGCGCCCGCGCTCGAAACCCTCATGCTGCATTTTTGCGGCGAGGTGCGCCTGAACCATTGGTACCGGCGCGCGTCCGACTGGCATACCGAGCCGGTCATCAAGGCCATCTATAAAATCATTGCGCAGGACGAGGCACGTCATGCCGGAGCCTATTTGCGCTACATGAAGCGCGCCCTGGTTTATCAGGGGAAAGAGTTTGGCCACAACGCCCGCATCGCCTTTTCCAAGATTGGTGTTCTGATGGCATCGGCGCATCGCACGCCGCAGGCCCTGCACCCGACCAACCTGCACGTCAATAAAGAACTCTATCCTCAAGACACGGTGCAGTCCAAGCTGCCGTCGCCGGGATGGCTGGAAAACTGGCTCGATAACCAGATCCGCTTCGACAACGAATGGGAAACCAAGGTCAGCACACGGATACTGCATAATATGTCGCTGCTTATGGACAACACTTTCAACACGGTGCAGGATCTGAACCGTTATCGCAAAGATCTGATCAAGACGGCGTCGCCCGCCTGATGGGCGGGGCAGACGCGAGCCCGGGCATGACCGCCAGCTTCGAATCCAAGATCCTGTCGCGGCAAGACTGCGTGGCGGCCATTCAGGCCGGCGTTTTGCCGCGCCCTCTTATTTTCACCAATGGCGTGTTCGACATCTTGCATCGGGGGCATGTCACCTATCTTGACGCGGCAGCCCAGTTGGGCGCCAGTCTTGTGGTGGCGCTCAACACCGATGAGTCGGTGCGGCGCCTGGGCAAAGGCGGGGACAGGCCCTTGAACACGCTGGCCGACCGCGCCGCCCTCTTGGCGGCCTTGTCCTGCGTCAGCATGGTCACCGACTTTCACGAAGATACGCCGCAGGCGCTGATAGAACAGCTGAAGCCCGATGTGATCGTGAAAGGGGGCGACTACGACATGGACACGCTGCCTGAAACCGCCAGCGTCAGAAGTTGGGGCGGCAGGGCGGTGGCGATTCCCTTCGAGTTCCAGCGTTCGACCACGGCGCTGATAGGCAAGATACGTGGTTAGCGGATTTGCGCCAACGTTGCGATAGGGAATTTTGGCGGCGGTGCAGGCTTTTTCGTTCTTGACGATAGCCGGGTGTGTGGTGGCGCTGTTTGTTCTTGTGAAGGTGGCTTGGCGCTTGGACTAGATATGGTTCTTTAGATAATCGGGTGTGGTCCTGGACCAGGCATCGTTCTTAAGAAAGTCGGGTGTGGCGGGGACTGTTCCGGCTTCGCGCGCTACGCCCCTGGCGTTGCCAGGGGTACCCGGTTCAGGCCAGCCTGCCGGGGCGTCCGCGGAACTCGCCCGGTCGGGCCAGTGGCCCGAC
>JBATWU010000059.1:0-25426 GCA_049672825.1 Pusillimonas sp.
GCGCTGTCCGAAGCCTAAAAGCGTCCGGGGGACGGTTTTAGGCAAGTTCGCGGCCGACCGCGCCTGGCAGCCCGTGCAAGGGTACCCCCGCAGGGGGCGCAGCGATGGAGCCCGGCACCGGCCCAGCACCCGGGCAACGTCACAAGAAGCAAGAACACCCTGGATACCAAGACCTCAATTTCACCGCAACAACACCTCATCAATGGCATTGTCAGTGCCCGCGCTTTGCTCAAACCCGGCTTCAAGCAGCCGTAAATACTTGAACCGAAAGTGCGCTAGCGTCCGGTTTCCACCAACCACGCTTAGGCGCGGGCGGTGGGTTTTACCGGCTTTACCCGCCCGGCCCGTTCCAGCCTTGCAAACGCCTTTTTCGCCAGGGCCTGTTTTTGCGTCTGCATGGCTTTTAGCCAGCCCAGGGCGAAGAATGCCTGCGGCTGGTCGGCCGCAAGCGCCTGGTAATAGTCTTGCGCCACATACAAGTCATTCAGGTCACCCAGGATTTTCTGGATGCCGGACAGTGCCGCGCGGACCCTGATCAGTTTCTTTTGTTGCAGCACGCCCTGCGAAAACTCCAGGCCGTAGCGCACCCGCTTGACCTGCTTGCGCAAATCATGCCGGGCATCGATCGACAATTGGTCGAACATCCGGCCATCCCGGCACAATCGTCTTAGCCATTTATTCAGCCTTTTGCTCAGTGCCTGACCCAGCATCACGCCGTCGACCGGCGCAGTGGCGGCTACGCCCGGAGGGTAGGCAAGGGTGTTTTCCGGCGAGGACTCGGCCTGTTGCACCAGATGTTTCAGCAGTTCCAGCAGGGTGGACTGGAACGGGGCGCTCGCTGCCAGTGCCAGCGCGTCCTGGGCCCCGGGGGCGCCAGCACTGGCTATGGCCATCTGCGCAAGTTCCGGCATGCCCGCCTCGCTCAGGCCCGGCACGGGCGTGCTGTGGATGACGTCGTTGTTGCGCACATGGCCCAGCAAGGTAAAGTAGGGCCGCAACTGGGCGCCGAATTCCGTCAGGTCAATGTTCATCCATTTCGAGAAGAGCGTCCAGCACGAACGCAGGCGCCTGATGCCTACGCGCAGTTGATGCACGTACTCGATGCGCAAGTCCACGTCTGCGCCGGGGTTTTGCATGGTCGCCAGCAATGCTGCGTTGCGAACGATCTGGTTAAGGCACTCGTTGGCGCATTGCAGATAGGCCTGGCGCAGGCTCATGCCCGCTTTCAGGGTGACCGGCCTGGCGTGCTGGGGCGCAAACAGCGGCCGAAAATCGGAATTTGCCTGCCGCGGCGGCTGGTCTGGTCCGGACGCCGACTGATTTGCTGGGGCGAGATCGCCCAAAAGGCTGCCGCGCTCCGCCTTGCTGCGAAAATCCAGAATCAGCGAATGCCGCGTCAGCCAGCGCTGGCCAAGCGTGAATAGATGGTCGGTGTCGCCGTCGATCTGTTCCAGCTCCAGTTCGCACACAGGAAGCTCCAGCTGGCCCGCCCTGATCGTGCCCTGGTCGAGCGCCAGCTCGACTACGCCGCAGGAGCCGGCTTGCCGCAGCACCAGGCGGTCTATGCAGGTTTCGTAGCGCGCCATCAGGGGTTTGCCCAGCCGCAGGAAGAGGGGCTCCAGCACCGTCCCTGTGTACAGGGAGATATCCAGCTCGGGCCGGGCACGCGGGTGGTTGATTTCTATGCGTGTCAACTCATCGGGCCCGGGCCCCTTGGCCGTTTGTACCCATTGACCGCCTTCCAGGCGCACGCGCAGGGCGACGCCTGCGCGTGCCAAGTCTTTGTCCTGCGTGTCGAAATAGCGGGCACGAAGGGCGATATGGGTGGCGCCGGCACGGCGCAGCTCGTTTTCTATGGCGGCCGCGCTGGCGGCGGGCACATGGAGTTTGAGTTCTCGTTCGAGCATCGACGGCCCCGGGATGGCAATGGGCGCATAGTACCCTTTTGCCTGCCGGGCTGCATGAGCGGGCCCTGTGGTGCAGGGCCGCCATGCACGGCTTTTACGCCCGCCGCCCCTGCGGGTGGGTTGGGTCAGAGCAGCGTCTTGCGGGCGCGTGTGATCACGACTTCGGCAACGATGACAATGGCGAAGATCAGCAGCAGAATCAGTGCAACCTTGTCCCATTGGAAGAGGTCCATGGCGCTGTTCAGGGCCATGCCGATGCCGCCTGCGCCAACCAGGCCCAGCACCGCCGATTCGCGTACGTTGATGTCCCAGCGCAGCAGCACAATGGACCAGAATGCGGGGCGTATTTGGGGCCAGTAGCCATATGCGATGATGGAACCCTTGCTGGCTCCGGTGGCAGTCAATGCCTCGATGGGGCCGGCATGGGCGTCTTCAATGGCCTCGCCCAGCAGCTTGCCAATGAAGCCGATGGAGCGGAAGGCGATGGCAATGGTGCCGGCCAGCGGGCCCGGACCGAAAATGGCAATGAATAAAAGCGCCCAGACCAGCGAATTGATGGAGCGGCTGGAAACCAGGATCAACCGGGCCAGAAAATTGATGAGCCGGTTGGGTGTCAGGTTGTTCGCGGCGGCCAGGCCAACAGGCACCGCCATGACGATGGCCAGGATGGTGCCCAGCGTGGCCATGTGCAGGGTTTCGATCAGGGCCCGCTGTATGGAGCCTGGAAAACTGCGCCACGAGACCGGCCACATGCGATGGAGCAGATCGGCCATTTGCGTTGGCGCGTCGTACAGGAACTCGGGGATGACATCGATGCTGCGCATGGACTGGACGATGGCCAGTACAAAAATCAGATACAGGGCAAAGCGAAGCAGGCGTTGGCCGGGCGTGTAGCGCACCCAGACGGTGGCGGCATGCGGGGCGGTGCTCATGCGTCATCCTCGATGGGGCGTGGCGTGCTGGTCGAGGCCAGGGTTTTTTTCTTGAACAGTGCGGCTATAGACACATTGTCGAGCAGAATGGCGCGTATGGCGCTGGCCAGCACTTCGCCCAGCATGATGATGGCGATGATGGTGATCAGGATGGTGCATACGAAGTCGTAGTCGAAACGCTGGAAGGCTGAAAACAGCGTGCCGCCTATTCCGCCGGCGCCCACAATGCCCACCATGGTCGAGTTGCGCAGGTTCGAATCCAGTTGGTAGGTGGAGAAGCCCACGAAACGGGCAAAGACCTGCGGCAGTACGGCAAAAATAATGACGTTCGCAAATGATGCCCCGGTGGCGCGCACCGCCTCGACCTGCTTCAGCGAGATTTCTTCGATGGACTCGGTAAACAGCTTGCCGATGAAACCGATGGAGGCGACCGTCAGGGCCAGCACGCCGGCCAGGGCGCCGAAGCCAACGGCCTTGACGAAAATGATGGCGACAATGACCGGATGCAGGGCGCGGCACAGCGATACAATAGTGCGCGCCGGCCAGGTTGCCCAGATGGGCATCAGGTTGCGCGCGCCCAGCAGGCTTAGCGGGAGTGCCAGAATGATGCCCAGCGTCGTGGCCAGCACGGCGATTTCAAGACTTTCGGCAATGCCCTTCCAAAGGACGTCTAGGCGTTCCGTGCTGGGCGGAAACATGCGCGCCAGAAATTTTGCGCCGTGGCCCAGGCCCGCTTCGAATCGATCCCACGAAAAGCCAAGCTGCGTGGACGCGAAAAGGGTATACAGCACAACAATGAGCAGCCCCCACTTTGCCTTGGGAGACAAGGCAAATGGCTTGATGACGGCGTGGGCGGGGGGCGTGCCTACTCGAGCCACGACTCGCCCCCATAGATTTGCTTGAGCACGTCCATGCTCAGGCCCGCGGCCTGGCCATCGTAGACGATGTTGCCGCCCGACATGCCGACAATGCGCGAGGCGTAGCGTTTGGCCAATTCGACATCGTGGATATTGACGATGACCGGGATGCCGAAGGCGCGGCCCTGTTCGATCAGCAGCTCCATGATTTCAACCGATGTCTTGGGGTCGAGCGAGGAGGTGGGTTCGTCGGCGAGCAGCAATTGAGGCCGCTGCATGAGCGCGCGGGCGATGCCGACACGCTGGCGCTGTCCGCCGGAAAGCGCGTCGGCGCGCTGGTTGGCAAACCCGGCCAGGCCGACTGTTTCGAGCAGCTTGTAAGCGTATTCGATGTCGGAGGGTTCGAAATGGCGCCGCCAGGCATTGAGGGGCGAGGTATAGCCCAGGCGGCCCGTAAGAAGGTTTTCCATGACGGTCAGGCGCTCGACCAGGTTGTATTCCTGGAAGACCATGCCTATGCGGCGGCGGGCCCGCCGCAACGTGGCACCCCTGACTTTGGCCAGATCGATGCGGTCGCCGTCCTCGGCAAGGATGATGGCGCCCGCTGTGGGGTCGATAAGCCTGTTTATGCAGCGCAGCAGCGTGCTTTTGCCGGTGCCCGACGGCCCGATGATGGCCGTCAGGCCTTCACCGGCAACGTCCAGGTTGATGTTCTTGAGTACCGGCTGGTTGGCACGGTACTCTTTGACCAGACCACTGATGTGCAGCGATGCCCCCATGACCGGTCAGTTCTTTTTGCTGGCTTTATCGTAGGCCGAGCGGGTGAAGCTTTCGCCACCGGCTTCGGCTACGTCGCGCACAATGGCCCAGTCTTTCTTGTAAGTGACCGGATAGAAGCGGTCGGCGCCGTCGAAGGCTTCCTGCATTTCTGGGGGGAAGCGATAGTCATAGAAGCACTTGAGCATCTGATCGCGGAACTTGGGTTCGAGGTCGTAGGCATAGGCGAAGGACGACGTCGGGAATTTCTCGCTGGTGTAGAGAATACGGAAATCGTCCAGATTGACTTGCCCGCGCTCGGCCATGCGATGGAAGACGTCGGACGCCACGGCGGCGGCATCGTAGTCGCCCGAGTTCACACCCATGACGGACTGGTCATGTTTGCCCGAGTACAGGAATTCGTAGTCTTTGCCTGGAACCAGGCCTTCTTTGGGGAAGAGGGCGATGGGCGCCATGTTGCCTGAGTTGGACGACGGCGATGTGTGCGCGACTTTCTTGCCTTTCAGGTCGGCCAGCGATTGGTAGGGGCTGTCTTTCTTGACGATGAGGATCAGGTTGTAGCCCTGGAAGCCATCCGCATTGCCTTTGACGGCGAATGGTACGGCGCCGGCCAGATTGACCGCGAAGTTGGTCGGCCCGGTCGAGAAGCCGCCCACGTGCAGCCGGTTCGAACGCATGGCTTCGATTTCGGCGGCGTTGCTTTGCACTTGATAGAACACGACCTTGCGGTCCACGCATTCGGAAAGATGCTTGGTGAACGGCGAAAAGATTTCGGCGTAGACGGCGGGGTCTTCGACCGGCGTGTAGGTGAATACCACGGTCGAGGGTGTTTTGAGCTTGGCGGGGTCGGTGGGGGTATCGGCGACCAGGTCATTGTCGGCGTCGCAGTACATGGTGTCCAGGTCGCCGCGATTCGGGCAGGCATCTTGCGCGTAGGCGGCTTGCGTTGCGCCGAAAATGGCAAACAGCGCGCTCAAGGCGAGTACCTTGGAATGTTTCATGATGTTGTCTCCGGATGGTTGCGCGAATTATTGGTTTAAGCATCAATCATATATGAATACGTCGCGAAATAATATTGTCATCATTCTCGATGGCGCGGCCGGCCGATTTGAGTTAATGATTCTGGTCGCCCGGCTCCGGGCGATACCCCAGCCGCCTGGAAATATCGGCGGCGCACTGCTTCAGGGCGCGGGCGATGGGGCCGTTTTCAGTGGCGTCGAACAGAGTGCTGGGCCCCAGGCTGGTCAGGGCCAGCGCAATATTGCCGGAGTGGTCGAATACCGGAACCGATAGAGCGTCGATACCCGGCAGGGGGTTGCCCAGCGCGGTGGCCAGGCCCGCCCGCCTGACTTTGTCGACCAACGTCCGCAGTGCCTCGGCGCTGGGGCGCAACGAGCTTATGCTGGTGACGACTGCCTGGTCGCCCAGCTCGCGCTCCATGTAGTGCTGGGCTATCCTGGGCGGCAGCCAGGCGACGAAGACATGTCCGGTGGCGGTGTGGAGCATGGACATTACCGTGCCGTTGCGCATATTGACATGCACCGGGTAGCTGGCCTGTGAAATATGTATCATGGTCGGCCCGTGCGAGCCCAATACCGCAATGGCCAGCGTATGGCCTATTTGCCCCGCCAACTGATTGACATGCGGCAGAGCCACGCGCACGGGTTCCAGGCGCTGCAGGCTGACCAGGCCCATCTGCAGCGCAAAGGGGCCCAGTTCGTACTGGCCGGTGGTGCTATCCTGCTGGACCAGCCCCACACGGGTGAAGCTCACCAAATAGGGGTGGGCCTTGGCCGAGGTCATCCCGGCGCGGGCGGCCAGGTCCCCCAGATTCAGGGGCACGCCTGCGTCGACCAGCGCCGCCAGCAGCGGAAAGCCGGTTTCCACCGACTGAATACTGCGCCGGCCATCGTTCGCACTGACCGGTATTTTGTTTCCAAGCATAGTGAACCGTCACGTTGTATCGTCTTTCAGCGCGATATTACCCGTCGAGCCGGCAAAGAGGGGAAGTTTTGCGCTTTCAGGCGTTAAAATGATTCAACTTTCCATAGGGCCAATAGTCATGAGCAACACCCGCGATGCGGAACTGGATGCGGTGCCATCCTACGATATTTCTCCCATTCCCGAAATTGTGGCCGAGCTGCGCGCTGGCCGCATGGTCATTCTGGTCGACGAAGAAGACCGCGAAAATGAAGGCGACCTGGTCATGGCGGCCGAGCACGTCACGCCGGAGGCCATCAATTTCATGGTCACCCACGCGCGCGGACTGGTTTGCCTGACACTGACCGAAGAGCGTTGCCGCCAATTGGAGCTTCCCCTCATGGCCAACCGCAACGGCACCCGGTTCGGCACCAATTTCACCATGTCCATCGAAGCCGCCGAGGGCGTTGAAACCGGCATTTCGGCGGCAGATCGGGCGCGCACCATCCAGGTGGCGGTGGCCCGCGACGCCCGGCCATCCGATCTGGTGCAGCCCGGCCATATCTTTCCGGTACAGGCGGTGCGGGGCGGCGTGCTGGTGCGCGCCGGGCATACCGAAGCCGGTTGCGACCTGACCGCGCTGGCGGGGCTGACCCCGGCGGCAGCCATCTGCGAAATACTGAAGCTCGATGGCACCATGGCCAGGCTGCCCGATCTGAAGGTGTTTGCACGCGAACATGGCCTGAAAATCGGCACCATTGCCGACCTTATCCAGTACCGCAGCGAGCACGAGTCCATGGTCGAGCGCATCGCTTCCCGTGCTGTGCAAACCCCCTGGGGCGGGTTCCAGGCCGTTGCCTACCGCGACCTGGCCTCGGGCGCCCTGCATCTGGCCCTGGCGCATGGCAGCATCACGCCCGATACCGAAACGCTGGTCAGGGTGCACGAGCCCACCAGCATGCTCGATGTCCTGTGCCAGAGCCCCACGACGCATAGCTGGAGCGTATCCGACGCGCTCAAGGCCATTGTGGCGTCGCCCGCGGGTTTGCTCATCATGCTCAATTGCCAGGGTTCCACCGAACTGCTGTTCGGCCAGTTCGAGGCCTGGAACCAGCCCGCCGCGGAAACAGCCGTTTCAGATCGCGAAAGCCGCTACGGCTTGCGCACTTACGGTATCGGCGCGCAAATCATGCGCGACCTGAATGTCGGCAAGGCGCGTCTTTTGGCCCGGCCCAGAAAAATGCCCAGCATGGCGGGCTTTTCCCTGACCATAACGGGTTACGATAGTGAACCTCTTTCCACATCCTAACAGGAAATATTGATTATGAACCCTTATACCTTGTCTCCCGATTTAAATGGGGAAGGCTTGCATATCGGCATCGTGCGGGCTCGTTTCAATGAAGAGATCGGCCTGGCGGAACTGGAAGCATGCCTCGCGGAACTGGCTGAAATGGGCGTAGACGAACGCGACGTCATGGTGGTCTCGGTCCCCGGCGCCCTGGAACTGGGTGTGACGTTGGCGCAAATGGCGGAAACCTTCGAGTTCGACGCCCTGATCGCCCTGGGCGCCGTCATTCGCGGGGAAACCTACCATTTCGAAATCGTCAGCAACGAAAGTGCCTCGGCCATCAGCCGCGTGGCGCTTGAAACCGGCATCCCGGTTGCCAACGGCGTCCTGACGACCGATACCGACGAGCAGGCACAGGCGCGCGCGACCGAAAAAGGCCGCGATTGTGCCCGCAGCGCCATAGAAATGGCCAACCTTGTCGCGGCGCTCGAGCCAGAGTCGGAAGACGATGACGACTTCGACGATGATGAAGATGACGAGGACGACGATTTTGACGACAAGTAGAACGCAGGGCGCGCCTTCGGGCGGCCCCGTCCGAACCAACGCCCGCAGCGCGCGCCGGCGCGCGCGCGAGTTTGCCTTGCAGGGAATCTACGCCTGGCTGTTGCGCGGCGATGCGGGGCTGCAGGACGCCGGTGAAATCGACGCGCATATACGCGATGATGACGAATTTCGCGACGCCGATGCGACCTGGTTCAAGACCTTGCTGCATGGGGTGCTGCGCGAGGCGCCAGCTTTGCGCGAACGCTTCATGCCCTATGTAGACCGGCCGCTCGAAGAGTTGTCGCCCATCGAGCACGGCATTCTTCTTATTGGCAGTTTTGAACTCATTCATCATATCGAAGTTCCTTACAAGGTGGCCATCAACGAGGCGGTGGAACTGGCCAAGTCGTTCGGCGGCACCGACGGCTTCAAGTTCGTCAATGGCGTACTCGATAAAATGGCTGCCGACGTCCGCCCGCGCGAGGTCCAAGCCGCTGCGCGGCGTTAGCCAGAGCGCCTGTTGAACAACGAGTTCGATCTTATCGCCCGCTACTTCACCCGCCCGGCGCCGTCCGGGTTCCTGGGGGTGGGCGATGACTGCGCCCTGTTTCAGGTCGCGCCGGGGCACCATCTGGCCACCAGCACCGATCTGTTGATCGAAGGCCGGCATTTTTTTTCCGATGTCGATCCGCGCGCGCTGGGCCATAAAGCGTTGGCGGTCAACCTCTCGGACCTGGCCGCCATGGGCGCGCAGCCCCTGGCCTGCCTGTTGAGCCTGTCCTTGCCAGACATAAACGAGGCCTGGCTGTCCGATTTTTCCGATGGTTTCTATACCTTGGCAGACCGCGCGCAATGCCCCCTGGTGGGCGGCGACACCACACGCAGCGCGACCGGCGTGGTGATCAATGTCACGGTCATGGGCCAGGTCAGACCCGGACAGGCCTTGCTGCGCGGCGCCGCCGCCGTCGACGACGAGATTTGGGTAAGCGGCCAGTTGGGCGCGGCCGATATCGCCCTGCGCCTGTTGCAGGGCAGGCTGCCCGCCGATCCGGCCCTGCTGGCGGCAACACGGCAGGCACTGGAGTGGCCCGAGCCGCCATGGCAATTTGCCCAGACGCTGGCTGGCGTGGCGCATGCCGCGCTGGATATTTCCGACGGCCTGCTGCAAGACCTCGGACATATCCTGAAAGCGAGCTGCTGCGGGGCCGAGCTGTGCTACACCGCGCTGCCCCTGCACCCAGCCTTGCAAGGGCTGGATGCCCAGCTCGTTCACGAGGCCGCCCTGGCAGGCGGGGATGTCTATCAGCTTTGCTTTACGGCGGCGCCGAATCAGCGCGGCCGTATACTGGCGCTGGCGGACAGCCTGGAATGTCCGGTCGCGCGCATAGGCCGGATCGTGGCCCAGCCCGGCTTGCGCGTATGGGATGCCAACGGCGTGCCAATGGCGCATAATGCCGGCGGCTTCGATCATTTTTCCCGCCAATTTCCTTGACGTCTTCAGCGACGCTTTCGTATGCCGGCCATGGACCCCTCCGCTCCAACCAACACCGTACCCGAGCCTAGTCCGTCTTGGGTTTTCAAGTCGTTCCCGCGCATCATCGCCTTTGGCTTGGGCAGCGGGCTGATCAGGCCCGCTCCGGGAACCTGGGGGACCTTGCTGGGCTGGCTGCTTTGGGTGCTGGTCGTCGCTCGGCTGCCCGATGCGGTCATTGCCGCGGTGATTCTGGCGGCGTTCTCGCTGGGCTGCTGGGCCTGCCAGCGCACGGGCAAAGAGATGGGCCGCCCCGACCACGGCGGCATGGTCTGGGACGAAATTGTGGCCTTCTGGCTGGTCTTGTGGCTGACGCCGGACAGCTTCGGCGCACAGGCGCTGGCATTTGTGATTTTTCGTCTTTTCGATATCATTAAGCCACCACCCATTCATTTCTTCGACCGCCGCCTCAAGAACGGATTTGGAGTCATGTGGGACGATATCCTGGCGGCGGCCTATAGCCTGCTGCTGATCGCCGTGTTGGTCAGACTCGAGGTATTGTCATGAGCGAAGATTTCGTATCGGTGTATGCGCCCCGGCTGGGCCACCTGCTGGTGGATCGCGGCTGGATGTTCGCCTGCGCCGAATCCTGCACTGGTGGCCTGCTGTCAGCCGCCATGACAGACACGCCCGGGTCCAGCCAATGGTTCGACCGCGGCTTTGTCACCTACAGCAACCAGGCCAAAATAGAGCTGCTCGGCGTCAATGCCGATACCCTGGATCGCTTTGGCGCCGTCAGCGAAGAAACCGCCATGGAAATGGCGGCCGGGGTGTTGTCCGCAAGCACGCCGTCGCAGTTGGCCATATCGACCACCGGCATTGCCGGGCCTGGCGGAGGCACCCCGGGCAAGCCGGTAGGCATGGTGTGCTTCGGCTTTGCCCAGCGCGCGGCTCAGGGGGTGGTCACGCGCGCCATGACCAAAGTCTTCGACGGCGATCGCGCGCAAATCCGCAGTGCCTCGGTGGCGTTTGCCCTGAGCACCGCCATCGAGTTCATCGAGCCGCGTTGATGGCGTCGCGCGTGGCGCGCGCCGCCAGCGCCGCCGCCTCGCGCCAATCGTCGCCGCCGCTGGCGTACAGAATGGCGCGCGACGAGTTGATCATCATGCCCGTTCCCTGGCTATTGCGGCCCGCCTTCACCGTGGCGGGAATGTCGCCGCCTTGTGCGCCTATTCCTGGAATCAGCAGCGGCATATCGCCGACGCGCGAGCGCACCTTGGCGATTTCCTCGGGAAAGGTGGCGCCCACCACCAGGGCGCACTGGCCGTTGGTGTTCCATTTTTCGGCCGCCAGCGTGGCAACCCGCAGATACAGCGGCGTGCCGTCGGCCGATTCAATGAACTGCAAATCGGAGCCGCCCTTGTTGGAAGTGCGGCACAGGATGATGACGCCCTTGCTTTTCCATGACAGATAAGGTTCCAGCGTATCGAAACCCATGTAGGGGCTGACGGTAACGGCGTCGGCCTGATAGCGCTCGAATGCCTCGCGGGCATATTGCTCGGCGGTCGATCCGATATCGCCGCGCTTGGCGTCCAGCACAATGGGCAGGCCCGGATGGCGTTCAAGGATATAGCGGCACAGCGCCTCGAGCTGGTCTTCGGCCCGTTGGGCCGAGAAATAGGCGATTTGCGGCTTGATGGCGCAGGCGTAGGGCGCCGTGGCATCGATCACCGCACGGCAGAACTCATAAATGGCATCTGATCGCCCCTGCAGTTCGGCGGGAAAACGTTGCGGGTCGGGGTCCAGGCCCACGGTAAGCATGGAGTTGGACGAGGCCCAGGCCTGTTGCAGTTTTTGCGTGAAGATCATGAGAGGCTTTATAGAATGTTGCAGCTCGGATTCGGCCTATGATTATAGGCGCAAGGCCGTGTCTCTCCCGGACTTGCGCCCGCATACGCCGGATCTGCTTCTGCGCACGCCTGTCTGGCGCGCGGGCAGACCTCGAAAGCCTGATCTTCATTTTTTCATAAGGATGCATGTTTGTGAGTAATCGACTTTTCTCTCCTATCGCCATCGGGCAACAGATCCTGAGCAACCGTATCGCGGTCTCGCCCATGTGCCAGTATTCCGCCAATGATGGCAGCGCGGTGGTATGGCATCAAATGCACCTTGGCACGCTGGCCGGCTCGGGAGCCGGCCTGGTCATGGTGGAAGCGACCGCCGTGGAGCGTGCCGGGCGGATCGCGCACGGATGCCTGGGTTTGTATTCGGATGCCAATGAGTTCGCGCTGGCGCAGACGCTGGCGTTCTGCCGAACTGCCGGGCCGGCGAAATTCGGCATACAGATAGGCCACTCGGGGCGCAAAGGCTCTTCCGAGGCGCCCTGGAGCGGCGGCAAGCCGCTAGGGGCCGATAGCAACCCGTGGCGCACATTCGCGCCGTCCAGCACTGATGCCGCCACGGTTGCCGCTTGCGAGCAGTCCGATCTGGACCGGATCAAGCAGGCGTTTGCGGATGCGGCGGCCCGGGCCGTTCGCATCGGCTTCGACCTGATCGAAGTGCATGCGGCGCACGGTTACCTGCTGCATCAGTTCCTGTCGCCGCTGGCCAACCAGCGCAGCGATCAATATGGCGGCAGCCTGGAAAATCGCTTGCGGTTTCCGCTGGAGGTGTTCGAAGCCATACGCGCGGTTGTTCCGGCCCATGTGGCCTTGGGCGCGCGGATTACCGGCTCCGATTGGCTGGAGGGCGGCATTACCGTGGAAGAGGCCGTCGCGTTTGCCCGGGCGCTGGAAAGCAGGGGCTGCGAGTACGTGGATGTGACCAGCGGCGGCGTGGCCCTGGCGCCCATTCCGGTGAGTCCCGGCTACCAAGTCGGTTTTGCCAGCGCGGTGAAAAAAGCTGTGTCGGTACCGGTGCGCGCCGTCGGCATGATCGTCACGGGCCGGCAGGCCGACGATATCATTGTCTCTGGCGCGGCCGATCAGGTGGCGCTGGGCAGGGCGTTCATCGACAATCCGCATTGGGCTTACGAGGCGGCGCGCGTGCTGGGGGTCGAGTTATCGTACCCGCGTCAGTATGCCCGGGCGGCACCCAAGTTATGGCCGGGCAGCAAGTTGAAGGATGCCCAGCTCAACTAGCCCGGCACGAAATGCGAAGCGATTACGCCCAGCCAGACCAGCGCGCCGAATAGAATGGAAAGCATGACGGCGGCGCTGCCCAGATCCTTGGCCCGTCCGATCAAAGGGTGATCGTCCAGGGTAATGGTGTCGGCAAGCGCCTCGAGGCCCGAGTTCAGCAACTCAATCACCAGCACGAAAAAAAGCGTGCCCAGCAGCATCAGGACCTCGCCCAGGCTGCGGCCCAGCCAGATTGCAACAGGCGCCAGCACCGCCACCAGCAGAAGCTCCTGACGAAAAGCCGCTTCGTGCCGGAACGCCGCGCCCAGGCCCTGGGCCGAATAGCGCAGGGCATTGATCAGACGGCCCAGGCCGCCTTTGCTTTTATAGGGGGAGTCAAGCGGAGTCATGAAAATCCAGGCTACAGGTGGAGGCCCATTATAGGATTCCTTTTTGACAGGCAATCAAGAAGGAAGGGGCGGGCCAGGAAAAAGGGGGTGAGAGGGAATCATGACGCGAAAGGCGGGCAATAAAAAACCTCCGACGAATCGGAGGTTTTGCGTGGCAACCCGGGCACGCGTGCCCGGGTATTCGGTCTGGCAGTAAAGGCTTAGAAGCCGCCCATGCCACCCATGCCGCCCATGCCACCCATGTCGGGCATTGCAGGAGCGGGCTTGTCCTCGACGATCTCGGCCACAGCGGCTTCGGTCGTGAGCAACAGGCTGGCGACCGATGCAGCGTTTTGCAGCGCGGTGCGGGTCACCTTGGTGGGGTCCAGAACGCCTTGCTCGACCAGGTCGCCGTACTCGCCGGTGGCGGCGTTGTAGCCGTAGTTGCCCTTGCCGTTGGCCACGTTGTTGACCACGACGCTGGGCTCATCGCCGGCGTTGGCGACAATGGTGCGCAGCGGAGCTTCAACAGCGCGCAGGATCAGCTTGATGCCGGCGTCCTGATCGACGTTGTCGCCCTTGAGCTTGGCGATGGCTGCCTTGGCGCGGATCAGTGCAACACCGCCGCCAGGAACAATGCCTTCTTCGACAGCAGCGCGGGTAGCGTGCAGGGCATCTTCCACGCGTGCTTTCTTTTCCTTCATTTCGATTTCGGTGGCAGCGCCAACGCGAATCACGGCAACACCGCCTGCCAGCTTGGCAACGCGTTCCTGCAGTTTTTCGCGGTCGTAGTCGGACGTGGCTTCTTCGATCTGGACGCGGATTTGCTTGACACGCGCTTCGATCGATTTGCTGTCGCCGGCGCCATCGATGATGATGGTGTTTTCTTTCGCGACTTCAATGCGCTTGGCTTGGCCCAGATCTTCCAGCGTGGCTTTTTCAAGCGACATGCCGGTTTCTTCCGAGATGACAACGCCGCCGGTCAGGATGGCGATGTCTTCCAGCATGGCCTTGCGGCGGTCGCCGAAGCCAGGAGCCTTGACAGCAGTGGTTTTCAGAATGCCGCGGATGTTGTTGACCACCAGGGTGGCCAGGGCTTCGCCTTCCACGTCTTCGGCAACGATCAACAGCGGACGGCTGGACTTGGCCACTTGCTCGAGAATGGGCAGGAGGTCGCGGATGTTGCTGATTTTCTTGTCGAAGATCAGGACATACGGATCTTCCAGAACCGAGACTTGCTTGTCGGGGTTGTTGATGAAGTAGGGCGACAGGTAGCCGCGGTCGAATTGCATGCCTTCGACGACATCCAGTTCGTTTTCCAGCGACTTGCCGTCTTCAACGGTAATCACGCCTTCTTTGCCGACTTTGTCCATGGCATTGGCGATGATTTCGCCGATCGATGCATCGCTGTTGGCCGAAATGGAGCCGACCTGGGCGATTTCCTTGCTGGTGGTGCAAGGCTTGGACAGGGTCTTGAGTTCTGCAACGGCAACGGCAACAGCCTTGTCGATACCGCGCTTCAGGTCCATGGGGTTGATGCCGGCGGCAACGTATTTCAGGCCTTCTTCAACGATGGACTGGGCCAGGACGGTTGCCGTCGTGGTGCCGTCGCCAGCGTTGTCGGAAGTCTTGGAAGCGACTTCCTTGACCAATTGGGCGCCGATGTTTTCGAATTTGTCTTTCAGTTCGATTTCTTTCGCAACCGACACACCGTCCTTGGTAACGGTGGGGGCGCCGAAAGAGCGGTCGAGCACCACATTGCGGCCTTTGGGGCCCAAAGTGGTTTTAACAGCATTGGCGAGAATGTTTACGCCACGAACGATACGCACACGGGCGTCATCGCCAAATAGAACTTGCTTAGCAGCCATTGTAAAATTCCTTGATTGACTCGGTTGCGATTAAAGAACCACGGCGAGGATTTCTTCCTCGCGGATGACGAGGACTTCTTCGCCATCAACCTTGACCGTTTGGCCGGCATATTTGCCGAACAGAACCTTGTCGCCCACTTTCAGGTCAACAGGCTGAACTTTGCCGTCGTCAGACCGTTTACCGGGACCAACAGCAATGACTTCGCCCTGATCGGGCTTTTCAGTCGCACTTTCAGGGATGACGATACCCGAGGCGGTGGTGCGCTCGTTGTCCAGACGCTTGATGATCACGCGATCATGCAAAGGACGCAGTGCCATGGAGGAACTCCTGTTCAATTAAAATAAGGTTGATCAATAAAAAAGCTGAGAGGTGATGTTAGCACTCAACCCCTACGAGTGCTAATTATAAGGACGATGTCCAGATCTTCAAGAGGGGAACAGGGGTTTGTTACATATATGTCGACGATTGTCGAAGCCCTGAGATATAGCACCATACAGCTAACAGATTTCGGACGTCTACGTGTAGCAGCATGCTTACCCCGGGTGGGATCGAGTCCTTTGTCGCGGTTTAGTCCGACGAGGGAAAAAAACTCTGGGTGTCGATCTAGCGCTAGGGTTGCGCGATGCCTAGTGAGCGATGCATGAATCAATCTAAACCAGTTGATCCCATCAGGTTCGTAGATTTCTAGGATTAGTAGTACGACACCCTAGTACAGAGGTGTGTGTAGGGGAGCTATTACCCCTGCTATGGGGTTACTTGTAGGCCATGGGCACACTCGCAGCTAGCACCCATTGCAATGTCCAACGAGACGCATGCTATCAGAACTCTGCTCAATTGAAGCGGCCTATTGGCGTCAGCTTCAGGTTTTGCAGTTGAAATATCTGCAACTTTCTTGCCTTGGATTCTGATGGGATTTACTTCTATTTGTGCCATTTTTGACATATGGGCGCTGTCTTTCACTCCTGAGATTCGCGGTCGACGTCCTGTCTCGGTTCTGCTAAATAGTTGATAATAATGGAGGAACTCATCAATACAGTATTCGTCGCCATGCGGATGGGGCGAGATACAATCGCACTTTTCGTGAAAAATGGAGAAAAAGAGTGTTTTTTTAGTATGGAATATTGGGAAGGAGACATTTCTCGGTACGTTGTTTTAGATTGACCAAAACGATTAGAAATACATCTCCTCTGCGTAGGTGACCTCGGGGAGCGGGGCTTTACTTCGGATAGTGATTACGACCAATGGGAACGAATAACACTCAAATGTTGGATGGGTTTGATCTAGCGATCCTGGGGATTCTCCAAAAGGACAACACAACGCCCTATCGCAGCATAGGGGAGATGATCCATCTATCTTCTTCTGCAGTTCAAAGGAGGGTGAAGCGGCTCACGAACCTTGGGATCATCCAGGCAAATGTGGCGATGCTCAATCCGGCGAAGCTGGGAGGGCGCATTACCTTGATGGTCTCTGTGGAGCTTGAGAGTGAAAGCGCAGCGGTGGTTGAGAGCCTTAAGAGAGAGTTTTTATCTCGCAAGGAAGTGCAGCAGTGCTATTACGTGACGGGAAGTGCGGATTTCATATTAATTATGGTCGTCGAGTCCATGGAACTCTATGAACAATTTACAAAGGAATGCTTTTTCTCCAACCATAATGTAAAGCGTTTTACAACTACTATTTCTATGGAGCGTGTCAAAGTTGGCCTGGAGATTGCCTTAGATTGATTTCAGGGCAGGGCGTATATTTGTCGCCGATTGTTCTTGGTGCGCGCATTATGGTTATGTTTCATAGGACGGGAGTGCCCAAGACTTTTCTGTTTCGACAGTTTAGTGACATCATTTTCTGCCCACTATCTTGCACACCACCTTTTCTATTGCGACAGGCGGTCCAGTGAAGGGAAGCGGCACCATACTCTGATATTTCTGAAGGCCGCTCATAGCAGTTTTATATCTGTTTGATCGATGGAAAACTGCTCCCTCATCTCGAGCTGTGCATAGTCCCAGGGCATTCTGTCGGCGTCGTGTGGGGCCCTCGCGGCATGCCTTGCCTTTCTAATCATGTGCCTAAATTACAAAATTCCGGTCTCTCTCCATCGGATGCAAGTTTGTCGCGTTTTGCACCTAAAACGAGAGCATATTTCCCGCCAATGACATGGCATACTGCCTTCTCTGTGAATAACAACGCCGAATAAGCGGAGAGTTAGGTGATCGAAGTCGACGCTCAAACCATGGGTTTCACTGCTTTCGCCATGTTGGATATAAGGCACGGTTTTTTTATGGCCAAAAATGGGAGGGTTTAATGGTAAACAATATTCAAAGACGCAAGTTGTTGAAGTCATCCGCTGCGGTTGGGGCCTTGGCCCTCGTGGGTTCCCTTGCCGCACCTGCTGTGGTGCGTGCCAGATCCTTGAAAGGAGAAGGAGAGGTTGTCATCTATGATGGAGGGGGCGCCTGGGGAGAAGCTCAACGCATTGCTTATTTTGAGCCCTTTGAAAAGGAAACGGGTATCAGGGTGATACGTAACCCACGCTCTGACATCGGCGCGGTGAGGGCCAGTATCGCAGCGGGATCCCCCAGGTACGATGCAACGATATTGCCTGGCGGAAATATCACTAGTTTTGTGTCCGAGGGGTTGCTCGAGTCGATCGACTATAGCTTGTTCGAAAAGACGGACCTTGACGCATTTGATCCGATTCGCACTGAAGAGTTTGCGTGTCCACATATTATCTATTCCTTAATAGTGGCTTACAGGAAGTCGAAGTTTCCCAATGGCGGCCCTAAAAACTGGGCAGACTTGTGGAATATCGACGGTTTCCCGGGGCGTAGAGCGCTTGCTTCTGGAGTTCAGCATGCAACAGGAGCGACATTTGAGAATGCATTGTTGGCCGATGGCGTGCGACCTGAGGATCTCTATCCGCTGGACTGGGACCGTGCATTTCGAAGCCTGACTAAGATTAAGAAAGACATCTTCAAATGGTGGTTTAGCGGTGCGGAGTCTGTTCAGCTGTTAATCGATGATCAAGTAGCTCTTTGCAGCGCTTGGAATGGTCGAATTAGTTCCGCTATTGCTGAAGGCGCGGATCTGGAGATCAGTTGGGACCAGGGAGTTCTTCAAACTGATTATTGGACTGTTCTGAAGGGCGCCAAGAATAAAGAAAATGCAATGCGTTTTCTCGCTTTTTCTGCTCGAGCAGATCGCCAGGCGGAGTTTGCCACTCATATTTTGTATTCGCCCCCAAACAGTCGCGCTTTCGACTATATCTCCAAGGAGCGTGCAGAGCATCTGCCGACTCAACCAGCCGTGAGAAACTTGCAGATTCCCCAGAACTATGAGTTCTGGGGGCAGAAGACAAATGGTATATCCAATGACCGCTATGCAGTTGCGCAATGGGAAGCTTGGGTTGCAGGCTTGCGTTGATACTGGAAGTAGGAGTACTGAGTCATGGCGCGTCGGTTTAAGTTCAGTGGTTTGAGAGGTTGGCCTGTAGCTCTGCCTTTTATACCTGCCCTGTTATTTTTATTCATCTTCTATTTCTCTCCGTTGGCTAGCTTGGTATTTGATAGTTTCAAAGGAGAGACGGGCCTGAGCTTGCATGGATATGAGGTGGCTTTAAGCAGTCCTTCATTCAGTTCTATTTTTCTGCGTACAGCCACGCTTTCTGGTGTCGTCACAATCATATGTCTGCTTTTAGGCTATCCGGTGGCTTATATCCTGGCGCGGCTGAAGGGACGAACTGCGGCGGTGCTCCTGCTGTTAGTATCGGTGCCATATATAACGAGCGTACTTGTCCGGACCTATGGCTGGATAATTGTGCTTTCTCCCAGCGGATTATTAAACAAGGTGCTGATTGGTATGGGTGTCACTGACAGCCCTATACAACTTGTTTTTAATTCGATAGGGGTGTACGTCGGAATGGTTCAAGTTCAGTTGCCCTTGATGATATTTCCGTTGTATGCCGCCATGAAGAAGATAGATAGATCGTTGCTCGACGCAGCTGCTAATCTGGGAAGTAACAAGATAAGCGCCATGTGGCATGTCTATGTGCCGTTGTCTCGTAAAGGAATTGTTGCCGGCTGTACGCTCGTGTTTTTATCTTGTTTGGGATTTTATGTGACGCCGGCGCTGCTTGGGGGGGCGGGCGAGTATATGCTTGCTCAGGCGATTACTGTGCGGGTCACGGCGCTTGCGGACTTCAGTGGCGCTACAGTACAAGCAACCATCCTGCTAATCGTTGCGCTCGTTCTGTTATTTGTGTTTAGAAGACAGTTTGGGCTGTCTGATGATAGGCCTCCGCGAGAAAAGCCGCTCTTTCCGGCGTTCTCTTCATGTTTACGGACTACAAGGCGCGCGTGGCAAAAGGTCGCCCACACTGTGCTGTCGCCGTTCGGTAACAGTGCAGAGGTGGTGGCCAAGCCCATCGTATATGCCCTTGCTGGATGCACGCTGTTTTTCCTCATTCTCCCACTGCTGGTAGTAATTCCAATCGCTTTCACAGCATCACCTTATTTGTCATTCCCCCCGCCTGAGTATTCGCTACGTTGGTTTAAGGCATTTTTCTCGAATAGACAATGGCTGGAGGCCGCATTATTCAGTTTAAAGGCGGGAGGATTGGCTACTTTGATTGCACTTGCACTCACGTTTCCCGTTTCTATGGCGATTACGCGGGCGCAATTTCACGGGCGGGCGGTCTTGTACCTTGCACTCATCTCGCCCATTGTCCTACCTCATGTTGTAGTGGCTTTGGCTTTGTATTTTTTTCTCTCCGATTTGAACTGGGTAGGGACGCCTATTGGAATTGTGGTCGCGTATACGATCATTGGTTTTCCCTATGCGCTCGTCATTCTAGTGAGTGGCGCACAGCAGCTTGATCGATCTCTAGAAATGGCGGCAAGTAATTTAGGCGCGCGAACATTGACCGTCTTTCGGACCATAATTTTTCCTCAATTATTGCCGTCTATTCTAAGCGCTAGCTTTTTTGCCTTCATCATGGCATTTGACGATGTGATATTCGGAATATTTTTGGCCGGGACGCAAAATGTGCCGCTTCCGATAAGGATGTGGGACGACATTCGTATGGAAATCAGTCCCCAGGTAGCCGTGGTTGCAACCTTGCTGCTGATCACGATTGCCTTTATGTACATCATTTATTCAGTTTCAACTAGGTTTTCGCGTATGAGAACCGCAGCGTAACGAGGGATGGGATGGAGAACGTGGAGTTATCCTTTTCTGAGCGCGAGTATCTCGAGAGAGTCTCTGCCGTTCGGGCAAGAATGCAAGAGTTGGAGATGGAAGTTGCCATACTCGACCAAGTAGAAACAATGGTATGGCTGTCTGGCTTTGGTATCAGCGAAACACTGTGGCGCTGTTGTGTTGTACCGCTCGAGGGCGATCCATTCTTGATCGTAAGAAGCCTGGACTTGGTGCCGGCGCGCGAGCGGACTTGGCTCGAAGATATCGTAGGTTTCCGGGATTGGGATGATCCGGTGGCAATCCTTCGGCATGAGTTGGAAAAAAGGGGGTTGCATGAAAGCACAATTGGGATCGAGTTCTCATCCCAATCTATGTCTCTTCATCGTTATAAAAGGCTCAAAAGCGAACTGCCTGCAGCTCGATTCATAGATCTCGGTCAGGCTTTGTGGGTTTTGAGAACAATAAAATCTGAAGCTGAGATTGATTATCACAAAAAGGCTGGTGCGGTATGTGATGCTGCCTTGGCGAATGCAGTGAAGGTAGTAAGGATCGGTTGCACACAGCGGGACGTAATCAGAGCGGCGAGTGCCACTTACCTGGAGATGGGGGCGGATACTGGCCCGGTTGGGCCCATCACGACCGGACATGGCTGGGGAGCGCTGCACGGGAACGAACACTCTACGCCGGTGGACGCAGGGACTATTGTTCATGTGGAGCTTGTGCCGCGGGTGCGTGGATACAGTACCCGTATTATGCGATCGGTAATCGCGGGAGAGCCGACAGTACGACAGCAAGAGGTTGCGGCGCACTTGATCCGTATCCAGGATGCACAGCTTGCGGCAATTGTTCCCGGGGCGGACGCCCGCGATGTGGATGAGTTAGCCCGGCGGCCAATACTTGAACTAGGCTTGCGGCCTCATTATGAAAATATAACTGGCTACACGCTTGGATGCTTTCCAGCGACTACGCAGATAGTAAGTGACTTTTCCCATGCATTTACGCCTGCGGCGAATTGGCGTATCCAGGAGGGAATGGTTTTGCATATGTATGTGTCAGCCGAGGGATTGGCATTTAGCGAATCGATCGTTGTGCGGACAAGAGGAGTGGAGCGCCTGACGAAGACGGAGCGTCGCTTGTTTTCGGTTCCTATATAGCGTGAGTGGAGAGCAAAGCTCACAGTAGCTTTACCGTAAGGTGGAGACAAGTCTGATTTATGCAAAAGGTGGTGATGTGACTCGAGGAGCTGCAGTTTCGGTTTCGAATTTATTCATGAAGTATGGCTCATTCGTTGCCCTGGGTGGGGTGTCGTTGGACGTGAAGGCAGGTGAGTTTTTGGCACTGCTGGGTCCGAGCGGCTCAGGCAAATCAACAATATTGATGACCATAGCAGGATTTAATCGCCCGACTAGTGGGGAAGTCAGTATCGATGGGACCCCCATTACCGGGGTTCCCACATTCCGCAGAAATATTGGAATGGTCTTTCAGAAGTACGCCTTATTCCCTCATATGACAGTCTTTGAGAACGTGGCCTATCCGTTGCGGCGCAGAGGTATGCAGGATGACCAGATAAGAAGACAAGTGCGGGAAGCGCTGGAGCTTGTCTGCCTTGAGCAATATGAATCTCGTTACCCGGGAGAGTTGTCAGGTGGGCAGCAGCAGCGTGTTGCATTGTCTCGTGCTTTGGTTTTCCAGCCACCTGTTCTGTTAATGGATGAGCCATTAGGAGCCCTGGATAGGAAGCTTCGCCAGCAGTTGCAGATGGAGATTAAGCGGATCCACCGAACGGTGGGAACAACAATAATTTTTGTCACACATGATCAGGAAGAGGCCTTATCGATGGCGGATCGAGTGGCTGTTATGGAGGCAGGGGCGATTAGGCAGATAGGAACACCTTCGGATTTGTATGACAGGCCAAACTCTCGTTTTGTAGCGGACTTTATGAGCGAGGTGACATTCATTGAAGTCGGTGTGGAAAAAATAGAGACGGATAAAGCCAGGATCCATATTCCAGGAGTGACGGGCGACGACGTGGCTGTCTTTCAAGTTGGACTTTCAGGGCAGGAGAAGACAGCGGTTCTTGCTGTCAGGCCGGAATGTTTTCTGATGTCCGATAACAATACAGGGATTCGGCTCTCGGTACTTGAGACCGCCTACGCCGGAGACACCATTATGGTTTTGGCTACGTCGGCGTTGGGGGAGGTCAAGGTAAAGCTCCCGATATCGAGCACTACAGAGAATTTAGGGCACGGTGATCACTTCTTTGTGGTTCCGGACTACGCGAAGTGCAGCATTTTTCCTCATGACTAATCGACAGGGCTTTTTTTTGTTCTTTTCGCTAATGAGATGTGTGATCTTGGAGGTGCGCTGTGGTAAAGCTTGACCCTGAATATCTGGATTTGCTGAGAGATTGGCGATGTGATATTCATCAGAATCCGGAATTTGGCTTTGAGGAGCAGCGTACAAGTCGATTGGTCGCTGAGCGATTGCGCGCATTTGGGGTCGCGGTGACCGAGAGCATCGGTGGTACGGGTGTGGTGGGCGCGCTAAAACGCGGCGAGGGCAAGAGAGCCATTATGCTTCGTGCAGACATGGATGCTCTACGCATTCAGGAGGCCCCAACAGTTCCCTTGGCCTATTGTTCGGTGAACCCCGGTTTAATGCATGCTTGTGGCCATGATGGGCATACCACGATGCTACTTGGCGCAGCCGGCATCCTAGCGCAAGAGGGTGGCTTCGATGGAACAATCTATTTCGTGTTCCAGCCCGCTGAAGAATGGGGACAGGGAATGTTGGCTATGCTGCATGATGGCCTGCTGGAACGGTTTCCGGCTGATGAGGCTTATGGGTTACATAATTCGCCAGGGCTTCCAATTGGACAGTTTGAAACTTGCCCAGGTCCATTCAAGTCAGCGGAGGACGGCTTTCAAATCAAGGTAAAAGGGAAAGGGGGCCATTCCGCGCGTCCTCATCTCGGCAACGATGCCTTGGTGGCTGCTGCCGCTATTATTTGTTCCTTACAGACAATTGTCTCCAGGGTAATAAATCCAGCGGAAACGGCTGTGGTGTCCTGCACCGATTTGGAGATGCACGGTACAAAAAACGTAATTCCAGGGGAGGTGCTAGTTAGCGGGGATTGCCGCTCCTTCCGCCCGGAGGTGAGTGCAAGCATAGAGCAAGAAATGAAGCGTATCGCTAGGCATGTGGCGCGAGCCCACGGCTGCACAGCAGAGGTCACATATACGCGTGACTTCATTGCGACAATCAATGATCTTAAGTTGACTTCTGAAGCTGTTCGAGCAGTCTCAAGTACTTTTGGGCCAGAGGCCGTCAATGGAGCCGCTATACCTGGCGCCGGATCCGAGGATTTTGGCCAATTGCTGCAACGTATTCCCGGTTGCTTCATGAATATTGGGAACGGGAATACAGCGTCTCTGCATCATGCTGCCTATGATTTCAATGACGAAGCGATCCCCTACGGTGTAGGTTATTTTGTCGCCCTTTCTAGAGCACGCCTTCCACTTTTGTGACTTAGCTTAACTAAAGTCAATTCCAAATATCCTCAATCATGGTGTTAAAGCGGCACATAGAGCCTGTCGCTCGTACCGTCTTTTAGATGCCGGCTACTGTTCATGAGAATCGCGGTGAATCCACAGCAGTGCCGGCAGCAACTGCTGTTGTCGCGGTGCTCATGTCGGTAGATTGGGATCCGTTGTCACGTCCTTACAGGAGTTTTTCAAATGAGCAATGCCGAGTCATTCAATCATTTCTACGTCGATGCTGTTGCTCGTCAACAAATTGACGATGCGGCCTTTCGCATGGCAGTGAAAGTCGGCATGCCACAGCAGTTATATGATGAGGCGCTACGTACTATTCCGTTGTGGGCAGGTTATGAACCGACCCCGTTGCATGACTTGGCTGGGCTAGCTGGGGTTATCGATGTGGCTAGTGTAGTTTGCAAGGATGAGGGAAGTCGTTTTGGGCAGGGTAGCTTTAAAGCTCTGGGTGGTGCATACGCGGTCAGGACTTTAGCAGCTAAGCATGAAGGGCCCCTTACAGTAGCTTGCGCTACCGAAGGCAATCATGGCCGTTCAGTGGCCTGGGGAGCACAGCAGGCAGGAGCGCGTTGCGTTATTTTCCTGCATGAGCGAGTCAGTGCTGGCCGCGAACAAGCCATAGCAAAATATGGCGCTGAAATACGCCGTGTCCCAGGTAACTACGATGATGCGGTGTTGGCCTGCACAGAAATGGCCGAAGCGGAAGGGTGGACTGTAGTTTCGGATACCACATGGCCCGGTTATGAAGACATCCCCAAAGTTGTCATGGCTGGCTATGGCGTCATGCTTAAGGAAATGCTGAGTCAATTCAAGCGGTTGCCAACGCATGTGTTCCTGCAAGCTGGTGTAGGTGGCATGGCAGCCGCCATGATGGCCGCTTTTCACTATTTGCATGAAGGCACAATGCCAAAGTTCATTATTGTCGAGCCAAGGAACGCGGCATGCATTATGGCTAGTGTGAGGCATGCAGGAATATTGACCACAATAACGGGCTCGCTGGAAACGGTCTCCGCCGGCTTGGCTTGCGGGGCGCCATCGCCTTTGGCCCTTACCATTGTCAACCGTGGCGCGCATGCTGTGCTGGCAGTTGATGATGACGCTATTATTCAGGCCATGCGGATGTTGGCGCAACCCGTTGCTAGCGATCCGGCCATCGTGGCTGGTGCTTCGGGTGCCGCGGGTTTAGCCGGCCTACAAGCTGTGCGGCTGAACACGGAGTTGTGTAAACAGCTGGAAATAGGTCCCGATAGTCATGTGCTGCTTATCAATACAGAAAGTGATACGGATAGGGATAATTATCTGGCGTTGATGGATGCTCTATCAACAACATGACATTATTTTGGATAGGTGGAGTTGCGCTGCCACCTATGACGCGCTGGGCTTTGGTATTGGTACATCGGAAGTCGAGCAGGTGCTGGGGGCGCATGCGGGCATGCTTCAAGCAAAACCGATGGGTCCGGAACGTGGTACAAGCATAAACCCCAAAGCGTCTGCGGCGGGCGCACCGATTCTTCCGGACTCATCATGAAAAAGACCGACCTCGAAAAAAACAAAGCCCTCAAGCTGATGGGCAAACTCAAATCGGCAACTCCGCTCGCGCGTTACGCGGGTGC
>JBATWU010000060.1:0-21145 GCA_049672825.1 Pusillimonas sp.
GCCGTGGGCACGGCCGCGGCAGGGCTGCTGATGCACCGGATTTTCCTGGACCGCTATCAGGGCCAGGACTTGCGCCAGGCATTGATTACCATCGGCTTGTCCATTGTTATTGCCGACCTTTTACTGGCCGGCTATGGCGGCCTGACCTACCAGCTGGATATCCCGGATGTGTTGTTCGGCGGGGTACGCCTGCCGATTGCGGGCGGTTATCCCATCTTCCGGCTGGTCCTGATCGGTTTTGCCATCCTGGTCTACATTGCGTTGTGGCTGCTCATGCAGCGCACGCGCTTTGGCATGATCATTCGCGCAGCAGTGGACGACCGGCACATGCTTGCGGCCACCGGCGTCAATGTGCCGCTGGTGTCCACCGCCGTGTTCGCCCTGGCGGCCGGCCTGGTGGGTATCGCCGGCGTCATCGGCGGATCGGCCCTTTCCATCGCCCCGGGCGATGACGTGCATTATCTGCTGTCATCACTGGTTGTCGTCATCGTCGGCGGCATGGGCAACCTGAAAGGCGCGGCGGTTGGCGCACTGCTGATCGGACTCGCCGAGCAGCTCGGGCTGGCCTACCTGCCCACTTATTCGGCGATCATCTCTTTTGTCATCATGGTTCTGGTACTGGCGTATCGGCCCTATGGCTTGTTCGGACGGCCCGCATGACAGCCATGCTTCAAGTTCAACATATCAATGCAACCTTCGGCTCGTTGCGGGCGGTGCGCGATGTAAGCATGCAGGTCGACGCGGGTGAACGGCTGACCATCCTGGGCACCAACGGCGCCGGCAAAAGCACCCTGTTCAACCTGATCGCCGGCGACATACCTCCCACCAGCGGCAGCATACACTGGCGCGGCCAGGCCATACATGCGCTGTCCGCGCCCGACCGGACACGCCTGGGGATCTCGCGCAGCTATCAAACATCCCGCGTTCTTCTTGGTCTGAGCGTGGCCGACAATATGTATCTGGCCGTACAAGGTGTGCAAGCCGGCCGCTTCGGCTGGCGCGTACCTGGGCCTCATCACCCGCGGCGCCAGAAAGCGCGCGACACGCTCGCCCAGGTGGGGTTACGAAGCCTGGACGACGAACTCGCCGGCAACCTGTCCCACGGCGCGCAACGCCAGCTGGAAATTGCCATGGCACTGGCCAGCGGCCCCCACATCTTGTTGCTGGATGAACCCGCCGCCGGACTTTCACCCAACGAGCGTCCGGCGCTGGTGGCACTGCTGAAAGCCTTGCCACGCGATATCACCATTGTCATGATCGAACATGATATGGACGTGGCCCTGCAGGTCGCCGACAGGGTGCTGGTCATGCACGAGGGGGAAATCGTGTTTCAGGGCACACCGTCCGAGACGGCCGCCAGCCCACTCGTCAGGTCCCTGTACCTGGGTTACACCGGAGACGACGATGCAACTTGAAATCAAAGGTCTTGAAGTTCATTACGGCCGTGTGCGCGCGCTGCATGGCGCCAACCTGTCTCTGGGCGACAAGCCTCTGGCGGTCGTGGGGCGCAATGGCATGGGAAAAACCACGCTGTGCCACGGCATTATGGGCTTGGCCAAAGTCACCGCCGGCACCATCACGCTCGATGGCACCCCCCTGCAAGGATTGGCGCCGCACCGCATTGCTGGGCACGGCATCGCCCTGGTGCCTCAGGGGCGCCGGCTATTCCAGTCGCTGACGGTAGACGAACACCTGAAGCTGGCACAGCGCGGGCACGGGCCCTGGACGCGCGAGCGCGCCTACGAAATCTTCCCCCGGCTGGCCGAGCGGCGGCGCAATCTGGGTTCGGAGCTTTCTGGCGGCGAGCAGCAAATGGTAGCCATCGCACGCGCCTTGCTGAGCAACCCGCGGCTTATCATCATGGATGAACCCACCGAAGGGCTGGCGCCCGTCATGGTCGAGCAGGTCGTTACAGTATTGCGCGACGTGGTGCGCGATGGCAATGCACTGCTGTTGGTCGAACAGAATCTGGGGGTGGCGCTGGCCGTGGCCGACGAAGTCGCCGTCATGGTGAACGGAGTGTTCGAGCGCCAGGTAGCGGCGGACACGCTGCGCCAAGACACCGAGCTGCAACAGCGGCTGCTGGGTGTGGCCACGACGGCTTCCTGATCTGGCGCGCGCCCACCCTCCCTTCGGGGCACGAATTCAAGCGCAAGAATCGGATTTATCCAGATCCGGTTTAGGATTACTCTGGCATCATCAACAAGTTTTCCAGAGTATCCACCATGAGCCCAGTCTCTATTCCCGCCAATCCCTACGCCACTGACGATGCCCGATGGCAAGCGGTTCAGACGCGCGACCAGACCGCCGACCTGCACTTTGTTTACGCCGTTCGTACAACAGGCGTGTACTGCCGGCCCAGCGCCTCGGCCCGCCTGCCCAGGCGTGAAAACGTTGAATTCTTCGACTCGCCCGAAGCCGCGGAAAAAGCGGGCTATCGCGCCAGCCGCCGCGCCAAGGGCGACCAGACCCGCGCCGCCGCCGAACGCAGCCAAATGGTCGAGCGGGCCTGCCGTCTGATCCAGGCGTCCCCGACCCCCCCAAGTCTTGACGAACTGGCGGCCGAGGCGGGCATCAGCGCCTTCCATTTCCACCGCCTGTTCAAGGCCGAAACGGGCTTGACGCCCAAAGCCTATATCTCGGCCCACCGAGCTGGCAGGCTGCGCAAAGAGCTCAGCACCGCCAGCACCTCGGTCACCGACGCCATCTACCAGGCGGGCTTCAATTCCAGCAGCCGTTTCTACGAAACCTCCGACCACTTGCTGGGCATGCCCGCCCGCGACTATCGCGCCGGCGGCTCGGGCGCGGTCATTCGCTTTGCTGTCGGCCAGTGCTCATTGGGCGCCATCCTGGTCGCCCAAAGCCAGCGCGGCATCTGCGCCATTTTTCTGGGCGATGATCCCGACGCGCTGGTCCGCGGCCTGCAGGATCAGTTTCCGAAAGCGCTGCTGCGCGGTAACGACGCCGGCTTCGAAAAGCTGGTCGCGCAAGTCGTCGGTTTTGTCGAAGCGCCCGAGATAGGCCTGAATCTGCCACTGGACGTGCGCGGCACCGCATTCCAGGAGCGTGTGTGGCAGGCCCTGCGTGAAATTCCGTCCGGGACCACGGTCAGCTATGGCGACATTGCGAAACGGATCGGACAGCCGCATGCGGTCCGGGCCGTGGGGCGGGCTTGCGGGGCCAACCGCATTGCAGTGGCCATCCCCTGCCACCGGGTGGTGCGCCGCGATGGCGACCTCTCGGGCTACCGCTGGGGCGTGGAGCGCAAGCAGGAGCTGTTGCGGCGCGAAACCGAGCCAACGTCCGCAAACAGACGGTGAAATGGTCCGACGCACTAACGTAAGCGGTGGGTACTGCACCTACTGCGGCTTAATATTGGCGGCGCGCACCACCTCGCTCCAGGTCTGGGTTTGATCCAGAATCTCTTGTTGGAAAGCCTCCGGACTGCTGGCTACTGGCAAAAATCCCATTGCTTGCAGTTTTTTATCGATATCAGGCCTTCGCACGATATCGATGATTGTCTGGCTCAGTAGCGTAACTATAGGCTTGGGAGTCTTGGCCGGAACAAGTATCCCTTGCAACTGAGTTGCCACAACAGAGGGATAGCCTGCTTCGACAAATGTCGGCACATTGGGAAAAGCCTCGACCCTTTCCCGCAGGCTGCTGCTCAGTGCCCGAAGGTTGCCCGCATCGACCTGCGTCTTGAGGGCTGGTACGCTTGCAACCAGCATATTGACATGATCTCCAAGTATGGCTGAAATGGCAGGACCAGCGCCGTTGTATGGCACATGGGTCATATTCAATTCAGCCTCGATATTGAACAGTTCGCCGGCCAAATGCTGCACGCTTCCAATGCCCGTCGACGCAAAATTGAAAGACTGCGCGGGCGCAGTCTTGACCTTATCCACCAATTGCTTCAGGGTACTGATTTCTGATGCCGCATTCACTACCAGCAAGCTGGGCACCTCGGCTACCAGGCTCACTGGCTCGAAGTCTTTTATGGGATCGTACTGGGTTTCATACATAGTCGGATTCACTACAAATCCGCTACTCACCAATAGCATCGTATAGCCGTCAGGCTCTGCGCGCGCCACTGTTACCGACCCGATATCGCCTCCCGCCCCACCCTTGTTCTCGACAACAACCGGCTTGCCAAAAACCTTTGACATCTCGTCAGCCAGCAAGCGCCCCAGCGCATCGGTTGATCCACCTGGGGGAAACGGCACAATCAGGCGCAAGGGCCGGCTGGGAAACTCCGGCTGTTGACTCCAAACGCTACCGCTGGCCAACAATAAAGCACAGCTGGCAAACACGATGGCCAGATTGCGGAAAAAAAAGTTTTTCTCGATGTGCATATATATCTCCAAATATCGTAATTCTTCTAATTGATAGATATCCAGCAACTGATGCTGGCGAAATTCAGCGACCAACGATCAATGACCACACACGCTCAGGTAAACCTTTCAAGCATGTCCACGGCCATTCGATACTGATGAACCGTAATCCACTTCCCATCCTCACCGACATAGGCGGCACGGCCCTGGCGCTTCACCTCTTTGTAGCGCTCGACGATCGAACGCGATGCCGCCAGCTTTTCTTCCGTCGGCGTGAACGCGGCATTTATTTGATCGACGTGGGGCGCATAAAAAGTCGAACAAGAATCAAACCCCATGCGTCGGGAAGTCTCGATATAGCGCCGAACCAGATTTTCGTCCTTCAAATCGGAAGGCATGATGGTATCAATGGTTTGCAGCCCAAAGGAACGGCCAACCAGCACGGTCTGCTGGGCCGTAAAAAGCATGGTTTCTCGATCATCAGAAAGGACTGCGCCAAGATTCATCGCCAAGTCCCCTTGAGCGTGGCACAGCGTCGTGACTCTGGAAATTGATGCGATATCCTTGATTTCCATAAAAGCCTGAGGCATTTCGAGAAGCACGGCAATTTCGGCGTTAGAACCTGCATCGTCCATCGCCTGTTGCAGTATTCGGACCTCATCTGCGCTGCGCGCATCTGGATAGTAGATAGCCTCCATGGGCAGACCCACTATCGCTTCGAGGTCGGCACGCCCCCATTCGGACCACAGACTATTGGGCTTGACGACAACCTGCTTGTTCTTGAACGGACTATCGCCACTCAGCCACCGTACGACCCGTTCCCGGGCTTCTGCTTTACGCTCCGGAACAACCGAATCAGTAAGATCGAGAATCAGCACATCGGCATTTGAATCAGCCGCTTTCTGCACCTTATGCTCGTCCGTGGTGAGTGTCAAAAGCCAGGAACGGCGCAACTTCTTCTGCCTAGACCGCATTTAGGGAGCCCTTGGATGTGAACGGTTGACCGGCGTACCGGCGACCGCATTGGGACAGGCGCATCAACGCGACATAGCGGTCACTTGTAGTAAACCACGGGGTGAGCAGAAGAGTTATATAGATGCCGCTTAAGCATATAGACGCCAGTTATCGTGCTGTGGCCGACCGCAGCAGCAGGGCAGTCAACCGTTGGCAACAGATGCGAGCCGACGCGCAACCTTTGCCACGATGCGGGCCAGCAGTTGGGCGGCCGGCGTGAGGGGAATGTCGGTTCGGGCAAACATACCAACGGTAAACGAGGGAATCGCCTCTTTGACCTCGATCGCTTCGAGCTGCATTGAACAAAAAGGGGTGTCCAACTGTCGCTCGGACATCAGCGCAAGCATATCGCTCGAGGCAAGCAACGCAGCCGCGGTGTGGTACGAGTCGCATCTGACAAGCGCCGTGGGTGGCGTGAGTCCTTGGCTGGAAAACACATCTTCAAGCGGGCCACCGACAGCTTCGATGGGGGGAGTACGTATCCAGTCGGCCCCCGCAAGTTCTGACAACGACACGGCATTTCTCAGGGGATGATCCTTCCGTCCCACCACAACGCGTCGGCTGCGAAAGAACGGCTTGAATGAAATCCCCTTGTCGAGATTGTCAGGTATTCCTCCCAGGGCGAAATCGATGGTTCCGTCTCGTATCAAAGGAACCAGGCTTTCCGGTAGCCCTTCGATGATTCGAACTATCGCGTGAGGCCAGTCCTTGCGGAAACTTCGCAAGGCTTCGGGAACGACGGTTATCGCTGACGACTGCCCCACGCCTATTGTGATGCTTGGCGCGCCGCCGCCCAAAGGGTGAGCCAGTTCCTCGTGGGCTTTTCTGAGCTCCGCATTGACAGCCCGGACCCTTATGGCAAAGATGCTCCCCTTCGGGGTCAGCGTGGCACCCCGACTGCTGCGGGTAAACAGCTCCGTCTGCAGCTCGTCTTCCAGCATACGAATGCTTTTGGACATGGCCGGCTGCGTGATGCCCACCCGACGCGCTGCTTCGCGCATACTTCCCGCCTCAAGGATGGCGAGAAAATGAGTTAACTGTTCGAGTCGTATGCTATGCCTCTTGGTTATATGTATGCCAGGCAAATAATCTTACAACGCGCTTTAGGTGTCAAGTATCAAGAATTAAAAATTGTCCTGCGATAGATGCAGGTTATATGGTTAAGAAAAAATCATCTTATCCGTCGCAAAACCCTATGGTCTACTGAATCAACGCCATCACGGCAGTCATTTGTTCACAGGAGATTGTATGGGTGCACTCAGCGACCTGCGCGTCCTCGATATCAGCAACTTCATGGCTGGCCCAACTGCTGCCATGTACTTGGGAGATTTTGGTGCCGACGTGATAAAGATCGAGCATCCCAGGGGCGACGGGTTTCGTCACTGGGGGCCAACACGCAAGGGGGACCCTTTATTCTGGAAGATGCTCTCCAGGAACAAGCGCTGTATCACTTTGAACATGAGCAAACCCGAAGGCGCCAACCTACTCAAAGAGCTCGTAAAGATCAGTGACGTCATCGTCGAAAACTTCACGCCTGGCGTCATGGAGCGCTGGGGGCTTTCATATGCCGAGCTATCATCCATCAATCCGCGGCTGATCATGCTGTCAATTTCGGCTTTTGGCCAGACCGGGCCTTATGCGAATCGTCCAGGATTCGGCACGCTGGCAGAGGCGATGAGCGGGTATGCCTACATCAATGGTCAAGAAGACGGCCCGCCCACCCTGCCAAGCTTTGGCCTTGCCGACGGGCTTGCCGGCCTGAATGGCGCATTTGGAGTGCTGGCCGCATTGCATCACAGGGAATTATCGGGCGCAGGCCAGCATGTGGATGCATCGTTGTACGAGCCACTTCTCACCTTGCTTGGCCCGCAGGTCATCGAATACGACCAGTTGAAGATTATTCAAACGCGCCTGGGCAGTCGCCTGCCCTTCTCGGCGCCGCGTAATGTCTATTTGACCGGCGACGAGAAATACTTGTCCATGTCCTGCAGCGCGCAAAGCGTTTTCGAGCGTACCATGCAGGCAATTGGACGGCCGGAACTGATAGCTGATCCCCGCTTTATAGATAACCGCAAGCGCGGCGAGAATGTCGCTCAAATAGACAACATTATCGGTGAGTGGGTCAGGCAGCACACTCTTGATGAAGCCATGGGCGTGATGCTTGCCCACGGCGCCGCTGCGGCACCGGTTTATTCGGTCGCGGATGTGGTGGCAGACGAGCACTTCCAGGCGCGCCAAAGCATAGTGTCTGTAGACGATCCTGTACTGGACAAGGTTCGCATGCAGGCCCCCACACCCCGACTCTCGAAAACCCCGGGAGCCATAAATTTCCCTGGGCCAAACCTGGGCCAGCATAACAGCGAGGTCTACGGCGAGCTTCTGGGCCTGGATACGAAAGCCCTGGACGGATTAGCGGCAAAGCAGGTCATTTGACCTCGACGCCGCCTTGCGTGACAACGCCGCCAGTCCAGCCCCCACAGCATTGCCTGTTCAAATCATTCCTATGGGCAAGGGACACCAGATATGAACCCAGAACGCCTGAAACTGACTATTGATTCAATCGCAATCGAGGCGCAGGACATCGCCGTACTTCGGCTATTCAACGCCAATGGCGCTCCCGCGCCAAACTTTTCAGCTGGCTCGCATATCGATTTGCATCTGGACAATGGACTCACCCGCAGTTACTCACTGCTGAACCCGTCCGAGGACGGTAGAGTCCTCACCATTGCGGTCCAACGAGAGCCCGCCAGCCGCGGCGGCTCTGTATTTGTTCACGACAGTTTGAAAGCCGGGGATTCGATCTATGCGAGCACACCACGCAATAACTTCGAACTCAATGAGCAGGCTCCATATTCCATTCTCATTGCCGGTGGCATAGGGGTCACGCCTCTTATTGCCATGGCTCATCGATTGGAGCAATTAAACAAACCTTGGCGCCTTTACTACTGCGCCAGGAATCGCCATCACGCGCTGATCAACCGGCTGCCCAATGCGCCGCAGAACATCATTTTCAATTTTGATCAAGAGCCAGGTAGTACGCTACTCGACATCAAGTCGGTCATGGATTCTGCTGACGAAAATACTCATTTTTACTGCTGCGGCCCCATTTCCATGATGCAAGCATTTCTACGAAGCGGCGGCCAGAAACCTCCCGAGTTTTTACACGTCGAATACTTCTCGGCACAGCAAGTACAACAAGCTGGGCCCAGCCGCGATTTCGAAGTGGTGCTGGCCAAAAGCGGGCGGACACTGACGGTCGGCCGGGACACCACAATTCTCGAAGCGCTGATTGATGATGGTTTTGAACTTTCCTACTCCTGCATGGAAGGGGTATGCGGATCATGCGAAACCGAAGTGCTTGAAGGCGAACCCGACCACCGCGATCTGATCCTGAGCGCTGCCGACCGCAAGTCCGGAAGAACCATGATGATTTGCTGCTCCGGCTCGAAAACACCTCGTTTAGTGCTCAACCTCTAGCGGCCCCATCTTGTCAAGATCGCCCCTAATTAAGGAAAAGAAATGATTGGAATAATAGGCGCAGGGATATCCGGCTTGTTTACTGCACGGGAGCTGGCTCGGTCGGGGTTTGAAGTGACGGTCTTTGAAACTGATACCGACGCAACGCTCAGCCATGAGGCCGATGCCGATTTTCTGAACTGGCAACGGCCTGGCGTGGCGCAATTGCGCCAGCCACATGCAGTCAGGGCATTGATGAGGAAAACACTGGCCGGGAATGATGCGGAGCTATACGAGGCGCTCCTTGCGTCCGGCATGCACGAGTGGAAGTTCCATTTGCTGGGGATTGACGATCCGGACATCGGCCATGACCCTGAACTCGTTGGCCTGCTGGGCCGGCGCCCGACGCTCGAAGCCCCACTACGCAAGATTGTGGAGCGCACCCCGGGCGTCACCATAATCCAAAGTAAAGTCAACAATATCACAATAGAACAACAACAAGGTCGTCGCAGAGTCAGCGGAGTAATGACCGGCGATGGCCCATTCCTTTTCGATAGCCTCATCGTCGCCGCTGGACGCCGCTCAAAAATAATCGACTGGCTCGAGGCCTCAGGTGTCGATGTTCCGTCCGAAGAGTGTTCCGAATGCGGCATCGTGTACTACAGCCGATATTACCGATTCCACGAGGGAGTCAGCGTACCCCGCGGCTCCTACCCCTCGGGACCCGGCGCCAGCCTGCCAGGCGTCCACTTTACGATGAATCGGACCGACGCCAATACATTCAGTCTGATGCTGGGCGTAGCGCCATGGAAAGAAGAGTTCAGAGCGCTGCGGCATGAACCAGTTTTCAACGAGTTCGTGAAACAGCTCCCTGGTGCCATGAGCTGGCTGGACCCGCGGATCAGCTCGCCAATATGGAAAGTGGAGCCCTTTGCCGGGCTCTCCAATCGCTATCGACGATTCAGCAATCATGCTTATGATCCCCTCGTCGACGACTTGTATGTGATTGGAGATGCGCGCTTTCACACCAATCCGATACAGGGCTGGGGAATGACCTTTGCAATGCAATCGGCATATTCGCTAGCCCAAATATTTCTTGAAGAATCAGATAAGCGGAAACGCCAAAAAGCATTTGAGCAACAGGCAGATCAATATGCACGCCTCTACTACGACGCATCGGCGCAAGAAGACGCTGCGCGTATCGATCTGTGGAAAAACGGCTTTACCCAGACCGATCGGGGGGAGCCTGGAAGCTATCGCTTTTTACTGACGACGATTCTACCCGCTGCGTACAAAGACCAGTGGATATTCCGGAATGTGATGCGCCGGGTGCATCTGCTCGACGACCCAACCGAGATTCTGAGCGAGCCGAATGTGATCGCCAGGGCACGGCGTATCGCCGCGACACCAAACCAAACCCATACCGCCGGCCAATTGCTGGCAATGGTTGCGCAGGCCGCGTCAATGGAATCAGCCAGCTGACCTTTATGCCGGCGCTTAAGAAGAGAATGTGCGGACTCTTGGTTCATCGCACCGCCGCACGCCCATAGCGCAGCCAGACAACCGCCGCGGTAGCCACCAGCAACACCGAACAACTTCCCATGACGACCACGAAGCCCTGGTCGAAAGCAGCTTTGGCCATGCCGACCAGAACGCTGGCGGCTTCGGTGGGCAGGCTCTCGGCCACCCGTATCGCCTCGTCCAGGCTGTCCCGCACGATATCCGACGCGGGCAGGCCGGCAGGCGGGACCATGGCCGCGCCATACACGGCCGATAGAATGCTGCCCATCAGGGTGACGCCAATGGCGCCGCCCAGTTCGTACGAGACTTCCTCGACGGACGCCGCCATGCCCGCCCGGTCGGGCGGCGCATTGTCCATGATGGTACTGGATGCTGCAGTCATCGCGGCCCCCAGGCCGGCCCCAAGCACAAACAGCGCCGCCATTTGCATAGGCGCCGACGCGTTATACAGCACCATGCACGCCCCCATGCCCACGCCGGACAGCAGCAGGCTGCCCGTCAGCATCCGCCGGCTGCCTAGCCGGGGCAGCCAGCGTCCGGCCAATGGCCCCGACACAAAAGAGGCCAAGGGCAGCGGAAGAATGAATATGCCGGCTTCCAACGGCGACATATCCAGCACCAGTTGCAGCCGCTGGGTGAACACCAGTTCCATACCCATCAATGCAATCGCGGCGACCAGGGCAGACAGCACGGCAACGCCAAAGCCGGGATGCAGGAAGATGCTGAACTCGAGCAGGGGCTGGGCACTGCGCCGCTGACGGCGCACAAAGAAAAACATGAAAAGACTGCCTGCCGCGCATGCCAGCAGAGCCGCCTGAAACGATGGAGCGGGCTTGCCCAGCTCTTTGATCGCGTAGGCCAGGCCGATCAGGCCCACCATTACCTGCAAAGAACCAGCCAAATCCCATTTCCGGTCGGAATTGCCGGGGCGGTCGGGAATGAGCCATACCGCCAGAACAAGCGCCACCGCGACCACCGGTACATTGATCAGGAATACCGACCCCCACCAAAAATGCTCCAGCAGCACACCGCCCAGCACCGGCCCAAAAGCAGCGCCCCCAGACGCCACGGCCGCCCACAGGCCTATGGCCATGGCGCGCTCGCCATCGTCGGTGAAGACCAGCCGCAATATCGACAAGGTGGCGGGCATCATCATGGCCGCGCCTACCGCGAGCAACGCGCGCGCGGCAATCAGGAACGCCGGGGACGGGGAAAAAGCCGCACACAATGAAGCCAGGCCAAACACCAGCAGCCCCGCCACGAACAGACGTTTATGGCCCAGACGGTCGCCCAGCGTGCCCATGCCCAGCAGCAATCCTGCCACCACCAGGCCGTAGGCATTGATGATCCAGAGTTTTTCCGAAGCCGACGCCCGCAGATCGTGAGTGAGTGTAGGCAGTGCCGTATACAACACTGTCATATCTATGACGATCAGAAACAGGGCGCTTGAAATAACGGCCAGAATCAGCCAGCGGTTAGCGTGTGATCCGCGCATGCAATCTCTTGGAAGAAAACCAAGACGGGATCATATCGTATTACCACCGGCAGTATGTGGTTGATGGCCTCAGGCCCGGGCCGCCGCCTCCAGCCCTGCAATGTCGATCTTGACCATATTGAGCATCGCCTCCGTTACACGGCGAACCTTGTCTTGATCCGGGTCGCTCATCAACTCTCCCAATCGGCGGGGCACTATTTGCCAGCTCAAGCCCCATCGATCGCGCAGCCAGCCACACTGCTCAACCTCGCCGCCTTCCTTCAACGCGTCCCACAGGCGATCGAGCTCGGCCTGATCGCCGCATTCGAGCATAATTGAAAAGCTATGATTGAAATTATCCAGCGGGCCCGCTTCTATCGCTTGATAGCGCTGGTCGCCAAGCGTGAACGAGGCCAGGTGAACACTGCCCGACGGCCCGCTGGGGGTGTCGGCGGGCAGAGGTTTGACCCAGTCTATGTGCGAACCGGGAATCAGCGATACGTAAAATCCGATAGCCGCGTTCATGTCTTTCGGGAACCAAAGATGCTGACTTACCTGTGCCATGATAGCCTCCTGCTGCGGGCTGGCCGGGCCGCCGTCCCACGCGGCGCTGCTCCAGCCAGCCCTGAATAGTGGCTTGGAGCGGCCAAGCTTTTATTTCACTTCCTGGATCTCGCGAACTTCGGAAGTGTTGGTCTGGACTTCCTTGCCATCTTTCTCGTAAGTGATAAAGCCCTTGTCTTCATCGATTTCGGGTTTATCCGCCGTTACGGTGGTCTGACCGTCCCGGGTGGTGATCTCGGAAGGGGTCGAGCACCCCGCCAAAACGCCCCCACCCGCGATCGCCACAACAAACAACAGTTTCTTAAACGTCATAAAACGCTCCCATGAAGAATGAATCTTCACGGTAACAAGATGGCGGGCAACATACTGTAAGGCTGTGTCAGCGTTGACCACAGCGGCTTACACTTCCGTCTGATGGCGCCATGCCCGCGCGGGCGCCGCTGGCTGATTGATCGAATGGAAACAGCCTGGCACCGATCAGGGCGGCGCCAGCCAGCACCATCAGCCCCGCCCCATAGCAGTAGCTGGCGGCGATCAAGCCAAAAGCGTTGGTCATGGCGCCGGCCGCGACGGCAGGCAGGCTGAAGGCCAGGTAGCTAAGAATATAGAAAGCCGCCATGAGACCCGCCCGCTCCTGGGGCTGTGCAACCGGCAGCAAGGTGCGCAATGCACCCAGGAAACCCAGTCCGAAACCGGCTCCCGCAAATACGATACCCAAAAAGAACAACGCGGGCACCCCTGTCCGGATGCCCCCAAGGGTGACGGCGACCCCCAGCATCAGCGCCGTTGCGCCGGTGATCAGCATGCGCTGAGGCGCCCAGGGTCTTAGCGCCAACACGGCCAGGGCGGCGCTGGTCGTCAAGGCGAACACCATCACTCCACCGATAACCGGGGAGTGGATGCCTGTGATGCGCCCGACCAGCGTGGGACCCAGCGATAGATAGAACCCGCCCAATGCCCAGGCGGCGATATCAATGGGCGCAATCAACAGCAACACCTTCCAGGCATGGCGTGGAACTGTCACGGTGGGCAGCAGGGCCGTAATCGCACCGCCCCGTCTCGCAGCCGTTTCGGGAAGAAAGCATGCCGCACCGGCCTGAATGAACAGTATCACGGCCAGAATCAGAAACGAAAGCTGCAGAGGAGCCGGCGCATACTGCACCAGCACACTGGTGCCCAAAGCCCCCAGTGCCAGGCCCGCCATGGGTGCCACGCTGTTGATCAGGGGGCTGCGCTGGCGATCGAGGTCCGTCAGCCCGGCCGCCAGCGCACTGGTTGCCGCCCCCGTGGCCCATCCCTGCAGCATGCGGGCCGCAATCAGCAGGGGCACGGTACTGGCCGTCATGAACACCACCATGGATGCGGCGTCCAGCAACAAGGCGGCCACAATCACCGGCCGGCGCCCGATATGGTCCGAGATCGAACCCAGCATGAGCAGGGCCAGCAGTACCGAGATGGCGTAAGCACCGAAAATGACCGTCAGCATGGTCGCCGAGAAGTTCCATTGCTCTCGGTAAAGGCTATACAGCGGCGTGGGCGCGCTGGACGCCGCAAGAAAGGTGATGAGGATCAGCGCCTGCAGCCGGAGCGCGCCCGGATGGCTGAACCGAAGCGGAGAAAGCGTGCCGCGTGCCGCGGACGGGAGGAATAGACGAGATGCCATGGAGTGCTCAGTTAACGCAAAAAAATTGCATTAGCGAATTCTGCGCTTAGTTTGCTCTTAAAGCAAATATTTTGTGTTAAGGTTTATTGCATGAGCATCCGAGAAGGTATTCGTCCAGGCGGGCGTAGCGCTCGCGTCCAGGAATCCGTACATAAGGCGGTGCATGAATTGACCGCGGAGTTCGGCCGCGCGAACATAACGGTGCCCATGATTGCCGCCAAGGCCGGCGTAACGCCATCCACGATCTACCGGCGCTGGGGAGATTTGTCTGAACTGCTGGCCGACGTCGCTCTGGAGCGGCTACAGCCTGATGGCGAGCCGGCCGATACCGGCAGTGTGGCCACCGACCTGCACGCATGGGGCGAACAATTCTTTGATGAAATGACATCCGAACCCGGCAAGGCGATGCTGCGGGACATCATGGCCTGCGCCGTGAATGGCGGCTGGCAGCTCCAGTGTTCCGCCTACACACGCGATCAGATACAAATCATATTGGACCGGGCTACGCGGCGCGGCGAAACCGCGCCGGACATTGACAGCATCATGGATAGCTTCGTCGCGCCCATCATGTACCGGAACCTGTTCCATGGCGCGTCCATGAGCCCGGAACGCGCACGTCAGTTGCTGCAGTCGTGCCTGGACGAGCTCGCGTAGTCGACCGCGCAATCCGCCCGGCGCGGCCGGGGTCTACGCGACGGCGTCCAGCGCTTTCGACAGCGTCGCTACAGTGCGCTCGATATTGTGCAGTTTGTCGAGCCCGAACAGGCCCAGGCGGAAAGTCTTGAAGTCGGCGGGTTCATCGCACTGCAGCGGCACACCGGCGGCAGCCTGCAGGCCAGCCGCGGCGAATTTCCGGGTTGAATGTATGCCGTCGTCGTCGGTATAGCTGACGACGACGCCAGGCGCGGCATAGCCATCGGCCGCGACGCTCTTGAAGCCTTTTTCCCGCAGCAGCGCGCGCACCGCATCGCCCAGCGCTTGCTGCTCGTCGCGCACCTTGTCGAAACCATAAGCCTCGGTTTCCAGCATGACATCACGCAATATTGTCAGGGCATCGGTAGGCAGGGTGGCGTGATAGGCATGGCCACCCTTTTCGTAGGCTTCCATGATTTGCAGCCATTTGCGCAAATCGCAGGCGAAACTGGTACTGACGGTATCGTCTATACGCTGTCGAGCCTGTTCGCTGAGCATGACGAGGCCGCAGCAGGCCGAAGCCGTCCAGCCCTTTTGCGGAGCGCTGATCAGCACATCGACACCATTGGCCCGCATATCGACCCAAATAGTGCCGGATGCGATGCAGTCCAGAACGAACACGCCACCCTCGGCATGCACCGCATCGGCGACTTTGCGTAAATAGCTGTCCGGCAACATGATGCCCGAAGCAGTTTCGACATGTGGCGCAAAGACCAGGTCGGGCTTGTGCTGCCTGATGGCGGCCACCACTTCGTCAATAGGCGGCGGCATGAACGCTGCCTGCCGGCCGTCGCTCACGGGGCGGGCCTTGAGCACAGTGGCCTCTGACGGGATACCGCCCATATCGAAGATTTGGCTCCAGCGGAAGCTGAACCAGCCGTTGCGTATGACCAGACAGCGCTTGTTGGTCGCGAACTGCCGGGCAACGGCCTCCATGCCGAAGGTGCCGCTGCCAGGCACGACAATGGCGGACGAAGCGTTGTAAACCTGCTTCAGCACTCTGGAAATGTCTTTCATGACGCCCTGGAAGGCATTCGACATATGATTGACGGCGCGGTCGGTGTACACCACCGAATATTCCAGCAGTCCATCGGGATCGACTTCGGGCAAGAGGCTGGGCATGGTTGTCTCCGGAAATTTGTTGTTGGTGCGATCGGACTGCCGCGAAAAACCGGCTGCGTCCGGCCTTCTGGGCACTGCCGCAACGTGCTTTGGGTCCGATTGTAGACCATTGCCGCGCTCAGACAAGGCGCCTAGGAATCAGCCGGAAGGCTTCCGATCCAGTCCACCCCCGCTTCGCCATGTTCGCGCAGCCAGTCATTGGCCTTGCTGAAATGCCCGCAGCCTATGAATGGCCTGGGTGGCCGCAAAGCCGACAGCGGCGAGGGGTGATTGGCCTTGAGCACCAGCACGGGCCCCGCGGGCGGATGCGCCTGCAGCAGGGCTTCCTTGGACTGCGCATGCGAACCCCACAGCAGGAAGACTTTGGGCCGAGGCTCGCGCAATACCCTTTCGATGATGGCATCGGTAATGATTTCCCAGCCCCGCTTGGCATGCGATGCCGGCTTATGCGCCTCGACCGTCAGCGAGGTGTTCAGCAGCAATACGCCCTGCCGAGCCCAGCGCACCAGGCTATGGCGCTGCTTGACGAAGGTATCGGGATACTCTTTTGCCAGTTCGGCGAACATGTTTCTTAAGCTGGGTGGAACAGGGCAAAAATCGGGCACAGAGAAAGCCAGCCCCTGGGCCTGGTTGGGCCCGTGATAGGGATCTTGCCCCAGAACGACCGCCTGGACATCTTCGGGCGCTGTTTCGAGCAGCGCCCGGAACGGCCGCAACGGAAATATTTGAACACCCGCCTGCAGACGCTCTTCGAGGAAACCATCGAGATCGAGCAGGGTTTGCTGCTCGCGCGTGCTGGAAAACGCGTCTTGCCAGGCCACCGGCAAGCTGCCCGCCTGGGCCAGCAAATCGCCCTGAAAGGCATTCTGCGCGTGGCCGGAGGACGGCGACGCGGTGGTTGTGGAGTTGTCAATATCCATAGGTGTCAAATGCTAGCATAGCCTCTCTTTCGGCGGTAACAATTCCTGTCTTGCCAAAAAACATCATGCCGATTGGGTTATTCTGTTGGGATCTTTTTTGAAGGAGTACATACATGACCCAAGCTTCAGCTCGCCATATTCTTGTATCGACCGAAGAGAAATGCAATGAGCTCAAAGCCGCTATTGAAGGCGGCGCCGACTTTGCCGACGTCGCCCGTGAAAATTCAAGCTGCCCCTCCAGCCGCGATGGCGGCAATCTGGGCACTTTCGGCCGCGGGCAAATGGTCAAGGAGTTCGACGAAGTCGTGTTCAGCGCGCCTGTCAATGTGGTTCAGGGCCCGGTAAAAACCCAATTCGGCTACCACCTGCTCGAAGTCACCAGCCGCCAGGACTGATTGCACTAAGCGCCGGCGCCCATTGCAGGCTGCCGGCGTCTTCATTCGGACGGCGGAAAACCCGCCCTGCGCCGGCGGGCATACACCGCATGCGGTGATCACAGAATGCTGGCGAAGCGCAATGGCGCAACTGGGCGCTAGCTATCGCCCAGGCCAAGGCGGTTGGCCTGCCGCTTTTCCACCGCGCTCTTCAGCAACGCCGCGCACCGGAAGATCCCGTGGGCGAACTTGCCGTAGGGCATGGTCAGGAACAAGGCCATGACCACGCCAAGATGCAGGGCCAGCAGCAGCGCCATGGCGCCCGTGTCGCGCAAGGCCAGCAAGGCCAGGCCGCTCAGGCTGGTCAGGAACAGCAATACGATGAACCCTCTATCCATGGGCTTCTGATCGGCATCGCCATGCAGCGGATGCCGCTTTATATTCAGCCACAATAATCCGGCCGGCCCGATCAACAGCCCCAGGCCACCAAAAATGCCCAGTTGCACGGGCAGACTGAATACCGGATAGGGCGCTTGCCAGTCCAGGAAATAATGATACAAAGTGGCTACTGAGGTTGCAGCGAAACAAAGCATGAAGCCATAAAAGGTGAAATGATGATAACGGCGCCGCCACAATGTATAGCGGTCATCTTCGTCATTGCAGCCCTCCCCATGCCCGCCATCAAGATACTTGAGTGTCAGGGCATTGCGCGCCGCTTCCGCCGCGGCGGCCGGTTTGCCTTGTTGCAAAGGCTCTGTCGGCGACACCATGCGCCAGAACCGGCGCACGCCAATACCCAGCGCCACAACGGAAAACAGGAAGACCGAGCCGAACATCAGCACCAGTGTGTTATGCGGAAAAACCGCATAGAAATTGCCCGCCAGCGGCTCGTGGAACAGCGAGCCATTGAGCAGCAGCACCAGGACCAGAAACAGCGACAGGCTGGCCGCGCTCGCCAACGATAAAGTGAGTCCGGCGCGCTTGTATAGGGCACCCATGGCGGGTGGCCACGAAAAATCGGCATAAGTGCGGCCTCGCACCACAGCCATGGACTGGGGCACATTCACGGCAAATTCGTGTGGCGGCGCATACTGACAGGCGTGCAGACAGGCGCCGCAGTTGTGACATAAATTGGCAAGGTAATGAATATCGGCCTTGTTGAATTCCAGCAGCCGCGTCATGGCGGGAAAGACCGCGCAAAACCCTTCGCAATAGCGACAGGCATTGCAGATGGTCATAATGCGTTCGACCTCGGCCTCTTCGGCTGTCAATACCGCGCCAGGCTGAGTCAGGGACACCGCCTCGTGCGCCAGGGCTTCAAGCTGCTGCATGATGATCTTCCATTTGTGTCGTGTTGCCCGCGTCCGCCCGCTTCTGATGCAAGGCGGCCTGCGCGGCCTGTGTGCCGGCTATACGGCCAAACGCGGTACCTATGCTCATGCCCACGCCGGCCGTGTATCCCTGTCCCAGCACGTTCCCCGCCATCACTTCGCCCGCGGCAAACAGATTGACGCTGGGCTGATCGTTGAAATGCACCGCCGCATACTCGTCGACCTTGACGCCAAGATACGTGAAGGTGATGCCCGGGCGCAGCGCATAGGCGTAATAAGGCGCGGTGTCCAGCGGAAGCGCCCAGTGTGTTTTGGCGGGCGACAGCTCTTCGGTATGGCAATCGTCCAGCACTTCATGGTTGAACTCGCCCACCCTGCAAGCCGCGTTATAGTCATTGATGGTACGCATGAAGGCATGTTCATCCAGTCCGATATTTCGGGCCAGTTCAGGCAGTGTATCGGCCCGCTCGCCGGGGAATACCGGCGGCATGAAACGGCCCACCGCCTTCGCGTCGATAATGGAATAGGCGATCTGGCCTGGCTGCCGGGCCACCAGCCGGCCCCAGATTGCGTAGCGCTTGGGCCAGAAATCCTCGCCCTCGTCATAGAAGCGCTGGGCATGCCGGTTTACCACGACGCCCAGCGAGACACAGTCGACCCGGGTACAGATGCCGCCGTCATACAGGGGCGCCCGCGCATCGATGGCAACCGAGTGCGACTGCGTCGGATCACCGATCGTGTCGGCGCCGGCGTCAAGCAGAAACTTGAGCAGAACACCCATATTGAACCGGGTGCCGCGTATCAGGAAGTTGTCGGCCGGCCATTCGCCCGCCTCGTTCTGGCCCCAGGCCTCGCGCAGCCATTCCCGGTTGGATTCAAAGCCGCCGCTGGCGACGACACAGGCCCGTGCCTGAATACGTTCGTTGCCGATGCGGGCGGCAATAAAGCGTCCGTTATCGAGCTCGAGCGCATCGACCGGCGCATCGTAGCGTATCGTCACGCCCAGGTTTTCGGCGCTGCGGTAATAGGCGTTCACCAACGCCTTGCCGCCCCCCATGAAAAAGGCGTTGGTCCGCGCGACATGCAGCGTTCCCGACAGCGGTGGCTGGAAGTGCACACCATGTTTGCGCATCCAGTCGCGGCAGGTTGACGACGCGCGAATGACCAGGCGCGCCAATTTTTCGTTGGTGATGCCGCCGGTGACCTTTTTCAGATCCTGCCAGAATTCCTCTTCGGGATACGCCTCCACCAGAACGTCCTGGGGCGCATCGTGCATACATCGCAAATTACGCGTGTGCTGCGAGTTCCCGCCCCGCCATTCCTTGGGCGCGGATTCCAGGATCATGACACTGGCGCCCGCCTCGCGGGCCATCAGGGCAGCACACAATGCGGCATTGCCGCCGCCAATCACAAGTACATCCAGCATAGATTGCTTTCCAGGATTATCAAGACTCACCGCAATGCGCGGTGCCGTTCAATTCCCAGTTAGCATAGGAGGGCTTGCCCGGATGCGCTAGTAGGGTTTAGCGCAACAGCCCTTCACGAATCATGAACAGATGCCCCCAGCCAGCTGCCTTCCCGCACGAGCCGCAGGGCAATATCGCGCATGACGACCCGCGCGGCCAGCCCTGCCGGCGACAGCTCGTCATCGGACAGGCTGACCAGCAGGTTGCGGCGCGCCAGGCCAGGATCGGAAAGCTCCGACATCAGAAGCGGCTCGCCGCGCCATCGCGCAATGGCCGCACCCGGCTGTATGGTGGCCAGCAGGCCGTCGCCGACGGCATCCATCAGCATGGCCAGCGAATCGATCTCCATGGCGATATTCAGCGTCACATCCTGCCGCCCCGTGGCCCCGCCAAGCAAGGACCTCAGGCCATGTATATTGGTGGGCATGACCAGCGGCAAGTCGGCCAGGCTGGCCAGGCGGACTTTTTTCCGCCTGGGAAACCCCGGGAAGCCCTGGGCCGCCATCACGAACAGGCGCTCTTCCAGCAAAGGCATGACTGACCAGTTCCGGCCGGTATCGCTATTGAACAGAATGGCGAGATCGAGCTGGCGCGCGTTCAACATGGCGACCAGGTGTCCCGACAGGGACTCCACCAGGTGAAAACGAACGTCTGGATAGCGTTCGCGCATCGCGCGCAGCAGCGGCAAGCCCATGACTGCCGCTGTCGTGGGCGCCATACCCACGCTGACGTGCCCGGATAGCCTGGCTTGCCGGGCGGCTCGAGCGGCCTCGTCGACATGCCGCAATGCCAGCTGGGCCTGCCTGAAAAAGGCCAGGCCCGCATCGGTGGGCACCACGCCGGTACCGGTGCGTTGCAGTAGGCGCGTCGCCAGCTCCGACTCCAGGCGGCTGATCTGCTGACTGAGCGCCGAAGTCACGACACCGAGTTCACGCGCGGCCTTGCCCATGCTGCCCGATTCGACGACAGCGGTGAAATAGCGGAGTTGGCGGATTTCCATTCCACAGATTGTAGCGGCTACCGGCAACGCGGCGTAGCAGCCGGCGCCGGGCAGTGACAATGCCATGCCGATGGGGTGGAGGGCTGATGCGGTGAAATTGCATTCTTGGCATCCAAGGTGTTCTTGCTTCTTGCGGCGTTGCCCGGGTGCTGAGCCGGTGCCGGGCTCCATCGCTGCGCCCCCTGCGGGGGTTCCCTTGCACGGGTTGTCAGG
>JBATWU010000061.1:0-23679 GCA_049672825.1 Pusillimonas sp.
GGATGCAAGTCCGCGGTTGTGTGAGCCCGTCGGGTGTCGGGCCACTGGCCCGACCGGGCGAGTTCCGCGGACGCCCCGGCGGGCTGGCCTGAACCGGGTACCCCTGGCAAGGCCAGGGGCGTAGCGCGCGAAGCCGGAACAGCCCGCGCCACACCCGACTTTCTAAAGAACGACGTCTATCGCAATGTTGGCGCAAATGCCGACTGGATTTCCACCGCATCAGCCTGAGCCTGCTTTCTTTTGTAGCAGGCCAAGCACTGAAACACTTGAAGCGAAAATGCGCTATCGCCCAAAAAACGGATAGCTGGGATCGTTGTACCCCGGCGTGGACGCGTGCCCCGGCGTAACCAGGGAATCCACCAGCGCTTCTTCCTCGGGGCTGATCGTCAAGTCCACCGCGGGGTAGTAGTCCTCAAGCTGCGCCAGTGTGCGGGGGCCTGCAATGACCGCGCTGACATAGCGGTTGGCCAATACCCAGGCCGTGGCGAAGTGCCCGAGTTTCACGCCGCGTGCCTGGCAATGTTCCTGCAGTTGCTGCGCAATCCGCAGCGATTCGTCCCGGAGCTCTGTTTCCAGTATTCGTTTATCGTTCCGGGCCGCCCGGCTGCCGGCCTGTGGCGCCTGCCCTGGCTGATACTTGCCCGTCAGCACACCTCGGGCGATCGGGCTATAAGGCACTACGCCAAGGCCGTAATGGCCGCAAGCAGGCAGAATCTCGACCTCGGGGCCGCGGTTCAGCAGGTTGTAATATGGCTGGCACACCACCGGCTGTGGCACATTCAGTTTCTCGCACAGGCGTATTACCTCGGCCACACGCCAGCCGCGAAAATTGGACAAGCCAAACGCCCGGATCTTTCCTGCTCGAATCAGATCGCCCAGTGCATGGATGGCCTCTTCAAGATTCTCTTCATGGAAATCCCGGTGCATATACAGTATGTCGATATGTTCGGTTGCCAGCCGGCGCAAGCTGTTGTCGACCTCGCGCACCATCCAGTGTCGTGAATAGTGCGACTGGTTCGGCTGCCTGCTCATGGCATTGCCCAGTTTGCTGGCCAGAACCCAGTCGTTGCGGTTGGCATTCAGCAGCTTCCCCACCATTTCTTCGGAAGCGCCCTTGCTGTAGACATCGGCCGTATCGATGAAGTTGATACCATGCTCGTGCGCCGAGGCGACCATATTCCGCGCTTCAACCTCGTCGGTCTGGTCGGCAAACATCATGGTGCCCAGACAAAGGGTGGAAACTTTCAGGTTGCTGCGGCCTAGGCGTCGGTATTGCATGTTCATATCTCTCGGTAAGGGTTTGCGTTCAATCATGCAAACTTAGCACAATGAAAGGCCGCCGCCTACGGGGCTACCGTTCAGGCGCTACGGGGTAGCGACCAGGTACTGATAGCCTGGGCGACGGGGTCTCCACCCGCAGCCGGCTCCAGCAAGACTTCACCTGCGGCCAGGCGGCCGGTTTTAAGTATGGATGCGCGCGCCAGCACGCCACCCGGTGGAGTCTTGCGCAGAAAGTTCATGCTCAGGCTGGCGGTCACCGCATTGGCGTTGCCGGTTGCCCCCACAATGGCCGCATACAAGGCCAGGTCGGCCAGGCCCATGAGCATGGGCCCAGCCACCATGCCGCCCTGGCGCTGGTGCGCGCTGCGGTCGGGCAGCAGCAGCAAAGCGGTGCCATGGCCGATTTCCAGAATATCGACGCCCAGCACCGATGCAAACGGGTGGTGGCTTTGCAGCAATTGATTGAAATCGGAAATGGTAATTTTAGGGGCGAGATCGGGAGTCATGTTTTGGGTCTGGACAGGGCCTTGGTCTACCTGCCATAGTACACTCAACAGTTAAGCTCCAGAGTCACTTGATATAAGGCAAGCGGCGCTGGAGGCAGGCAGTTTAAACTGCCTGTGGTAAGCGGAAGAGTCATCCAACAAGGGAGTTTTCGTGAAAACACTAGTTCTTGCCGGGCTGATCGTATTCAGCGGAGCGGCGCTCGCCCAGGGCGGCCATGGGCATAATCATGGGCACGGCCATGGAGCCTCATCAACGGATCTGCAGGCACGCGCCGATCAGGCCAAGACGTCTGAATCGATCCAGGTGTCGGCGTGCTGGATACGTTCCTTGCCGGCGCCCGCGCCATCAGCCGGTTATTTCCTGGTCAAGAATGCCGGCGGCAAAGACGTCAAGCTGCAGGGCGCGGTATCGCCCACCTATGGCATGGTCATGTTGCATCAAACCACGAATCACGACGGCATGAGCAGAATGTCGGAAACCCACGATATCGTCATTCCAGCGGCCGGCGAACTCGAGTTCAAGCCGGGCGGCTATCATGCCATGCTGGAACAGGCACAGACGGCACCCGCCATCGGCGACCAGGTTGCCATCGAATTCCTGTTCGATACGGGCGAGAAAGCCAGCGCGCAATGCGAGGTCAAGCCGGCCAATACCAAGGCGCACTGATACTGCGCGCGCAAGGCCGCGCTTATGCATCGGCGCATGTCGCCGCATGACCGCGCAGCAGCCACGAAAGCATAGAAAATCGGGCAGGTCTCTTGGGGCGGGCTGCGCTCTTGGTCACGCCCGTGCCGAAAGCTGCGCCAGAAAGTGGCTGACGGCCTGGTTGAATGCCTTGGGATTCGCCAGATTCATGCCATGCGACGCCAGGGGAATGGTAATGCGTGAGGCCTGTGCAAACGCCTGCTCAAGAATGTCCAGCCGGCTGCGATAGCGCGCGGGACTGTTTGCGCCGCCTATCAGCAATACCGGGCACTGCAGGCTAGCGGCCCGATCAAGGTTCACGGCCAGATTGATTTCGCGCACTTGCGACAACAGCGTGTAGGCATTGTCTTTGACCATGGTCTTGAACCAGCCCACCATCTGCCGCCATGTGCCAGGGCCATTGACGCTATCCACAAAGTCGGCCAGCGCAGTGTCCACTTCTCCCCGCTTGAGCAGTGCAACGGCTTCTGTATGGAATGACGCCGTCTCCGCCTCGGCATCGATGCGGAAGCCGGGGTCGGCCAAGGTCAGGCTACGGGTCAGCTCGGGCGCCTGGCACGCCAGTTCCAGCGCAACCTGCGCGCCACGTGAATGCCCCAGTATATGAACGGGCCGGTCCGGGCTGATTGCCCGAATGAAGGCCTGCAGGTCGTGGGTATGCCGGGCAATGCTGAAGGAGTTGTCTTCCGTCGTAAATGCTTCCGGCCAGAACCCCCGCAGACTGGGCGCCACCACCGTGTGGCTTTGGCTCAGGGCAGGGATCTGCCAGCGCCAATATCGATAATCACACAGTGAACCGTGTATCAGCAGCAGGATTTCGCCCTGGCCCGCTTGTGTGTAGTGCAGCGGCGGGGTTTGATGAAACCAGGTGTAGCGGGGCAAGGCCAGGTTGGATGGCATGAAAAATGACTGTTGAATCTGATCGAAAGGCCCTGACCCGGGTCGGACATTACTGCAGCAGCGTCAGCCGGCTCTTTGCCGTTTCAGCGGCGGAAGTATCGGGGTAGTCCTTGACGATTTTCTGAAGGCTGGCCTTGGCGCCGGCCATGTCGTTGAGTTCGATCTGGCTGGCGGCGATGACCAGCAGCGCGTCGGGCGCCCGCGGATCTTGCGGGGTGGCTTGTATCATCTCTTTCAGGCCCTGGATGGAACCTTTGAAGTCCTTGCTGGCGTAGCGGCTGCTGCCCTGGTAGAAGCGTGCCTCGGGTGCCAGTTGGCTATTGGGATACGCCTGGAGGAACTCGGCAAAGCTGTCCGCCGCTTCTTTGTATTTGCCGCTGCGGAACAGGCCCATGGGGCCTTCGTAGGCGGCTTGCTCTTGCGGGTCGGCGACCTGAGTGGTGTTGCCGCCCGATTGATCCTGGCTGGAACGCTGTTGCAGGTCGGCCTGCCAGTTCAATTGTTCCAACTGCCCGCGCATGCGCGCCATTTCATGCTGCAAGGCTTCCATCTGGTCGGCCAATTGCAGCCGCGCCTGCCGGTTCTGGTCCGAGTCGCGCTTGACCTGTTCACGCAGCTCGAGGATGGCCCGGCGCGCTTCGTCGTCGGAAAATGCCTGTGCAGGGCTTGCAATGACGGCCGACAGGGAGAGGGTTGCGGTTAGCAGCGCAATGCGCATAGGCTGGGAATAAACGCTCATTTTGTGTTCCGTTCAAATAAAAACGCCGCGGCGGGGGCCGCCACGGCGTTACAGTGACACGCGTTCAGTATTATCGCTGATACACAATATCTGCGCGACGATTTTCGGCGTAGTCGGCTTCGGTATTACCCTGGGCCTTGGGCCGTTCCTTGCCGAAGCTGATGGCCTCGATCTGGCCGCTGTTGACGCCCAGCAAAGTCATCATGCGCGCCACGGCGTCGGAGCGGCGCTGGCCCAGGGCCAGATTGTATTCAGAGCCGCCACGCGCGTCGGCGTTGCCTTCGATAAGGACTTTCTGTTGCGCATGGCTGGTGAGGTATGACGAGTGCATTTCAACCAGACTGCGGTATTGGTCGGGGACGGTATAGCTGTCAAAGTCGAAGTAGACCGAGCGCTGTTGGGCGAGCGGGCTTTGAGGATTGAACGGGTCCATGACTTGCCCCGCGCTGGCCGAGTCGGTTCCACCAGTGCCAGTGCCTGTGCCGGCCTGGTCGAGTGGAACCGAACTGCATGCAGCCAAAGTGGCTGCAAATGCGGCGATGGTGAGGCTTTTTGCGATGCGCGAGCTCATTTAAGTTCCTTTGAAAAAGAGTCACACTGAAAATTAATTGGTGAATGGTCCCCAGGTTGGTTCGCGTACTTTGCCGTTCAGCGCCGAGAGTGTTTGGCGGACACGACCGTCGACAGATATAACGGCCAAAACGCTGCGACCACCTTGTACAGAACTATAAAGGATTTGCATTCCGTTGGGTGCAAAACTTGGTGACTCGTCATCGGGGCCAGCGGTTAGCAACTGTTCTGAGCCAGCCCCCATGTCTTGTAATGCAATACGGAAAGCACCATTCCTTCTTGTAACGTACACCAGGCTGTTGCCATCTGGCGAGATGGCGGGTGAGATATTGTAACTTCCGTTGAAGGTGATGCGCTGCGCGTCTCCGCCGCTGACGGGTACTTTATAGATGTGCGGGTTGCCACCCCGGTCGCTGGTGAAGATGAGCGATCCGCCGTCGGCCGTGTACTGCGGTTCGGTGTCGATCAGCGGCGAGCGCATGACGCGACGCAGGCCGGACCCGTCGGCATTGATGGTGTAGATTTGCGAAATGCCGTCGCGCGACAGGACAATGGCCAGGTTCTGGCCGTCGGGCGACCAGGCCGGCGCGCTGTTATTGCCCTTGAAATTGGCCAGCGGGACCCGTTGGCCTGTTGCCAGAGTCTGTACGTACACAACAGGTTTTCCGGTCTCGAAGCTGACGTAGGCCAAACGTGTGCCATCGGGAGACCAGGCCGGCGAAATAATCGACTCTTTCGAACGCAGCATGACTTGTGGGTTTTGCCCGTCCGCGTCAGCAATTTGTAACTCATATGTGTTGCCGGTTTGCAACACATAGGCAAGACGCGTTGAGAACACGCCGCGCACGCCAGTGATCTTTTCATAGATACGATCGGCAATTTGGTGCGAAATGCGGCGGAGTTCTTTTTCGGTGCCCGAGAAGGCGACGCCATCGAGCTGTGTTTTGCGCACCGAGTCCACCAGCCGGTAGCTGACGTTGTATTGTCCGCCCGACTGCGTGATGGAGCCGTAGGCCAGGTAGTCGGCTCCACGGCTGCGCCATTCGTCGTGCGCAATAGTGCTTTCGGCATTCAGGCTGGCACCGGTGGCGTTGACCAGGCGGAACTGGCCTGAGCGGGTGAGGTCCGCGCGGATGACTTCGCCAACATTCTGCCCCTGGGCATCACCGGAGAAGTCGGCGATGGCAATCGGGTACTGCGTGGCGCCGACGCCTGAAATGTCGACCCGTAGCTGGGCGTGGGAAGGGCGCGCGGCAACAAGGCTGATGGCAAGCAGGAATATTCCCAAAGTCCAGGCGCGCCAGCGCAAGGGCGTGGCGTTTTTTGCTGGAGTGACGGCTGTCATATCTACTATCTCCTGTTAATCATACATTCGGTAGTCGCCTTCAATGGACGAAGGATACTTGCCTGAGGGCGGTTTCGGGAAGGGCGAGCATGCCTGAATTCCTTTTTGGACCGCTTCGTCAAAGCGGGGGTTCCCCGACGAGCGGCGAACACTGACATTTTCCACGGTTCCATCCGATTTTAGCTGTGCTCTGTATTGTACTGTCGGGTTGGCCGAGCCTTGCCGTGGCGGTACGTTATAAATCACGCGGGGCCGTATGCATGCCCTGACCCTGGCGGCATAGCCACCATCGCCGCCGCCTCCGCCCGCCTGATTGCGGTCGGCCGAGCCGCCGGGTATGCCAGCCGCGCCGAGCGCGTCGCTGTGCATGGCTTCACGTATGGCCTTGAGTTTGGCCGCGGCAGCTTCCTTGGCTTTCTTTTCGGCAGCGGCTTTTTCAGCGGCGGCTTTTTTCTCTGCAGCCGCCTTCTTCTCGGTAGCAGCCTTCTCGGCAGCGGCTTTCTCAGCAGCGGCTTTCTCAGCAGCAGCCTTCTCAGCAGCAGCCTTCTCAGCAGCAGCCTTCTCGGCAGCGGCTTTCTCGGTAGCCGCTTTCTCAGCAGCCGCTTTCTCAGCAGCAGCCTTCTCAGCAGCAGCGGCTTTCTCAGCAGCCGCTTTCTCAGCAGCAGCTTTCTCCGCAGCGGCCTTCTCGGCAGCAGCTTTCTCAGCAGCAGCCTTCTCGGCAGCCGCTTTCTCGGCAGCGGCCTTCTCGGTAGCGGCTTTCTCGGTAGCGGCTTTCTCGGCAGCAGCCTTCTCCGCAGCAGCCTTCTCAGCAGCGGCTTTCTCAGCAGCAGCCTTCTCGGCAGCGGCCTTCTCAGCCGCAGCTTGCTCAGCCGCTGCCCTGGCCGCCTTTTCTTCCTCTTCGCGCTTCTTCCTTGCTTCTTCCAGGGCGATATCGGGGTCGACTTCGGGCAGGGGCGCGGGTTCGGCTTGAGGCGCTGGCGGCTCCTCGACGGGAGGAGGGGTTGGCTCGGGCTCTGGTGGCGGTGTTGGCTCGGGTTGAGGTTCAGGCTCAGGTTCAGGGGGCGTGGCCGGAGTCTGGTCGGCGGTATCGGGCTCCGTTTCGGGCTCGACCTCCGGCTCGGTCTCGGGTTCGCTTGCCGTGGGCGTTGTGCCATCGGTCCAGAGTTCTACCTGAACGGGGTTGGGTGTTCTGGGGGCCGCAATGAAACTGACCAGCATGAAAATGAGCAATGCGGCGTGGATGGCCACGGCAAAGCTCAACCCCCGGCGGTCATCGCGCTGCTCGGGGGTTAGCTCTGACTTTTTACCCATGTATTTCTTGATTTGCTTCATTGCGTTGCGTATAGAGCAGCCAGCCGCGTGGAGGCCGGCCGGATCCGCTTAGTTTGTTCGCTGTTCGGGATTCGATTGCTGGTCGACCAACAGGCCCAGCCTGGTAATGCCGCTGGCGCGCAATTGATCCATGATTTTCATGACGGTTTCGTAGGGAACGCGCCCGTCGGCCGCGATGACGACGGGTGTGTCCGCCGTGATTCGATTCTGTACTTCGGAGACCAGGCTTTGGCTGTTGATCTGCTCGAATTCCGCGCCCGCATCGCGAACGCGCAGCGAAATCGTGCCGTCTTCGCTGACCTGCACCTCGACTGGCTTGGCTTGCACCTCGGAGGCCTGGCCGACCGAAGGCAGTTCGATCAGCCCGGGGGTGATCATGGGGGCCGTCACCATGAAAATCACCAATAGCACCAGCATGACGTCGATATACGGCACCACGTTGATTTCATTTTTAAGGCGACGGGTGCGGCCGCTGCCGCCACGAGCTGAAGGCATTAGCGCACCTGGCGTTGCAAGATGTTCAGGAATTCGTCGATGAAGCTGTCGAAACGAATGGAAAGCCGGTCGATTTCGTTGGTGTAGCGGTTATAGGCAATGACGGCTGGAATGGCCGCGAACAGGCCGATGGCGGTGGCGATCAGTGCTTCGGCAATACCTGGGGCAACCGCCGACAATGTGGCTTGCTGCATGGACGACAGGCCGATGAAGGCGTGCATGATGCCCCAGACTGTTCCCAGCAGGCCAATGTAGGGGCTGACGGAACCGGCGGAGGCCAGGAAGTTCAGATGGGATTCCAGGCTGTCCATTTCGCGCTGGTAGGTGGCGCGCATGGCACGTCGCGGGCCGTCGAGCAGGGTGTCGCCGTTGCTGTTGTTGCGACGCGCCTTGATGAATTCGGTCATGCCCGCATCGAAAATACGCGCCAGCGCACCATGTTCGGCACGGCGCGTCGCGATGGCCTGTTGCAGGACAGACAAATCGCCGCCCGCCCAGAAATCATCTTCGAAGCGGCGTGTTTGATCGTTGGCGCGTTTCAGGGCGGCGCGTTTGCTGAAAATATACGCCCAGGACAAGATCGAAATGCCCAGCAAGACGAGCATGACGAACTGCACAGGAATGCTGGCATCGATCAGTAAGGTAAGCAACGACAGGTCGCTAGAGGCTTGCATGGTTATTTCTTGGCCTTTTCCAGTAGGGTTCTGAGTTCAGGGGTCAGCGCGACAGGGCGCAGTGTATTGGCATCGACGCAACAGACTTGGATATCACTTTCGCACAACAGTTCCCCGGCGCATATGGCCGACTGCCGGAAACTGATGGAGGCTGGGCCGACTCGGGTGATGGTGCTGTGTATGGCCAGCAAATCATCGAGCCTGGCGGGTTTGCGATATTGTATTTCAACGTTCTTGACTACGAATAGACGAAGCTCCTGTGCGGCGTAGGCCGATTGGTCCACGCCAAGGCGACGAAGCCACTCCGTCCGGCCTCGTTCAAAGAACTTCAGGTAGTTGGCGTAATACATGACGCCGCCCGCGTCGGTGTCCTCGTAATATACGCGAATATCCAGCCGTGCAAACGGTTCGGTTGTTTCTATGGACATGTCTTTCGTTAAGTGGTGTGACATCCTTGGGCAGGCCGGCGTCAAGTCCGTTTGCGGGACGTGCCGCCGGAATTGAGTCCGCCGGCACATGCTATAGCGATTGTAGTTGCTCCAGCGCATGTGCCAGCGCCTGGGCCACGGGCACCTTGTCGGCGGCCTCCTGGCGTCGGGCCTGAACTTCGACGATACCGTCTTTCAAGCCGCGGTCGCCCACGGTGATGCGCAAGGGCACGCCTATCAGCTCCCAGTCCGCGAACATGATGCCGGGGCGCACATCGCGGTCATCGAGCATGACTTCCACGCCTTGCGCCTGCAGGTCTTGGTACAACTGCTGCGCGGCGTTGCGAACTGTTTCACTTTTATGCCAGCCCATGGGGCAAATGACGACCTCGAAGGGGGCAATGGATTTGGGCCAGATGATGCCTTTCTCGTCGTGGCTTTGTTCGATGGCGGCAGCGGCGATGCGGCTGATGCCTATGCCGTAGCAGCCCATTTGCAGCAGGGCGGGCTTGCCGTCGGTTTCCAGGAAGGTGGCGCCCAGTGACTTGGAATACTTGTCGCCCAGGAAGAATACGTGCCCCACTTCGATGCCGCGCTGAATCGCCAGTAGTCCGCCCTGGGGGTCGGGGTCGCCCGAGACCACGTTGCGCAGGTCGGCCACTTGCGGCTCGGGCAGGTCCCGGCCCCAGTTGATGCCGGTGTAATGGAAACCCTCGGTGTTGGCGCCGCAGATGAAGTTGCTCATGTTGGCCACGGTGCGATCGGCAATGATGCTGATGGGCCCGACAGTGTTCAGCGGCCCCAGGTAGCCGGGCACGCAACCGAAGGTGTCCAGGATTTCCGCTTCGGTGGCAAAACGGTAGCCGTTTTCAAAGCCGCTGAGCTTGCTCGTCTTGACTTCATTCAGTTCATGGTCGCCGCGCAGCAGCAGCAGCCAAATCCTGGCCTGCGCGGGGTCGTCGGGGTTATCGGTGGCCAGAACGATGGATTTGACCGTATCGGACAAAGGCCGGCCCAGTTGTTGCGCGACGATTTCGCATTTTGGCGCATTGGGCGTCGGCGTCTTGTGCAGCGGCTCGGTGGCTGCGCCGCGCTGCGGCGTCAGGCAGGCGGCCTCGGCCAGTTCGATGTTGGCGGCGTATTGTGATTCGGGGTTGTACACGATCAGGTCTTCGCCCGTGTCGGCAATGACCTGGAACTCGTGGCTGCGCGAGCCGCCTATCGAGCCCGTGTCGGCAGCCACTGCGCGGAATGTCAGGCCCAGGCGCTGGAAAATACGCATATAGGCGCCGTACATGGCATCGTAGCTGGACTGGGCCGAGGCTTCGTCGCGATCGAAGGAATAGGCATCCTTCATGGTGAATTCGCGCCCGCGCATCAAACCGAAACGGGGGCGGCGCTCATCGCGAAATTTGGTTTGTATATGATAGAAATTAAGCGGTAACTGGCGCCAGCTATGGATTTCGTTGCGGGCGATGTCGGTAATGACCTCTTCCGATGTGGGCTGCAATACGAAATCGCGTTGATGTCTGTCCTTGATGCGCAGCAACTCGGCGCCGTACTGTTCCCAGCGGCCCGATTCAACCCAGAGTTCGGCCGGCTGCACCACCGGCATGAGCAGCTCGATCGCGCCGGCGCGATCCATTTCCTCGCGGACGATATTTTCGATTTTGCGCAAGACTTTCAAGCCCAGCGGCATGTAGGTGTAGATGCCGCCGGCAGCCTTGCGGATCATGCCGGCGCGCGTCATCAATTGGTGGCTTTTTACTTCGGCTTCCGCAGGTGCTTCTTTGAGTGTATTAATGTGATACTTGCTTGCATGCATGGTGAGGATCCCGACAGGTACGTATAATCAATGCTAATTGTATTGAATTCGCTTTGAGGTGGCCCATGTTAGACCGTGAAGGCTACCGTCCTAATGTCGGCATTATCCTCGTAAATCAAAAAAACGAGGTTTTCTGGGGTAAACGTATTCGTGAGCACGCATGGCAATTCCCCCAAGGGGGCATAAAGTACGGGGAAAGCCCCGTTCAGGCCATGTACCGCGAGCTTCACGAAGAAGTGGGCTTGCGGCCCGAGCATGTTCGCATATTAGGCCGGACGCGTGACTGGTTGCGCTATAACGTACCGAGCAATTTTGTTCGGCGCGATTCGCGCAGCCACTATAAAGGACAAAAACAGATCTGGTTTCTGTTGCGCATGGTAGGGCGTGATTCAGACGTCAGCCTGCGGGCCACCCATAGCCCCGAGTTCGACGCCTGGCGCTGGAGCCAGTACTGGGTTCCGCTCGATGCCGTCATCGAGTTCAAGCGCGAGGTCTATACCCTTGCATTGAACGAGCTGGCCGCGATCCTGTTCAAGCGCGGGCAGGAAACCCGCTACTTGCGGCAGCGCGTGCAAAGCCAGCGTGCGTCCGTGACACTGGAAAGCAAAGGCCATGCGCGTACTGCTGGTTGAAGACGAGCGCGAAATGGCCGCCTGGCTGGAAAGGGCGCTGGCGCAAAGCGGATTCCTGCCCGAACATGCGCCTGATGCCCAGACGGCCGAAAGCCTGCTGGCCGCGTCCGACTATGACGCCGTCATCATGGATCTGCGCCTGCCCGACAAGCATGGCCTGGTGCTGCTGCGCGAAATGCGCAATCGCGGCGATGTCACCCCGGTGCTTATCCTGACGGCGCAGGGTGCCTTGCAGGACCGGGTGCGGGGCCTGAACCTGGGCGCTGATGATTTTCTGACCAAGCCTTTTGCGCTCGAAGAACTCGAAGCCAGGCTTGCTGCCCTGGTGCGCCGCAGCCGCGGCCGCCAGGCGCCCCGAATGCAGTGCGGTTCGCTGGTCTACGATAGCGAAAGCCGGGCCTTTGGGCTGGACGGCGCCATTCTGCATCTGACGCCGCGCGAGCATGCTGCCTTGGCGGTGCTGGTCACCCGCAGCGGTATGCCGGTTGAAAAAAGCCAGCTTTTCAACCGCGTTTTCGAGCACGACAGCGATGCCAGCCTTGATGCCATCGAGGTCGTCCTGCATCGCGTTAGAAAAAAACTCGTCGGCAGCGATGTGCATATTGTCACCGTTCGCGGCCTGGGCTATATGCTCGAGTGCATCAATGCAGACGTCTGATTCTCTTTCTTTCTCTATCAAGCGCGCATGCCGTCGGCCTTGCTTGCCCTGCGCCTGTAATGTCCGCGCTTTGTCTTCGCCTTCACGCTTGAATGTAGAAGGGGAATGAGACATGGCCTGGCTAACGCAAAAACCCCCGGGCAGCATACGATTCTGGCTGCTGGTGCTGCTGATTCCAGGAACAGTGGGCCTGCTGCTGTTCGATAGCTGGAACGATTATCACGCCTTGAAGGCGGTAACCAGCGAGGTCTATGACAGTGCCTTGCTCGAACCGGCCAAGGTGTTGGAAACCAGCGTTGAGTTCAATACCGACGGCACGCTGCGCATCGACCCGCCGTTTTATGCCCAAGTCATGCTGGAGTCACGCGCTGGCAACCGCAAGTATTTCCGTGTCGAGGAAGTGTCGCCTGTCAGCCTGTCGTTGGCGGGCGCACGAGGCAACACCCTGGAAGGAGACACTTTGCTGGGCATGCAGGGACTGCCTCGGCCTGATGCGCTGGCCGATAACGAGGGTATGCCCGTGTTCTACAACGGCATGTACCGCAACGATGAAGTGCGCATGGTGGCCTTGTGGCGCGACCTGCACTACGGTGGCACGCACCGGCAGATCATTGTGCTGGTTGGTGAAAGCGTCGACGTGCGCATGCGCACTCAGCAGGAAGCCTGGCGGCAAGGCTTGTTTCGCGATGCACGCATGCTGATACTGGCCGTGCTGCTGGTCTGGTTCAGTGTCGCGTGGGCATTGCGCCCGCTGAATGAACTGCGGCGCGAGATCAAGGCGCGCGACATCGATAACCTGTTGCCGCTGGACGCCAACCAGGTGCCGCATGAAGTCGTGCCCATGGTTCGGGCGGTCAATCACCATATTGGGCTGTATCGCCGGGTATTGGGCAAGCAGGCCCAGTTTCTGGCCGATGCCTCGCATCAGTTGCGCACGCCGCTGGCTATCATGCGCACGCAGGCACAGTACGCGAAGCGCGAGCCCGATATCGCCAGAATGCGGGAAACATTGGGCGCCATCGTGCAGCAATTGGGCCAGGCATCGCGCCTGACCGAGCAATTGCTGTCATTGGCCCATGCCAGTGGCAGCGATATGGCGCCGCAGGGCAGGGTGGACCTGAATGCGCTGGCACGCGATATCGTATTGCAGTACTTGCCGCTGGGGCGCGAAAAACACCAGGATCTGGGCTGGGTGGACAGCGGCGACCTGGCTGTCACCGGGCCTGATGACACGGTACTGGTGCTGGGCAACGACGCTGAAATCCACGAGGCCATCGCCAATCTGGTGCACAACGCCATCAATCACGCGGGCGAAGGCTGCACGATTACGGTGTCGGCGGGCGCCGAAGGCGAAGAGGCGTGGGTCAGCGTCTGCGACAACGGTGTCGGGCTCGATCCGTCATTGCGAGAAACCGTGTTCAGCCGGTTTGACCGCGGCGGCCTGGGCCGCAAGAGCCGGCACAGCGGCGGATCGGGGCTGGGGCTGGCCATTGCGCTGGCTTATGCCGAGCGCAATCGGGGGACCATCGTGCTGAAGGACGGCGACCCCTCGGCTGACGGAGGGGTCGGCTTGTGTGCCGTGCTGAAACTGCACAGGCACATGCCCACGATAGCGTAACTTAGCTGCGCAGACGCTTGATGAGGCTGGAGGTATCCCAGCGATTGCCGCCCATGTGCTGTACATCGGCATAGAACTGATCGACCAGCGCCGTAACCGGCACCCGCGCGCCGTTGCGCTTGGCTTCGGACAGCACCAGGCCCAGGTCCTTGCGCATCCAGTCCACCGCGAAACCGAAGTCGAACTTGTCGTCGATCATGGTGGCGCCGCGATTTTCCATTTGCCAGCTTTGTGCCGCGCCCTTGCTGATCACATCGAGTACCTGCTTCATGTCGAGTTTTGCCGCCTGCCCGAAGGCGATGGCTTCGGACAGACCCTGCACCAGTCCGGCGATGCAGATCTGGTTCACCATTTTGCACAACTGGCCGGCGCCGGGTTCGCCCAGCAACGTTACTGCCTGGGCAAAATGAAGCGCCAGGGGCCTGATCGTGTCGAAGTGGCCCTGCTCGCCGCCGCACATGACCGTCAGGGCGCCGTTCACGGCGCCGGCCTGGCCGCCCGAGACCGGCGCGTCGACAAAGCCCGTGCCCTGCTGCTTGGCTTGCTGATACAGTTCGCGCGCGACTTCGGCCGAGGCCGTGGTGTGGTCAACCAGAATGGAGCCCGCGGCCATGCCGGCCAGTGCGCCGTTCTCGCCCAGGATGACACTGCGCAGGTCATCATCGTTGCCTACGCAGCAAAACACGATGCTGGCGCCTTGCGCGGCCTCTTTGGGGGTACGGGCAGCCTTGCCGCCGAACTCCTGGGCCCATGCCTCGGCTTTTTCAAATGTCCGGTTGTATACCGTGACTGCGTGACCGGCCTTGGACAGGTGCCCCGCCATGGGAGAGCCCATGACGCCGAGGCCCAGAAATGCAACGTTTGCGGCGGGCTGGGTTTCGTAGGATCGGTCGTTGATGGAAGGCATATCGTTGTTCTCCGTTGATCGTTGGTTTAAATAAGCGATTCGCTTCGGCTATAAGATTACCTCAATACCGCGCATACAAAAAACCCACCGAACGCGTTTTGCGTGTCGATGGGTCTTTGTTTGGGAATATTAGCGGACTTGAGGCATCAGCCTTCTTCCACGAATGCTTCTTCCCGTTTTTTCTTGATGGATGGCAGCGCCACCAGGACCACCAGGAAGGCGGCCATCAACAGCAGCGTCAGGGACAGCGGCCGCGTCACGAAGGTGGTGTAGTCGCCTCGGGCCAGCAACAGCGCCCGCCTGAAGTTTTCTTCCATCATGGGGCCAAGCACCAGGCCCAGCAGCAGAGGCGCGCCTTCGCACTTTAGCTTGGTCCACAGATACCCCAGGAAGCCGAATGCGGCGGTCATCCAGATATCGAACACGTTGTAGTTCAGCGTGTAGACACCAATGGTGCAGAAGACCAGAATGGCTGGGAAAAGTATGCGGTACGGCACGTTCAGCAGCTTGACCCACAGCCCCACCAAAGGCAGGTTCAGAATCACCAGCATCAGGTTCCCGATCCACATGGACACGATCAGGCCCCAGAACAGTTCGGGGTGGCTGGTCATGACTTGCGGGCCGGGCTGAATATTGTGGATGGTCATGGCGCCGATCATCAGCGCGGTGACTGCGTTGCCTGGAATACCCAGCGTCAGCAGCGGGATGAATGAAGCTTGCGAACCGGCGTTGTTGGCCGATTCTGGGCCCGCCAGGCCGGCCGGATGGCCTTTGCCGAAACGCTCCGGGTTCTTCGATATTTTCTTTTCGAGTGTGTACGAAGCGAAGGACGACAGCACGGCGCCGCCGCCAGGCAGAATGCCCAATGCGCAACCCAGAGCCGTACCGCGCACGACGGCGGGCCAGGACTCTTTGAACTCTTGCTTGTTGGGATACAGCGTTCCCACTTTTCCGGTCAGATCGACGCGCTGGTCTTTGAGTTCCAGATTGCTCATGATTTCGGCAAAGCCGAAAACGCCCATGGCCACGGCCGCGAAGTCGATGCCGTCCTGCAGTTCGGGGATGCCGAAATCGTAGCGGGCGACACCTGAATTGACGTCGGTGCCCACCATGCCCAGCAGCAGGCCCAGCAGAATCATGCAGATGGCCTTGGGCAGCGAGCCCGATGCCAGGACTACGGCGCCTATCAAGCCGAGCACCATGAGAGAAAAGTATTCCGCCGGACCGAACTTGAAAGCGACCTCGGCCAACGGTGGCGCAAAGCCTGCGATGACCAGTGTGGCCACGCAACCGGCAAAGAACGAGCCCAGGGCGGCGATGGCCAGCGCGGCGCCCGCGCGTCCGTTGCGGGCCATCTGGTGGCCGTCCAGGACGGTGACGACCGCCGAGGTTTCACCCGGCAGCGCAACCAGAATGGCTGTAGTGGAGCCGCCGTAGGCGGCGCCGTAATAAATACCCGCCAGCATGATCAGGCCGGCAACCGGCGGCAGCACATAGGTAATTGGCAGCAGCATGGCGATGGTGGGTACCGGGCCGACCCCCGGCAGAACGCCGATCAGTGTTCCCAATACACAGCCCAACAGGCAGTAAGCCAGGTTTTCCATGCTGAGCGCGACAGAGAAGCCCAGCATCAAATGTTCGAGTAATTCCATTTCCGGCTCTCCTTAATTGCCTAGAAAGCTGGGCCACAAGGGGAAGATCAAGCCCAACCCCTTGATAAACGCAAGCCATACAAATAAAACCAAGAATATGCCGGTGAGCGTGGCAACCTTCCAGCTGAACTCATGGCTGGCGAGGCTGCTCATTACCACCAGCAGGAAGACGGTGAGGTAGACGCCCAGATAATTGAGCAGGATGCCGGAGAGCGCCACCGAGCCGATAACGATGAAGGTGATTTTCCAGTCGAACTTGTCCAGCTCTGTCGCGGTCGCCTTGGGCGACAGGGCGCCCAGCGCGACGACGGCGCCGATCAGGGCGAGCAATACGCCCAGCCAGAATGGGAAGTAGCCGGGCCCCATCCGGGCGGCCGTCCCCATTGAATAGCTGGTGGCGCCCAGCGCAAATCCGGCGCCTAGGGCGACGAACATGATTCCGGACCAGAAGTCCTGTTTATTTTTGAGCTGCATGTTGACCAAATCTCCCTGACAGCATGATAAAACCGGTATTTGTAGGTGCATTGATCGCCACGTGGAACCTGGCGGGCAATGACGGTCGGCAAACACCAAAAGGTGAAGCATGGTAATGGACGAGGGGTAGGCTGAAAACCCCGATTTGCCCTCAGTTGTCTAGGGTTTACCCGAAATATGCAGGCTTTTTTCATAATATGACATCATCATTGTGTGTTTTGCTTCTGTTTTGAAAGGTTATTGAAAGGGTTTGGAAAGAGCCATGAAAGGTTATGATTGGTTTTCAATTTTTCCCTGTTCACTTGCCGCCTTGATGGTTTACGATAACGCCCATGTTGCAAGATCTTGATTCCCTCGCCGCCCGGATCGGGCAAATGGTGCAGTTCACACGTCAACTGCAGTCCGAGCGTTCCGCCCTGCAGGCTCGCCTCAAGAGCCTCGAGCAAGAGCGCGACGCTCTTCGAGACCAGTTGCAGCGTCGCGAAACCGAGTACTCGACCATGTCTGAAAGCATGGCGGCGCACGATGCGCAGCTGAAGACGCTCGAGGCCGATGCCGGCGCTGCCCAGGCCCAGTTGCAAACTGAGGCGGCCCGCTACAAGTCCGAGTCCGAAGCCATCAGGCAGCGCCTGGCTGCCAGCCAGGCCGACACGTCCCGTCTGCGCCTGGTCGCCGGCAAGGCCAAAGAGCAGATTGATTCAATTTTGGTGCGCCTGCCCGGCGCGCCTCAGGAGTAGATGGCCATGGAACGCATCGACGTATCCATCTTGGGGCGTGACTATTCCCTGGCATGCCTGCCCACCGAAAAAGACGCCTTGATGGCGGCGGTGCGCCATGTCGACCAGCGCATGCTGGGCGTCAAGGGTTCGGGCAAGGTATCCAGCAATGAACGCATAGCTGTCATGGCGGCAATACAAATTGCGGCCGAGCTTCTGGCCATGCGCGCGCCGGATGGCCCGCTGGGCAATGTTGCGCTGGGCGACTTCAAGCGTAAAATCGACGATATGAATGAACTGCTCGACCAGGTGGGTGTGCCGGCCGTGCAGCAACAGAAGTCTTGATTTGTTTTCCGAACGCACCCGATGTGTGTTCAAATAGCTAGACCCTGCGGTGTTCGTGACTTGGCCATACATTCCTTGAACCAATGCTTATGGCATGCAGGTTGCCGGATTGGCAAGCAGGCGCGATTTTCGTTTACGAAGAACCCGAAACTTGACTGAAGGCGACCACCTTGAACCTCAGGTTCCAGGATGCCGGCCTAGACGGCACAGGCGGGGTCATTTTTTCCAAAGCCCGTCCTTCGGACGGGCTTTTCCTTTATGGATGATAAATATGTATCTTTCCAAGCAGAAACGTAAATGGCTGTTAGCGATGGCATTGTGTGCCGGTGCGGGCTTCACGGCGCTACCCGCCGGGGCGCACGACGACGATGGCTCGCATCACGCAAAACAGAAATGGCCCCAGGCGACGCTGCAGGCCGAGGCCAATGCCGAAATTGCGCAGGACACGGTGAAAATAACGCTGGCTACGGAATTGAGCGATGCGACGCAGACGGCGGTTGCCGAGGCCCTCACGAAAACTCTGCAAGACACCATGAAGCAGGCCAAGGACCAGGCGCAGGGCAAGGCCGAGATCAAGATCAGCAGCGGCAATTACCGCATTTGGCCCATGAATGATAAAGACGGGAAGATCACGAACTGGCGCGGCCGGGCCGAGATCCTCCTGGAATCCACCGATTTCGTTGCCGCGTCTGAACTCGCGGCTGCGGTAAGCGATCGGATGCCCGTGGCCAATCTGCGTTTTTCAGTGTCGCCCCAGGAGCGGGCCAAGCAAGAAGAGGCCTTGCTGGCCAGCGCCGCGCAGGCGTTCCGGGACCGCGCAAAAGCTCTGACCGACGCTTTCGGCTTCTCCAGCTACAGTATCAAGGAAATCAATCTTGGCGGCTCGGGCGCGCGCTATGAATCGGCGCCACGCATGATGGCCGCATCCGCCGACAAGGCAATGGTGCCGCTCGAGGGCGGCTCGGAAATGGTCAGCGTGTCGATCAACGGATCGATTTTCTTGCACTCAGCACAAAAATAATCAGGCCGGCAAGTATCATGGGCAGCGACAACAGCTGGCCCATGGACAAGCCCGCGGTCAGCAGCCCCAGGTATTCGTCGGGTTCGCGCGTGAACTCCACCAGAAAGCGGAACACGCCGTAACCCATCAGAAACAGGGCACTGACCTGGCCGGCGGGGCGCGGCTTGCGTGCGAACCACCAGACCAGGGCAAACAAGGCAAAGCCTTCAAGGCCCATTTCGTACAACTGGGACGGGTGGCGGGCCAGGCCATCGCCGCTCTGCGGAAACACCATGCCCCACGGGGCATGGGTGGGGCGTCCCCACAATTCGCCGTTGATGAAATTGCCCAGGCGGCCCGCAGCCAGGCCCAGCGGGATCAATGGGGCGATGAAGTCGCCGATTTCCAGCAGTGTCTTGTTGCGCTTGCGCGCAAACAGGAGCAGCACGACGATGACTCCGATCAGCCCGCCGTGGAATGACATGCCTCCTTGCCACAGATAAAAGATCTCGATAGGTTTGGCCAGGTATTCGGCGGGTTTGTAGAACAGGACGTAACCCAGTCGTCCGCCAGCCACGACACCCATCACGCAGTAGAAAATCAGGTCTTCAAGGTCGCGCAGGGATAAATCGGTTTTGCCCTGCTGGATGCGCCAGCGCCCCAGCAGCCATACCATCGCAAAACCGATCAGATACATGAGTCCGTACCAATGCACGGCGACAGGGCCTATTTGTAGCGCGACGGGATCAATGTGGGGATATTGGAGCATGCAAGATGTGTCCTGATTTAATATCGCCGATAATACCGCGATACGCCGTCGGAAATGGCGCGGCGCGCAAATTGGTTCTTAATCGGGATGTTCAGGTGCGGTTTATGGTTTTAAGAAGTCTATCGGTGTTGTTGTGTTGGCTGGGTATCGGGCTGGCGCCGGCGGCCGCCCAGACGGTGGCCCTGGACTTGGCTCAGGCCAAGAACTGTTTGTCCTGTCATCGGGTAGATAAAAAAGTGGTGGGCCCGTCGCTGACCGTCATTGCCGAACGTTTTGCCGGGCAGGAAGGTGCCCAGGGCTACCTGGCGCAGGCCATACGCAATGGCGGCCGGGGGCGCTGGGGGCCTGTGCCCATGCCGGCCCAGCCGCAAGTCAGCCCCGCCGACGCCCAGCTGCTTGCCGCGTGGATACTATCGCTGGCCGAGAAGGCCGAACCGGAACAACCTCAAGTCAAGGAGTGATCATGACAGAAACAGCAGTGCTCGGAGGCGGATGTTTTTGGTGCACCGAATCGGTGTTCCTGTCATTGCGCGGGGTCGTCAGTGTCACGCCCGGCTATAGCGGCGGGCACGTCGACCACCCCACCTATGAAGAGGTGTGTGCCAAGACAAGCGGGCACATCGAAGTCGTGCGCGTGGTGTTCGACCCGGACATCATTGATTTTGAGACCTTGCTGCTGGTGTTTTTCGCCACGCATGATCCCTGCACTCTCGATCGGCAGGGCGCCGACGTGGGGCCGCAATACGCGTCGGCTATTTTCTATCAGTCGGCACAACAGCAGGAAACCGCGCAAAAGCTCATACAGCAGGTGCAGGAAGAAATCGGCGCCCCGGTGGTGACGCGCTTGCTTGCGGCGCAAACGTTCTGGCCGGCCGAAAGCTATCACCATAACTACTATGCGCGCAATCCGGGGCAGGGTTATTGCCAGGCGGTGATTTCGCCCAAGATGGCCAAGCTCAGAAAACGCTATGCTGAGCTTTTGGCTGGCTGAACGGCGCTAGAGCATGGCCGGTAGAACAGCGCCGGCCTGCAAAGCCATCCGCCCGGTGCATGCTCTTGCCATTTTTCGGCCCATGGAATCACTATGGGCCGGCGTCCATGGCTTATCCATGCTGAGGCCCGATTTCCCCGCCGCGCCAGCGGCCGCGCCCTGTCAGCCTGGCAAGCAGTCCCACGATAGCCAGGGTCAGCAACACCCGGCCTACCAGTACCACCCAGACATCGGCGCCCAGCGCCAGCATCAGCAGCGTGTCTTCTATCAGACCGTGCGACAGCGACATCCACGATAAGGCCAGGAGGCGGGTTCGCGGCGTAAAGCCCTGCTTTCTTGATTCCTCGATAATGAGCGCGCCGCCGTAGGTCAGGCCCAGCAACACCCCAACCGTGGTGACGGGTGCCACTTTCGGGTCCAGTCCCGACAGTCTCAGCAGGGGCAGCATGGCCGCCGTGATGCGCCGGGTGATGCCCAGTTTGTCGAGGATGTCGAGCAGCAGAACCAGGACGATAATGACGGCGAAAGTCAGCGCCAGCGAGAATGCCGTCGCTTGTGCCCATGCCATCCAGCCCGAGCTGTCGTCAGCCGCGATGAAGGACGAGCCACGCAGCCACTCCAAGGACATGGGCTCTGAGAGTACGCCGGTAAGGTGGCAAAACCAGGATACGGCCGCGCCATAAAAGATGGCGGTGCCGATGCGCAAGGCTGTTGTGACGCTGAACGACGCGCCTGCGCGCCGAACGATGGCTTGCTCTACGGGAATGGCGTGTGCGAACAGCATCATGGCGCAAAGTGCGCTGACTTGCGCTGCGGTCAGGTCCAGCGATGAAGACAGGCTGCTCAGCGATGCAATGCCGCCATAAATGCCCGTGAACACGGTGGCGGCCCACACGATGCCGGCTTCCGGCGGCAAATGCAGCAGGGCCATTGCCGGCGCAATCGCGCTGCCTATCATGTCGATCAGGCCCAGCTCCTGCCCCACTTGCACAAGCATCATAATGGGCAGCATGACCTTGGCCACGGCGACGAACATCTGCCAACTGCGCCGCAGCAGCGCAATGAAGTACCCCAGCATCTCCAACCTCTTCCGAATGAATGGAAGAGATTGTATCGGTTTGCCGGCACGGCAGTTCAGCCGCCGGCCAGGCGGCCTCAGTCTACTTTCTTCAGAACGCCCCTGCGCATCTGATCCAGCTCGATGGATTCAAACAGGGCCTTGAAATTGCCTTCGCCGAAACCGTCGTTGCCCTTGCGCTGGATGATTTCAAAGAAGATCGGGCCAATCTGGTTTTCAGTGAAGATCTGCAACAGCAGGCCGCCTTGCTGTGCGCCGTCGAGCAGTATTCTGTTTTTCTGCAGCCGGTTGGCATCTTCGCCATGGTCGGGCAGGCGGCGATCCAGCAGCTCGTAGTAGGTGTCTGGTGTATCCAGGAACTGCAGGCCGCCGGCTTTCAACTGCTCCACGGTTGTATAGATGTCCTGGGTGGCCAGGGCAATGTGCTGGATGCCTTCGCCGTGGTACAAATCCAGGTATTCCTGAATCTGGCCTTTTTCTTCCGTGCCTTCCTCATTGATGGGGATGCGGATATTCCCGCAAGGCGAGGTCATGGCTTTGGATTTCACGCCGGTGACTTTGCCTTCGATGTCGAAGTAGCGTATTTCGCGGAAATTGAACAGCCGCTCGTAGAATTCGGCCCATTCCTCCATGCGGCCTTTGTGCACGTTGTGCGTCAAATGATCGACCAGGGTCAGGCCGGCTCCCGCGTGCTTGCGATCGGCTTGTGCCGTGCCGGCGTCCATGGGTTCGAAGTCGACATCGTAGATGCTGATGTCGCCAATGCCGCCATGCCCCTTTTTGCCTTGCCAGCGGTCGACCAGGTAGATAAGCGAATCGCCTATGCCCTTGATGGCGGGAATATTAAGCTCCATGGGGCCGCTGCCCGAATCGAAGCCCCAGGCACCCAGTTCCAGGGCGCGCTGGTATGCCTTGGCGGCGTCAGTCACCCGGAAAGCAATGGCGCAGATGGATGGGCCGTGCAGCCGCGCAAATCGCTGGGCGAACGAGTCGGGTTCGGCGTTGACCAGAAAGTTGATGCCGCCCTGGCGAAAGAGCGTCACATTCTTGTTGCGGTGGCGCGCGATGGCCTTGAACCCCAGCGATTCGAATACTTTGCCCAGCGCAACCGGATCGGGTGCTGTGTACTCTATGAATTCAAAACCAGCGGTACCCATGGGGTTGTCCCAAAGTTCAGCGTTGTTGCTCATGCGTGTCTCCATGGTGTGCGTTGCAAGTTTCGGGAGGGCGTCTGATGTTGGATGCGTATGGGCCGCGTTGCGATGCTCTGGCCCGGCAGTTAACCATGCGATTCCAATGCCAAGTCCCGAGATTTCAGATGCGCTGCCGCCCGGCCTACCCCGTGAACTAGAAATTTTAAGAAAAAATCCAGGGCATGCGATTGCTAAATGCGCTTGTGAAAACCTGATTGCCGCAATCTAATGGCGTTTCTATTTTAATAAAGGGTGATTTATGGCTCAAAATCAGCTGGACAGGACAGATCGACAAATATTGATGGAGTTGCAGCGCGACGGGCGCCTGAGCAACCAGGACCTGGCCGACAAAGTGTCGCTCTCGCCCAGTCCTTGCCTGAGACGGGTGCGGCGCCTGGAAGAAGAAGGTTATATAGAGCGTTATGTGGCGCTGGTGAATCCGGAAAAGGTTGGCCTGAAACTCCTTGCCTATATAACAATAAGGCTGAACAAGGTGTTTCGCGCCAGCCATTCGCCGGTATCCGACTTTGCCCGCGACGTGCAGACCTGGCCCGAAGTGGTGGAGTGCTATGCAATGTCGGGCGATATGGATTATTTGCTGAGGGTGCAGGTGGAAGACTTGACCCAATTCTCCCGTTTCGCCATGGATACACTGATGCAGCATCCAGCAGTGGTCGACATGCGCTCCAGTTTTACCTTGCAGCGTATCAAGGAAACGACGGAAATTTCCGTATAGCTGTGGCTCACGGCACGGTATTGCGGTCAGCCGTGATTTTTCTTAAAAAAACATTTCATATTGATTTCAAGGGCTTGCTGCCGGTGGCGCGGGTGGGGGTCGGGGTTTG
>JBATWU010000062.1:0-103780 GCA_049672825.1 Pusillimonas sp.
GCCTGGCGGGGATGCAAGTCCGCGGTTGTGTGAGCCCGGCGGGTGTCGGGCCACTGGCCCGACCGGGCGAGTTCCGCGGACGCCCCGGCAGGCTGGCCTGAACCGGGTACCCCTGGCAACGCCAGGGGCGTAGCGCGCGAAGCCGGAACAGCCCGCGCCACGCCCGACTTTCTTAAGCACGAAGCTTAAGCGCGAAGCCTGGTCCAAGTGCCAATACAGTCCAACCTTGCGGACAAACCCAGCAGGCGCCAGGGATCGGGCAATGGGCCCGGCTTAAAAACTGCCGAACATTGTGCCCAGTCCTATGACGGTGACGAGTGCGATCAACGGCGCGCCCATGGTTACGGCGGCGATGTTCAGATACGACTGCCGATGCGTCAGGCCGCAAATGGACAGCAGGGTGATGATGGCGCCGCAATGGGGCAGGGTGTCGAAGCCGCCTGCCGCCATTACCGCAACGCGGTGCATCAGCTCGGGGCTGATCCCGGCTTCCTGTGCCATGCGCAGATAGTCCGCCCCCAATGTTTGCAAGGCAATGCTGAGGCCGCCGGACGACGAACCTGTAATGCCGGCCAGGACGTTCATGGCGACGGCTTCCGAAATCAATGGATTGCCCGGCGCCACATTCAAGACGGCATCCCGGATAATGGCAAAGCCCGCCAGGCTGGCGATGACGGCGCCGTAGCCTACTTCGGACGCCGTATTGAACAGCGGCAGCATGAATCCGAACACCCCTTTGTTGATGGTTTCCCTAAGGTTGTCCCATCGGCCCAGCCGCGACACGACCAGGGTGGTGCAAGCGGCGACCAAGGCCAGAATCAGCGCCCACAGGCCCGTCATGTTCTCGGGCGTTACGCTGGGAAAACGCTCGGTCAGGAAGGCCAGATCCATGCGGGGGAAGACGATGTAGGTGAACAAGGCGTTGACACCTATCACCAGGAAAAGAGGCAGAATCGCCAGGGCCAGCGGCATGCTTGATGTGGCGCCGCTTTCCGCGTTCCCGTGTCCGCCGGCGGTCGTGTCCGCTTCGGCATGCTGGCCATATCCTTCGCCTTTCAGCTGCGCCGCTGCCTTGCGCGACTGCAGCCACCAGAGCCCGCCGCCCAGCATGATGGCACTGGCAATAATGCCCAGCCCGGGTGCAGCGAACACATTGGTGCCGTAATAGGGAATGGGGATGGCATTCTGAATGGCCGGCGTACCGGGCAGGGCGGTCATGGTGAAGGTGAAAGAACCCAGCGCAATAGAGGCGGGCACCAGGCGCTTGGGGATATCAGCCGTGCGGAACAGATCGATGGCAATGGGGTAAATGGCGAAGGCCACCACGAAAAGCGAAACGCCTCCGTAAGTCAGAATACCGCAGGCCAGAACAACGGTGACAATGGCATGCTTGTGGCCAAGGCGGCCGACTATCCAGCGCGAGATGGTGTGTGCGGCGCCGGAGTCGGCCATCAGTTGCCCGAACAGCGCGCCAAGCAGAAAGATCGGCAGGAATTGCAGCACATACCCGCTGAGCGCCGTCATGAAGGTGTCGGTGTAGATAGGCAGGAAGAACGCAATGTCGCCCGAAAGCAATACCGCCAGGGCAGCCATGAGCGGCGCCAGAAGCAGTACGGTAATGCCCCGATAGGCCAGGTACATCAGTAGAACAAGAGAAACGACGATGGCAAGAGTGCTGGTCATGCTGTAAAGATACCTTTTGAAACAATGGTGGCGCGTGCTACGTCAATCTGCGCACCCCCGCCGAGTTTAGCAGGCGCGTGTGACAAACTGGGGCGCGCGGCAGGTGGAAACGTCCGGTCTGCACAGTCATCTGCCTGATTCCCACCGTTTCTTGGCCCAGAGCCGCTAGGGGCCGGCGAGCCGTCAAAACCCTGTGCTGTCGCAGCCGGCATCGTAGAATAGTCATATCCAGATTTGACGAATCGACTTGAACCATGCCACCCCTGCGCACGGCGTGCCCGCCGGGCACCTGTATCTGCGAACGAGAGCAGCTGTTGTCCAGCCCCGATGGCGACATACGGGTGCTGCTGTTGACGCGTGAAGAAGAGAAACGGCTGGTCCAGCGCCTTGAACGCCTGGATAACCTTGCCGATCTGCGCCGCATGCAGGTTCTGATCCACAAGCAATTGGGCGTGGTAGTGAAGATTGGCGCCGGCCCCAACGAGGTGCGTACGGTCATGGGTTTGCAAATCGATGTGCAGGCCCGGCCCGGTCTGTGCCGGAAGCTGCGGGCTTCGATCCCCGCGGCCATAAGGCGCGGGCTGGCGGCCAATGTCAGCATTGTGTTCGAACTGCTGGATGAGGACGGGCTGTTCGGGTAGGGTGGGCGGTAACGGGTATCCGGCTCGTGCACCCAAGCCAGAAACGGCAAATCTGCTTCAATCTGATCACACTCATGTACAAGCAACAACCCAAAGACCAGACAATGACTCCCGAACCTAAGCTGAGCCAGGCTTTAAACGCTTTTGATGCCATCAACAAAACCGACCCCAACACGTTCAGCTGGCAAGGGCGGGAATGGCCGCGTGAATACTTTCTGGCAACGAAGCTGGCTGAATGGGTGCTCAGGCTCAAGCCTGACGCCTCTGTAGCCTTGCGGCTGGCGTCGCGATGCCAGCACATCGGACGCTGGGAAATCCTTCGCGGCAGCTATCCCGATGGCCGTATCGGCTACCTTGCCTGGCGCAAGGCACTGGCTCACCACCATGCCGACCTGGCGACAGGCATTCTTCACGATCTGGCATACGACGACGATACGATTCAGCGCGTACGGACCATAGTACTGAAACGCGGTATCAAACAAGATGCCGAGGTTCAGGTCATGGAAAATGCCTTGTGCCTGATTTTCCTGCAGTATCAGTTTGAGTCATTCAGGCAGGAAAACGAAGACAAGATCGTGACCATCCTCCAGAAATCGCTGCTCAAGATGGACGAAGCCGGGCGCCGGCATGCACTGGCGCTCGATTACAGTCCCGCTGGGCGCGCTGTCGTCAACGAGGCCCTGTCGGGGCTGTAATGCGGCGCCGGGCGACGCGTCCGCCATCTGCCTGATTAGGCCAGCCGCACAGCCGGCCCGCCCTCGTGCAACTCGCCAATGACGGCGGCCCACCCAAAACCTTCGGAATGGAAGATATCCAGCACTTGGGCAGCGGCATCGGGTGCACAGGCCACCAGCAGGCCCCCCGAGGTGTGGGGGTCGCACAACAAACGCGCATGAAGGGCGGTATCCCGGGTTTTTCCTAGTATGCTTTTTTGAGCTGACCAATATAATGGTCAGGCCAATTTACCAGGATAGCGGAGAAATAATGAAGCGGGTCGTAGTAACGGATTACACCTTTCCCGATCTGAACAGTGAGCGCGCGGCGGCGGAAGCCATCCAGGCCTCTTTCGAGGCCTTCCAGTGCAAGACCGAAGAGGAGGTAATGAAGGTTGCCCGGGGAGCCGATGTCCTGGTCGTTCAGTTCGCGCCCATCACCCAGAGGATCATCGATCTCCTGGCTCCTGGCGCGGTGCTCATCCGCTACGGCGTCGGATACGACAATATCGATGTGCGGTATGCGATCAAGGCGGGCAAGCGTGTTTGCTACGTGCCCGATTACTGCCTGAATGAAGTCGCCGACCACGCGGTGAGCTTGCTGCTTGCGCAATTGCGGCGTTTGAAAGATCTGGATGCCTCGGTGCGCCGCCATGAATGGCTGGGCGTGAAAGTGGCTGGCGCCATGAAGGCCTTTGAAGAAACGCAAGTCGGCTTTATCGGCTTGGGCCGGATAGGAATGGCGGCGTTCATGCGCCTGAAGCCTTTCGAGTTCCAGCTGCGCGCATACGATCCCCGCCTGAGCGATGCGCAGGCGAAAGCGCTTGGCGCCGTTCCCGCTTCATTGGACGATATTCTGGAGACATCGGATGCCATCATGCTGCATGTGCCCTTGACGGCGGAAACCAGGCACATCATCAACGCGCACACCATTTCCAGAATGAAGCCGGGCGCGGTGATTATCAATTGTTCGCGTGGAGACCTGATCGATGAGGCTGCCCTGGCCGAGGCATTGGATGCCGGCCGCGTCAGGGCGGGGCTGGACGTGCTGAGCGTCGAGCCGCCCGCTACGGGCAACCGGCTGCTGTCCGCCGCCAACAGTGTTTTGACCCCTCATATCGCCTGGTATTCGGAAAGCGCGATCTCCAACCTGCAGAACCTGGCCGCTGATGAGATAAGCAGGGCCTTGCTCGGTCAGGCCCCGCGGTGCCCTGTTCCCGAGAGCGCCGTTGCCTGATGCTGTTAACCATAACAAAATCCAAAGGAGAAGTTCCAATGACGATCAATCGTAGACATTTCATCAAGACCTCGCTCGCGGCCGGCGCCGCCATCAGTGTGCCGCGTCTCGCGTCAGCCGCGCAGACCCTTCACCTGTCGCACATTTTCAATCTCGAGGATCCGAAACATATCGCGGCGGATCAGTTCGCCAAGAAAGTGGCGGAGCAGACGGGCGGTGAGGTGATCATCAAGATCCACCCTTTAAGCCAGATCGCCGGGCTGCGCGACGGGGTTGAAGGCACGCGCCTGGGCACCATAGACATGACGATGGCGGACACCGCCACGCTGGGTTCATGGGCGCCAGAGTTGGGGCTGTGGTCTCTGCCATTCGTGTTTCGCGACTATGACCAGGTGCTGAAAGTCATGCAGGGCCCGGTAGAGGACTGGCGTGTGGATGTCATTAAAAAGAAAGTGGGTTTGATGTCCATCGGCCATGCCGTCACGGCATTCCGCGTCATCATCAACACAGAGCGGCCGCTGACCAATGCCCAAGATATTGTTGGCTTGAAAATGCGTGTGCCCGAAATTCCGGTATATGTGTCCACTTTCCGCGCCCTCCAGTCCAACCCCACACCTATCCCCTGGGGTGAAACCTATTCCGCCTTGCAGACCGGAACCGTGGAAGGCGTGGAGAGCGACCCAATCGGCTTGAGCCTGGCCAAGTTCACCGAGGTGACCAAATTCGCTTCAAAGACCAACCATATCCTTCTTGATGCCGGGCTGCTTGTGAATCAGGCAAAGTTCGCCAAACTGTCGAAAAAGCACCAGGAGATCCTGGTTACGCTGGGTAATGAGTTGGTTTCACGCGACCTGTCCGAGAGCAGCATCGTGGCTCAGAATCAGACTTGGGACGAGTTTGGCAAGAAGCTGCAAGTCAATGACGTCGATGTGGACAGTTTCCGCGAGAAGCTGGCTCCTCTGGTGGATGAGTTCTCCAAGGCGCACAAGACCCAGGACATTATTAAAACGATAAACGCGACTTGACCACCTACCCGGAAATTCTGTGATGGCCTCATATATTTTCAGCAAGACTGTGAGTCTGCTTCGGCATGCCGTGCACGCGGCAACGGCAATTTTATTTGTCGGCTTTTCTTCGCTCATTCTGATCCAGGTGTTTTTCAGGTATGCGCTGAACGACAGCATATTCTGGGCGGAGGAGGTCAGTCGCCTGGCGTTCTTTGGCGTGCTGATGCTGACCATGCCCATGGTATGCGACAGAAAGGCTCACATTGTGATGGACTTGCTCGAGGCCATGCTTGCGCCGCGCTGGAGGTGCAAGCTGGAAAAACTCAATGCCCTGATCATGATTGCATTCTTTGCGATATTCGCCTGGACAGGCATGGAACTGGTGCAGCAGTCGCAATTCATGATGACGAGCACGACCAATTTTTCGATGGCCTATGTCTATGCACTGGTACCCATCTCGGCACTATTGTCCATCGTGTTCGTCGTAAATAACTGGACCGCCCGCGGAGGTGACAATGAATAGCGCCTACGCGATGGTTCTGGCGTTTACGGTATTGCTGATATTGGGTACGCCCATAGCATTCGCCATGAGTCTGGCCGCCGTCATCGCCATCGGTCTTTTCGACCCGGCGCCGCTCGTGCTGCTGCCGCAGCTGTTTTTCACTTCCACGAACAATTTTTCCCTGCTTGCCATTCCCTTGTTCATCTTTGCGGGGGCGCTGATGGCAAAAGGGGGCATCACCGATCTGCTGGTGGGTTTCTCACGGGCCATGCTGGGGCATTTCAAGGGCGGCCTGGCCCAGGCGAACATTTTGTCCAATACCTGCATGGCGGCGGTGTCCGGCTCGGCAACCGCCGATGTTGCCGCGGTCGGATCCATCATGATTCCCGCTATGTCGCGCTCGGGCTATCCGCCTACCTTCGCCGTCTCGGTGACGAGCTGCGCGGCGATGCTGGCCACCATCATTCCGCCTTCCGTCGTGGCCATCATCTATGCCACGATCACCGGTGTTTCCGTGGGCCAGCTATTTCTGGCGGGAGCCATCCCCGGCGTGGTGTCAGCGCTCGGAATGATGATATTGGCCCGGTTCTATGCGTCCCGGTTCAATATGCCCTCTGACCCCAAGGCCAGCTGGACCGAGCGCCTGCGTTCATTCAGCCAGGCGGTTCCAGCCCTGATGATGCCCGTCATTATCGTGGGGGGCATTCTGGGCGGCATCTTTACCGCCACCGAAGCGGGAGCGGTAGCCTGCGCCTATGCTTTGGCGTATACCCTGTATAAAGGGAAGGCGCAGCCCGGGGCGCTGTATGAGACGGTGCTCGAGGCGGCAGTGACCACAGGGGCGGCCCTTATCGTGGTGGGAGGCTGCGCACTGTTTTCCTGGGAGCTCGTGCGTTCCGGGGCGACTGAAGCAATCACCAGTTCCATCATGACGTTCTCGGACGACCCGCGCATAGTGGCGGCGCTGATCATCGGTTTCCTGTTGCTGCTCGGCACGGTCATGGAGCCCGTCCCTGCCCTGATACTTTCGGGCCCGCTTATCGTGACGGCGGTTAGCACCTTCGGCCTGGACCCTTTATCATTCGGGGTGGCCTGCCTGATGGTGCTGATTCTGGGGGCGGTGACGCCACCCGTCGGCATTCTGGCAATGGTGGCCTGCCGCATCGCCCGGATACCGTACGCTTCGACATTCCGCCCGATAATGCCCTTCATACTGTTGTGGCTGGGCCTCATCATCCTGATTATGTATGTGCCTATTATTTCGAACTTTCTTCCAAGTCTCACCGGCTGAAAATAGATGACCGAATCCTTGCCTGGGCTCAATGGGCCCATAGAACGCGTATCTGTCGCCGAGCATGTGGCCAACCACATCCTGAACCTCATCAAGACGGGCGGCCTGGCTCCGGGCCAGAAACTTCCCACGGAACGGGACCTGGCACTAAGCCTGCAGGTGTCGCGCCCTACGGTGCGCGAGGCGCTGCGCGGCCTGCAAATCCTTGGAGTCATAAATATACGCCAGGGCGGGGGGGTTTATATCTCGTCCCTCAAGCCCGTGGATTTATTGCAGCCGCTGCATTTCTTTTTGAGCATGTCCGAGGAAAGCTTCAGCAATCTCCATGATGCGCGCTTAATCGTCGAAGCCGGCCTTGCCAGGCACATCATCAAGACGCTGGAGCATCCCGGGACAGAGGACACGGTTCGCCAATTGCGCAACAGCCTGGAACACCAGAAGAAACTGATCAATGACCCCCTGAGTTTTCGGATCGTGGATATGGAATTCCACCACCTGGTCAGGTCGCTGGTCCGCAATCCCTATCTAGAGCGTATGTCGCTCTCCCTGTATATCCTGGGCGCCGAGTACCGCCGGATTTCATGGGAGTCCAGCGGTGTATTGAGCCAGTCCTATGCGGACCACATTCTGATCGTCGAAGCCCTGGAGCGGCGCGACGAACAGGCCCTGCGCGATGCCCTCACCAAACACATGGAAACGGTTCATGCTTCCATGCAATTCAACACGCAATAAATCGAGACGAGACTTATGAGTCAGGCAAGTTACGGCGGGAAACTGACCGTCGAGGCGCTTTGCGCCGACGGTTTCTCCACCCCATGGGATGCGCCGATGATCCCGAGTTTTCCATTCGAGTTCAGGAATGTGGAATTCCTGTCTTTCGCATGGCGCACGGAGCGGCGCCACATAGAGGCCTTGCTGCCTCCGGGCCTGGAGGCCACGTCCGATGTCGTCATGACGCATGTGGCGCGCATGAATGATACCGACTGGGTCGGGCCGTTCAGCGAGTCCAACACCATGGTCGGGTGCCGCCATACGGCGTCGGGGAAGGAGGGCAGCTACTCCCTGTATTTATTCCTTTCTTCGGACGTGGGTGTGACGCATGGGCGGGAAGTCCACGGCCAGCCCAAAAAATATGGGGAGCCTTCGGTGGAATGCCGTGGAGACGCCTGGGTGGGAACCGTCAGCCGCAACGGCATCGATTTTTTCACCGGCACCATGGCCTACAAGCAGAAAAAATGCGCGCCTTCAGAACTCGAAAAATATTTCCCATTCAAGACAAATATCAATCTGAAAGCCGTCAACCATATCGACGGCAGCGCAGCCATCAGGCAGTTGACCGCCCGCGAGCTTGCATCGGTCGAGGTTCTCGAGTCATGGACGGGGCCTTGCACGGTGGAGCTGCGGCCCAATATTCAGGCGCCGTTGTTCCGTTTGCCTGTTGTCGAGATGCTGGACGGTTTTTATTGGCGCGCCAACTTTGACTTGGTGCCCGGATACACGCTGCATGATTATCTTGCCTGACCTCGGCGCGAAGCGGATGTCAGGTTTTCCGGTACTTATTTTTATGTGTGGATGAATTATGAAGTTATTGCGCTTCGGCCCGGCGGGCCGCGAGAAACCGGCCTGCCTGGATCAGGATGGCAAAGTGCGGGACCTTTCCGGCATTCTGGACGACATTCGCCCCGAATCCTTGTCCGAGGGCGGTCTCAGTCGGCTCAAACAGCTCGATCTGGCCTCGCTGCCGGTCGTGGAGAATCCCGGCCGATTGGGCACACCCTACGCGGGCGTCGGAAAATTCATATGCGTGGGGCTGAACTATAGCGATCATGCGGCCGAGACGGGAGCGGCGCCCCCGAAAGAGCCCATTCTGTTCAACAAATGGTCGCCGGCAACGGGGCCGAACGACCCCATCGTGCTGCCCAAGGGCTCTCTCAAGACAGATTGGGAGGTCGAGCTTGGTGTCGTCATTGGCTCCAAGGCGCGATACGTGTCGCTTGAGCGTGCGATGGAGCACGTTGCGGGCTACTGCGTCATCAACGATGTGTCGGAGCGCGAGTATCAGATCGAGCGCGAAGGCACATGGGACAAAGGCAAGGGCTGCGATACCTTCGGCCCCATTGGCCCGTGGCTGGTGACCGCAGACGAAGTCCGGGACCCTCAGAATCTCGCCATGTGGCTGGATGTGAACGGGCACCGCTTTCAGAGCGGAAACACAGCCACCATGATCTTCGATGTGGCCTACCTCGTTCATTACATCAGCCAGTTCACGACGCTCTATCCCGGAGACTTGATCTCCACCGGAACGCCTCCCGGCGTGGGGCTGGGCCAGAAGCCTCCGGTATACCTGAAGCCCGGCGATGTGGTCAGGCTGGGAATACAGGGGCTGGGCGAGCAAGAGCAGACGGTGCACGCCTGGGACGCCAGCCTGCTGGATTGACATCCCGAAACGCGGGTGGAAAAGGTGGTCCTCAGTTCCGATGATCTTGCCGGGCCGCCCTTCCGGCGGCCTGACTGCGCCTCTATGCCGAGCCGGCCCCCCGCAGCCGGCTTCCGATTCTTCCGGCAAGCTGAACCACGCTCACCACGATTTCCCGCTCGCGCTGCTTCGTCAGCCGGTCCACGGGTACGGAAGAACTGACCGCCACCCGTCTACCCGCCGCCGTCTGCCCCACGTAAGCACTGAAGCAATGCAGGCCCGCGGCCACTTCTTCGCGGTCGCGGGCTATGCCTGTCCGCCGCACTTCTTTCAATTCCTCGATCAGCTTCGCCGGCTGAGTGATGGTGTGGCGCGTCAGCGCCTCGAGTTTGGGCGGCAGCACCGCCAGGACTTGTTCATCGGCCAGGCTGGCCAGCAGCGCTTTGCCCAGGGCGCAGCAATGCGCCGGCAGACGCGTGCCGGCGTCGGACACCAAGCGCACGGGGCGCTGCGCATCTTCCCGGCCTATGTAGACAACATCGCCGCCCTCCAGCACGGCCAACTGCACGACTTCGTTATGTTTGGCCACGAACGCCGGAGCCTCGTCGCGGAAGGCCTGCTGCAGTCGATCGTAGCGCAGGTAGGCGCTGCCGATCTCGAATAGCTGGACTCCGATGATGTACCCGCCGCCTCGGCGCTCGATCCATCGCCTGTGCTCCAGCGAGTCGAGCAGCAGATACAGGGTGCTGCGCGAGATCCCCGTGGCCTGCAGCAGTTCGGTTGCGGTCATGGGCGCCAGGCTGAGCGCCAGCAGACGCATGATTTCGGTGGCTCGACGGATGGCGGGAACTTCATAGGTAGCGGGCATGATGCGGGCTTATAAAATCCAATAGGATGGAATTCTATACATCATAGTGGACATCCGAAAGCAACATTTCTAATATGCGCTCATTGTTCAGATGGATGCCGCCGTGGAATCTTTCCCGTATGAATCGTATTTGCCCGTCGACCTGGCCGCGGCGACCCTGGTTGGCCGCGCCTGGCGCATGGAGCCGGTTTCCGGCCCCTGCGTGATCGCGCTGAGAAACGGGCAAGTCTTCGACATTACGGCAAGCGCGGCCACCATGTCGGATCTTCTCGAATCCGCCGACCCGGTTCAACTCGCCCGCAATGCGCCCGGCGAGCTCTTGGGGCCGCTCGAGCGGATTATGGAAAACAGCTTCGACAAGCCAGGGGCGGACGGCGGCCCCCGCCTGCTGGCGCCCTGCGACCTGCAGGCGATCAAGGCCTGCGGGGTCACTTTTGTGGTCAGCCTGATGGAGCGGTTGATCGAAGAACGCTCCGGCGGCGACGCCGCGGCCGCGCAGGCGCTGCGCGCCGACATACAAAGGCTGGTGGGCACCGACCTGCATGGCATTCGTCCCGGCTCCGCCGCGGCCCTGCGACTGAAGGACGACCTGATCCGCCAGGGGGCATGGTCCCAGTATCTAGAGGTCGGCATAGGCAAAGACGCCGAAGTGTTCACGAAATCGCAAATCATGTCCGCGGTGGGCTTCGGCTCGGATATCGGTGTGCTGCCCAGCTCGGAATGGAACAATCCGGAACCGGAAGTCGTATTGGCGGTCAACAGCCGCGGCGTGCCGATGGGCGCCACGCTGGGCAACGATGTGAATCTGCGCGACGTGGAAGGCCGCAGCGCCCTGCTGCTGGGCAAGGCCAAGGACAACAACGGGTCCTGCGCGCTGGGCCCGTTCATACGCCTGTTCGATGCCGGCTACACCATCGATTCGGTGCGCCGCGAGCAGGTGCGCCTGCGGATCCATGGAGAGGCCGACGGCTTTGTGCTGGACGACATCAGCGACATGGCCCGAATTAGCCGCGACCCGCTGGAACTGGTGGCCCAGACCATCGGGCCCCATCATCAGTATCCCGACGGCTTCATGCTGTTTCTGGGCACCATGTTTTCTCCCATCCAGGACCGTGGGGAACCGGGCAGCGGCTTCACGCATCGACTCGGCGACCGCGTGTCCATTTCATCCCCGCATCTGGGCATGCTGATCAATGTCGTGCGGGACGCGACGCGCATGCCGCCATGGACTTTTGGCGTGCGCGCGCTATACAAAAACCTTGCGGAACGAGGCCTGCCGGCGCAAGCGCCACCCGGCCTCGGAACACAAGCACTCAACGCATCAATGGAACAGGGGCAATAGCATGGCTTTCAAATCCAACCTACTCAAACTGCCGGCCATCGCCGCCTGCCTGGGCATGGCAATGCTTGGCGCCGCAGGGCCCGCGGCGGCCGACTACCCGGACAAGCCGGTGAGGCTGATCGTTCCGTTCGCGCCAGGCGGCGGTTCCGATGTCGTGGCGCGCCTGATCGGGGACAAGCTGGCCGCGAAATGGGGGCAGCCGATCATCGTTGAAAACCGTCCCGGCGCGGGCGGGGCGTTGGGAGCGGGCATGGTCGCCGCGGCGCCGTCCGATGGCTATACCCTGCTGTTGTCGGATGCCTCGGCGACCACCATCAACCCTACGCTATATCCGAAGCTGACCTATGACGCCAAAGACCTGGCTCCGGTCGTGAATGTGGCCACCTTCACCCTGGTGCTGGTCGTGCCGAACCATTCGCCGATCAAGTCGGTGGCGGATCTCGTGGCCCAGGACAAGACCCGCGAGGAGGGGTTCAACGCCGCTTCTTCCGGCCCCGGGTCCAGCCCGCATCTGATGCTGGAGCTGATGAATTCCGTGGCGGGCACCAAGCTGGTGCATATCCCTTACCGCGGGGGCGGCCCGGCCATGATCGATGTCGTTTCGGGCCAGGTCGACCTGATGTTCAACGGCTTGAGCGGCAACACGGCTACCTTGATCAGGGGAAACAAAGTAAAAGCCCTGGCTGTCACCACTGCGCGGCGCATTGCTTCCATGCCCGACATCCCGACCATGGCTGAATCCGGTTATCCCGGCATCGATGTGATCAGCGCGCAGACACTGTTTGTACCGTCCGGCACGCCGCCGGCCATTGTCGACAAGATCAACGCCGATGTCAGCGAAGTCATGAAGCTGCCCGATGTGCGGGAGCGATGGGAAGAATCGGGATACCTGCCGTTCCAGCCTCAATCGCCCTTGGACGTGGAGCGGTGGTTTACCCAGGAAACCGAAAGGTGGGGCAAGCTGATCCGTGCACGCAATATCACGGTCAACTAGCCGCGGCCGGTGGCCCGGCGCGCTGGCCGCGCCGGCGGGAAAATATCCGGCCATACCCCCTTACTGCGCACGAGCGCGAGGCTTCAATGAAAATCACCGACATCAGACTGACAGAGAATTTCTATGTCCCGGGCAGCGCGCAAAGCGATGCGATCACTTCAATCCCCGCTCTCAATACCCTGCGGTTCTGCGAGATACATACTGACGAGGGCCTGGTTGGCCTGGTCCCGGCCGCCGCCGGCCCCGTCATCGGTGTGCTCATCGAAGAGGTGCTCAAGCCTTATGTCATCGGCGAAGATCCGATGGACAATGAGCGGATCTGGAGCAAGATGTATTGGGGCACGCTGAGCAACGGCCGCCGCGGGGCCGCCGTCATCGCCATGGGGATCGTCGACAATGCGATCTGGGACTTGAAAGGCAAGATCACCCGGCAACCTTTGCACAAACTGCTGGGCGGCTTCCAGGAACAGGTGAACTCGTATGGCAGCGGCATCAATCTTCATTTATCCATCGACGAATTGATAGGGCAGATGGCCGGCTATGCGGCCGATGGATTCAAGATGGTCAAAATGAAGATCGGCCATCGAGACCCTAAAGAGGATCTGGAGCGGGTGCGGCAAGTCAGGAAAGCAATCGGAGACGATCTCGAGCTGGCCTTGGATGCCAACAACGCATGGAGCTTGAATACAGCCATCCGGATGGTGCGTGAGCTGGAGCGCTACAATATTTATTGGCTGGAAGAGCCCATACTCGTCGACGAAATGGAAAACCTGGCCGCCTTGGCCAAAGCAACCGATATTCCGATCGCGATCGGTGAAAACCACTACACCAAATGGGATTTCAAGCAGTTGATAGAGCGTGGCGCCGTGGATATCGTCCAGGCCGATGTGGTCAAGTGCGGCGGAGTCACCGAGTTCATGAAAATTGCCGCCATGGCGGACGCCCACGGCCTGCCCGTGTGCCCGCATTTCAGCAACTTTACCGATGTCTCTTGCATCGCGGCCATACCCAATGGCCTTTTCCATGAATATGTCGCCGATATGTTCGAACCCGCCTCGCGTCTGCTGATGGATTGCGCCAGACCGGTCGCGGGCATGACGACGCCCCTGGACAGACCGGGCTTTGGTCTCGAACTGAATCTGCAAGCCATGCATCACCACCGGCAAAAGCTCGAAAGCGGTGATGCCGCGCGCGTCACGGTCAGAGGTTGGCGGTGGGGGCCCTATCTATGAAAAACGGTTCAGCGGAATAAATCCGCCCTGACCGCGATGCCCTTGCTTGTGCGGGGCATGCCTTTGTGTTCGCGCGGCGCCAGCAGCATCAGCAGCACGTCGTCGGCGGCGCATTCATAGAACAAGAGAAACACCCCCGGGTTTGCCGAGTAAGCCCCGTCCCAATAGGCTTCACCATCGATTTCGACACTGCGGTGCAGGGTCGGAAGGCAGGCCGAGGCCAGCACCGCATCGATTCCGATTTCGGGCCGGCGAAAGATCCGCAGCTGGCCTGATCTCGCATTCGTCGCCGCGATATAGATCTCGACCGGGCTGTGCGCGCCATCGCTGCTTCATGGCTCATGCGCTCAAAAACTTCTTGACCACGCTCTTCAGGCGTCGCTATACTGTCCACTGTACTGAACGATCGTTCTCATATGTGAACGAAAGACGAAACAGATATGCCGGCGCAAGCCGTCCGGCCATCAGGAAAGGGTAGCGAAGTGAATGTGAAAGTAGATGCGCCGCGGTCGAATGAAGATCGAAACTCGGGGGTCAAAAGCGCATTGCGCGTGCTGGACGTTCTGGAGCATTTCGCGCAAACCGCGGCGCCGGCATCGCTTGCCCGGCTTTGCGCCGAACTCGACATGCCCAAGTCGAGCTGCCATGCACTGATGGAAACTCTGAAGCGCCAAGGGTATGTGTACTGGCTGGGCAAGGAACAAGGCTATTACCCGACGCGACGCTGGCGCGATCTGGGCGAAGCCATTACCCGCCATGATCCCATTCTGTCGCTGGTGTCGGCCACCCTGCACGATATCAGTGCACAAACATCCGAGACCGCCATTATTGCGAAGCTCGAAGAGCACGACGTGCTGTACCTGGAAGTCGTGGAGCCGGACCGCACCTTGCGTTTCACTGCCTATGCCGGCCAGATCAAGCCGCTGCACAGCGCCGCCTCCGGCCGGTCGCTGCTGGCATTGGTCAGCCCGGAAGAGCGGCGCCGCGCCCTGGGCCAATTGACGCTGCGGGCATTTTCAACCCATACCGTCACCGATATCGATCGCCTTTTGAAAATGATTGTCGACGGAGAGGCCAAGGGCTATCACGTGGCGGTGGGCGAATACCAGCCGGACACCACGGCCATCGCGGTGGGCTTCCGGTTCGGCACCGAAGCCTATTCGCTGCTGGTGGGCGGACCGACTCATCGAATGGAGGAGCGTATAGAGGAAATAGGGCACTTGCTGATGCAGCAGGCCAGGGTGATCGAAGCCCTGCGGTAGTCACTGTGCGAGTGGGTGGGCGCACAACCGGGTGTATCTATGACTTGTACCGCTGTGCGGTACGCGACAAGGAGTCAGTGGCCGGGATATGGCCATAATTTTTGCCAAAGGAATGACGTATGAGTACGTGCGGTAAAAAAAAGGTGTCAAGCATTGGCGGTGATGAACACGATGTATGGGTTAAGTCCGAGCGTGCCTTTCCGTGGAGCCACATCATCAGCGAGGAGGAGCAGGCGATTTACCGTGAAGCCGGCTTTGGCACCTCCTTTACGGGGGAAATCCGACCGGCAATGCTGGTCATCGATCTTCAATATCGCTCGATAGGGCATCAGCGCCTGCCTGTCATGGAGTCGATTCGCCAGGAATATCCCACGAGCTGTGGCGAGTACGGTTGGCGAGCGGTGCCGCATGTGGCACGCATGATGCAGAAGTTCCGTGAAATGGGATGCCCGGTAATTTTTCCGCATGTGGCTCCCAAAACCCGTCAGGATGGGGGGCGATTCGCCGACAAGGCGCCAGCCATCATGTCCATTCCTGAACGCGGTTATGAGTTCGTGTCAGAGGTGGCGCCTTTGGATGATGAAATCCTCATTCCCAAATATCATCCCAGCGCCTTCTTTGGCACGCCGCTCATCAGTCATCTCATAAATCTGGGAGTCGATACGGTGTTTCTCGCGGGATGCACCACCAGTGGATGCATCCGCGCATCCGCCATCGATGCGACTTCATATGGATTCCGTATTGTCGTGCCGGAAGAGTGTGTCTTTGATCGCTCGCAGACCTCTCACGCGGTCAACTTATTCGATATGGCAAGCAAGTACGCCGATGTAATGAACACGGACGACGCGCTGCTTTTGATGGATAAGTGCACGCGGAAAAGGTGCTGACAGCGACGATGCAGTGGCAGTAACCCGCCCAGGAAAGCGGCGTTGTATGGGCAGAAACCTAATGAATAAACAAAACTGGAGACAAATATGGCAGAAAGAAAGAACAAGACGGGCTGGCTGGCAAAAGTATTGATGCTGGCGGCTTTGGCGATTCCCTGTGCCGGTGCGCTGGCCACAGATGATTATCCCAACCATGCGGTCAGGATCGTGGTGCCCTATGCGCCCGGCGGCGCGGTCGATAGCCTGGGGCGGCTGCTTGGACAGAAGCTGGGGGAAAAATTCGGGCAGTCGTTCGTGGTCGAGAACCAGCCGGGTGCTGCCGGCGTGGTCGGTGTATCGGCCACACTGCGCGCGCCGGCCGACGGCTATACCCTGCTGCTGGCTGACAGTCAGTTCATGATCGCTCCGCAACTGCTCAAGAGCGCGCCATATGATCCGGTGACCAGCCTGGCGCCCATCAATCTCGTGGGAGTCGTGCCTCTGTTTTTCGTGGTCAAGAGCGATAGGCCATGGAAGAGCTTGCAGGAACTGATGGACTATGCCAAGGCGCATCCCGATGCTCCACTGACTTATGGCACGGCGGGGGTCGGCAGCGTGCACCACCTGTCGATGGAGGCGTTCAAGGAGGCATCCAAACTGGATTTCCTCCATGTCCCCTATAAAGGTTCGGGCGAATCCGTGCACGGCTTGCTGGCGGGCGATGTCGATATTCTGGTTGCTTCTCCAACCGCGGTGCAGGCGCATTTACAGGCGGGTACTGTGCGCCAACTGGTGGCGACGAGCGGCCAGCGGTCGCCTTTTGCGCCCGATGTGCCGTCGATCGCCGAGTTCTTCGAGGGCTACGACTACTCGACGGGCATTGGCTTGCTGGCGCCGGCGGGAACGCCCATGCCCATACGGGAAAAGCTGTCGGCAGCGCTGAATGAAATCGTGAAGCTGCCGGATGTCTCGGAACGCCTGGCGAAAGTCAACCAGATCATCGTCAATGGTGCGGGGCCGGAAGCGTACGCCGAAATCATCAAGGTCGACAGCAGGCGGTTCGAGGACGCCGCGACGCTGGCGGGTGTAAAGAACAGTAATTGAGCCTTGCGGCGTGGCGCGCGCGAGTCGCACCGCGCCGTGGTGGTTTACATGAATCGAGTCAAAAGCGGGAGAGCGCTGTGAGTATTGCAGAACCACTGGTTTTTCATGATTTGAAAGAGCGGTTTGCCAGAACCAGGGACACGTTGGCGGAGGCCCGCCATTTGCCCGGGAAAATCTATTCGTCCGATGAGATCGCCGCGCAGGAAAAAGAGCGGATATTCATGAAGGAGTGGCTATGCGTCGCTCGTGTCGAGGAGCTGCCCAACCCGGGTGACTACCTGACCAGGGAAATTGTGGACGAACCATTCGTGGTCACTCGAAACGCGGAAGGCCAGATCGTTGCTTTCATGAATATGTGCCTGCATCGCGGTGTGGCGGTGGCCTACGGTTCGGGCAATGCGAAGGATTTCAGTTGTCCGTACCATGCGTGGCTATACGATCTGGACGGCAACCTGATCACGGCGCCGCGCTTCGAGAACGAAGCGGCCAATCTGAAGAATTGCCGTTTGCGCCGTCTGCAGTCGGTGGTTTGGCGCGGCTGGATATTCATTACGTTCAACCAGAATCCAATGCCCTTCGAGCATCACGTGGGCGTACTGGAGGACGAGCTGTGGTGGTTCCAGAGCGATCAATGCGTGCTGGCCGACAAAATGGTGCTGGAGATTGATTGCAACTGGAAGCTGCTGGTGGAAAATCTGGTTGATATCTATCACGTACCGGTTATCCACAAAGGCACCATCGGCGCATTCAACAACTACAAGAATCTGAAAGCCCGCCTTTATGAGCGTGGGGCTTGGGCCTACGACCAGAAAGGGCGCCCGCACTCCAAAACGGGTGAGCAGCTTTTTCCGACTCTGCCCTGGCTGGAAGGGCACGGCATGGAGAACTCCACGCGGGCCGGCCTATTTCCCAACATCAATATGTCGATGCGATATGACAGCCTGCGCTTGTGGCAGGCATGGCCGCGCGGCACGGACAAGATGACCCTGGAGTGCTACTTCCTGTTCGATCCGTCAGCGCTGGCGCTGGAGGACTTCCAGCAGCGATTGGAGCACTACCGGACCTTCGTCCAGCAAATCATCAAGGAAGATGCCGAAATGGTCGTGGCGCTGCAGCGCGCAATGAGCTCGAATTTCTACGAACCGGGTCCCATGGCGAAAACGGAAGTCGTGGTCCAGCACTTGATGAAGTACTACCTGGATGCGATGGAACTGTAAATCGCTCGTGAATGGAAAGCACATTAGGAGTATCACCGTGAATGGAGTTGATAAATAACATGGCAGCAAGTCTGGAAACATCCGTATTGATTGTGGGCGCCGGGCCGGTCGGCCTGTCGCTGGCTGTTGAGTTGGGCTGGAGGGGAATCGATTGCATCGTTGTCGATCAGCAGGAAAGTGTGGACGTCGTATTGCCCCGGGCGTCGGGCCTGTCGTCCCGGACGATGGAAATGTTCCGTCGCTGGGGAATCGTGGATAAAGTGGCCAAGGCGGGTTTTCCGCAGGACTATGCGCTGGACATCCTGTACTGCACCAGCCTGTGCGGCTACGAGCTCGAGCGGGAGCCCTATGCACCGCTGGGCGGTCGTGCCGTACCGGACTTCACACCTCAGGACAGGCACCGGTGTCCGCAGAAGATGCTGGATCCCGTTCTTCAGAGCGAGGCGGCCGGATACGACAGCGTGCGCCTGATGCGCGAACAGCGCCTGGATCGCTTCGATTGCGATGACGACGGCGTGACCGCGTATGTGCGCCATATTCCGGGCGGCAAGCGGAATAACTTTACCGGCGATAACGTCGATAAAGTCCAGGTCGGTGGCATGGAACCGACAGACGGTGTTACCCGTATCCGGGCGAAGTATATGGTGGCGTGCGACGGCGTGGACAGCGGCGTGCGCAATGCCCTGGGCATCGGAGTGGAAGGCATTCCCCTGATCAATTACACCATCAGCATGCTTGTTTATTGCCCGGATCTGCATCGCAAGCATCCCATGGGCGCAGGCGAACGCTATATGTTGATTGGTCCCGAAGGCGTCTGGGGGAACCTGACAGTGGTTGATGGGCGCGATGAGTGGCGTTTGTCCTTGTCGGGTTCGGCCGATAAGTTGGACCTGGAGAACATGGATGTCGACGCCATAGTGCGCCGATGCATAGGCAGCGATGAGATCGAATTCGAAGTCCGTGCCGTTTCGCCTTGGCGGCGCCGCGAGATTGTTGCCAACCAGTTCGTGCATAAAGACCGAATTTTCCTGGCGGGCGATGCCGCCCACGCCATGTCGCCCACCGGCGGCTATGGCATGAACACGGGTATTGCGGATGCCTTCGATCTGGGCTGGAAACTGGAGGCGGCGCTGGATGGCTGGGGCGGGACCACGCTGCTGCGGTCGTACCACGATGAGCGCCGGCCCGCCGCGCTGCGGTTCGTGCGTGCGGCCACCGAGCTGTTCCGGCCCTGGCAGCTCGACCTGGACTATTCGAAAATACTGGATGAAACACCTGAAGGACAGCAGTGCCGCGAGCGTGTGGGCGCGACACTCAAGGAAGTCATGCTGCCCGAATGGGAGATCGCGGGCACATCGATGGGATACCGTTATGACGAGTCGCCGGTCGTGGTGAATGACGGCTCGCCCCCGCCGCCGGATGAACCCATGGTGTATGTGCAGACGGCTCGGCCGGGATCGCGTGCGCCGCATGCATGGCTGGCGGACGGGCGCTCCACGCTGGATTGGTATGGCCGGGGATTCGTGCTGGTGGCTGCTCCGGGCGCGTCCGGCGATGCCCAGCCTTTGCTGGATGCGGCATCTCAGCGGCGTGTGCCCATGTCAATACAAGAGGCGTCCGCGGAAGTGGCGGCATTGTACGGGGGCCGTTTTGTGCTGGTTCGTCCGGATGGCCACGTGGCGTGGCGTGGCGATGTATTGCCGCAGAATGTTATCGACCTGGTCGATACCGTGCGCGGTGCCTGAGCGGGCGTAATCCCTGGGATGGCCGGCGGTGGGTTCTTCTTCGCCCTCGGCTGTCTGGTTTCATTGAATGGACATGAATGGAGTGCCGGTATGGCGTGGGTCAGGTTGGCCAATATGGATGATTTGCAGGATGAAATCCTGGCATGCGAACAAGGCGACGAACAGATTGCATTGTTCTTGGTGGATGGCGAGGTGTATGCGGCGGGAAACGTGTGCACCCATGACTATGCATTGCTGACGGATGGTTTTCTGGAGGACGGCTGTATCGAATGTCCGCTGCACGCGGCGCGTTTCGATGTGCGCACGGGTGAGGTGCAGTGCGGTCCGGCCAAAGACCATCTGAAGGTCTACCCGGTCGAAATACGGGGCGATGAGGTTTGGGTGGACGTATGAGGGATGATGCTGCGGCGGTTGTTCCCGTGGATGCGGCGGAAGGTGCGCTGGATGCCCGCGTGCTGATCGTGGGTGCGGGGCATGCGGGCGTATCGGCTGCCCGCGAATTGCGGCGCCTGGGGCATCGCGGTTGCATTACGCTGCAGGGGGATGAGCCTCATTTTCCATATGAGCGTCCGCCTCTGTCCAAGGAAGTCGTTCGCGGAAGAGGCATGACAGAGGCTGCGCCCTTGCTGACCAGGGATGAGCTCGCGGCACTCAACATTGTGTTCCGGCCCGGCCGGCGAGTCCGGAAACTGGATATCGATCAGCGCATGGCCTACGCCGATGACGGTGATGCCCAGGTATTCGATCTGTGCCTGTTGGCCACAGGCGGCCAGGCCCGGGAATTTGCCGGCTTGCCGGCGAACTCCCCCGGTGTTCATTACGTCAGGGCACTGAGCGATGCAAAACGCCTGGGCGAGGCCTTGGCCGATGTGGATTCTTTGCTGGTTCTGGGGGCGGGATATCTTGGGCTGGAGGTGGCATCGAGCGCTGTCGGCTTGTGCAAAAAGGTAACGGTACTGGATGTTGCCCCCCGGATATTGTCCCGGGCCGCTCCCGCATTGCTGGCCGACTGGTTGGGGGCGCGCTGCCGACAGGCCGGCATCCGTGTGCTGCTGGGGCAACAGGCCATATCGATAGTTCAAGAAAATGGGTGCCGCGTGGTGAGCTTGTCCGATGGCACATCGGTCGATGCCACAGCCATCGTGGTGGCGGTGGGGCAGCAGCCCAGCACCATGCTGGCACGTGAGGCGGGGCTGGATATTGATCCTCTCAATGGTGGTGTGATGGTGGACGCGCATTGCCGCACAAGCGCCCCAGGGGTTTACGCGGCGGGGGACTGCGTCAGCCAGTACCATCCCTGGTACGGCGGCCGCGTTCGCCTTGAATCGTGGCAATCAGCCAATGAGCAGGGCGCCATCGTTGCGGCGGCGATGCTGGGCAATACGCCCGCAGAGCGCGGTGTGCCCTGGTTCTGGACCGACGTCCTGGGCTGCAATATCCAAATGCTTGGATCAGTGCCGGAGCATGGGGATATTTCCTACCTCCAGCGTGCCGCGCTCGACCCTGATGCCGAACGGCCTAAAGGCCTGCTGCTGGGTATGAGCCGGGGCCGGCTGGTCCATGCCGTAGCTGTCAATTCGGGCGGTGATCTAAGGGTGTTGCGGCCGCTTCTGGAGCAAATGGCGTCCGTCGATGCCGGCGTGCTGCTGGACGAAACCAAGCCCCTGAGGACTATTGTGAAGAGACAGCTCGAGGGCGCCATGGCCGCGATAGAAGGAGGTCTTGTATCTTGAACTGTTCGTACACTGACGGGATACCGTCTTATGGCGCCCATGTCCGCGCCAATGGAATCCGGCAGCACTATCTGCATTATCCCGGCACCGGAAGCTCCGTGGTCATCGTGCCGGGCATAGTCAGCCCCGCCGCCTTGTGGGGGCATATCGCCCGCGCTTTGGCGGGCGATGGCCGCGATGTCCGGGTGCTGGATGTCCGGGGCCGCGGACTGAGCGAGCAGGGGCCGGAGCTGGATTACGGGCTGGACGCCTGCGCCAGCGACTTGCAGGCCTTCCTGACGGCGCTCGGTCTGTCCGCGCCGGTTATTGTGGGCCACTCCATGGGGGCGCGGATTGGTGCGCGCCTGGCGGCCCGCTCGACGGCGATCGGAGCGCTCATCATGCTGGATCCGCCGGCCAGCGCCCCCGGGGCGCGGCCCTATCCCATTGCCGCCTCTCGTACGCAGGACTTGCTGGAGGCCGCGCGTCGCGGAGAGGCAGATGCCTACTTGCGCCGGCCGGGCATGGCGTCTTGGCCCGAGCCTCTGCTGCGTCAGCGCGCCCAATGGCTGGCAAGCTGCGACCCTAGGGTGATCGAGGCAGCCTATCGCGATTTCCATGAACATGACATTTACGAGGATATGGCGCGGCTGAACTGCCCCGCGACGCTGGTCGTGGCCACGGGCAGCGGTGTCATCAACGCAGAAGAAGAGGCCAGGTTCCGGCGCAGCCAGCCACGGCTGCGGGTTGTGCCGGCCGAAGGCGCCGCCCACCAGTTGCAGGCGGAAAACACGGACCTTTGCCTGCGAATACTGCGACAGGTCCTATCAGAAAAAGAGTAAGGAGCATTATGACGACATCATCGGCAGTGGATTTCGACCTGGTCGAACTATTCCTGGAGGAACTGCGGCTGTGCAAGGTCAGCGAGGGCGAGCGGGTGGCGATCCTGAACGCTGGTACGGAATGGTCCGAATATGTGCAGGCCTTGCTGAAGGCCGCGGGACGGCTGGGCGCACAGGCGTTCAACGTGAACGTCCAGCGCGGCCAGGCCGTGAAAGCGGCGGTGCAGGGCCGTCATCCCTTTGCGGGGCAGGAGCTGCTGCTCGACATGCTCAAGCGTTGCGACATGGTCATCGACCTGGTGGGCCTGCTGTTCTCACACGAGCAGCTCGACATGCAGAAGGCGGGGGTTCGTATCCTGCGCATCATGGAACCCCCGCATGTGCTGCGGGCCATGTTCCCCACGCGCGAGCTGGCGAAGCGGGTCGAGCGCGGCCGCGAGATTCTGATGCGGGCCCGGCGCATGCATATCACGTCGCCACATGGCACCGACATTACCTATGAGCTGGGCCAGTACCCGGTGATGTCGGAGTACGGCTATACCGACGAGCCTGGCCGCTGGGACCATTTTCCCTCTGGTTTCGTGTTCACCCAGGGCAATGATGGCGAGGTCAATGGCACCGTCGTGTTGCGCCAGGGCGATATCCTGGCCGCGTTCAAGCGATACCTGCAGACCGAGGTGGCGCTGACGGTGGAGCGCGGCTATGTCACGAAAGTGGAGGGCAGCGGCATGGACGCCGACCTGCTGCGCACGTACATCGCCGGCTTTCACGATCCGCGGGCCTACGCCATTTCGCACATAGGATGGGGCATGAACGACGCTGCGCGCTGGTACCACTTTGAGGCCACCCGCCGTCTGCATGACGAACATGTGATGAATGCGCTGTCGTTCTACGGCAACGTACTCTTTTCTCTGGGACCCAACGTTGAGCTGGGGGGCGACAACGATACCGCGTGCCATCTGGACATTCCCATGCGCGGCTGCAACCTGACGCTGGACGGCACGGACATTGTGCGCGGCGGCGATGTGGTCCACCCCGAGTTGAGGGTGGAGCGGGCGGTCAACCCGCCCGCGTCGTTCTGAATAGGCAGGGGGTCGAAAGCGCTATGCCCAGGTCTGGTCAGGTTTGGAATAGTTCGACGATAGCGTTGCGCGCAAGCGCAACGATGGGGTCATTTTGCCGCTGGTAGCCGGTCACCAGGTGTATGTCCCTGTCGATGGAGGGTTTCTGTATTGGCAGGGCCACAAGCTGGCCGGACTCCACCTCTTCCTTCACTGTATGGACAGACAGAATGCTGGATAGGTTTTCGGAAACAATCATTTTTTTGATTGTGTAGGTCGAGTCGACCTCAATTTTTATGTTCGGACGTAGTCCGTGCAGATGAAACTGCCGGTCAATGAGCAGGCGCAGGCTGTGGGGAAAGCCGGGCAGTATCAGGCCGATCTTCTGGATCGTGTCGAAGTCCGCATGGGGCTTGCGCATCCGGACATTTTTTGGCGTGGTGACCCAATAAAGAGACTCATGCCCTAGTTTTTCGACTTTGTGGTTTCGATAAGGCTTCGCATCATAGGCCAGCGCAAGGTCGATTTGGCCGTCCTCTAATAGCTGAGGCAAAAAACCGCTCATGCTTTCCATGAGCCTGACCCGCAATTTAGGGTAGCTGTCATTCAGTTTTCGATAAATCTGCTCCGACATCCGCATATTCAAGGCCATGGCCAGGCCGATCGCCAAGGAACCGACGGGCTCGGAAATGGAAGAGGTCAACTCTTCCTTCAATGCATCGACCTGTCTCAGGATGCCGATAGCGCGGTCCTGCAGCTTTTTTCCCGCTTCGGTAAGCACGACACCGTTGGCATTTCGATAGAAAAGTATTTGCCCAAGCTCGTCCTCGAGCAGCTTTATTTGATTGGACAGAGCGGGTTGAGCCACAAAGATCTGCCGGCTGGCCTTCGAGATGCTGCCGGCGCCTATGATGGCCAGGAAATATTTCAACTGATTCAACGTCAAGGTTTCGTCCTTCCACATCGAGGGCGGCTGAGTCTCCGCCATGGGCACAAGTATATTAAAAAACTATACCCATCAGATTGAAATAGTATTTGTGGATGGACAGGCTGGGTGTCAAGATCGAGACCTCATTAAAAAGGGAGGCAATATGCATATAGTTCAACGAGATCGACCATTGAGCTTTCTAGCCGGACTCATGGCCGCCGCAATGCTGCTGTGTTCGGGGGCCGCGCTGGCGCAGAATTTTCCAAGCAGGCCCATTACCGTGGTTGTTCCGACGCCCCCCGGCGGCACAAGCGACTTCGTCACCAGGGTGGTGGCTGAGGCATTGTCAAAAAAACTGGGGCAAGCCGTCGTGGTCGACAACAAGCCAGGGGCGGGAAGCAATATAGGCACGGCCATCGTTGCGCGTGCGAAAGCCGATGGCTACACGCTGTTGTCCGCCAATACGACGATTGCCATAGCCTCGGCGCTGTATAAGGATCCCGGCTTCGACCCCGCAGAAGACTTTTCAACGGTCGGCGTCATTGGAACCGTTCCAAATGTATTGCTGGTCAATCCGTCATTTCCGGCGAACACGCTTGATGAGTTCATCGAACTCATAAAAAGCCATCCCAACAAGTTCGATTTCGCATCCGCGGGCAGCGGCTCACCCAACCATTTGCTGGGTGTGATGCTGGACGAATATGCCGGCCTCAAGCTTCACCATATTCCGTACAAAGGGGTGGCCCCAGCCATGACGGACGTGCTGGGGAATCAGGTGCCTATTGTTTTTGCCAGTCTGCCTTCCGCCTTGCCCTACATACAGAGTGGCCAGCTGCGAGCGCTGGGCGTCAGTTCGGCCAACCGGTCGCCGGCCCTGCCCGATGTGCCGGCCATCGGCGAAAAAATCCCCAACTATAGCGGCGACCTGTGGCTGGCCCTGTTCGGTCAGAAAAGCATCCCCCAAGATGTCCGGGATGAGCTCATAAGCGGCATTGCGGATGCGGTGGCGAACCCGCAAGTCAAGGACGCACTGGCGCAGCGGGGCATCGAGCCCCTGGCGCTGACGGCAAAAGAGTTCGACGCGTTTGCCGAGGCCGAGTACCAGAAATGGGGCGGCATGGTGACACGTGCGGGCGCGCAGGTCGATTGAGCTTCCGGGATAAGGCAATGCAAACGTTTGACTCAAGCTCGAAAGGGCCGCTGCAAGACATAAGAGTCCTGGACTTGTCCAGGCTGGTGGCCGGCAACATGCTGAGCATGTACCTCGCCGACTTTGGCGCCGACGTGATCAAGGTCGAGCAGGAAGGCAAGGGGGATGATCTTCGCAACTGGAAAGAGAATGGATATTCCATTTACTGGAAGATCTACGGCAGGAATAAGCGTTCGATAGCCCTCGACCTGAAATCAGCCGCCGGGATGGGCCAGCTTGAGAAGTTATTGAAGACATCCCATGTATTGATAGAGAATTTCGTTCCGGGCACCCTGGAAAGAATGGGATTGGGGCCGAACGACTTGTTGAAAATCAACCCCAAGCTGGTGATCGCAAGAATATCCGGCTGGGGTCAGACAGGTCCATACCAGCATAAGCCGGGATTCGGCACATTAGTCGAAGCCATGTCAGGATACGCCACATTGAATGGGTTTCCGGACGCGCCGCCTACCTTGCCTCCGTTGGCTCTGGCCGACATGATAGCCGGCGTTTACGGGGCGGCCAGCATCTTGACCGCCCTGAGGGTCGTCGACAGGGGCGGGCAGGGGCAGGTCATCGACATATCATTATTCGAGCCCATTTTCTCCTTCATATCGTCCGACGCGGCCCGCTTCAAAGTGACCGGGAAACCGACCACCCGCACGGGAAATCAAGCTGCCCATACCGCGCCGCGGAATCTGTATGAATGCAGCGACGGCAAGTACATCGCCATTTCGGGCTCCATGCAGTCCATGGCCATGAGGATTTTCGACACGATAGGGCGATCCGATCTAAAGGAAAACCCCAAATTTTCGGACAATGATGCAAGGGTGGAAAACCGGGATGAGTTGGACGCCATAATCGGGCAGTTCATCAAGGAAAGAACCCAACAGGAAAGCCTGGATATATTTGAACAGGCCTCGGTCACAGCCGGTCCGGTATGTTCCGTGAGTGATTTGCTTGACCATCCTTTCGTCACGGGGCGAGCCGTTATTGTGGATGTCGAGGACGGCGAATTGGGCAGTCTGCCAATGCACAATATTGTGCCTCGCTTCTCGAACACGCCCGGTTCCTTCCGTTTAAAAGCTCCCGCCTTGGGGGAGCATACCTCCCAAATATTGGCCGAACTGGAAGGGGCGGGGGATGATTAATTCGGAATCGCCAGCGCGCGGCCTTGCATGGAGATCCATGCTGTTTGTCCCGGCGGTGAACGATCGTCTGATTAAAAGCGCGGTCACAAGACCCGCTGATGCATTGGTCATCGACCTGGAAGACAGCGTGCCGCATGCTTTGAAAGCGGAGGCGCGAAGCAAAGTGGGTGGGCTGGCAAATACATTCTCCAAGGCGGGATATGGCGTTGCCGTCCGGGTCAATCGCTCGTGGCGATGCATGGTGCGCGATATTGAGTCCAGTGTTTCATCCCATGTCGCCGCGCTTGTCATCCCGAAAGTCCCCAACGGCGCGCACGTGCGCGCCGTGGCCGAGGTCATTTTGGAGTGTGAGCTCGAGAAAGGCCTGCGGGCGGGCCATACCGAACTTATAGCCTTGATCGAAGACGCCGAAGGGCTGGCGAATATGTCTTCCATTGCCCGTGCCCACCCCCGCCTGCAAGGAATGAATGTTGGTCCCGAGGACTTGGCCGTGGCCTTGCGCATGACGGCATCGGAGGATGGGTTGTATACGCATAATGTGTTGGCCATTTCGGCCTGTCGGCTGGCGGGGATCACGCCGGTCGGTTTTATAGGTTCCATGACTGAGTTTGCGGATAAAGACGCTTTCGAGCGCCGCATGCAAAGGGCCGCCCGGCTTGGCTTTGAAAGCTCGTTCTGCATTCACCCCAATCAGATAGATGCTATAAATTCTTCGTTCATGCCATCGAAAGAAGCGTTCGAGCGGGCCCAGGCGCTGGTGAAATGTTTTGAAGAAGCATGCGCCGGTGGGAATGCGGCATGTGTTTTCGAGGGGCTCATGGTGGACATTCCCGTAGCAAACGGAGCCCGGCTGCTCATTGAAAAATATCTGCGCATGTCGAAGCGGCCCCACGGCGGCTAGCGTCTTGCATTTTTTATTCTCACCTGACGAAGGCAATCAATGTCCCAAAATATTGGTGTAATCGGTCTTGGCGCGATGGGGTTTGGCATAGCCCGCAGTTTGCTGCGCGGTGGCTTCAACGTTCATGGCTATGACGTCAGGGAAACGGCGCTTGCGCAGCTTGCCGCGGAAAACGGCATTGCATGCGATACGCCCGCACAGCTGGCGCAACAGTGCGAGGTGCTGATTATCGTCGTCGTCAACGCAGAGCAGACCGAAGATGTACTGTTCGGCCCCAATGGGGCTTGCGGCAGTTTGCGTCCGGGAAGCGTGGTCGTGGCTTGCGCTACCGTTTCCCCTGATTTTGCGTCGAACGTCGCCCAACGCCTGGCGGAGCATCAGGTCTTGATGCTCGACGCGCCGATCTCGGGCGGAGCGGCTCGCGCGGCATCGGGAGAATTGAGCATGATGACGTCCGGCCCCCCTGACGCTTACGCGAAAGTCGAAGCTGTGCTGGCTGCCATGGCGAAGAACGTCTACCGGCTTGGCGAAGATCATGGAACAGGTTCCAAGGTAAAAATAATCAATCAATTGCTGGCTGGCGTGCATATTGCCGCCGCGGCGGAAGCCATGGCGCTCGGCATACGCGAGGGCGTGGATGCCAGGGCCTTATACGAGGTCATCACTCATAGCGCGGGCAATTCCTGGATGTTTGAGAATCGTGTTCCGCATATCCTGGAGGGCGATTACACGCCTTTGTCGGCAGTCGATATATTTGTCAAGGATTTGGGGCTTGTGCTTGATACCGCGCGGTCAAGCAAATTCCCCCTCCCCCTCTCGGCTGCCGCGCACCAGCTGTTCATGATGGCGTCGGCGGCCGGGCACGGAAAAGAAGATGACTCCGCGGTCATCAAGGTTTTCCCGGGTATTGATCTGCCGCCGTCTCGTACCTGAAAGCAGCGATTGACGGGTTGGGGAAAAGCCCGCTTTGCGGGCTGCGGCTGCGCCTGAATGCAAGCCCGAGCCAAAGCGGCACGTGCGTCATCCCCGGCCGCGCGTTATTTTTCCAGGACAGTGTCTCGAATGGTGGCGATATTGTGCCGCATCATATCTATGTATGTGGCCGCTGGGCCGTTCTCGGCCGATAGGGCGTCGGAATAAAGCTTGCCGCCGATTTTCATGCCGGTTTCCTTTGCGATCTGTTCAATCAGGCGAGGATTGCTGATGTTTTCCAGGAAGAGTCCGGCCGCTTTTTGCGCCTTGATTTGCCGTATTAGCGCGGCAACGTCGCCCGCTGATGCTTCCGAATCGGTGCCCAAGCCTTGGGGGGCCAGAAAGCGCAGCCCGTATTCCTGTCCAAGATAGGCAAAGGCATCATGGGAGGTAATGAGGGTGCGCTTATCGGCCGGTATCTGCTCGACGGACGCCTTGATGTCAGCGTCCAGTGCTTTGAGTTTTTCAGTATACGACGCGGCGTTGGCTCGATAGGCCGGGCAGCCTTCACTATCGGCCGCGCAAAAAGCGTCGGCGATGTTGGCGACATAGACTTGCGCATTTTCAACCGATTGCCAGGCGTGCGGGTCGAATTCTCCGTGATGGTGGTGGCCTTGCTTGTCGTCCTGGTTATGCTCGTGGCTGTGTCCGTGATCATGTTTGTGATCGCGTTCGTGCTTGTGATCATGGTCGTGACTGTCGTCATGATCGTGAGCATTGTGCCCGTCTTCACTGTGATCGTGGTCGTCGGCGGAATTCAGCAATTTAACGCCCTTGCTCAAGGCCACCACGGGTGCTTTGCCGCCACTGGCCTGGACCAGGCGTTGAAGAAAACCTTCCAGGTGCAGGCCGTTGGCCAGTATCACGTCGGCATGCCTGACCGCCACCGCGTCGGTGGGCCTTGGCTCATAGGCATGGGTGTCGCCGTCAGGGCCCACCAATGTGGTCAGCGCAATGTGCTCGCCGCCGACATTTTGCGCCAAGTCGCTGATAATGGAGAACGTTGACACGACCTTGAGTTCTTTTGCGCTTGCCTGAGGCAATGCCAGCAACGCTATGGCGATAAGGGCCGCGATAGCGGCCGGTTTCTTCAATCCAGGCATGGATACTTTCCTTTGATTATGCTGCGGTGAGGGCGTGATCACCGTTGCAAGGGCCAGGGCAGCGGGATACTCTGCCAAAAGCAGTATGTTATAACATAACATACTATGTGTGTCTGTCTTTGAAGACATAAGCCAGGCCGGCCTGGCTGATGCAGCGCCAAGCGTTACAGTCGTTTTTGGGTGCCGCCCCACGCAAAATAAACACGGGCCAGGTGCTATGCGCCTGGCCCGTGTTGCAATGCTGCGTAAGATGTGAAATCCCGCTTCGGCGGGTTATCGTCGCATCAGTCGATGCTGACCCCGGCATTTTTCACGATCTCGCCCAGGCGTTCGTACTCTTCCTGCACAAAGGCGCCGAGTTCCTCACGGCTCGTGGCAGCCGGTGTGGCGCCGCGGTCTGTGAACCTTTTGGCCACTTCGGGATCAGCCATCATCGCATGCACCGCTTCGTTCAAACGGTCAAGAATGGCATCGGGGGTGCCCTTGGGAGCGTAAAGGGCGTCCCATGCAAAGAAGTAATAACCCGGTACGCCGGACTCATCCAGGGTGGGGATGTCGGGATGGGAATCGACCCGCTCCTGAGTGGTGACCGCAAGCGGCACTACATTGCCGGCTTTGATCTGGCCCGCCAGGTTGGGCATGACGTCGATCAAGATGTTGATGCGGCCACCGATCAGGTCGGTCAGTGCAGCCGCCCCGCCTTTATAGGGGATATGCAGAATATCCAGGCCCGTCATCTGCTTGAACAGCTCGCAGGCAATATGTGACGTTGTGCCGTTGCCCGCGGATCCACAGGTCAATTCGCCTGGGTGCTGTTCGCCATAGGCAATGAGTTCTTTGGCCGACTTGATGTTCATGTCCGGGCGCACCACCATGGTGGCCGCAATGGTGGTCAGGCGAGAAATTGGTTCAAGATCGGAGGGCTTGTAGCCGGGATTCTTGTACAGCCAGTGGTTGATGGCGGAAGTGCCGTTTGTGCCGTAGCCCAGTGTGTAGCCATCGGGTGTCGAGCGCACCATCTGTGCCGCGCCGATGTTGCCCCCCGCGCCTGGGCGGTTCTCGACGATGATGGTTGTTTTTAGTTCCCGCGCCAGGGGTTCGGCGGTCAGGCGGGCCAGGGTGTCGCCACCGCCGCCTGCCAGGAAGGGAACAATGAGCGTTACAGCGCGCTGGGGGTAAGTGTCCTGGGCCTGTGCTGTCGCGGTCAGGCCGACAGCTAGCGCGGCACTTAGGCCAGCGGCTTTTAGAAAGGGTTTGAACATGTCTGCTCCGTAAGTTCTGAAGATTTCGATAAATTATTAACGTGTGTATTAATTTATCATGTAATACCTTGAGGATTCAAGCATTTACCGGATTGGTGCCGTCGTATAAATGTCAGTATGCCGCGCCTGGCTTTGGGGCCTCGATTGTGGTGCCGGTCTTGAATTGCGAGAGTAGCTGCTGCGCCGCGCGGCGCAGCAATACGGTGTCGACACCGACGGCGACGAACTGGGCGCCAAGGCTGATGTACTGTCTGGCCTGTTCCACATCGGCCTGCAGGATGCCAACAGCTTTGCCCGCCGCGCGAATACGCTGTATTGCGTCTTTAATCGCGGCCTTGACTTCGGCGTGGCCCGGATTGCCCAGATGCCCCATGCTGGCGGCGAGATCCGCCGGCCCTATGAAGACGCCGTCGACACCATCGACCCGAGCGATCTGATCGAGATGCGCCAACGCTTCAGCTGTTTCCACCTGGCACAGCAGGCAGATTTCTTCATCGGAGCGTGTCAGGTAATCGGCGACGCCTCCCCAGCGGGCGGCGCGGGCCAATGCGGTACCCACGCCTCGTGTGCCGCGCGGTGGGTAGCGTACAGCTGATACGGCTGCCGATGCCTGTTCAGCATTCTGTATCATGGGTACCAACAAATTCTGCGCGCCAACATCGAGCAACTGTTTCAATTCGACCGGGTCGTTCCACGCCGGGCGCACCACAGCGGCAACAGGGTGGGCCGCCAGCGCCTGCAATTGAGCCATGACGGAAGGCACGGTGTTCGGAGCGTGCTCGCCGTCGATCAGCAGCCAGTCATAGCCCAGGTCGGCGCACAGGTCGGCGGTATACGCGCTGGCCATGCCTTGCCATAGGCCAATTACTGTTTCCCCTTTGGCCAGGGCGCGTTTGAACAGATTTTGTGGATGTTGCATGGAAAGTCCTCGTAAAGGCCAGGCTTGTGCTTATACAAAGCGGCAGTTGATGGTGCCCAGTACGCCGTAATCGGCGCAGAAGATATCGCCGCGTTCGGCATATACCGGCCGTGTGAAAGAACCCGACAAGATCACTTGCCCGGCCTTCAGGCCCACGCCTACCTGTGATAATTTGTTGGCCAGCCACACAACGCCGTTGGCCGGGTGGTTCAGAACGCCCAATGCCAGCCCCGTTTCCTCAATGATGCCGTTGCGCAGCAGGCCAGCGCCCATCCAGCGCAGGTCAACCGCATCGGCGGCTACCGGGCGGCCGCCTGTCACCACCGCCGCATTGGCGGCGTTGTCGGAGATCGTGTCCAGAACCTTGCGCGTGGCTTTTGTTGCGGGATCGATCTGGTGAAAGCGCGCATCGATGATTTCGAGCGCGGGCGTCACGTATTCAGTGGCGCGCAGCACATCGGTGAGACTTATGTTTGGCCCTTGCAGGTCTCGTCCCAGCACGAACGCCAGTTCAACTTCGACACGCGGCACAATAAACCGATCCATGGGCAATGCGGCGCCATCGGTGTAGAACATGTCATCGAGCAAGGCCCCGAAATCAGGTTCGCTGATGTTGGATGCAAGCTGCATGGCGCGTGAGGTCAGGCCCACCTTGTGACCGCGCACGATACGGCCGCCATTGACTTTGCGTGTGACCCAGGCGCGCTGGATGGCGTAGGCATCATCCAGGGTCATGTCGGGGTGTTGCAGCGAAACTTGCCTTATCTGCTGCCTGCTGCGTTCGCTTTCTTCTAGTTGTTCAGCGATTTCTTCGATAATATGGTTGTCCAACACTTATTGCTCCTGTTAACCAATTTCAGCTAGCCTGTTACGCATGCAGACCAAACCTACCTTCCGCCACCGCAACCTGCCACATCTTTTCTTGTCTGCACGTGAAACCCTGATGCAGCGTTTTCGCCCCATTTTGAATGAGGCGGGCCTGACTGAACAGCAATGGCGTGTACTGCGAACCCTGTACGACACCAGTGATATCGATGCCGCCACGCTGGCAGACCGTGCCCAGGTGCTTTCGCCCAGCTTGACTCGAATACTGCGATTGTTGCAGGACGCGAATCTGATCGAACGCGGCCCCGACCCTGAAGACCTTCGCCGCCAGGTAATACGCCTGAGTTCCAAGGGGCAGCGAATGGTCGCGCGCATCGGTCCGCGGGTCGAGGCCGTCTACCAGAGCCTGGAAGCTGCCATCGGTCCAAAGTTGCTCGCCTCGCTGTATCGCAATATTGACACGATGATTGCAAAGATTGAGCAAACGGGTCGATGACCGGGCCTTGCTCTGAAAGAGCTCCTGCCTGCATCGTTAGGCATAATATCATCTTTTGGTTAACATGTTAATCAAAAGATGATTGAATCGACGATGATCACGAATTGGCGGGCCGTTTGTTTTCAGTTCTTATCCCACCATGGCTCCAGGTCTATGCCAAGTCCTGGTCCCTGGGGCACGATCATATAGCCGTCCTGGATCGCAGGCGGCTCGGCGACATCATTGCTGAAGAATCGGGCGGTACCCATGCCGCATGGTTCGATGGGCTGCTTCAGCAGCGCTGCGCAATGAAGGGCAACGTACAGGCCGATTGCTGTTTCCAGGCTGGCCGTCACCACGCAGCGCGTGTCCGTTTCGTGTGCCATACGAATGACGGCAGCCGTGGTGTCAGGGCCGCCAAGCCGTGGTGGCTTTAGAATCAATACCTTGGCCGCCCTCATCTCTATCGCGCGACGCGCATGGAACGGTGAGCGGACAGAATCATCCAGTGCCAGCGCAATGCTGGTTTTCTGCGACATTTCGGCATAAACATTCAAGTCAGTGCCGCGTGGAAAAGGTTCTTCGATGTAGTCGATATCGAACGCTTCCATGGCCTTGATTTGTTCCAGCGCCCAGTCCACGTGCCACGATTCGTTTGGATCGAGCCGCATGCGGAGATCGGGAAAGGCGTTGCGGATTTCGCGCACCCGGACGATATCCAATTCGCGCTCGTCGGTGCATTTTATTTTGACGGTGTCCTGGCCGCGCGCCAGGGCTTCTTGCGCGCGTTGGACACACATTGCAGGATCGGCGTCGCCGATCAAGTCGTTGACCGGAACGCGTTCGGCGGGGGTGGCCCCATCAGCAATATAACTTGCCAAAGACTGCCCCGACGCGGCTGCGCGGGCTGCCAGAACAGCCGAGGAAAGCCCGCAGCGTACGCGGGGCGCCACTTCTCGCAATGACAACTCATTGAAGAATTGGTCATCGGCAGGGTTCAGGCCATTCAACAGTGCCTGGCAATGGGCCGCAAATGCCCAGCCGTCAAACACGACATGAGGGGGCAAAGCGGCTTCGCCCCAGCCAACGTGGCCGTCAATTTCTGCGCGCACCAGAAACCCCCGGCGAACATACTGCGTCCCCTTGGACCACCGGTAGGGGACTTTCAACTGCTGGTTGTAGGGCTTTAACTGCAGACCGTTCATGGTCCAATCTCCTTTTTACAAAACACCCAGAGAGGGTGCGTTCGATCTATCATGCGTGTTTGATGCGCCGCAGTTCAGTCTCGCTCCAACAGCACACAGCGTTCTGGCTTGAACTGCAGCGTTACCTCTTCGCCCACCGGCAGGTCCAGATAAGAAGGCGCCACCGCGGATACGAGCGTGTCGGCTCGTGTCGCAAATTCGTACTCGATCTTCTGGCCGACAAACACGCGCCGGGTCAATCTTGCAGGCGCGCAGTTCGGGCCGCTCTCGCCCTTGCCAAGGATGTCCACCGACTCGGGCCGGATCATGATGTAGCCACCACGGTCGCCGAGCTTGTGCGGGTCGCTGGCATGCATATCGCCCATCTGGGTTGACACGCGGCAGGTGCTGCCTTCCTCGCTGATAAAGGTGCAAGGCAGGACGTCGGCCTTGCCAATGAAGCGGGCGGTAAACAGGTGGCGCGGCTTTTGATACAGAGAGACGGGCGTGCCTTGCTCGATAACCGCGCCCTTGTTCATGACGACCACGCGATCCGACATGGCCAACGCCTCATCCTGGTCATGAGTAACGAAAATTGTGGTCGTTTTCAGCGTGCGCTGCAGTTCGCGCAGCTCGTGGCGCATCTGCTCGCGCAATTTTGCGTCAAGGTTGGAAAGCGGTTCGTCCAGCAATAACAGTTTGCCATTCCGGACGATGGCGCGCGCAAGTGCCACGCGTTGCTGCTGTCCGCCCGACAACTGGGTTGCCGAGCGCCCCGAAAAATCGCCCAGGCCTACCATGTGCAAGGCTCGGTTTACCTCTTCGCGGACCTGTTGCCGGCGGATTTTTCCTGTTTCGAGCGGAAATGCCACATTCTCGAATACGGTCATGTGCGGCCAGATTGCGTACGACTGAAACACCATCCCCAGGTCCCGTTTATGGGTGGGCACATTAATGCCCGAGGCGCTGTTGAACACGTCGATGCCGTTGATGGCGATTTGGCCCTGAGTGGGTTCTTCCAGCCCGGCGATACAGCGCAAGGTTGTGGTCTTGCCGCAGCCGCTGGGACCGAGGAATGTGCAGAACTCGCCTTCGATAATATCCAGGCTGATTGATTTGACAGCTTCGAACAGCCCTTGTTCGGTGGGGTAATGCACTTGCAATTGATCTATGCGTAACACGTTGTCCTCTATGATTATTTTGCGGTCTTGCGGGAGCCCCAGGTCTGCCAGACCAGCATGGTGATGAACAGCAATACAACCAGCCACAGGCCGACAGCTGCCGCCTTGTTTGGCTCACCGCCCACCCAGAAATTCCACAGCACGACGGGCAGGGTCTGGTTTTCCCCGCCCTGCAGCAGCAGGGCAGACGAGAGTTCACGAATGCAGTGTGCGATGACCCAGATCCACACCGCCAGCGCAGCCGGCAGCGTCAGGGGCAGCACGACGCGGCGCATGACTCGCAGCCAAGAGGCCCCCGAGGTGCGTGCGGCCTCTTCAAGCTCCTTGTGCAGCTGCATCATGACGGAATTGGTGCTGCGTGTGCCGAACGGGATGTAAGTGGTGATATAGGCGATGGTGATGATCCAGACGCTGCCGTAGATGCTGAGCAGAGGCATATTCAGGTATACGTAGACCAGAGCCACGCCTATCATCGTTCCAGGAATGGCGATGGGCAGGAAGGCCAGGAAGTCGACGACCTTGCCGCTGTTGCCGCCCTTGCGGACAACGATCCATGAGATGAGGACCGAGAGCAAGGCCACGACGGTGGATGCCACCACCCCGATCATGAGTGAGTTGCCCAGCGCGCGTAATGTCAGGGGGTTCGTGAAGAACGCCATGTGATTCGACCAGTTCGCCAGGCTGAGCGCCTCCATCGATGGCGGCATGAGCCACGGCATAAGGCTGGTCCAGAACAGAATGCCCAGGGGAATAATGGTGGCGAGGCAGAAGTAGACAAAGACCAGAAACATGATCGGCATCTTCCATCGGCCCAGTTTGAACAGGCGCGGGCGGAAGTTCTTTCCTGTCACCGTAACGAAACGGCTGGCATTGCGGGTCAGCCGATGGTACAGGCTGGCTTGCAGCAACAGGATGAGAAGGAAGAATACGGCAATGGTGCTGATGATGTGATATGCCGACATGCCCCCGGCGGTGTCGGTCGCAAGGTACACAATCCGGCTGGACAGCACAAAAATGTTTACCGGCATGCCGAGCGTTCCGGGTACATCGAATACCAGGAAGCCCACCATCAGCATGAAGATGCCTGCGGCAAGCAGCGAGGGTGCCAGCAATGGCAGGAAAATTCGGGAAAAAAGCCTATACCTGCTTGCGCCGGAAGTCATGGCCGCTTCTTCCAGGCTAGGGTCCATATTGCGAAATGCCGGGCATAGAATAAGGAAGGTCGATGGCACCAGTGAAAGGGCCTGCACGAAGATCATGCCGCCCAGCGAGTAGATGTTGATCGAAAAATCGTCGACCCCGGTGATGTCCTGGATCAGCGTGTTGATGAATCCGATCCGGGGGCTCAACAACAGGATCCAGCCGATGGCCAGCAAGAATGGAGGAATGGCCATCGGCAAGGTCAGGCAGATGCGCAGCGTCTGCTTGCCGGGCAGGTCGGTACGTTCGACCACCCAGGCCAGCGCCACGCCCAGCGTCATTGCGCCCAGCATTGAGCCGATAGCAAATTTCACGGTCGTCCAGACCATCTTCCAGAACTCGGGGTCGCCATATACCGTGAGGTAGTTGACGAGGGTCCAGCCCGGGTCGAACGGCAAGCCTGACGGGGTCAGGCTGCTTACAAAGAGAATGCCTAGGGGCACCAGCACAAGATAGGCGAGTATCAGCAGCACCACCATGACTGGCAGGCTGAATCCACTTCGCCCGCGGGCAGCGACGGCAGACGTCATGAGGTAATGATCCTATAGCTTTAATGTGTGTGAGTAGCCGGAAGGGACGATCCGAATCCCTTCCTCTATGCGGCAGGAGTTATCGCGCCTGCGGGCCATCCGCCAGTATGGCGTTGTACTTTTCGTTGATTTGCGCCAGCTTTTCGGTATCCTCAAACGACCACTCAGCCACTTCGACGGCTTGCAGCATTTTGTAGGTGTCGGTGCTGGATACCAGAGGGTTGCCGCGCGAGGTCGCCTCTTCGTAGATCTTGGCGCCTTCAGGAGTGGTCAGCCACATGGCCAGCAGTATGGCGGCGTCGGGGTTGACCGACGACTTGCTGATGCTGGTCGAGATGGTATGCATCGGCGTGGGATCCAGCAATCGGAAGTCGACCGGTGCGCCTGCCTTCAGTACGGGCTGCAAAGAGTGGTAGAAGCCGATAGCAACATCCACCTCGCCCGAGGCGACGCCCTGGGCCAATGGGAAGGTCGACTTGAACAGGTAAGGTTTCAGCGCCACCAGTTCACGCAGCTTTTGTTCGGCCTTTTCCTCGCCCCAAGTGCTTGCCAGCTGGGCAAATGCGGCTGCGCGCACCCAGCTGCCGATACGGCCCGACCACTTTTCGCTGATCAATGCATCCCAGTCGGCGGGCACTTCATCTTTCTTCACTTTACGGGTATTCCAGATCTGCACGTAAACGGATGCAGTCGTCGGGATGGCGTAGGGGGCGGGCAGCAATTGCTCTGGCAAATCCAGGTTCTCTTTGCTCAGATCTTTTACCAGGCCGCGGTTGTACAGCTGCCACAGGTGGTCGGGGCCCCCGGTCAGCACGTCGGCGCTTTTCCCGGATGCCTGCTCTTCCTGGATCACGCGCGACGCCAATTCGTTGCCGCCAACCAGCCGGACGTAGCGCACCTTGACGTCCGGGTAGGCTTGCTTGAAGCCGTCGAGGACTTTGCCGATCTGGTCTTCGGGCGAGCTTTCGTACCAGGTGATCTGAGCCCCGTTTTCAACGGCACCTTTGGCGAGGCGATTCATTACCTCTGCGCTTTGGGACATGGCCGTCCCTGCGTAGAGGGTGGCCGCCAGGATGGCGGCGGCATGTGTCAAGCGCGCGAAGCGAATTCGGATCATGATTGTCTCCGGTTGTTTCTATTGGTGAACAGGTTAATGATTTATTAGTTAACGTGTGTATAGTTAACGAGTGTACTAAAATAGCATGTGAATCAGCCATGCTCAAGTGCAGCTATTCCTGAGTGGGGAAAACACTGAGTTCCAGGAGGCGACGCAGCTGCCTGCCTTGGGGAGGGATCAGGCCCTGACTGCGCTGCCCAATAATTCAGCCGGACCGATATCGGGGGAGTCGCCGCGCCGTTCGCGTGCCTGCCGCACCTGGGTGATCAACTGGCGCTTGTTTTCACGGCTGCGATAGGCGTGTTCGCGCATCAGGGCTTCCGCCCGACTGGCTTCGCGATTGGTCAATGCCTGCAATATGTCTTCGTGGTCGGCCTGGGCGCGCGCTACAAAAGAGGTCTCGAGCCTGGTCGGAACCAGCGGCAAGGTCAGGGCCCCCGGGCCTACGAATGGCAGTTTGTTATTGTGTTCCAGTGCGCTGAACAGGGCCGTGTTGCCGCTGGCTTCCGACAGGATTTCATGAAAGCGATGGTTGAGCCGGCGCCAGGCCTCGGCATCGATCGCCAGGCTGTCGGCCGTGGTGGCGTCGTCCACCAGGCGGCGGCCGCGTAGAACGACCGATTCGAGCGCCGCGCGAGTCTCGGCCGACATTCCCGCCTCGGCTATCAGCCTTGCGGCCATCCCTTCGAGCACGCCTCGCACGTCGACCGCGTCGGCAATATGCTTGATCGAAAAGGTGCGGACGCGATAGCCCCCCGAGGGCAGGCGTTCAAGCAGGCCTTCTTTCTCGAGCTCGGCAAAAGCCATGCGCAAGGGGGTGCGCGATACGCCCAGCCGGGCAGCGTAGCCGAGTTCGGTCAGACGCTCCCCCGGCAGGGATTCGCCTGTCAGGATCAGATCCCGCAGTTCAGAAATCACGCGATCAGTTTGTGCTGCCATTGGAAAACTCCTGCCTGCTGTTTGTGTGCAAAGCGTCGGCGCGCTTTCACGATGGTGTGCCGCGGCGCGTGCCGACAGCGATTTGAGCATGTAATCCGGCAGACACCAAACGGAAAGATCCCGCGATGAATGCCCGGGCGGCTATTGTTTGCATCGCCTATTGTATTCAATCTTTGTTGATGCATAAATAATTGTATGCAATAATCCGAATATATTGTTTAAATCTCATATTTATTGGTATAAATGTATGCAATTTAAGTGCATTTCTACCGGTAGCGTGGCCGACGAGGTTCACGAGGGCAACTAGAAGGAAGAGACATGTACATTGCGCGGTTTGCCTGTAAGGGGCAGCAGCACTGGGGGGCTGTGCAGGGCGAAGAGGTCGTTCTGCTGGACCCATGGTGCGCGTCGATGGCTCATGGTATTGCCCAGGGCTGGGATGCGCTGAGGGCCCAGGCCGGCTGTACCCGGCATCCTCGGGTGCCATTGGGCGAAGTGCAGTGGCTGCCGCCGGTCGAGCAGCAGTCAAAGATCCTCTGCGTTGGCCTGAACTACGGCAAGCATGTTGCCGAAACAGGGCGTGAGCAAGGTGGTTATCCTTCGCTGTTCCTGCGGCATCTGGATTCGTTTGTCGGCCATGAACAGAACATCATAAAACCCGGCTGTTCGGACAAGTTCGATTTTGAAGGCGAGGTCGTCGTTGTCATGGGCCGGGAAGGTCGTCACATCAGTGAATCCGACGCCATGGATTATGTCGCCGGCTACACCTGTATGGCCGAGAATTCCGTACGCGATTTTCAGAAGCATACAGCCCAGGTAACGGCAGGCAAGAACTTTGATCAAAGCGGTGCGCTGGGGCCCTGGATCGCGTCGTGTGATCAGGTGGGCACCGTATCCGATCTGGCGTTGACCACGCGCCTCAACGGCGCGACGGTGCAGCATGCTGTGCTGGCGGATTTGATTTTCTCCATCCCTCGGCTTATTGCTTATATCAGCACTTTTACCACCCTGCGTCCAGGGGACCTGATCGCCACCGGCACGCCGGAGGGCATAGGCTCGAAACGCACCCCCCCGCTTTTCATGAAAGCCGGCGACCTGCTCGAAGTCGAGGTGGCGGGCGTGGGTACCCTGCGCACGCCTGTGGCGCAAGAAAGCTGAAGCACCAAAACAACCGAGTTGACTCGATAACCAAACATAGGAAATACAAGCCATTATGCAAGACGGTGTTCTATATCTTACCGAGCAAGATGTCGTGTCGGTTCTGGACATGGCGGGTGCCATCGAAGCGTTGCAGACCATGCTGCGAGAGCAGGGCAAAGGGCTGGTGCGCAATGTTCCCAAGGCACTGGGAACCTGGGGAGACGGCAGCTCCATGCATGCTCTGGGCTCGGTCATGACCGACGAAGGCCATTGCGGCTTCAAGACCTGGGTGCATACGAAGCAGGGCGGCGGTTCAATCTACAGCCTGTTCAATAGCACCAATGGCAAACTGCTTGCCCTGATCGAAGCCCGTGCCCTGGGCATGATGCGTACCGCGGCGGTCAGTGGCGTGGCTACGCGTGTACTGGCGCCCGCCGATGCGCGTGTCGCGGCCCTGATCGGGACCGGCCCGCAGGCGGTAACCCAATTGGCGGCGCTGGCGGCCGTACGCGATCTGGACGAAGTGCGGGTATACAGTCCCACGGCTGAAAAATGCCAGGCATTCGTTGATCGCCTGGCCGGCCGCTACCGCTTCACCCTGCGCGCCTGTGCCACGTTGGCCGAAGCCCTGAGCGGGGCGCCCATCGTCACCACTATTACCCGGGCTGCCGAACCGTTCATGACGCTTGAGCTCATGGCGGACTGCCGCCACATCAATGCGGTAGGCGCCATTTTGCCCACCAAGGCGGAGTTGGCCCAGGAAGTGATGGGAAATGCCGACCTGATCGTGGTGGACGATAAAGAGAATGCGGTACGCGGTTCGCGCGAGCTGCGCGAACTATTGGGTGCCGACCTGAATACATGGACGGGTGTGGGGGTGTTGGGTGAGATGCTGGCCAACGACACGGCCCGGCCGTCCGGCGCCAGCCTGACGATTTTCAAGGGCATGGGCATGGGTATGTCCGACCTGGCTGTCGCCCGCCGCGTCTACGAGCGTGCCCGGGAACAGAACCTGGGTATCGCGCTGCCGGCCCAGACCCGAGAAAACCTGCTGATGAAATCATGACAAAACACACGGAGCTAAATATCATGAGCAACCAGAAACACAAGTTCGTCGACGTCAGTGGAGCGCCGGCACGAGAGCAGAATATGTGGCCATCCATCGTTGTCCCCAAAGAGGATATCGATCTGGAGATTGCCCGCCTTGGAGACATTGCCCGCCCTGACAACGGCCGCCGCGCCAGCCTGATCGTGCATCCGAAGGCGGCTGGCACCGGCCTGGGCCTGTCCCCCGGCATCGACGTAACGATAAATGTGCTGAACCCTGGCGAGCGAACGCTCAACCTGCGCAAGAACTCGAACATGGTCGAGATCTGTATCGGCGGTGGCGGCGTGGCCGTCTGTGATGGCAAACAGACCCGTGTGCAGCATTTCGATGTGTGGAATACGCCTTCCATGGGGGTGCATAGCTACTACAACGATGGCAAGCAGCCCTGGGTGCGCCTGTCGTATTCCAACGCTCCCCTGCTCGAGAAGCTGGAAGTGCATTACGTCGAAGAGTTCGAGGGCGATATCCCACCCGCCGATGCCGGCAGCCAGGTCACTGCCGTTCCCGGCCAGGCGGCCGTTCGCGCCCGGGACCTGGCGCTGCGCGAGCAGATCACCGAAGAGGGCGCCTGGCTGCTGGGCTACGAATGGTTGATCGATATTGACGTCATCGAATCCAAATCATTGCACTGGCCATGGGAAAAAGTGTCGTCGTATCTGCCCACTGTCGAAGAGATAGACAAGGGCTACAACGGCCGCCGTTTGTTTGTCCTGTACAACCCGGCGACCGAGCGGCGCATAGGCACGACGCATAGTTTCTTCGCGACTATTTCGTCATCACCCCCCAACAATCATCATGTTCCGCACCGTCATAGCTCGGCCGCAATGAACTACTACCTGCGCGGCCGCGGCTACAGCAAGGTCAATGGAGAACGCCTGGACTGGAAAGAGGGCGATCTGATTCTGTCCGCACCGGGCTGGGCCATGCACTCACACCACTCGGGCGACCAGGTCACCTCGGCGCTCACCATTCAGGATCATCCGCTGCATATCGCGATGGAGTCGCTGATCTGGCAGGAGCGGATCAAGGAACCCATCTTGACACTGGGCAAGCAAGCGGGTTTTGAAAGCAATCGCGCGGCATTGGCGGCCGCCCAGTAACTGAAGGAGTTCCCATGAATACCATTGCTGAGCCTCTGAGCACCTTACCCGTCAACAGTCTGCGCGCCCTGCTGCGTGATTTCTACGAGGACTACGGCGCCTGTCTGGACATCGTGGATCTGGAAGGGTGGGTGGATTTTTTTACCGAAGACGCACACTATCGCGTCATCTCTCGTGAGAATGTCGCCGCCAACCTGCCGCTGGGCCTGATCTTCTGCATGAACAAGAATATGCTGCATGATCGCGTAACCGCCCTGCGCGAAACAACCATGTACGAGCCTCGCATGCTGCGTCACTTCATCAGCGGCGTGCGTGTACTGAGCGTCGATGGCGACACTATCCGATCGCAAGCCAATTTCATGATTACCGAAGCCCTTTCCGATCAGGAGCCCACCGTCAATCTGGTGGGCCAATATGAAGATGAGATCGTTCGGTCCGGCGACGGCTTTCTTATCCGGCGTCGCGATTGCGTCTACGACAACTATCGTATTCGCAATTCGCTGATCGTACCGGTTTGATGAACAGATTAAGGAGAACATGATGAGCAGCATCTGTACCCATGATCGCGAACCGACGGTTGTCGAAGCGCCGATCCAGATCAATCGCCAGTGGCCTGAAGAAGGCTTTACCCGCATCCCTGCCTGGGTCTATAGCGATCCTGATGTCTACAAGAAAGAAATGCAGGTGTTCTTTTCGGGTGACACCTGGAATTACATTGGCCTCGAGTGCGAGGTGCCCGATGTCGGCAGCTACAAGCGGCAGTGGATTGGCGACCGTCCGGTCGTGATGGTGCGTAATGAGCAGGGCGAGATCAATGTCATCGAGAATCGCTGTGCCCACAAAGGCGCCCAGATCTGCTGGCAGAACACCGGCAAGGTCGAGGACTTTACCTGCCCCTACCACCAATGGAACTATGACCTGGACGGCAACCTGAGGGGCGTGCCGTTTCGCCGCGGTGCGCTCGGAAAGGGTGGCATGCCCAAGGATTTCGACCCCAAGAAGTTTGGCATCAAGCGGCTGCGCGTGGTGAACCGGGGCGGTTCGATTTGGGCGACTTTTTCGGAAACGGCTCCCAGCTTCGAGGAATATTGCGGCGAAGAAGTATTGGCCGAAATTGATCACATGCTGCCAGGCAAAAAACTGAAGCTTCTGGGCTACAGCCGGCAACTGATTCCCAGCAACTGGAAGATGTATCTCGAGAACCTCAAAGATCCCTACCATGCCACCCTGCTGCACTCTTTCTATATCACCTTCGGGCTGTGGCGCGCCGACTCGAAGTCCGAGTGCATTCCCACCGGAGGCGGCGCGCACAGCGTCATGGTTTCGCACAACGAGGGCAAGAAAAAAAGTGAAGCAACCGCCGAGATGGAACGCTTTCGCGATGATTTGACCATACGCGATCTGGAAACGGTGACGCCACGCAGGGAGTTCAACCGGGGCCGTGTCGGCGGGGCCTGGGTGTTTCCGGCGGCACAGTTCGGGATACAGGCCAATTCGCTCAAGACCCGCCATGTGATCCCGCGCGGCCCCCACGAACATGAGCTGGTGTTTACCTACTACGGCTATGAAGACGATGACGAGGATATGACCCGTTTGCGTTTGAAGCACGCCAATTTACTGGGTCCGGCGGGGTTCGTGTCGATGGACGATAGCGAAATGCTGAAGCAGGTGCAGCATGGCGTTTCGGGGTATCCAGAGAGCGTAGGCGTTGTCGAGATGGGTGGGCGCGATACCGAACCGGCCGACTACATGGTCAGCGAAGTATTGATCCGCGCGTTTTATCAGTACTATCGTGGGGCGATGGGGCTATGACTGAAACACTGAACTGGGTTGCCGTCGCCAACATTGACGATATCAATCCAGATACGAACACGCTGCGCGTGGTCGTGGACGACGAGCCGGTTTGTCTGTACAGGCTGGACGACGGCTCCATCCACGCGACGCATGATCGCTGCACGCACGGCAATGCCAGCCTCGCAGACGGGTACATCGAGGATGGATTGATCGAATGTCCCCTGCACCAAGGGTGTTTTGACATCCGCACGGGCGAGGCCGCGACACCCCCATGCAAGGTGGCTGTCAAAGTTTATCCAGTGAAGGTAGAGGGCGATACCGTCTATGTGGGCGGGGCTGCGGCATGACGGTCGGGCGCGTCGTGATCGTCGGGGCCGGCCAGGCGGGCGGTTGGGCCGCCCGCACTTTGCGCGAAGAGGGCTATCAAGGCTCGATCGTGCTGATTGGCGACGAGGCTCACGCGCCCTACGAGCGCCCACCGCTATCGAAAGAGATTTTGCTGGGGGCAAGCGCGCCCGAACAGCTGACGCTGGTGCCGGAAGAAGAGTTGTTGTCGTTGCAGGTCGAGGCGCGATTCGGTGTGCGTGTGTCGCGCATAGACCGTGAGCGGAAGCGGGTTTTTCTTGCGTCCGTTCAACAGCTTGCCGGCCTGGGCGGGGCTATGGATGGGGGTGGCGACGCTGAGCCGCTTGATTATGATGCGCTGGTGTTGTGCACGGGTGGACGCGCCCGCTGCCTGCCTATCGAGGGCTCAGGCGATGAGCGTGTGCATACCCTGCGCACCCTGGACGACGCCTTGCGTTTGCGGGCCGCGCTGACGGGCGCCCCGGGTCCCGTCCTGGTAATTGGCGGCGGCTGGATAGGCCTGGAGGTGGCCGCGTCCGCGCGCCAGCTGGGCTGCGAGGTTACGCTGGTCGAATGCGCCGACCGTCTTTGCCAGCGCAGCGTCGCACCGGATGTGTCCATGGCTTTGCTGAACCTGCACGCAGCGAATGGAGTCCAGGTCATGCTCGGCGCGGGAGTCAGCGCCCTCAGCGCATGCCCGGCCGACGGCAGGCCGGCTCATTCCAGAGAGGCCAGGGAAGAGGCTGGCCCGGCGGTCCTCGAGGCCACGCTCACCAACGGCCAGTCATTGCACGTCGCGCATGTGGTGATGGCGGCGGGGCTGGTATCCAATGATGAGCAGGCTGCAGAGGCAGGCCTGGTCTGCCGCAACGGCATTGTGGTTGACGACCGTTGCCGGAGCAGCGATCCCGCTATCTATGCCGCCGGAGATGTCGCTGTCACCGAGACCGCTGTCGATGGCGTTCACATGAGGCTGGAATCCTGGCAGAACGCTCAGGACCAGGGCATGGCGGCCGCCCGCGCTATTCTGGGCAAGGACGTCAACTACCGTCCCACGCCTCTGCTGTGGTCACAACAGTTTGATCAGTTCATCCAGATCGCCGGCTATGTCAACGATGCTGTCCTGACCGCCATACGCGAGCTTCCCGGTGGCGGCAGCATCCGCTTTTACCTGGATGGCGAGGAAACTGTCTGTGGCGCCATAGGGATGAACGCAGGGCGCGATTGGCGCTTCGCCCGTCAATTGGCCGAGAGGCGTCAGCGAGTATCGCCGGCTGCTCTGGCAGACCTCGGGCAGACGTTGAAGACGCTGGCCGCGGCTGTTGCCGAGGCATGACTGCCCGAGGCAGGCGCGGCTCCGCCCGAGCGGCCCGGCAGGCACAGCGCATTTTGCCCGGCGGCATCGTTTCTTGACAACTAGGAGCAGAAATGGAAGGTATATACATTCAGTGCGCGCAGGCGATCGCCAGCTTTTACCGGGGGCTGGATCAGGCTGATTTAGAAGGCCTGCTCCGCTGTGTGGAAGAGGAGACCGTCTGGCATCGACAAGGCAAAACCCTGGTTGGCCCTGATGAGATCCGCCATGCGCTTGAGGAGCGCAATCCCGATCGCGTCACGTCGCATCAGCTGAGCAATCTGATCGTCGAGCAGATCGACGATATCACCGCCGTAGCAACTTATTATCTGACGGTTTACGACAATATGGCGCCGTCCGGCGGCCTGCAGCTAAAGACGATACTGCGCAGCACCGACCGCTTTGCAAAGCAGGGCGATTCCTGGCGCTTGACGGAAAAGCGCAGCGCCAAACATCTCTGAACGCGCCATTGCCCATAAGCTGCGCGGCCATCCAAGGTATATAATGCGACTCATTCCCATTTAACCTTCAGGATGCATCCCTGTGCAAGACCAGTCATCACACGGCCTCTTGCCCGCCGCCCAGTCCGTGTTGCAGCAGAATGTGCAGGCGCTGTACAGCAATCATCGTGGCTGGCTGTATCGCTGGCTGCGGCGCCGGCTGGGCTGCCCGCACAATGCAGCCGATCTATTGCAAGACACCTATCTGCGGGTGATGGTCTCCGGTCGGACGCCCGCGCCCGCCCAGGCGCGTCCGCATCTTATGCAGATCGCCAAGGGACTGGTCATCGATCGCTATCGGCGCGAGCAGATCGAACAGGCGTATGTGCTCGCGCTGGCACAGCAGCCAGAAAAATTCGCGCCGTCGCCCGAAGAGCGGGCCATCGCGCTGGATGTGCTGCTACGCATTTGCGCCATGCTCGATGGCCTCGCGCCCAAGGTGCGCGAAACCTTCTTGCTATCGCGCTTCGAAGGCCTTACGTATGCCGAAATTGCCGCGCGCGAAGGCATCTCGGTGGCGACGGTGCGAAAATATATGCTCAAGGCGATGGTGGCGTGTTTCTCCTCCCTGAATGACGAAGTGCCTGATGACGCCGGGTCCGGCCATGGGCCTGCGGGCTGACGGCGGGGCCAAGGTCATCGTTATGGCGCATCGTTCATCGTCCTCCGCTCTCCATGCTCCGCCTGCCGTCGGGCCCGCCGACGCGCCGTCATCCGTCAGCCAGATCGACCTGGACGCACTGGAATGGCAGGTCAGACTGTGGTCCGGTACGGAAACGGCCAAAGAACGGCTGGCGTTTCAGCACTGGCTCGAGGCGGATCCCGCCCATCAGGACGCATGGCAACGGGTGCAGGAGGTCAGCCAGCAGATACATGCCGTGCCGGATGCCATCGCCGGCAAAGTCTTGCGCGCCAGCCTGCCGCCGCGTGCTGCGCAGCGCCGCCGCGATGTGCTGCGCGGCTTGTTCGTGCTGGCGGCCGGTTCCGCATCTTTTTACGCCGTCAAGGGAACGCCGCAGTGGTCGGCGCTGAATGCCGACTACAGCACTGCGCGCGGCGAGCGCCAGGACCTGACCTTGCCAGACGGGACGCTGCTTTCACTCAACACCGCCAGCGCCATAGACCTGCAATTCACCGAGTACGAGCGGCGTGTCCTGGTGCGTGCCGGCGAGGTGCTCATTACCACTGCCGCCGACCGCGCGCCTTCTCCCAGGCCCTTCATTGTCCAGACCAGCGAGGGCAGTGTGCGGGCACTGGGCACACAGTTCTTGGTAAGGCGGCTGGAGCACACGTCGCCCGTGCAGATCGCTGTGCAGGTCTTCGATGGCGTGGTCGAAATCATGCCGGATTCAGGCACCGGGCCATTGCGCCTGGACGCGGGGCGACAAGCCCGGTTCACACGGTACGAGGTCCAGGCGCCGGTCGATGCCGATCCGCAGGCAGCCTCGTGGCATCGCGGCCTGCTGGTGGCGGAACGCCTGCGCCTGGAGGATTTCCTGGCCGAGGTGGGCCGCCACCGCCCCGGCGTGCTGCGCTGCGACCCTGCGGTGGCCAATCTCATCGTGTCCGGTGTGTATCCCTTGCAGGACACCGACGCCATACTCACGTCGCTGGCGCAGGCACTGCCGGTCAGCGTACGCATGACGACACGCTATTGGGTCACGGTTACCGAGCCTTGATCAAGCGCCATCAAATTTTTCCACAGATCTCAGCCTTGTTACAAAATAATTTGCGATTGCCGTAGCACTTTCTCCTGGCTGCTCGGGATATAGGGTATGAGGCCCGCATTGATGGCAGGCCGGTCAGTCCAACGATGAATAAAAGGGGAACCCATGGCAATCAGTCATTCGCAACTTGTCGGCGCCAGGCCGCCCATCAATACTGCGCGCGGCGCGTTGTCGCTGGCCGTATTGGCCGCCAGCCTGGCGTTGGGGGTGCCGACCGCCGTGGCGCAAACCGCCGCCGGCCAGTCGTCGGTCGCCTATTACGATATTCCGGCCGGCACGCTCGATCAGGTGCTCAACCGCTTTGCGTCGAGCGCGGGGTTTTTGTTGGCCATCGATGCTTCCCTGACCGCAGGCAAGTCCAGCCGGGGGCTGACTGGCCGCCACACGCCACAGGATGGCCTGGCAAGCATCCTGGCGGGCACCGGGCTCGAGGCCATTCCCCAGGCGGGCGGCTATTCGCTTCGGCGCGCCCCGGCGCCCGCAACGAAAGACCGAACGCAGCTGGAGACTGTCGTGGTGAAAGGCGTGCGTGAAACGGCGACCGGTCCCGCGAACGGCTATCTGGCCACACGCAGCGCAACCGCGATGAAGAGCGATACGGCAATCATGGACACGCCCGCATCCGTGTCGGTCGTGACCCAGCAACAGATCGAAGCGCAGGCCACGCGCTCCATTGGTGAAGCCTTGCGCTACGTGCCCGGCGTGGCGGTCGAGTTCGATGGGGTCGATTCCCGTTTCGACACCATTGCTTTCCGGGGATTCAACGCCCGCTCGGTCACGTGGCTGGACGGCGTCAAGCTGGAAGGAGGAACCGGAGCCGGCAATAACTGGACGCTGCCCCAGGTGGATCCCTATACGCTGGAGCGCATCGAGGTGCTGAAAGGCCCAGCCTCGGTGGTCTACGGCCAGGTCGTGCCCGGCGGCATGGTGAACCTGGTCAGCAAGCGGCCCACGCGCGACGCCATTCGCAATATTGACCTGACGCTGGGCTCGCCGGAGCAAAAACGTGCAAGCGTCGATCTTGGGGGGCCTTTGGGAGACTCGGATGTCACCTCCTGGCGCCTGCTGGCCTTGGCCTCCAACACCGACAGCCACATGGACTATGTCGAGCGCAAGCGCACGATGGTGGCGCCATCGCTCAAGCTGCCGCTGGGGCAGAATGGCGAAATTACCCTGATGGCCTCGTTGCAGCGCGACCGGGGGGCAGCGATTATGTCTGGCTGCCCGCCTATGGCACGCTGTACGACAATCCCAACGGAGAGATCCCGTTGTCGCGTTTCATTGGTGAGCCCGGCTTTGATCGCTTCGACCGCGACCAGGACATCGCGGGCTGGTCGGCCGAATACGACCTGAATGATGCCTGGACCTTGCGCCAGAACCTGCGTGTGCAGCACATCAAGACGACCATGGAGTCGGTCACCAGTGATATGTACTCCGAGGACGACCCCGCCGAAGGCGGCTGGGACTGGCGCACCATCAACCGCTATGCCAACCGCGGCACAGGCACGGCGCGCGCCCTGGGCGTCGATACGCAGTCCGAGTGGCGGATACCCGTCGGCCAGGCAAGGCATACCGTGCTGGCGGGGGTGGACTACTATCGCAGCACCTTTGATGCCAGGCGTGAAACGGCAGACGTCGGCCCGGCGGGCAGCGGGGGGCTTTTCGATCTTTATGCTCCTGTGTATGGCGCGGCGATCGGTGATTTTTCACTCTTGAGCGCAGTCAACAGCACGAGCCGCCAAACAGGCTTCTATCTGCAGGATCAGATCGAATGGGGGAAATGGAGGCTGGTCGGCGGCCTGAGGCACGACCGCTCCGTCATCAACGGCAGCAGCCAGCGCGGCAGGGGTTCGGCCGAAGATCTCGGTCAGCGCGACAGCGCCACCACAGGACGCCTGGGGGCGCTCTATCGCTTCGACGCGGGCTGGGCGCCCTATATCAGCTACTCCACTTCATTCGAGCCTGTGGGTGGAGCCACCGTCGACGGCACGCCGTTCGAGCCCATGCGAGGCAAGCAGACAGAGATAGGCATCAAATACCAACCCAATGGCGCAAAGTGGATGGCAACCGTGGCGGCATTCGACCTGCGCCAGACCAATCGGCTTACCGATGACCCCGTTTACGGCTTCCCGGATCAGGTACAGAGCGGGGAGTTGCGGTCGCGCGGCATAGAGCTTGAAGTGACTGGGCGCCTTTCGCGCAACTGGTCGGTCATCGGCAGCTACGCCTATCTGGATACCGAAGTCACCAGCAGCGAAATCCCCGAGGAGCTGGGCAAGCCCGCCCTTTACGTGCCCAGGCATCAGGCGTCCCTGTGGGTGGATTACACGCTGACGGGCCAGGGCGCATGGGCCGGCACCGTGCTGGGCCTGGGCGTGCGCCATGTGGGTTCTTCATATGGCGGCGACATCGAGGTCGCCGGCGGGGGTTACGCCAGCATGAACATCCCCTCTCATACGGTTGCCGATCTGCGCATTGCCACGCAGTTGCGCAGACTGGCTCCCGCCTTCGGGGACAGTGAATTGTCGTTGAGCGTGACCAATATTGCCGATAAGCGCTATGTGAACGGCTGCGGTTCGCTCTGGACCTGCGGCTGGGGCCTGGGACGCCAGGTCAGCCTGACATTCTCGGGCCGCTTCTGATGAAACGGATGCTGGCCGCGCTGCTGCTGGGCGCCGGGGTGGGCATGGGCGCGCACGCCCACGGTCTGTTGCCGGCAAAGACGGAAGCCATGCCCGGCTGCGCGTGGGCGCTGCTGCATTCTGCCACCACGCCGGCGACCGGCGCGTGGGGGGATGCGGATACCGAAACCGGCCGAGCCATCGATGCCGGCACCGTGTTCAATATCGCGTCGGTGTCCAAGCAGTTCACCGCGCTAGCCATTCTGCTGCTGGTCCAAGACAAGCAGCTCGATCTGGATCGGCCCCTGTCGCAATACTTGCCGCAGATTACCGGCGAACTCGGCAAGCCCACCTTGCGGCAAATGCTGCGGCACACCGGCGGCCTGCCGGACTACATCGATCCATTATTCGAGGCTGGACGCGAAGATGAGGTGGTCACCGCGGCGGAAACGCTGGAAGTGATAGCGCGCCAGCCCCGCCTGCGTTTCGCGCCTGGCGCGCGTTTCGAATACAGCAATACCGGCTACTTCCTGCTGGCCCAAGTGGTCGAACATGTCAGTGGCCAGGCGCTTGCCACGTTCTCCAGACAATATATTTTTGAACCACTGGGCATGCGCGACACCACCATCGTCGATCATTACCCCAGCGGCATCACCGCGATGGCGCGCGGCTATCAAATAGACGCTGGGCGCGCCCGCATCAGCGAATCAAGATGGGAGCAGACTGGCGACGGCCAGGTGCATGCCAGTGCCCGCGACATGCTGCGCTGGCTGCGGCACCTGGATGACGATACAGTGCTGTCGACTCCTTCCGGCAGGCCTGCCGATGCGGGCGTGCTGTCCTTGCTGACCAGCGGCGACACACCCGTGTCCGAGGCCCGGAACGGCTATCAATTCGGGCTGGAAGCCATCAAGTTGGAGCATGAAAATGCCTGGGCCCACGGAGGCGGCTGGGCAGGCTACCGCAGCTTCATGGCCTATGCCCCTGAAAGCCGGCGAGGCGTGGCGGTGCTGTGCAATACGACGGACGTCAGCGCCAGGGGTGCGGCGGGGGAGATACTGGCGGGGGCGTGGGAAGCGCCCGCGTCGGCAAGGCGTCGGCGCTCTTTGGACAAACCGTAATTTCGACGCCAACGATAACTACGCGCAATCCACCAGCACTTTGCCCGGCACCTTGCCGCTTTCCACCGCAAGATGCGCCGCGACAATCTCCTGCAAAGGGAAGCACTGGCCGATATGGTGCCTTAGCCGGTCGTCATGCAGAAGCGACTGTAGGCCTTGCACGGCGCTTGAGCGCTGGGCCGGCGTTAGTTCGTAAACCAGGAAAAATCGCAGCGTCAAAGACCGGGGCAGCCAGGCGGCGTAGTTCACCGCCACCGGGCCCCGGGCGTTCGAGCCGAAGCAGACAAAGTTGCCATGCGAAGCCAGTGCGCCTTCATCGACCAAGGCGCTGCTGGTGGAAAAATCCATATCGATAATGGCATTCACGCCGGCATCGTTGGTCATGGACAGGACGCGTTTCGCGACCGCTTCCTTTTTATACAGGATGGTTTCCTGGATCCCCGCCTGGTGCAGGAATGCCGCTTTGTCTTCCGAGCCCGCTGTCGCGATGACGCGGGCGCCGCGGGCCTGTGCTATTTGCGCAGCATAGAAACCCACGGCGGACGCCCCACCAATGATCAGAACGGTCTGCCCGGGTTCCAGGCAGGCCAGTGTGACGGCGTGATGCGCTGTCAGGCCGGGCACACCCAGGCACGCGCCCGCCTCGAAAGAAGTGGTGTCTGGCAGCAGGACTGCCTGTTGCGAGGGCAGGGCGACGTATTGCGCGGCTGTGCCATGGGGGCGCTGGTACTGGGCATTCCAGGTCCAGACACGCTCGCCCAGCCTTGCCGGATCCACGCCTTCGCCAACTTTTTCTATGGTGCCGGCGCCATCGCTGTGGGGGATGACGATGCCGTCCCGGACGGGGCGGCTGCCGGCGCGCGACTTGACGTCCGACGGGTTGACCCCCGAAAAGGCAAGTCGAATAAGGACTTCGCCCGGACCGGGCTCGGGCATGGCCTGTTCGCCATATTGCAGGACGTCGTCGGCGGCGCCGTTGCGTTCGTACCATGCGGCTTGCATCATGTGAGTTCGTCCTTGATAAAGCGATTGCTCAGGGTGCCCAGTCCTGTCAGCGTTATGTCGACACGGTCGCCGTGCTGCAGATTGGGCGAGCTGCCATCGGTTCCCATCCAGATGATGTCGCCCGGGTAAAGCGTCAGGTAGCGGCTCATGGTGCTGATGAATTCTTCAATCCCAAACAGCATGTCGTTGGTACGGAAACGCGTTGTCTCGTGTCCGTTCACCGTCACGATCGTTTCCATGGCCGCGATATCGGCCTCGGTCGTGATCCAGGGCCCCATGGGCTTGAATGTATCGGAATTCTTGGAGCGCCAGAAAGTGCGGTCCGACGCCTGCCAGTTGCGCTCGCTGACATCGTTGCCTATGGTGTAGCCCAGGATGCACTGCCTGGCCTGGTCGATATCGATGTTCCGGGTTTTCTTGCCGATGACCACGGCCAGTTCGCCCTCGTAATGAATGCGTGTCGCGTCGGCGGGCATGATCACGTCCTGGCCGTGCGCGATCAGGGCATTGTTGGCGCGGTAGCCAACGTCGGGCTTGGCCGGAATCGTCATGCCTTCGGTGCTGATGTGCTTGATATAGTTCAGCCCGACGCAATAGAACGTGGGTGGGACCACCGGCACTTCCAGGGAGACATCGGCCAGGCCAAGCCGGATCGGGGAAGTTTCGTAGCCGCGGAATGGATCGCCGCGAACCGGGGTGACCTTGTCGTTATCGTCAAGTATTCCCCAGTGGATTTCACCGTTCAAGTTGTAGCGTATCCATCTCATTCTCTTATTTCCTTCATGATGCGATAGCCAGGGAAATTGTGTCCCTGCGCAATGGGTTGGCCGGTCCGCAGTTGCCCTTGCGTTTCATGCGGATTCGGTCTGCAGCAATAGTGTGGAGTCAATCTCGGCCAGCGTCGGCGTGCCGCACAGCCGCATGGTGCGCTCAAGCTCATCGCGCAGTATGGCCAGTGCCTGGTTCACGCCATCGTACCCTCCCGCCAGCACGCCATACAAGGTGGCCCGGCCGGTCAGCACGCCCGCGGCTCCCAGGGCCAGCGCCTTGAACACATCGCTGCCGCGACGAATACCGCCATCCAGCAATACCGGAGCACGCCCATTGACGGCGCTTACGATGCCGGGCAGGGCATCGAGCGCGGCCGCGGCTGTGTCCAGTTGACGGCCACCGTGATTGGAGACCACCAGCGCATCGACGCCCTGCGCCAGTATGGGATCGACATCCAGGGGATTGACGACGCCCTTGATGATCAGCTTTCCAGGCCAGTGCCCGCGCAGTGCGCCCAGGGCAGCCAGATCGAAAGATGGGTCATAGTTTTTCCCCGCGACCCCTTCCATTTTGGCCCTGTCAGCCTGCAGGGCTTTCAGGCCTTGCAGGCTGGGCATGACAGGGGGCTTGCGCAGCAGCATGTCCACCGACCAGCAAGGTTTGCGCACGAACTGGGCTATGTTTTTATGCGTCAGCTTCATGGGAAAGCCCAGCCCATTCGCAAGATCTCTTTCCCGCTTGCCCCCGACGGGCAGGTCCACCGTAATCATCAGGCCCTCGTAGCCCGCTGCCCGGGCCCGGGCAATCAGATTGTGCAAGCGTTCCTTGTCCTGGAGTATGTAGGCCTGGAACCAAAGACGCCCCGGGGCCTTGTCGGCAATCTCTTCGATGGACGCCGTGGCCGATGTCGACAAGGTGTAGGGGATGCCATGCTCGGCAGCGGCGCGCGCCAGTGCAATATCACCGCCGCGCCAGCCAAAGCCCACGGCGCCGGTGGGGCCGATCGCCATGGGCAGGCCCATGGGGCCTTCAAATAACAGGGCGGAGGCGTCTACCCGCGCAACGTCGCGCAGTACACGGGGCAGGAGCCGCAGGCGATGGAAGGCCCTGCAGTTATCGTCCAGCGTGACTTCATCTTCGGCGCCGCCGTCATAAAAATCGAACACCCCGCGAGGCAGGCGGGCCCGGGCCGCCTCGCGCAGGCGTTCGATGGAGTAGCAGTCTTTTATCGTTGCATGCATGAATGGCTACCGCCGTCCTTATTCGGGTGTGACATTGCCCTGCTTGATAACGGTAGCCCAGCGCTCTTTATCATCGATCAGGAACTTGCGGAACTCTTCGGGAGAATCGCCGATGACCTGGGCGCCCAGCTGTTTCAACTGATCGCGTACTTGAGGCTGCGACAGGGCGGCGGTAGCCGACTGATTCAGCTTGGCCACGATGTCTTTGGGTGTTCCGGCGGGGGCCAGCATGCCCACCCAGGGCGCGCCTTCCTCGAATCCGCTCAGACCCATGCTTTCCAGGGTGGGCACGCCTGGGAAATCAGCTTGAGGCTCCCTGGTGCCGATGGCCAATACGCGCAGACGCTTGTCGGCGACGTAGTTGGCAATGCCAATGCTTGGATAGAACATGAACGAAATGCGTCCGGCCATCAATTCCTGCAAGGCGGGGCCATTGCCTTTGTACGGCACATGAGTCATGTCGAGGCCCGCTTTGGTGGACAGCATTTCGGCGGCCAGGTGGGCCGATCCGCCAAAGCCGGACGAACCAAAAGTGAGTTTTCCGGGGTTCGCCTTGGCATCGGCAATCAGGCTGGCCATATCTTTGTAGGGCGAATCGTAATTGGTGACCACGACCAGCGGCAGGTTGGCGAAATTGCTGATCGGCTCAAAGGCCTTGACTGCATCGTAGTCATAGCGGTCGGGATACAGCAGCGGATTGACGTTCAAGGTGAGCGAAGTCACCAGGATCTTGTAGCCGTCCGGTTCCGCATTCATGATTTCATTGGCGGCAATGTGGGCGCTGGCGCCGGGCTTGTTTTCTACGACCACCGACTGGCCCAGATTCTCGCTCATATGCTTGGCGACGACGCGCGCAATCACATCGGTGGGGCCGCCCGCGGAGTAGCCGAGCACCATGCGGATAGGTCCTTCCGGGTAAGCCGCCGCGGCGCTTGCTCCGCTGACAAGGCATACTGCCGTCGTCGCGGCGGCGGCAAGGATTTTTTGTAGTTTCATGGGTTGTCTCCTGATAGTGTTGTTGTGGCTATGAACCGGCGTTCTATCTGGCCGGAATATGGATCAGTACAGCTCGGGGAAGTATTTGTCCGCCATGACTTGGCAACGCTTGATCAACCTGTGTTCATCTGGCCCGTAGTCGGCAACGGCATTGTGTATCGTTCCCATGTTGTCCCACATCAGTACATCGCCTTCCCGCCATAGGTGGCGGTAGCGATACTTCTCTTGCACCTGATGCTCGAACAAAAACTGCAGCACTGCATTGCTGCGCTCTTCCGGGAGCTCGTTGATCCGTACCGAGTAGCCCGGGTTGGCATACAGAACCTTCCGGCCTGTAATGGGGTGGGTAAGAAAAATGGGATGCGAAACCGGCGGCTTGCGTTTGCGCTGCTCTTCGGTCAGTGGCGGGCGCGCACTGTCTTTTTCCCGGCGCATCATTTCCCAGAACTTATTGAAGTCGTGGGTGACGGTCATGCCATCCAACTCATCTTTAAGATCCTGGGGCAGGTCCTCGTAGGCCGCATGCATGTTGCAGAACTCGGTGTTGCCCAGGGGTTCGCCATTGCGATGGGGAATCTTGATGCCGTAGAGCACGTTGCCGAATGCAATCGTCTTGCTGTACGACATGTCAGTATGCCAGCTTTGTCCCGCATCGCTGAAGCCTATGGGTTGGCCATTCTCCTTCATGTTTGAAAGAATCATGACTTCGCGGAACTGCGGATCATGAAACAGATTGGCCACGTTGATTTCCAGCTGGCCGAATTTTTCCGCATAGTCGCGCAGTTGCCTGGACGTCAGTTTCTGGCCTGGAAAGCTCACCACACCGTGGTTGCCCAAGGCCTGTTCGATGGCCTTGTAGTCCGCTGCGCCCAGCGATTGCGATAAGTCGATATCGTAAATAGTGGCGCCCAATCCCGCGCCCTTCGGTTCGATTCTCATGCTGCTCTCCTACGATGTCAGTGCAATGCCTGCCGCAAGATGGACAGGACTTCATTGGAATTGGCAACAGGACGCGGGTTGACGGCCAAGCCGCGTTCGCCCATGGTTTGTTCGGCAATCGGAAGCAAATCAGCCTCACTGATCCCCAACTCGGAAAGTGTTGCCGGCAGGCCCAGGCGCCCAATGGTGTCGGCCACCCAGTCGGCCACGTTCTGGTGCCGCTGGCCGGACGTCTGGTTCAGGATGGCGAGCGCCGGCGCCAGGCAGGCTGCCACCACGCTTTCGTTGAAGCGCAGGGCATGCGGCAGGATGATGGTGTTGACCACGCCATGGCCCACGTTGTGCCGCGCGCCGATGACGTGGCAAATGGCGTGGTGCAAACAGGTTCGTGCCATGGACAGCACTACGCCCGATAAATGGCCGGCCAGCAGAATGCGCCACCGCTGTTCATCCTCATCCAGCCCGCGATCCGTCAAGGCCTGGGCGAACAGGCCCAAGGACTGCAGCGCAATGCCGTCGGCGACCAGCGATTTGTGGCGCGAGTACATGCCCTCAAGGCAGTGCGCCAGTCCGTTCATGGCGGTGCCGCGTATCAAGGCCAGGGGTATATCGCGGCTCAAGGCCGGGTCGATCAGCACGGTCGTACAGGCCAGCTCCCTGTTCCAGAACAGCTGCTTGTGATCGCCTGAGCGTATGCCGAAAGCTGGCGTGATCTCGGCACCGGAGGCCGTCGTGGGCAGGGCGATGATGGGCAGTTTGGGCCGGGTGCGCACCGGTATCTCTACCGTCGACGGCGGAATGAAGCGTGTCATGTGATCCGACAGCGACCCCCCCTCTGCCAACAGCATGGCCAGGGCCTTGGCGGAATCGGATACGCTGCCGCCGCCTATGGCTATGATGCTGTCGCACCGGAATGCGGCCGCCCTGGGCGCAATGGCTTCCACCAATTCGGCGCAGCTATGTTGTGGGACGGTATCGACAAGCAGCGTGTCGATATGCTGCAAACGCTCGCGCAGTACCGGCCAGGTGGATGAGCGGGCCATTCTTTTTTGCATCAAGATCACCGGCCTCTGGCAGCCCAGGGCTCGCAGCGCCGCGGGCAGGTCCAATGCACAGTCGGAGCCGAAGCGGACATGCGCGCCAAACAGGTGGTAGTCAATGGACGGAATGACCATGAAAATTGATCTGGATTAAGAATAGCCATCAGTCTATCGACGACGCTGCGCGCCTGATAGGCGATAATGGCAAAATCAGTTTTTCGAAATTCGAAATAATGGATGTCGTTTTGTGGACATACTTGAGTGTATTGACGTCTTTGTAGAGGTCGCCAAGGGGCTGAGTTTTTCCAAGGCGGCAGACCGCCTCGGGACCAGCCGTTCGGCTGTTACCAAGAAAGTCGCCTGGCTGGAACAAACTTTTGAAACTCAGTTGCTGCAGCGCAATACCAAACGCGTCAGCCTGACCGAAAGCGGCGAGATCCTCCTGCGGAATGCCGAGACGCTGTCGAAAGCAGTCAATGACTTGCAAGACCTGGTGCGCAGTCCGGTTCAGCGCCCAACCGGCCGCATCCGCGTGGGCTCGCCCCCGTCGTTCGGCGCGGTGCATCTGGCGCCGGCCATCCAGGGCTTCGTGCAAGCCTACCCCGAGGTGCAGGTTTCTTTGCAGCTCGACGACGGCCGCAGCGACCTGATTGCCGAGAACATGGACCTGACGGTCCGAATTGCCCCGCGCTTGAAAGACACGAACCAGATTGCCTATAGGATTGCGGTCGTGCCGCAGGTATTGGTGGCGACGCCGGAGTATCTGGACAGGGAGGGCTGGCCGGTGCGCCCCGCCGATCTGGAAAAACACAACTGCCTGATACACAGCCTGAAAGCCCCCACGGGCTCTTGGCAGCTTGCGGATGAGCAGGGCAGCCAGCATGCGGTGCATGTGGCGGGAACAGTCAATTCGAATCTGGGCGAATCCTTGTTGCACCTGGCGCGCCGCCACCACGGTATTTCCATGCATCCGCGCTACATGGTCGAAAGCATCATCCGTCAAGGGGAGCTGCAAGTGGTGCTGCCCAATTACCAGTGCCAGGACCTTGATATCTATGCCATGGTTCAAAGCAAGCGCTATCTACCCTTCAAGGTGCGCTTGTTTGTGGATCATCTGCGCGCCTGGTTCCGGGACACGGACTGGACGAACTTGCCATCGACATAAAACCACCGGCCGTTCTCGCGGACAAAACGGCTGATCTCATGCAGCCGAACGGCCTGCCCGTTGTGCCGCGATCGAGCCACGAACTCCACCGTGGCATGGCCGGCATCCTGGCAGTCATGGCCGCGCAATTGCAGGCCCAGCCACTTTACACCGGGCGCATTGCCTTCCAGGCTGGCCGGGCGCGTGCTGGGGTGCCAGCTTTCCAGCAGATAATCCAGCTCGTCCAGCACGAACGCCGTGTACCGCGACCGCATTAATGTTTGCGCATCGGGCGCCATCAGGCGCTGTGCGCCGTGGTGCCAGCGTGCGCAGCAAGCCTCGTAGCCCGCGGCATTTCCGCAGGGGCAGGGCGAAGGCGGCGAGAGCTTGGTCGATTTCTTCATCGGCGGAGGCGGTATGTTGCGTGAGAAAGAATAATACCTCGCTCAATTTTTCAAAAGAATTGTGATTTTGTATATTGCTTTACAATACTTTAATCCGAATTAAGGTATACAATTCAAAAAACCTTATGTTTACAACGACAGTTTCTAGTGTCCCCTATATATACATGCAGTGGGCCTAGATCTCCTTGATCTTCGAGTACTATGGCCTCATTCTGGATGTTGTTCGCTTGTGCCATGTTTGGTCTTTCGGGCGCGTTCGTGAAGCTTGCATACGATTTCGGCGCGTCACTATCTCAAACCGTGCTGTTGCGCAGCCTTCCCTCAGTATTGGTCATCCTTTTCTGGGCGTGCTGGACACGGCGGCCCATTGCCCCGCCCCGATGGAGGGCCCATGTGGCACGCAATGTTGCCGGAGGGCTTGCAATGTGGTTGAGCTTTTATTCGATGGCCAACCTTCCGCTGTCCATGGCCTTTAGCCTCAACTACACGGGCCCCTTGTTTATCGCTGGCTGGGCGATCATTCGTGGCGATATGCGGCGCGACCTATTTCGCTTGACGGCTGTCGTGCTGGGTTTCCTGGGAGTCATCGCAATATTGCAGCCAACCATCGAGCGGGAACAGTGGTTGGCGGGGTCCGTGGGTTTGTTGGCAGGCGCGTGTGCCGCCGTTGCGTGGGTGCAAATACGTCAGCTCGGGCGGGCAAAGGAGCCTGAATGGCGCACAGTGCTGATCTTTTCGCTTTTCACTTCTTTAAGCAGCTTGGCCGCCCTCGCCATTGAAGGATGGACGGACTTGAGTCTGTCTGCATGGTCGGCTCTTTTATGCATGGGTTTTATTGGCATGCTGGGACAATTGGCCATGACGCGGGCATACGGTTCGGGGTCGACGCTTCTGACGGCGGCGCTACACTATTCCACCATCGTCTTTGCATCCCTATTGGGCTACTTCTTATGGGATGACCGCCTAGGGCCCCTGGCATGGCTGGGCATCGTGCTTGTCATTGCCTCTGGCGTTCTATCGTCCTGGCAAACGATCAAACAAGATCGCAAAGCAAAACTCCTCGAACCCAGCCTCATTGCGGAGTCGAAGGCTTCATAGGCGTTCAAGATCATGATGAATCCGGCAGTTTATAATTCAATCCAATTTCCTGGGCTTCAACGGCTTCTTAACTTGTTTTTATACCCTTAGGCGCACTGCACGACTCATGACATCGGATACCAATCCCCTTAACGTGAAGTCGCTCGAAAAGGCTTTTGTCGTACTGGAAGCCTTTCAAGATCAGGGGCAATTCATGACCCTGGGCGAACTGAGCTCAGCGACGGGCCTGGGCAAGAGCGCCACGCAGCGTTTCGCCTATACACTTAAAAAACTCGGGTATCTTGAACAAGATATGGCGACTCGGCGCTATGCGCTTGGCAAGAAACTGCTTGGGCTTACCTTCCAATTCTTGCGCACCGACCCCCTCATTGACAAGGCTGCCCCCATTCTGACTGAGCTGCGGCGCTCTCTGGGGGAAAGGGTAGATCTTAGTCTGCTCGATGGCAACTCGCTCGTGTATGTCATGCGCATGCGCACCAAGCGTGAAAGTCTTTCTCATGCCCATATTGGATGCAGTGTGCCGCTATATTGCTCCGCGGGCGGGAGGTCGGTTTTGGCTTGCCTTTCCAATGAAGAGGCGGAAAGGCTGATTGCATCCAGCAACCTCATCCCGCGCACGCCGCATACGAAAATAAAGCCGGCCGAAATCATGCAAGAGATCGAGCTGGTACGGCGTAATGGATATGCCATTCAATCCGGCGAATGGCGGCTTGACGAAATCGTCATCGCCGCCGCTGTCACGGATCGGCAGGGTCGGCCTGTCGGCGCAGTTCATGTGGCAGCCTCGGTCAGCGAATGGAACGAACCGGACTTCATAAAGAATGTGGTACCGCAGTTGCTGCCGGTTGTACGAGGTCTTAGCGGACAGTAGCGTGTCCGCCGTCCAAAGTCGGGTATGTCTTCAGGGGTAGGGCGTCAGCTCTGCAGCCTTGACCTTGTCGCTGAACTCGTTCGCCGCCTGCTCCATCGTCAGGAAAACCGCGTTCTTCTCAATCAGATGCTGTATCAGCTTTTCCAACACTAGCATGCGGTGACCTCGGCCTGTAACATACGGATGAAAGGTATAGGTCAGCACTCCCCAGTCTTCCGCCTGGACCATGTAGTCAAAATCAGCGGTCCAATTGCCCAGCACGTGGTCGCCGTTCGATAGTCCGGGTAGCACATGGCTGGGTGTGCGCAGGAATTCGAAATGAGGAAAATCGTCCAAAGACCAGGAAATCGGCATCTCGATGAGCGATGTCTTTTGACCGAACACCGGCGCTTCATTTTGCGAGATGATGTCCCCCTTGCGCACGAAATAAGGACAGTGATCGTTGCCCATCATGCTGCTCTCGTACAAGAAGCCGTTCTGCAGCAACAGCTCGATGGTGCGGTCGCTGATGTCCCACGCCGGAGACCGGTATCCGGCGGCGCCACGCCCAGTTAGACGTTTGATCGTCTCGTTGGCGCGCTGCATTTCGTATGCTTCCACGTCGGGCTCCAAATCGGCCGGGGGCACGTGAGTCCAGCCGTGATGTCCCACTTCGTGGCCGGCAGCCACTATCGTGCCGCAGACTTCGGGGTAGGCATCGATCACCATTCCAGGAATGAACCACGATGCCTTGATTGCGTAGCGGTCCAGCAGAGAAAGAATACGCTTCACGCCGACGATGCCGAACTCGCCGCGGGAAATTGGTGTTGGGGTAGTCAGCCCTTTGGCCACAAAGCCGGACCAGGTATCTACATCAAACGTCAAGCATGCGATGTGGCGTGCCATGGCGGGGTATCTCCTTCAGACATTTCATTAATAGCCGACTGTTGATACGTCGTACTTCGATCCGGTCACGTATCCTCCCGCGAAGCCAGGAGCCAGGGGTCGTGCATAGTGTGCCTTGAGCCACAACCGCAGCATTACGCGTTTTTGCTCGTAGGCATCAGGGTCATGCCAGGCACTACGGCTGTGTAAAACGGTGTAATTGTTCAGCAACTGCAAATCACCTGTGTCCAGCGCCATGTCGTAAGCAAATTCAGGGTCCGTCGCCAGGCTGATCATTGTGTTGATGGCATCCTGCTCCGCCGGGGTATAGGGCCTGCCCAATTTCTTCGTCCCGGCCTCTGCCGTCTTGGAGTTGAAATTGCAGCTCAGCAAGCCCTCGTAATGGCTGTACACCGGGATGCGATACGGCGTGACCTCCGCGCCTTCCTTGGCAGCATTCTTGCGCAGATCGTGATAGAAGCCTTCATACAGGGCGTCGAGCAAGTGCGGATACTGCTCAAGGATTTTGTTATAAAGTGCCATGGAACTGACTATACGGCTAACTCCGCCACCGTCTGCCGCCGGTCTTACGCATAAAAGCGCCACGAGGTCGGCTGGATCGCAATGAGGCATTTGCTCGGCACTCGTCAACGAACCATGTACGTTCAGTTGGGTATAGTCTTGTCCCTGGTTGACGATATGGGCGATAAGGTTATCGCGATATCCACCCAGATTCACGGCGGCATGCTGTGGGGTTGCCCGACCGAAATAAGAGCAGATTCCCCAAAGCAATATTGCGGCGCGCGTTTCGTCCAGGCGGTCGAATGGCAAGCCGCGAATTAAAACGACTCCGCGCCCCTTCTCCAGGTCTTCCGACAAGCCAATCAATACCTTGCCAAGCTCGGGCAACGGAAAGTCATCTCGAGCAAAGTCGGGCGCCTTCAGGCCTTTCGAAATCACGCGATCTGCTGCGGCCGACAGTTCAGTCTCTTGGGCTGGCGTGACGCGCAGGCACCAGGAACTGTCCTCTTCGAGGTCTTTGCGTCGCCATGCACTGGGTGAATCGACACGGTCCAATAACATTTCCTGCATCTTTCTCTCCTTCGACAAAACTAAACGGCAACCAAGTAAGCTGCTTCATCCCTTTGGCGCCGGACACCCACGCGGGGGTCCGGTGTCAGAACGGAATCCAGCAACATACGCGTATATTCCTGCTTCGGGTTGAGGAAGACCTCTGGTGTGGGGCCCTCCTCAACGAAACAGCCCTTGTACATGACGCATACTCGCGTCGACATATGTTCCACCACCGCCAAGTTATGGCTGATGAGTATGTAGTTCAGGTCGTACTCATCGCGTAGATCGAGGAGCAGATTCAAGACTTGAGACTGTACCGAGACATCCAGCGCGGAAGTCGGCTCATCGCATATCAACAATTGCGGGCGAATAATCAGCGCACGTGCAATGGCTACACGTTGCCGCTGTCCACCGGACAATTGAGCGGGGTAGCTATGCTTGTAACGGCGTGCCAATCCCACCGCGTCCAGCATTTCGTCTACGCGCGCGGCGCGCTCCGCCCTGTCGCCGATTTGATGAACGGCCAGCGGCAAGAGCAGGCTGCTTTCTATGGATGCCCGGGGATTCAAGGATGCGTACGGGTCCTGGAACACCGGCTGCACATGCTTGGCAATTTCTTTTCTATGCAGTTTTCCCAGAGGGGTGCCATTGATCAGGACCTGGCCCTGCGTCGGCTGCAATAATCCAAGCAACATTTGGGCCAAGGTCGATTTCCCGCAACCCGACTCGCCTACGATGGCAACCACTTCGTTCTTTTTGACGCTCAGATTGACGCCATCGACTACACGGTTCGTGCGCGATTTTCGCAGCAGCCCTGTTGTTGTGGAGAACTCGCGCGATACTTCACGCGCTTCTATTAAAGGTGTAGTCATCCCAGCTACTCCCCATTCTCGTGGATTAGGGGCAGAAGGCAACGATGCCGATGGCTGGGAGCCGTCCCCGACACCAGCGGCATCGTTGCAGCGGCGCATTGTGGCATCGCGAATGCGCAACGATTGCGGAACATGCAGCCGGTGCCGCCACTCATCAAGTTTGGGACTTGTCCCGGGATATAGCCCAGCCGCTCGCCAGGCTTCAGCCTGCCAGGTATCGGGACACAGTCGAGCAAGCCCTGGGTATAGGGGTGCCTGGGCATCTGAAATACTGTATGCGTGTCGCCTTCTTCGACAATCTCGCCGGCGTACATTACCGCCACGCGGTCGGCCACGCGCGCCACCACACCCAGGTCATGCGTGATTAGAAGGATGGCCATCCCAAAGTCGCTCTGCAATGCTTTTAGCAGATCAAGAATTTGAGCCTGGATAGTGACGTCCAGCGCAGTAGTGGGCTCGTCTGCGATGATCAAGCGCGGAGAACACATCAGCGCCATGGCTATCATGACGCGTTGTCTCAAACCGCCGGACAGCTCGTGAGGGTATTGCCTCATGCGCATGGCCGGGGATGAAATTCCTGCCTTGTCCATGAGATACAAAGCCCGCTCACGCGCCTGATGGACTGAGCCTTTCCGGTGCCTGAGAAATCCTTCGGTAAGCTGCGCGCCGATTGCCATGGACGGATTCAGGCAGGTCATGGGTTCCTGAAAAATCATCGCAACGTCATTGCCTCGCAATTTGCTCATCGCCGGCTCGGGCAGCGAAAGTAGGTTCTGTCCGGCGAACTTCAGCGTGAGCGCTGTTCGCCGCACCATCTTGGGCAGTAGTCCCATGAGCGTCAGCGAAGTCAGGGATTTCCCGCAACCCGACTCACCCACCAAGCAAAGGGTTTCGCGCTCAGCCAAGCTGAATGACACATCCCGAACAGCATGCAGCTCCCCCCGCGGCGTCGGAATCCGCACGTCCAGCCCCTGGACTTCCAGCAAGGCCTGGTTCGCACTTTGGCACTTAAGGGCTGACGTCATTGCCTTCCATGGCGTGGGCTGGCGCCCACTGGGTATCGAGGTCAAGCGGGTATACCGGGCGCCGTAGGCGCTTATAGTCGAATAGTCCATAATCGGAAGCTGTAACTCCTACCCCTTGACATTCAATAATGGCTTTTGCCAAAGGTAAAAAACCGGCGCGATAGTGCATGCGGGACTTGAGTAAGATATAGCGCTTATGAGAGGGCTCTATCCCCACAGACCGCAAACACCCCAAATCCCAGGGTTCATGGTTGCGTTCACACACGACAATGTCTGCGGCGTCTGTTTCAAAGACCACAGTCCTTCCCATGGATGCGCGTACACCCGTCAGCATGGGGCCGCGCGCGGTAAACGTTCCATCGGTCACGGCCCTGACACGGCCAGTAAGAGTCACAGGACGGCCGCGCATGCCGATAGAGGGAACGTCCATTTTTCCGCCCAAGGGCAGGGTGACGGTATTGCCGATTCCGGCTTGCATCAGCTGTTCGACGGCTTCAGGATCACAAATGGCAAAGACGGCGATATCCGTCAAGCCTTGTTTGAGCGCCTCTTCAAGGACGGCCATCGTGTCCTGCGTGCCCCCCGACGCGCAGTTGTCCGAATGGTCGATCAACAAAACAGGGCCCGTATGCGCCGCCTTGGCGCGCGCGATGGAATGGGCCAGGGGCTCGGCCTTGTAGACGCAATCGGCGCGCCGCGCCCACGCAAGCTGCAGCAGTTCGTCCACCACGTGCCGGCCCAGATCTTTATCGCCATCCGTGATGCAAACGGCCGAACCGCAAGGCTCGGGAATATCCGAAATCGAAAAGCCGCCAAAGAATGATGCGTCAAGTACTCCGCCGCCTTCGATATCACGGCATTTCTGGATGAAACTGCGAAAAGGCTCCGCCTCGGTGTCCATGCATAGGGTGTGCATGAGTGCTGGAACGTTGCCGAAGGCCATCACAGGATTGATCTCGCCTTTTAGGGCTCGTAAAAGAAGCTTTCCCGCTCGCATCCCAGTTTGCCGGATATCGACGTGCGGGTAGGTTCGGTAGCCCGCGATGACAGTGCAATGCTGCACCATCTTCTCCGTTACATTGGCATGCATATCCAGAGACACTGCGATGGGCAAGTCGGGGCGGATGGCCCTAAGGCGCTTGAGCAAGGTGCCTTCGGCATCCTGGGTGTTCTCCGCAACCATGGCGCCATGCAAATCCAGGAACAGCGCATCGCACCCACGACTGACGGCGGTGCAAATACGCTCTACGAAATGTTCGTAGACTTCGACCGGCAGAGGGCCGCTGGGGCGAGCGTCTGCCGCAAGAGGTGTTGCGACCTCGAAACCAGCCTTCTGGCACAAGTCCAGATACGCTCCCATGGCTGTATTCGTACCGCGCATGGCTGCTGCTGCGGCATCATCGTAGTAAGGCCCGTCCGGCCCAAACCGCGAAAGCGGCGTGGGCACCGGCGAGAACGTATTCGTCTCATGCTTCAACATTGCGACCACGGCTTTTGGCATAGTAGGTCTCACCTTGACGGCAGGGCTTTTGGAAAGCGGCGTGAAAGGAATGACAATGCATCGTTGACGCATGACTCGGCTCGAAAGTCCGCGATGTTATGCGGCATATCGGTATAGGTGATCATCTCGACGTCCGGAATTTTTTCCAGCATGACGTCGTATACGCTTGCCGTCCCCACCGTTTCCGAGCCTGGCCGGACGATAAGCGTCGGACATTGCACTCTGGTAAGTTCCTGGCCCCACTCCAATGGAGACGCAAACTCGAGCCAGCGGCAGATAAACTCGGGGTCATTGTTCTTAACGACATCTTGCAAGAACCACTCGACCATGTCGGGATCGGAATAGTCGGGATGGAAGCGATCCGAGATGGTCACGCGCAGGAATTGCTCGAAGCCTTCGTTCCGGATGCGGGGTATCCATGTATTGGTGCTGCTTTGGGCCAGGCCCGGTGTGGAGCCATATAAAACGAGGCTTTTGACACGGTCTGGATGATTCATCGCGAGATGTTGAGCCACATAGCCGCCTGCCGAATTGGCAACGATGTGTGTTGCCTCGATGCCGAGCTCATTCAAGACCTCCAGCGCGTCCTTTACCAGCCGGTCCATCGACAATTCTTTTTCCGCCGCCGGGATTTCCGAGTTGCCGTGGCCCCGCATATCCATCCGAACAACCCGATACTTCGCCGTCAATGCCGGCATCCATGAATAGAAACGCTGGGCGCTGCCCATCATGGAGTGCAACAAAAGGATCGTCTCTGGAGTTTTCCAGGGGTCTGTAAAGTTGTCGACATAGTAAGCAAGCTTGATGCCGTCGCTGCTGGTCAGGGTTTGATACATAATGCTTCCTCGGAGTTTCAAGAATAGGTGGAACAACAAAGATTCAGATCGACGGCTGCCGACCGATGGACAGGCCTCCACAGACAAACAGTAGTTGTCCGGTGATATAGGCGTTGCGCTCGCCCAGGAAGAAGGCAACGGCCTCGGCGATATCCCCTGGCGTGCCCAGACGCTTCATGGGTATCGACTCGTTGGTTCGCTTGGTCAGCTCCGGGTCAACTCCGGATGAGCGCTTGTACATTCCCGCGTCGACGACGCCGGGCGCCACGGCGTTCACCGTGATACCGCGCGATGCAAACTCCAGGGCCCATGTCCGGGTCAAGGTATTGATCCCCGCCTTTGTGGCGTTGTAACTGAGGCGGCTTTCCTTGCCGAACGCCCCTCGGCTGCTGATATTGACGATTCGTCCAAAGCCCGCGCGAGTCATGGATGGCAGAACTGCCTGCGTGCACAATACCGCGCCAAAAAGATTCACGGCGGCGGTGTGCTCGAGGTTATCGACGTCGTCTTCGTCAAGGGGCAGGACACGACAGAAGGCCGCATTATTGACGAGGCGGGTGATGTTATGCTTCGAGCAAATCCGTGCCAATGCATCCTTGGTTGCGCGCGTGTCCGCCAAATCCACAATCTCGTGTATGGCTGACTCGTTAGTCCCTTCTTGCTGATCCAGGACAACGACATGCTGGCCGTCGGCAATCAAACGCTCGACGATGCCCGAGCCTATGCCGCCCGCTCCGCCCGTGACCAACGTAGCTTCTCTTTCCATTATCTAGATCCTTATTGAGTACATCGAATTAGGACGGCTGTACGCCTAGTGTCTGGCCGCCACATACCATCAAGATCTGTCCGGTGATGAAGCTGGACCGTTTATCCAGGAAAAACGCAGCGGCATGGGCGATTTCCTCCGGTGTTCCGAAACGCGCCATGGGAACCGATCGAAGGTTCCGTTCTGTTTCCGGATGGCCAGGAGGATTTCCCAACCTGAACAACTCGGTTTCAATCGGCCCCGGTCCAATCGCATTTGCGGTAATGCCAAGCTTTGCGAATTCCAATGCCCAGGTTCGCGTCATACCGAGCACGCCACCCTTGGTCATGCCATAGACGCTACGCGTCGCCCGACCTGTTACGGTTCTGCTGCAAATATTGACGATGCGCCCGAATCCCTCCTTGCGCATGGCCGGTAAAGCCGCATTCACGCAAAGCATGGCAGCGCCCATATTCACCGCAAGCCCCGTTTCCATGTCTTCAAGCGTGGTATCTTCGAACGGCTTGGCGAAAACCACCGCCGCGTTGTTGACGACGCGAAGCACGGTGTGCCGAGAGCAGATATCGTCCAGCACAGCACGCAACTCTTGATGCTTGGCCAAGTCGACCTGATGAAACTCGCTGCTCTCCTCCTTCGGAGCTTTGATGTCCAGGTTAATGACTGTTTCGCCTTGATCCTGCAGGCGCTTCAGGATTGCGCGGCCTATACCGCTACTTGCTCCTGTCACAATCGTCGCTGTTTTCTTCATATATAGGTCTTCCAGTAAATGAGTTAGCGTGTGCTTTTTCGCGCGGACATATCGCGCAGCCCGTCGCCTACCAGGCTTATGGACATAATCAATACAAAGAGGCATAGGCCGGGGATGGTGATCAGCCAAGGCTTGAACAGCATTTGCGACTTGCCCTCGGCGATCATCAATCCCCAGGACGGCAATGGCGGCTGAACCCCCAGACCCAGGAAGGACAAGGCCGATTCCAGCAAAATGGCGTGAGCCATCTCAATTGTCAGCACCACCAGGAGGAGCTGGCTGATGTTCGGAAGTATCTGTGTGAAGATCACCCTGAAGTTTGAACAGCCCAGCGCACGGGCCGCCGTCACATACTCCAAAGACCTAAGTTCCTGCGCGGCGCTGCGCGAAACGACGGCAAAGCGGTCCCAGAGAAGCAGGCCGAGAACAGCAATCACCGTATGTAGAGAGCTACCCATCATTGAAGCGACGACAGCGGCCACCAAGGTGACCGGCATGCTGAGCCGAGTTGTGATAATGAAGGTAATCAGCGCATCGACTTTGCCGCCGAAGTAGCCTGCCAACACCCCTAAGGTTGTGCCAATGAAGCCTGAAATCAGCGTGGTAAACACCCCGATGATCAAAGAGATTCTTGCCCCATACAGCAGGCGGCAAAGATAGTCACGTCCTTGGCCGTCCGTACCGAAGACATGCTCCCACGTCCCCGAGCTGTGCCATACCGGTGGCAGATAACGTCGTGACAGATCGCCTGAGTAGGGGTCATAATCAGTCAGCCACGGTGCCAGCAGAGCCAGCAATGCAATAGCCAGCAAGAGAAAAATTCCCGTGAGCATTGCGGTTTGGCGAAGCACTGGTCGCCACGACGAAGGCTGAGCACCGTCGTTATGGTCCATGGCAGGGTCGGCAGGGATACTGTTGCGGAAGGCGGCTGCATCTGCGGATGTCGTCATTGCAATCCCGTCCGTAAGCGCGGGTTAAGAATGGCATTCAGCATATCGGCCAGAAACGTCAGCAGGATGTATACCGCGGATGCCACCAGCACGACAGCCTGCATCACGTCGAAATCGGAGCGTTGAATCGCCTGCCAAGCCAGCAACCCGATGCCATTTATAGAGAACACTGACTCCACAATGATGGATCCGCCAAGCAGAAAACCGAATTGCACAGCGGACAGCGACACGACTGGAATCATGGCGTTGCGCAACGCGTGCCGGAATATGACCCCCGACGTGCCGATGCCTTTGGCACGGGCCGTCCGAATGTAGTCAGACGACAGCGCGTCGATGATTCCGGCTCTCGTCAACCGCAAAAGCACCGGTGTTATGTAGTAACCGAGGACTATTGCGGGCATCACATAGCTGGCAAATCCCTGGTTGCCACTTATGGGCAATAAACCCCAGCGCAGCCCAACATAGGTCATTAATATCAAGCCGAACCAGAATGTTGGCATAGCTTGCCCCACCACTGAAAGTGTCAGGGCGAATCGATCGATTAGCGAATTGGGCTTTAACCCAGCCAATATGCCCAAAGGCAAGGACAGCATCAGCGCGACCAGCAAGGCAAGAGAGCTCAGGTAGAAAGTCACGGGAAGGCGTTCTGCAATCAGTTGTGATACATCCGCATTCAGATTAAAAGAGCGTCCGAAGTTCCCTTGTAGCGCCTTGGTCACCCAATCCCAGTAGGCCTCGACCGCAGGGCGGTCGAGGTTGTACTCGATCCTTATCCGCTCGATGTCCGCCATGCTTGCGCCTTCACCCGCGAGTGCCACGGCAGGATCCCCCGCCATTCGCAGCAGCGTGAAGGTGATCACGGATACAGTAAAGGCCACCATGATCGACACAAGTAGTCGTCGCAGCGTGTATTGCCACATAACAGGAGCTCCTATCGCATTACGATGCGTGGGCTATTTCCACTTCGCTGCGTAGAATCGCGGCAGGTCGTCGAAATAGGCTTGCGAATCCAGATCTTTAGAGAAGGCGTAGTAGCGAACCAGAGTGAACAGCGGCGCCCAATACGCACGATCAGCGATCAACTGAAGCGCCTTTTTGTAATTTTCTCTGCGAACGGAGGGATCCACGCTGGTGTCGGCGACCTTGAGCAGTGCCTGCACCTCGGCATCACGCGAAAGATCGTCGGGCCCACCCGCGAAAAAGTAGCTGGTACTGGCGGAGGAATCTGCCAGTCCGAACGACCCCCAGCTCAGATACGCAAACGCAGCTTCGCCACTGCGCAGGAGTGGGCGCAAAGCGTTGTACTGCATGACGCGCAGATTGGCTCGAATGCCGACCTTGCGTAGGTCGTTGATGATGGCTTCTGCAAGTTCCTTTTCACGATAGGCATACATATCCGTTGTGAAGCCGTTCGGAAAACCCGCTTCTGCCAAAAGCTTGCGGGCTTTCTCCGGGTCATAGTCGTAGTTCCGCACATCGGTGAAACAGCCGAACTGGTTCGGGTGGCAAGCCGCGCTCAGTGCCTGCGATCCACCGCTGATAAGATTTTTGGCGATAGACTCGCGGTTGATAGCATGATTGACGGCCTGGCGTACCCGAATGTCTTGAAAGGGAGTCTTGGCGAACTTTCCGGAGGCGTCCATGTTCATGAAGCTGAAGCGCTGAATAGGCGAACTGACAACTTGCACCTGTTTCATCGCCTTCAACTCGTTAGCACGCTCCAGGCGCAAATCCCAAATCCAGTCAAGCTCTCCGCCCAGCAGTTGTACTAATTGCGCATCGGGATCGACGATCGTGCGGAAGTGCAGTTTATCGATGCTGGGTTTTCCCTTGCCTCCGCCAAAATATTTTTCGTTGGCTACGAAGTCCATGCTTTGGCCGGGCTTGACATTCACAATCTTATAGGGCCCTGTGCAATCCAGCGGGACACTGCCATAGGACTTGCGCCCTTGCTGCATCGGCGCATTGTCATAGTGGCCAGCGGGAAGAATGGGCGTAGCGTTGGAAAGATATTCCAGCGCCATCGGAAAGGGCTTGTGCAGGTGGAAGCGCGCCTTGTAAGGCTCTAATAATTCCACTGATTTTACGAAGTTGAAATTGCTGGCGGTGATGACTCCGCTATCGGGAGCGAGTATGTGGTCGAAGGTGTATTTGACGTCCTTTGCGGAGAATGGCTTGCCGCTATGAAAAACCACATCCGTTCTGAACTCCATCTCCAGCGTGACATCGTCCACCCATTTATATTGGGTTGCCAAGTGTGGTTCATACTCGCCCGTTTTCAAATTTCGGTGCAAGGGCGAATCGCACACCTCGTCTGTAAGGATGACCACCGCTCTGCTTTGAGCGTAATAAGGATCCGCGATGGCGACTTCTTGCTCCATGGCCCACTCCAACACACCACTGCTTTTTGAGGAGAAAGCGGGAGAGGATGCCGTTCCAAGCAGCAAGGTGGCGCACAACAAGGTGCCCACCCTAATGGGACAGGCGGTAGTTTTTAGGATGCCCATATTTGTCTCCGATCTAATTTATTATATTGAAATACAATACACCATTCCTTTAAACGGTATTCTGAATTAGTTTAATGTGAGTGTCAATAATGAATTTGTGACATGCGTGAGGACGTCGAGGGTGATACTGCAGGCGTGTTTAGCTGGTACAAGGAGGAATGCTTCAGCTACAGGCCATCAGGTGATCTTCCCGCCTTGGTTCGTGCCCGAAGTACAATTCTCGTCCTTGCCGTATCCACCATTTCTCAAGGACGAGATCCATGTCTTCCAGAATATTCCGCCGCGCACTGACTGCAGTCGTGCTGGCCGCTGCCTCCACGGCTGCCGTTGCGGCCGGCTGGCCCGAAAAATCCGTACGAGTCATCGTTGCCTACCCTCCGGGCGGCGTCAGTGATGCCGTCACGCGCGCCATTTCCGAAAGGCTGGGCGAACGGCTGGGCGTTTCATTTGTGGTCGAAAACAAGGGAGGGGCCGGCGGTACGATAGGAATGAACGACGTGGCCAGGGCGACGCCCGACGGCTACACCATAGGATTCTCGTCCGTCAGTCCATTGGCCCTGTCCCCGGCCATTCGGAAAACGCCTTACGATCCGCAAAGCGATATTGCTCCGATTGGCAGTGTGATGGTCTCTCCGGTGGTGCTGCTGGGCACCAAAGCATTCACCGGAAAGAGTGTGGCCGATCTGATCTCGCAAGCGCAGGCGGCGCCAGGATCCCTGCGCTGGGCAACGTCGGGGCAGGGCTCGCTGGGGCACTTGATGCTCGAGCAGCTGCAGCAGGCCGGAAAGATAGAAGTGACGCACGTCCCCTACAAGGGGGCGGGCCAGCAGCTGACCGACGCGCTGGGCGGACAGTTTGAGTTGATCTCCACAAATATGAGCCCCGCGCTCAAGGTCAATGTGGCCAATGGCGCTTTCGTGCCGTTGGCGATTGCCGCGCCGGCGCGTGTTGATTCCCTGTCCCAGGTGCCCACCTTCAACGAGCTGGGTTATGCCGCCGCCAACAAAATGTCCGTGTTCGGTTTCTTCGCGCCGGGCGGCACACCGGAAGCCATCGTCTCTAAGCTCAACACAGAGATCAATCAGGTCGTTGCCATGCCCGAAATCCAGAAACTGCTGGTGGACAGCAACAATATTCCCGCCACCGGCACGCCGCAGCAGTTTGCCCACGACATTCAGGCGGAACTGGCATCCAACCGGGAACTGGTGGAGAAGGTAAGCTTGGAGTAGTTGTAACGACTGCTTACTAATTAGCCGCTGGTGGCGGCCTGTTCAGCGACCTGGGCGAGCTTGCGCGACTCTTTAAGAATCCTGTTAGGGTAGCCGCGCGCGCTGCCCGAGTACTTCCCCAAGGCCTTGATCAGGCTGCCGCCGGCCAACTCCAGATACTCTTCCAGGATATCGGCGCCCACCCGTATATTGACTTCCGGATCGAAGAGCGACTCGGACGGGCTCAGCTTATCGTGGTGCCATCGGCGAACGACCTGCATCAATCCCTGAGCGCCATAGCGACTCTGCACTCTGGGGCGCAGAGAACTTTCTTTCTGCATGATGGCGATAAGAAGCTCGGGCTCTATTCCGTCGCGCTTGTCCGCCTCGGCCCAGGCAAGATCCACATATTTGCGTACCGTCGCGGGCTGTTGCCCGAATTTTTCTGCAAGATACTTTGTCTGCGCCAGTTTGCGTGCTTCTTCCGCAAGAGTCTCGATGTGCAGACTCCCAAGCGCTTCAAGTTCCGTGTCCGGCGCCGTCGCGGCGTTATCGGACTGCTGGAGCAGCGCGACCTGGTCGGAAAATGTTGCGTCTTGAGGGCTGTTCAAGCCCTTGGCGAGGAGGCCGGCAGGGACCAGCAGGCAACACATCAGCAATAGCCCGAGGGCAGTCCGGAATGTGTTGTGGCGCAGCGGTATGTTGTGAAACGTCTTTGTGGGACTATTAGGTTTACTTGGAATTATCATTGGTTCTGGCGTTCTTGTACCGCAATTTCTTTAATAATCATAGCATTGGAATGCCGGGCCTGTCCGGGGGAGTGTAAGGAAAAGGTACGGCGGCTCGCCTGAAACACAATGAAAAACAGGGCTTGGGCGTTCGGATTTATATTTTGGCCATCAGCGGTACCAGGCCATTGAGGCGACGCGCTTGCCTCAGTAGAGGCTTCATTTCCGAGGCCTTGAATGCAACCACAGGAGAGCGATGATGAACTATGTAGAAGGATTCGTTGTAGCCGTGCCCGCCGCGAACAAGGAAACATACAGAATGCATGCCGAAGAGGCATCACATCTGTTCAAGGAATTCGGCGCGACCCGCTTTGTCGAGTGCTGGGGCGACGATGTGCCCGACGGCAAGCTTACGGACTTTCGTGGGGCGGTAAAGGCCAAAGAGGACGAAGTTGTCGTTTTCAGCTGGCTGGAATACCCATCCAAAGAAGTGCGCGACACAGCGAACCAGAAAATAATGTCCGACCCGCGCATGAAGGACATGGGCGAGCAAATGTGTTTCGACGGCAAACGCATGATTTTCGGCGGCTTCGTACCGATACTTGACGTGTGAAAATAACTGGCGCCATATTTTCAAATGGCGCAAGGATTGAACAGCCCCGGAGTGGATCACCATCCGGGGGCTGTTGTTATTGCGCTCGGCAGTGCTCGGTCGCGCAGAAGCCCCAGGCGTCTTCAACTCCCCCCGCTTGATTTTCTCAATACACCCATTTACACTTAATGTAATGTTATAACATTACGATTCATAATCGACCCCCGAGGTTTTGCGCCTCCCGTCCTCCATCCTTTTTATCTCTGCAGGAATACCCATGCGACCGACCCCTCGCCCTTTGACACTGGCACTGTTTATGGCATTCATCCCATCCGCCTATGCGCAGACCACCGCTTCCGACGCGGCGGTCCAAAGCCTGCCGTCCATTATTGTCAAAGCCAATCCGCTGGACTTGGACAGCGACAGTCTGACCACGCCGGCCAGTGTGCTGGAGGGCGAGCGCCTGACACTGCAGCGCCGTGGCACGCTCGGGGAATTGCTGGATGGCGAACCCGGTGTGCACGCGGATACCTTCGGCGGCGGTGCGAGCCGGCCGGTGATCCGTGGCCAGACGGCGCCGCGCGTCAAGATCCTGAGTGATGGATCGGAGGTGATGGACGCGTCGGCCGTGTCGCCCGACCACGTGGTTGCCGTTGATACGTTGCTGGCGCGCCGGGTTGAAATTCTGCGCGGGCCGTCCGCGCTGCTATATGGCGGGGGCGCCATTGGCGGCGTGGTCAATGTACTGGATGACAAGATTCCCACCGAAATTCCGGAAAATGGCTTTAGCGGCTCGGCCGAAGTGCTGGGCTCCACCGCGGCGAAGGAGCGCGCCGGCGCGGTGGGCCTGACAGTGGGAGAGGGCAATATTGCTGTGCACGTGGAAGGCGCCCGGCGCCGCGCCGACGACTACCGCGTGGCGGACTGGACCGAGAGCCGGGTGCCCAATTCCAATGCCGACAGCACCACCGGCAGTGTCGGGCTATCGTTCATAGGAAGCCGTGGCTATATTGGCGCGGCCTATTCGTATCGCGAGGATGACTACGGCTTGCCGGGCCATAGCCACGAGTACGAGGACTGCCACCCGCATGGCTCGACGCTGCATTGCGGTGGCCACGACCATGGCCATGATCACGACCATGATCACGACCATGATCACGATCATGAGCATGGAGAACACGCCGCGACGGCGCATATGCGCAGCGATCGGCTGGACGTGCGGGGCGAGCTGCGCGATCCTTTTGCCGGTTTCTCCAATTTGCGTTTTCGTGGCGGCTATACCGACTACCGGCACGATGAGCGCGACGATGGCGTGGTGGGTACGACCTTCACCAATCGCGGCTACGACGGCCGGCTGGAGCTGCGCCATAAGCCCCTGGGGGGCTGGGACGGCGTGATCGGCATCCAGGCGGCGCGCTATGATTTCGCGTCTTTTGGCGGAGAGGAAGACTTCATTCCCAAGACGCGCACCCAATCGACCGGCCTGTTCCTGCTGGAGAACTATCAATGGAACGATTGGCGCTTCGAGCTTGGCGCGCGCCATGAGTGGCAATCCGTCAACCCTGAAAGCGGCACCCTGTCCGACTACGATGGCAACGCTACCTCGCTGTCGGCGGGAACGACCTGGAATTTCGTGCCCGGGTACGCCGCGTCGCTCTCTGTATCGCGCTCGCAACGCATGCCCAACGCCCAGGAGCTCTACGCAAATGGCGTGCACTTCGCCACGCTGACCTACGAGAAGGGCAATGCCGACCTGGGCAAGGAAACCGCGAACACCGTGGACCTGGGGATACGCAAGATCGATGGAGACCTGCGATTCGCGGTCAATTTTTTCCTTAGCCGCATCGATGGCTACATCTACGGCAACACGCTGGACCAGCACGAGGACTTTCGCCTGATCGAGTATACGCAGGGCGATGCCTCTTTCGCCGGGGTGGAGGCCGAAGTCTCGTACCGGCTGTCGCCCAATGTGTCAGTGGCCGTATTTGGCGACTATGTGCGCGGCAAGCTGCGCGATGGCGCCGGCAACCTGCCGCGCATACCATCCGCACGCATTGGAACGCGCACCGACCTGACTTGGGACCGCTGGGGCGGCTTCCTGGAGTACACCCAGGTTCTCCGCCAAAACCGCATTGCCAGCTACGAGGAAGCCACTTCTGGTTATGGCCTGTTGGGCGCTGGCGTTTCATACAAAGGGAAGATGGCCGACACGGACTATCTGCTTTACCTGAAGGGCAGCAACCTGTTGAACAAGCTTGGCTATAACCACGCCTCATTCATTTCCCGCGCGGCGCCCATTCAGGGCCGCAGCATCATGGCCGGGGTCAGGGTCGAGTTTTGAGCACGGTCGCCCCTGCGGTGAGCTCCATGTATGACGTCGTGCAGCGCATGCACGATGGTCAGCCCTGGGGAAGCGTCCTGGATGCGGGCACGGGTCGGGGATCCATGTCATGGCTGCTGGGCCTGGATACGACACGCTGGACTGCCGTGACCGGCGCTCAGAGCATGGCCGATCAGGTCATGCGCCAGATCGGAGTGCGCATGCGCGGGCAGGATCGCCTGGTGGTCGGCAACTGGGTGGCCCCGGATCTGCTGGCCGGCGAGCGCTATGACACAGTGCTTGCCGACTATCTGGTCGGCGCCATAGAGGGGTTTGCCCCCTACTGGCAGGATCGTATCTTCGCCCGGCTGCGGCCCCTGGTCGCCCGCCGGCTTTATGTGATCGGGCTGGAACCCTATGTGACGGATTATCCTGCCGACGCGGCCGGGCGTATCGTGTGCGAAATCGGGCGATTGCGTGATGCCTGCCTGCTGCTGGCCGGCGAACGACCCTATCGTGAATACCCCATGGATTGGGTCCTGCGGCAGTTGCGCTTGGCCGGATTTCGGCCATTGGATACGCAGCGCTTCGCAATTCGCTATGGTGAACGATTCGTGAACAGTCAGTTGGATATGTGCGACCAGCGCCTGCTTCACCTGAAGGATAGGGGCCTGGCGCTGGCCATGACAGAGCATGCGGCGCAACTGCGCCAACACGCTCTGGCCCTGATCGCGGCTGAAGGGGGGCTGCGCCATGGCCACGACTACGTGATCGCCGCGGAGCCTGTCTAGGCATCGTATTCCTGGCCCCGCCGAGGGGGGGGCGCTATGCACATCATTGTTCTGCTTGAGCGAAGTTAAAACGGCCAGAAAATCGGGATGAAGATGACACCCAGCACCCAGAAGATCAGATTGAGCGGCAGCCCGACCTTTACGAAATCACTGAAGCGGTAGCCCCCGGCTCCGTACACCATGGTGTTGGTCTGGTAGCCCACGGGCGTAGTGAAGCTGGTGGAGGCCGCAAAGGTCACGGCGATCAGGAAAGGCGTGGCGTCGACTTCCAGCATCTTGGCCGTGGACATGCCTATGGGTGTGAGCAGTACCGCGGCGGCGGCATTGCTCATGAATTCCGTCAACAGCAGCGCCATCAAGTAGAGGACAGCCAGCACCACCGCCGGTCCGGACGCGCTCACCAAACCAATGGTATTTTCGACGAGGAACTGGGCCGCTCCGGTATGGCTCATCGCTATGCCCAGCGGCAGCAGGCCGCCCATCAGGATGATGATGCGCCAGTCGATGGCGTCGTAGACGTCCTCGGCGTCCAGGCAGCCTGCCAGCGTCATGGCCACAGCGCCGACCAATGAGGTCACGGCGATGGGCGCCCATCCTAGGGCGGAAATGCTGATGACCAGCGCCATGGTGACCAGGGCAAAGGGTGCCCGCCAGCCTCCCGGCTTTTCGGGCTGCCTTTCCGACAGCACGATGACGTTCGTGTCTTTCCTGAGGGCGGCCATTCCGGATTCGGGAAGCAGCATCAGCAGGATGTCGCCGACCTGCAGGCGCACGTTGCGCAGCTCGTCCCTCAGTACCTGGCCGCGCCGATGGATGCCGAGCGATGTCGTGTCGTGGTGCCAACCCGGGTCCAGCATGCCCAGGGAGCTGCCGATAAGACGCGAACTGGGGGCTATCATCACTTCGGCCAGGACTTGTTCGACTTCTTCGAAGGAGCGTTGCTTGAGCTTGAATTCCTCATTCATTTCCAGCCCGGCGTCCTTGCGCAGTTCGTCCAACTGCGACCAGTCGCCGCGCGCCAGCAAGACATCGCCTTCCTGCAGGGTCTGGGACCGGGGCGACCAGACCTTCTTATTGCCTCGCAGCAGTTCCAGGACAAAAACGCCGAATTCTTCGCTGAGCTTGGCTTCGCCGACCGAGGTGCCGATCAGCGACGATTCAGGCATGACCCGTAGCTCGGTGATGTATTTGCCGAGTTCATAGTGCTCGACCAGTTCGGGGTTGCGGGCCTCCGGCAGCAGCCAGCGCCCGATCGTCAGTAGATACAGGCAGCCTGCCGCCAGACAGATCACACCCAGCGGGGTGAATTGGAACATGGTGAAGCCGGGGTGGCCGAGATCCCGGGCCATGGCATTGACCAGCAGGTTGGTCGAGGTGCCGACCAGGGTACACACCCCGGCCATCTGAGATACATACGACAAGGGAATGAGGGCCTTGGACGCCGACATGCCAATGCTGGCTGTGGCGGCCATGACAATGGGCATGAATACCGCCACCACGGCCGTGTTGTTCACGAATGGCGCGATGGCGGCAAGCACGGCGAACAGAATAATGAGAAATTGCAGCGGCGATTTGGCGCTTCCCAGCAGATTGCCAATGCCTGAAAGCGCGCCGCTATTCTGCAGCCCCGCCGCAAGCACGAACATGGCTGCGACCGTAATCGTGGCGGAGTTGCTGAAGCCGCTAAGGGCCTCGCCGGTATCGACCATGCCGGTGAGCGCGAGGCTGGCCAGCACCAGCAGGGCCACGGCATCGATGCGTAGCTTCTCTGTGGCAAACAACATTATCGCCACAAGAGCAATAAAGAGAACTACGGCGATGTCAATGGTCATGCTCGGGCTCCGGCTTCTATCGGGATCGTGAGGTGCTGTTCAGCAAAAGACTACACGATAATTGCGGTACTGGAGCCAGGGCGCAACGTTAAGTGGCGGTATCGAGGGTGAAATCAAACAGTGCGCCGCGATCATCGCCGGCACCTGCACATCGCTGTAACAGGTATCCAGAGATATCAGGCGCTGCGGCTTATTTTGGCGCGCGGAGGGCGCGAAGGCAAGGTGCTGGGTTGAGCGGAGGCCTCAAGTTGCGCGCTGATCTCGGCCGCGGAACGACTGATTTCTTCTTGGAGCCGTTTCAGATGGTGCGCGGTGGCGCGTTTCTTGGCGAGTATGAAAACCAGGCTGCCTACGACCTTGTTCTCCGGGTTGAAGATGGCGGCGCCTACTCCGACCAGATCGGCGTCCACTTCGCCGTGGGACACATAGACGCCAGCCTGCCGGAGCCGCTTCAGTTCCGAACGGAACTCATCCCAGTTGCTGCCTAGCCCCGCCGCCTGGATTTCATCGGCGTGCCACAGGATAAGGTTGCGCAACTGGTAGGTGCTGAGATTGGCAAGAATAGGTTTGGCCGTTGCGCCGGCAAACATGCTGAACGGCCGGCCGCGAGCATAGCTGGATTCGATCGTCGTATCGGGCCAGTACCGGTCGACGCACATGACTTTTTTCCCGTAATAGCTGCATAGCATCAGATTGGTATGCAGGGTGTCGCCCGCGCGCTGCATGACGCCGCGCGCGGCGCGCATGAGCGGATCGTGCTGCTGGAGATGGCGGTCCAGTTCGATAATGCGGGAGCCCAGCACATAAGCCCCCCCCGCGGTGGGGCTCAGCAATCCGCTATTGGCCAGCGACTTCAGGTACCGATATGCTGTTGCCCTCGAGCATTGCAAATGCGCAATGACCGTTTCCAGTGTGATGACGGAGGTGTCGTCCTGGAAATGGTCGAGGATTGCCAACATGCGGTCCTGACTGCTCATACTTATCCTAAGTGTGCGGTGCCGCCGTCAAGGAGGGCGGCACCGCGTAACGATCATGACATCGGGGGCCCTGCGCAGGCCCCCACGATGTTACTTGACCAGAGGGCAATTGCCTTCGCTCAAGGGGCGGAATGCCTGTTCAGCGGGAATCTTGCGGACTAGATTGTAGTAGTCCCAGTCGCGTTCGGATTCCGAAGGCTTCTTTACCTGGAACAGGTAGAGATCACGCATGACGCGCCCGTCCTGGCGGATCGATCCATTATCGGTCATGAAGTCATTGATGGGCGTATCGCGCATTTTCTGGGCGACCGTGCCCGCCTTGTCCGTGCCGGAGTCTTTGATCGCATTCAAGTAGTGCATGGTTGCGCCGTAGTTGCTGGCCTGGATCATCGACGGCATGCGTCCTGTGCGTTTGAAAAAGCGCTCGGACCATTCGCGCGCCTTGTCGTCCTGGTTCCAATAGAAGGCTTCGACCAGATTCAGGCCCTGCGCATATTCCAGGCCGGTGCTTCGGACATCGACGATTCCCATGAACAGCGCGGCGAGCCGCTGGCCGCTGGCCGTGATACCGAATTCGTGGGCGGTCTTGATTGAGTTCACCGTGTCGGCGCTGCCGTTGGCCAGGCCGATCACCTGGGCCTTGGAGGCCTGCGCTTGCAACAGATACGAGGAAAAGTCGGCGGAGGCCAGGGGATGACGCACGCTGCCCAATACTTGTCCGCCGTTGGCGTTGACCACCTTGGTGGCATCCTGTTCCAGTGAATGACCGAAGGCATAATCTGAAGTGATGAAATACCACGACTTGCCGCCTTCCGCGAGCACACCCGAGGCCACTGCCGTGGCGTAGGCATAGGTATCGTATGTCCATTGCATGCCGTTCGGCGAACAGCTCTTGCCGGTCAAGTCGCCGGTGCCAGGGCTGGTGAAAATAATGACGCGGTCCATGGCGCGAGTCATGTCTTGCAGCGCGAGGGCGATGGCGGAGTTGGGCACGTCCAGGATCATGTCCACTTGATCGTTTTCATACCATTTGCGGGCCAGTGAAACAGCCACGTCGACCTTGTTCTGGTGGTCCGCGGAAATCACTTCAATAGGTTTGCCCAGCACTGTCCCGCCGAAATCCTCGACCGCCATCTTGGCTGCCTCGACTCCGAGTTTGCCGGATAAGTCGGCGAACGATCCGGATTGGTCATTCATCACGCCGATTTTTACGACGTCGTTCGATACTTGCTGGGCTGTGGCGGATGCCCCCAGCACGAAGGGGCTTAGCAAGGCGATGCACAAGGCGGTTTGACGGAAATTCTTCATGGATTGTCTCCTGGTTTGTAATGTGTCCGCTGGCAGGGCAGCGTGTGGGTGTGGACGGACTTTGCGTTTCATTGTGGGTTTTTTGGGGGGGCGGCCAGCGCTTACTCCAGTTTTTGCCCGGCGAATTCATCGATGAAAACGTTAGGCTTCAAGAAGAAGCTGATCACCAGGGCGCCATTGGGCGCACGGGCGATGTGGCGGTTTCCCTGGGGGCGCCAGACATAGTCGCCGGCGCGCACCTCGCCTTCTTCGTCGACGATCGACCCCTCCAGTACATAGGTTTGCTCTACTTCCACATGTTCATGCAAGGGCAGGACGGTGCCGGGCTCCCAGCGAAACAGCGCCGTGAGCAGGCCGGTTTCCTTGTCCTGCATGAGTATCTTCATGTCTATGCCGGGAACGGGAGTGGGTTTCCAGGAAAGTTCCTCGACCTTGATAAAACGCGAAGCGAGGGGATCCAGCGAGTCGGCGCCAGGGTAGCCGGGAGTTTCCAGTGCCATCAATGTCTCCTGTGATTTTGTACGGAAAGGTAAATCTTATATTGAGATAAAATTAATAATCGCGTATATTGAGATTTATGTCAAATATCTTCTAATGAGTTTGGCAGAATCAAAGAATAGTCGAGCGCGGCCCGTGGCACGCGCTGTAACCGGGGACACACTCTTGAGCAGCAACTATCTGACCAGTACTTTCGGTCTGACGGGCCGTGTGGCGCTGATAACAGGCGCGGCGGGGGGGCTGGGCTACGCCATTGCGCAGTCATTGGGCCAGGCGGGCGCCAGCGTGGTGATCAATGACCTGGATCCCCAAGCTTGCCGGTCCGCCGCCGAGAGGCTGCAAAAGCTGGGCATTGCCACATACAGTTCATCCTTCGACGTCTCCGATCCGAAAGCGGTGCAGGCTGGCGTCGACGAGCTTGCCGCGCAGGGGCTGGGCATTGATATTCTGGTCAGCAATGCCGGAAATCAAAATCGCAAAGCGGTGATCGACATGCAAGCGGACGAATGGGATGCGCTGATGCGCGTGCATGTCAACGGTGCGTTCAATTGTGCGCGGGCGGTGCTGCCGGGCATGTGCAACAAAGGTTTTGGCAGGCTGGTGCTGATGTCATCGGTGGCGGGGCAGGCCGCCATGCCGGGTATAGCGGCCTACGCGACAGCCAAAGGGGCCGTTGCAGCATTCTCCAGGGCCATTGCGGTCGAATATGGCGGCAAAGGCATTACATGCAATGCATTGGCGCCAGGTTTCGTTCGCACCGGCTTCACGCAGGGTCTGCAGGAAAAACCTGAGTTTCAGGAATTTCTGCAGTCCTCGGTCCCCGCCGGACGCTGGGGCGAGCCGCAAGATGTTGCGCCCGCGGTGGTGTACCTGGCTTCCGCAGCTGGCGCGTTTGTGAATGGTCATCTGCTGGCTATCGATGGTGGTTTGCTGGCGCATATGTAAAAGCGCCGGCAACATGAAAAAGAAAATGCAAGGAGACTAGGGATGACGACTGCGCCAGTACTGGCCGCCAGTGGCCTAAGCAAACGTTTCGGGGGCTTCTATGCTGTCGACAACGTCTCGATCGAGGTGCGCGAAGGAAGTATCCACGCCCTGATCGGCCCCAACGGAGCAGGCAAGACCACCTGCTTCAATTTATTGACCAAATTCATGGCTCCGGATGCGGGCCGGATCATGTACCGTGGCAAGGACATTACGGGATTTTCGCCTGAAGAAGTCGCTCGCCTGGGTATTGTGCGTTCATTCCAGATCTCCGCTGTATTCCTGGGAATGAGCGCCACGCAGAACGTTCGGGTGGCGCTGATGCGGCGCGATGGGCTGGGCAGCTGCTTCTGGCGCAGCAAACGCCTGCTGGACCACCTGGACGAACGCGCTCAGGAACTGCTCGCCGCTGTCGGCCTGGCGGCCGATCGCAACACGCTGGCCGCCTCGCTGCCCTATGGTCGCAAGCGGGCTCTGGAAATCGCCATGACCCTGGCCCTTGAGCCGGACATGATGCTGCTCGATGAGCCCATGGCCGGACTGGGGCAAGAGGACGTGGAGCGCATCAGCGATCTTATCAAACAGGTCTCGGCGAATCGCACCATCTTGATGGTCGAACATAATTTGTCGGTCGTGGCGCAGCTTTCCGACACCATCACCGTTCTGGCGCGCGGAGCTGTATTGGCCGAGGGCGACTATGCGACAGTCTCCCGCGACGAACGCGTGATTACCGCCTACATGGGCTCGGATGAAGAGGAGCACGACGATGCTGTCCATTAAAGACCTGCATACCTGGTACGGCGAGTCGCACATCCTGCACGGCGTTGATCTTGAAGTCCAGAAGGGCGAACTGGTCACCATACTGGGCCGCAACGGCGCCGGAAAAACGACGACGCTGCGCGCAATCATGGGGATCATCGAGCGGCGCCGCGGTTCGATCACCTTTGGCGGGGTCGAAACGATAGGCATGGCTGCGCACCGGATTCCGTGCCTGGGGGTGGTGTATTGCCCGGAAGAACGCGCGGTCTTCCGCAGTTTGAGCGTGATGGAAAACCTCATGCTGCCGCCCAAATTGGCGCCGGGCGGCATGAGCGTGGAAGAAATTCTGGACTTGTTTCCCAATCTTCGAGAGCGGCAGGCCAGCTCTGGCGGCAATTTGTCGGGAGGCGAGCAGCAAATGCTGGCCATAGGCCGCATCCTGCGCACCGGCGCCCAGCTCTTGTTGCTGGATGAGCCCACCGAAGGGCTCGCCCCGGTCATCGTTCAGCAAATCGGCCGGGCCATCCGGGTTCTGAAGGAGCGCGGATTCACCATCGTGCTGGTCGAACAGAATTTCCGTTTTGCCACAAAAGTGGCCGACCGCCATTATGTCATTGAGCACGGTCGTGTCGTCGATATGTTGTCCGCTGAGCAGGCGCGCACCGATCCGCAGCGCATTGCCAGCCGTTTGGGTGTCTAAGGAGTCACTGTGTTCGAAATCTTCGGCGTTCCCTCTACTGCGCTGTTCGGCCAGCTCTTCCTGGGCCTGATCAACGGTGCTTTCTACGCAATTCTATCCATAGGGCTGGCCGTCATATTCGGCCTGCTCAACATCATCAACTTCGCGCATGGGGCCCAATATATGGTGGGCGCCTTTCTTGCGTGGATGATGCTCAATTATCTTGGCATCGGCTATTGGGGCGCCCTGGTCCTGGTGCCGCTGATCATGGCGGGATTCGCCGTGATCATGGAAAGGCTGCTGATTGCGCGCACTTACCGCATGGACCATTTATATGGCCTGCTCCTGACGTTCGGCATCGCACTGCTGCTCGAAGGGACCTTGCGCCAGATCTACGGCGTTTCCGGACTGCCCTACAAGATCCCCGACGGCATGACCGGAGGGATCAACCTGGGTTTCATGTTCCTGCCCTGGTACCGCGGCTGGGCGGTGATCGCGTCGCTGGTGATCTGCTTTGGCGTGTGGCTGCTCATGGAGAAGACCCGCATCGGCGCGATGCTGCGTGCGGCGACTGAAAATCCGGTCATTGTCCGCTCGTTCGGTATCAACGTGCCTTTGCTCATCACTTCCACCTATGCCCTTGGCGTTGCGCTGGCGGCGGTCGCCGGCGTGATCGTGGCGCCCATCTACCAGGTCAACCCCATGATGGGCTCCAATCTGGTGGTGGTCGTTTTTGCGGTGGTGGTGATCGGCGGAATGGGCTCCATCATGGGCGCCATTGTCAGCGGCATCGGCCTGGGCATCATCGAAGGCCTCACCAAGGTGTTCTACCCCGAGGCCGCCAACCTGGTGATATTCGTCATCATGGTGATCGTGCTGCTCGTCAAGCCGGCGGGCTTGTTCGGCAAGCCCCTGCAAGTGCAGAACGTGCTGGCGGCGGAAGCGACCCGCGCTCCCGTGCACCTGGGGCTATGGACAAAACGCCTGGGCCTGGCTGCCCTGGTGATCGCGGCATTGGCGGCTCCGTTTTTCATCTACCCCACCTTCCTCATGAAGGTATTGTGCTTCGCCTTGTTCGCCGCCGCCTTCAACTTGCTGCTGGGGTATGTGGGGCTGCTTTCTTTCGGCCATGCGGCATTTTTCGGCGCGGCGTCGTACGGAACCGGGCTGGTCATGAAAACCTGGGGAGTGGGGCCCGAGATCGGCCTGCTCGCCGGCATCTTGACGGGCGGAGTATTAGGGCTGCTGTTCGGCGCGGTGGCCATCCGGCGCCAGGGGATCTATTTTGCAATGATCACCCTTGCCTTATCGCAGCTGATCTATTTCATCGCGGTGCAGGCCGGCTTCACCGGCGGCGAAGATGGCCTGCAGAGCGTCCCGCGCGGCAAGCTCTTCGGCCTGTTCGATCTGACCAGCGTGATGCCGATGTACTACTTCACGCTCGCCGTGTTTGTATTGGGCTATCTGTTTGTCCTGCGCGTAGTCAGTTCGCCGTTCGGAGAGGTGATACGCTCGATACGCGACAACGAGGATCGCGCGAGGTCGCTTGGCTATGCCACGTCGCGCTATAAGCTGGCGGCGTTCACCTTGTCCGCGGCCGTAGCCGGGCTGGCGGGCGGTCTGAAAGTCTTGGTGGTCGGCGTCGCCTCATTGTCCGACGTCCACTGGCACGCCAATGGAGAGGTCGTCCTCATGGCCCTGCTTGGCGGTATAGGAACGGTATTCGGTCCGCTCCTGGGGGCCGCCACCCTGGTGTCGCTGCAAAACTATCTGGCGCCTTTGGGCTCATGGGTGTTCATAGCGCAAGGGGTCATATTCGTTTTGTGTGTATTGCTGTTCCGTGATGGACTGGTGGGCTTGTTCAGCAGGGCCTGGGTCAAATGGACGCAGAGTAAAAGGAGAGTGGGCGATGTTTCTGCACGTAGTGCTAATGGCCTTCAATGAGCGCGCGAATGCGCAGTTCGATCAACGCGTGCGCGAATATTGCGAGCGTGCGCGCGCCGAGTGCGAAGGCCTCTTGTTTTATGATTTTTGCAGAAATATCGCCGACCGCGCCGATGGCCTTTCGCATGCTGTCATTGGCGGCTTCAGGGATGCGGAGGCGCACGATCGGTATCAGGTCGCGCCGGTGCATCTGGAGATGAAGGAATTCATGCGGCACTACATTGCCCGCCTGACGGTATTCGACGGCACCTTGGCCGACCTGGATAGTCTGGTGGCCGGCAGCATCTCGTAAAGGTTCAGCCTGCCAGTTGGGGTGAGTTCGGGTTTTTCCTGCAGTGCGGGCGACACTCATGACTTTACAGGACTAGGCGTTGTTGGCTGGAACCTAGGCCAAAACTACCAAGTCCATTTAGCCGGCCAAGCCGGGAATAGAGTTACGCTTGAGACCTCCAATGCGAACAACAAGGTCTTCTTTTTAACAAGCCTTATCCATCCTTCCAATCTCATTTTCAAAGCTCAATATACTGATTTCGAACTCAATGAACAGCTGGTGCGCGGTCAAATCGGTCCATTGGCCCTTGATATAAGCGACTCACTAGCTCCTTCCGCGCAAGGAGCCCCGGGGTCTTCAGAACCCGGCCGTGGCCATCTCCATGTCAGGGGTAGGAGAGGGTCGCCAACAGCTTTTCTGAGAGATCCTGCACCACCCGCGTGTCCTTCCCCTCGCGATTGTGTGACCGCAGCATGAAATGTACCTGCAGGAGAAAAATACGCCGTGCATGTGGTGCTTGAGCACCATAGGCTGGTCAAATATCGGCGTCAGCGAAGGCCGCGACTGCAAGGAACGGGGTTTTTAGCGACCGATGCTGCTAATGGCTTGTGGTGTGTTGATTACAGAGGCGAATTATGAAGACGCCCGCCCTTCTATACCAAAGCTCAACACGCCTTTACCATGGCTTACCGGAGCTCGAATACCCGTTCCACGACAGGACTATCGTGATCACAGGGTACGACCGCTTGTGAATGGATAGGAAGAAAATCAACCTCAGGATCCTCCTGGCTGGGCAGCGCGTCGGTGTGCGTCAGGTTGAGGACCGGATCTGGCAAGTCAGCTTTATGGATGACGATCTAAGTTACTTTGATTTGGAAACCTACCCTCTGGGGGCATTATTACAGTGCCGGTGACAACGTAATGAAACAGATGCGGATGGTGAGCCCTTAGATAGCATTCGAATGGTCAAAAAGGTAGACTTGCATAAAATGCATTGTTATATGGATGTAATCCAGGGGGCGCAAGCAACTATCGTCATATACCAGGAAAAGAAGGTTGCCTTTTATCCCAAGAATCGTGTTTTACCAATTTTGGGTCGGTTTTCGGCTACGGATAGTGAATTGAGTGGTATTGGGGCTGCTCCCCTTGTTCCAGGTTATGATTCGCACGAATTCGATACGCTAATGGTTGTACTCAAGAAATGCGCTTATAAAGGGTCACGTTAGGCACTGACAAAGATGTATTCTTGAACGGGGTTTTTGTTGTTTCCAATCTTGTGGCCTTGATTGCCAAAGGAATATTTCAATGAACAATTCGATTCCGGCACTCGAACGTGCGATTCAAGTGCTGGAAAGGCTTTCCGAACACTCCGCCGGCCTGTCCGCCGTTGCGCTGGCCGAACAAAGCGGTATCCCGCGCACGACGCTTTACCGCATACTTCGCATGCTGGCGGGCAAAGGCTACGTTTCCGTCTCGGGCGCCAACACGAACGCCTATGTGCTTGGCCCGGCTCTGGCACGCCTGGCCAGCCGGGTGCCGATACATGACGATCTGGCCGCACGCGCCAAGCCAGTGATGCACGCCTTGAGCGCCAAGCTCGCGGAAACAACCAAACTGGTGGTGCGCGAGGGTATCGAGACATTGACCACTGCGGTGGTGCACTCGGGGTACGACGCGCGCATTGCATCTCGTGTGGGCACGCGCCTGCCCCTGTATGTCGGTGCCTCGCAACGTCTTTTGTTATCACGCGCGCCGGATGAGATCATCGAGGCCGTGCTGGCGGGATCGCTGAAGCCCTATGCATCGGGAACTATCACCAAGGCGCGCGAGCTCAGGGCGATCATCCAGCGACTCAAGACGCAGGATTGGGAGACTGGGCGCAACGAGGGCCCGGAAGGTGTGGGAACAGTTGCCGCGCTGGTGTCGGAGCCGGGCGTAGAGCTGCGTGCGGCGCTCGTAGTGGTTTTTGTCGAACGTGGCAAGTGCGAACGCGATATACACCTCATGCGCGACGCCACGGTGGAGGCGGCTCGGGCATTGTCGGAAGCCTAAAGCGACTGCGGGAGCGCCCTCTGCAGCCAGGCAGGTGCCGCAGAGGATGCACCTGCCTGGGCCGGATCAGTCGGCCTTGATGCCCGCTTCGCGGATGACCTTGTCAAAGCGCACCAGGTCTTTCTCGATAGTCTCGGCCATGGCCGCTGACGAACTGGCCACCACGTCAAAGCCCAGCTCCGACATTTTTGCCCGTACCTCGGGCGCTTCCAAGGCCTTGACGAATTCGGCATTCAGGCGCTCGATCACGGGCGGCGGCGTAGCGCCCGGCGCGAAAATGCCGAACCAGACGACGCTGGTGTAGTCCTCAAGGCCGGATTCAGTTGCGGTGACCAGCGCCGGCAGGGCTGAGGGCCGGGTGGCGCCCAAGGCGGCGATGGCGCGCAACTTGCCGGACTTGATATGCGGCAGCGCCGTCGAGATACCGATTACTTCCATTTGCACTTCGCTGCTGAGCACGGCCATCGTGGCCGGCCCTCCGCCCTTGTAGGGGATATGGACGATATTAACTCCGGCCATGCTCTTGAACTGCTCCATGGCGATATGCTGCGGCCCGCCCGTTCCGGTCGACGCGTAGTTCAGCCTGCCGGGCTGGGACTTGGCCAGCGCGATCAGTTCCTTGATATCTTTAGCCGGGACCGACGGATGCACGACCAGCACATTGTCTACCGTAGCGGCAAGCGTGACCGGCGCAAGATCCGTGCGGATGTCGAACGGAATATTCGAGAACAGTGACGGGTTGATGACGATGGAAGACTGGTCGATCATCACTGTGTAGCCATCCGGTGCGGCTTTGGCAACGAAATTTCCGGCGATCATTCCCGTTCCGCCCGGTTTATTGTCCACGATTACCGTTTGGTCCAGATTTTCGGACAGTTTCTGCGCCATGACCCTCGCCAGCGCGTCGTTGCCGCCGCCCGGGGGGTAGGGGACCACAAAGCGTATCGGCCTGTCGGGGAATGTACCTGCGGCCAGCGCCGCGGGGGACGCACCGCTCATCGCCAGTATGGCGAGTGCTATGGAAATGCTCTTTATCATTACTCATATCTCCAGGTGTTGTTCAAGGTCGCAATTTAGCGACCGGGCTTTTCTTATGGCAGGACTCGTTACGTGGAGCGCAAGCTCGCACCGTCTTTTCTGGCCGCTTCGCGAAAAGGCGGCACGCCTCTGCGCTCTGCTCCGGGGCCGTAGCCTCGGTCGGCGATCTCCTGCGCCATGGGGCGGCCGTTCGGCACTCGGAGCCACAAGCGCAGCATCAAGCGCTTTTGTTCCGGCTCCTCGTAGTCAGTGAATTCTGTACGAGAGTGGATCGTGGTGTGATCGTTGATGAACTGGATATCGCCGGGCTCGAGGAGCAGATCGAAGCGCAGGTCGTCGCGGGCCGCGAGCGTATTGATCAGGTTGATGGTGTCCTGCTCCTGCTGCGTCAGCGGGACGCCGCGGTGCATGGCGCCCTGTTCGATATAGCTGGTGTTGAAGCACGAACTCAGGAGGCCCTCGTGGTAGCTGAAGACCGGGACGCGGTGAGGCGTGACGGGCGGGACGCCGGGCGGGTTCTCGCCTTTGCAATCGTAGTGGAATCCGGCGAAGCACTGCTCCAGATGCAGGGGGTGATGTTCAAGGATCTCATTGTAGATCGAGATCGTGCTCGCCACGCTGCTGGACCCACCCTGCTTGGCTTTGCGCACGCACAGCAAGCCCACGATATCGGCGTTATCGGTATGAAATAGCAGTTTTGCGCGAGTGTAGTAGCCGCGCACATTCTCTTGACCATAGGCATAGCCCATGTCGGAGACGTGGCCCACGATGATGCCTTCGGCCGTTTGGCTGATGCGTTCGCCGAGATAGTTTCCCAGAGCCAAGTACATGGTTGAGAGATCCTCGACCGAATAGCGATCGACCGGGATGCCGCGCAGGATGGCGACGCCGCGCCGCTGCTCGATTTCCTGGAGCACCTGTTCGAGTGTCACGGCCAGGCCCGGCAAGGGGTAGTTCTCGCGCGATACAGCCGTCGGCGGAATGCCCAGTTTCTTGAACCGTAGCAGCCCGGTCTCGAGTTCGGCGACCTGGCTCTTGCCCAGTTCGAATATCCATGATTTGTCGCGGGTCAAATCCTCGCTTTTCCACGCGCTGGGGTGAATGATACGTTGGTTCCACTTTGCCATTGTCGGACGCTCCTTCAGATTCGCGGGCTTATTCCCGCAAGTTTTAGTTTTGTTTTATTAAATAGTACCATATGTGGAACATAGAACCAAATATGGGATATTTTAGCGACGTAGCAGAACCGCGGCAATGCGCCGTGGGTGCGTGGATGGCACGAAATACGGTCTGGTCTTGAACCGGGAAGCCCTGAGCGTCGGGCATACTGTCTCGATCGGCCAGGGTTTGCTAGACAATTCTTGGCTCAGGCACCAAGTGGCGCGGGGGAGTGGATAATGAGAAAAGAAATGTGCGGGGCCAAGCCGGCCAGGAGGTGCATCAGGCGTCGCAGTGCGGGTTGATCTCGGGTTTACTGTGGTGCATTTGTGAAAAGCCGTCGGTTGCCGGGTTGGCGCTGAAATCGTCCAGTGCACCTTCGGTTTGAGTGGGCGGTTCTTTATTTGGTTTACGCGCCGGATCCGTCGGTGTAGCCGTTACCGCAGGCTTGGTCGTTTCGTTTTCTAGAGGGTGCCAAGGCAGGAACTGTGATCTTGGCTTGGGCTAACACTTTGCTGACATAGCCCTTGGTGGAGCCGTGCTTGAAATTACCGGTGTTGTAGCAGGGCAGTGTGTAGCGTAGGGCATGTTGCGGATCCGTCTTTCGGGGCAAGGCTCTGGCTAGCACTCTGCCAGTACAGTCTGGTGGCCGACGTTAGCGCCCGCACGGTGAGCCTGACCGAGAACGTGCAGCGCGGAGCCATGCGCTCGGCAGATCAATTCGAAGTGTTTGCAGCACTGGTCAAAGAGGGCTGGCCCATCGAAGACATTGAGGCGGATTTTGCCGTCACGCTGCTGGTGCTGCAGCGCCGCTTGACGCCGGCGAACGTATCGCGCCCCCGCTGCTGGCGGATCACCGCGTCGATGCGGTGAACATTGAGCAGCTGAAGCAACTGGCTGCGGCGATCGCAAGAGTTATTAAACGACGTGCGTTACTGCTTACCAAGCATGGTTCTACTAAATATAAACGCTTCCCCTTCTAAATTCTGCAAAGCGAGCTCGTTGGAGCATTTGGTAGATAGAGAACTCATGAGAAGCCGCTGTTGAAGATACCCAGCTTTCCACCCGTTCAAAAGACTATGCAGCGAGGGATGCGCGAGCACGGAATTTCTTATGTGATGAACTCCCGTTCTAATACATACTCTTATCGATAAACTATATTTTTGAAACGGTAGTAAGACATATGCATAATCGGATGTTCGGGTTGATGACGAAAATAGATTGGCTGCGCAAGGAGCGGTATCAACGTTGAAAGACAATGAACGTATAGACTGATTGACAATTCTAGCGTGTGATTCAGGTCTTTCGATCCGGAGACCGGCTTATGCTTTCGGCGGAGGCACAGCTCAATTGCCGCAAACGCATCTTATTGATTTTGCCAGTGGCGCCTTTGGGCAGTTCGCCTAAAACTATGAATCTTTCAGGTATCTGCCAGCGTGGAAAACGAGGTTCCAGATACGAGGCAAAGTCCGGGGACGGGCCGCACCAGTTATTGCTTAGTGCAACATAGGCTAGTGGGCGCTCTTGCCATACGGCGTCCGGAATGGCGACGACGGCTACCTCATGAACCGCCGGATGTTCCGAGAGCGCTGACTCGAGGTCCAGGCTGGATATCCATTCGCCGCCCGACTTGATAAGATCCTTGTCCCGGTCAACGATCTTCACGTAACCGTGTTCGTCGATTGTCGCGATATCGCCCGTCTTCAGCCAGCGTCGGCCTTCCATATCGGTTTCAAACTTGTCATCACCGCCGCGATGGCCTGGCTTATCGGGGTCAAAATAGCTGTCTGCGACCCACGGCCCCCGCATCTGCAGCTCTCCGCCGCTGAACCCATCGGAAGGCACCCTGGCGCCTTTGTCGTTCATGACTCGCATTTCACATCCGGCCAGGGAAATGCCCTGACGCAATCGCAACTGCGACCATTCCGTGTCGGAAACGCCAGAGCGGCGAGTGGATACAAGACCCAGAGGCGATACCTCCGTCATGCCCCAACAATGCTGGACGGTGATTCCAAGGTCGGCGAATCCATTCATAAGGTCGGCAGACACCGCGGCCCCCCCGATGGGCAGGCGCCGCAGCGACGCCAGCTTCTTCGGCGGGATTTCGCCGCTGCGGATCTTCTCGAGCATATTGATCCATACCGTAGGCACTGCGGTCGCGATGGTGACGCCGGCATCCTCGATCAAGTCAGCCAGAGTTTCGGGATCGGCCTGCCGCACGCTGAGCGCCTGCGAAGCGCCCGATAAACAAGAACCATGCGGGAAACCCCAGCCATGGGCATGGAACATGGGAACGACCGTCATGCATACGTCATGTTCGCTCAAGGCTATGCCGTCGACGTTCATCATAGCCATGGCATGCAGGACGGTTGAGCGATGGCTGTAGAGCACGCCTTTCATTTTTCCAGTTGTGCCGGAGGTGTAGCAGGCGCCGCAGGCGCTATTCTCATCAAGGTCGGGCCACGAGCAAGCGATATCTGTGGAAGCAAGAAAGTCTTCAAATGATAGCCAGCTTGCTTTTTGCCCCGGCACCGCCGGCATCGGAGCGTCTTCTTGTGTGCCTACAACCAGCACTGTTTCGACAGAGTCTGGCAGGGTCGCTTTAAGCAGCGTATCAAGCAAGGTGAGGTCGGCAATGATCATGCGTGGGCGAGTTTCGGCGAGCATGAAAGTAATTGCCGCTGGCTGCACACGCGCATTGATGGTGTGCACGACTCCCCCCATTGCGGGAACGGCCAGATAGGTCTCAAGATGCTCCTGACAATTCCACATCAAGGTGGAGACGAAGTCTCCTGGTTTGAGCCTTTGATTTCGTAGGGCGGCGGACAGTTTCCTGACGCGATCAATAAGCTGCCCATAGCTTGTGATGCGCTTCTCTCCCCCTCGCAAAGTGGTCACTCGTTTGTGCGCAAAGTGGCTTTCCATGCGTTCGATGATCATCCGTACGGTTAGCGGATAGCTTTGCATTAGTCCTTGCATCGCGATTGCCTTTTCTTACGAGAAAAAATCATCCAGACCTTTCAAGGTCTCTCGAGCGACGATCTGCTTCATCATCTCGGAGGTTCCGTCCAGAATGCCCACCACACGCGCTTCACGCCACATGCGTTCGATAGGATAGTCCTTACTGTATCCGTACCCCCCGAACAACTGCAAGACCCTGTTGGCAACTTGGAAGACGGTTTCAGCGTTTGCAAGCTTGGCCATCGCAGCATGCAGTGTCCGGTTTTTGGGGTCGTTATCGAAGCGCCAGGCGCAGTCATACGCGATAAGCTGGGCATGCTGCACAATAGTCGCCAATTCGGCCAACGTCCATTGCACGCCTTGCTTATCGACAAGCGGCCCGCCAAACTGCTCGCGCGTGCTGATGCGATGTATGGCATGCTGCAGCAAGGTTCGGCCAAGGCCCGAACAATAGGCTGCCCAGTGGGTCCTGCCGTGGTCGAGGCACATCATTGCCAAACGAAATCCTTGGCCCGGCTCGCCCAGCAGATTCTGCCGGTCGATAATGCAGTCGTCGAAGATGACTTCATTATGAAAGGAACCATTGCCCGCCAGCATGTCTATTTGGCGCCCTATGACCAAGCCTTCCGAATCGCGCGGAACGATGAATGCGGACAGCCCGGCACTACCCGATCCGCTGTCGCTGCGCGCGATCACGGTGAAACAGTCGGCGATTTGAGCATTGGTGATAAAGATCTTTCTCCCGTTCAATATATATTTGTCGCCAGTCAGGGTGGCGGTCGTACCGATGCGTGCAGCGTCCGACCCGGCTTGAGGCTCGGTCATTGCCAAGGCGCCGATGAACTCTCCGGTAGCCAATGGCCTCAAGTAGCGCTGCTTTTGCTCATGAGTGCCTGCCATTTCGATTGCTTTGGAGCCGATATGTACATTTACGCCGCAGGTGTAATAGAAGGCGATGGATGCGGCCGCCAGTTCTTCAATAGCGATGCAGCTGCATAGCATGTTCAGGCCCAGGCCGCCATATTCTCTGGGAGTGTGTGTGCCAAACAAACCCATTCTTCGCATTTCTTGGAGGGCAGGGCCCGGAATCGAGCCTTCCCGCTCGACCTGTTCGGATAGGGGGACAAGGACCTGCTGGACGAAATCACGTACCTTGCGTTGCCAGGCGAGTGTTTCGGCATTCAGATAGACATTCATTATCGCCTCACTGCTTCACCAAGGCGCACTTCGACTCCGAAAGCGGCAAGGCGACGCGCTCGCCCGGCAAGCGCTCGACGATGTGGAAGTAATCCCATGGATACTTTGATTCGTCGGGTGATTTGACCTGCATCAGATAGGCGTCGTGAATCATTCGTCCGTCCTGCCGTATTGTCCCGCCCGAGGCGAAGACGTCGTCTATCGGTGTTTCCCGCAGCACTTTCATCACCGTATCTGCATTTTTGCTGCCCGCAGCCTTGACGGCCTTCAGGTACGTCATGACAGCCGAGTACGTCCCGGCTTGCGCCATGTTGGGCATTTTCTGCATCTGTGCGAAGTACCGCTTTGCAAAGGCGCGCGTCTCATCGTTGGTATCCCAATACCAGGCAGTGGTCAAATACATCCCTTGTGCAACGGGTAGCGTCAGGCTGTGCACATCGTTGATGAACATAAGGAGACCAGCCAGCGTTGTGCTCTTAGTCAGACCAAATTCCTGGGCGGTTTTTATGGCCTTGATTGTGTCGCCTCCGGCGTTCGCCAAGCCTATCACATCGGCACCTGATCCTTGCGCCTGCAGCAGATACGAGGAGAAGTCCGAAGCGTTGATTGGGTGGCGTACCGAGCCCACCACCTGGCCTTGAGCCGCAACGACGGTATTGCTGGCGCTCGCTTCCAATGAGTGGCCGAACGCATAGTCCACCGTCAGGAAAAACCATTTCTTTTTCCCCCGCTCCACCAGTGTGCGGCCGGTTTCTGAAGACAGCATATAAGTGTCGTAAACATACTGGATGGTGTACGGAGAGCAATCCTCGTTAGTCAGCCGGGTGGTGGCTGCTCCTGTGTCGAAATTAACGGTTTCCTTCTCTTTGGCCACTTTGGATATGGCCAGCCCAGTGGCGGAGTTCGCGCCATTGATGACCATGTCCACGCCGTCCACATCTATCCATTGACGCGCTCTCGCGCTCGCGACATCCGGTTTGTTCTGATGGTCGTCGCTCAGGATCTTCACCGTCCAGCCGGGTGTATGTTCAAGAAAGTCCTGGATGGCGAGGTTGGCGGCCACTACTTCGCCTCTGCCGCTGATGTCCGCATAGACACCCGACATGTCGGCCAGCAGGCCGATCTGTATGGTCTCTGCCTGGGCTTGGACATTGAGGCCTAAATGCATCGATGCCGCGGCGGCACCCAGCATCACAGCGTTATGAAGTCTGATCACGGTTGTCTCCTGATTATGTTTCCAGCCAGTCTACGTAGGGACAAAGCAGTATCATTGTCTAAATTGCTCAAGGTGTTTTTCAATCTTGCCATTATTGAAATGAGGAAAGTACCAGGCCATGTACGGCAAAAGCGAACAATTGGAAGACTATGAGCATGCACCCGGCATAGCGGCTGGCATGATGTTCGCGCTTGCGAATGGCAGCCAGCGGCGGCTTGCACCTCTGCGGCGCGGGGTATTGTTTGTCATTCATGAGGGCGCCATGCAACTGCGCTTATGCGACCAACTGTGGATACTCGGCCCCGGTACCGGGATCTGGATACCCCCAGGTGTCGAAGGCGTGGCCCGGGCACGCAGCACTTGTAAAGTGTTGGCTATTTCCGTCGCGGCTTATCGGTCCCGCCGCCTCCTGCGCATGCCGCGACGGGTGAACATCGGGATCCTGCTGCATGCGCTTGCGCTCACCTTGGCCGAGATGCCGGTGGAGCCGCATGGTGTCCGGGCGGCGCGGATGGCCCGCTTACTAATAGACGAAATCCGCTATCTGCCTGTTACTCCCATTGAATTGCCACATGCTCGTTCGCCGAAGCTGAAGACGCTTTGCGAGACGGTCAGGAAAGACCCCGCGGCCGCGCCCTCATTGGCACAGGCCGCCCAAATGCTGGGCATGTCGCAGCGGACGCTGATGCGCCGGTTTTCTAGTGAAACGGGGATGTCATATGCGGCTTGGCTACGCAGTGCAAGGCTGATTTATGCATTGACACAGATAGCTGGCGGCGAATCGCTCTATGGCGCTGCCATTGCTTCCGGATTCGCCGGCGCGGCGTCTTTCTGCACCACGTTCAAGAGGGTCACTGGCATGACGCCAATGAGGTACTTCAGTAATGACAGCAGCGTTTGGGATACCGATGAGGCCATGTATGGATAGCTGCGGGGTTTCTTGGGGAAGCTTTGGTGTGCGCGGTGACCTATCCGTGTCTGATCCGTCGCTTCCTTGGTTTTTATAGTCTATTTAACGTTATGTTATAACATAACGTTTTCAGTTGATTATTGAGAGGCCTTACATGGAAACGCAAGCCGCTAAGCTGCGTCGGAACGTCCGTATCGAGAAGCAGGTAGGGGCGTTGGCCGCCGCACTATGCGCCGTTGTTGGGGCGCAGGCGGCCGAGACAGGCACGAAGGTGACAGGCGGTGGTGAAGCTGCTGCGCCACAATCAAACATCGCCGTTTCCGCCCAGGCTCAGCCGCTCGAATTGAACCCCATCGTGGTGACGGCGACACGCAATACCCAGCGGCGCGACGAAGTCGCGTCCTCGATGGAGGTCGTCGAGGGCGACGTCCTGGAAGAGACCGTTGGCAACACCTTTTTGGACCAGCTCAAGAAAAATGCCAGTGTGGACGTCATTCAATATCCGAACGGCCTGGCTGGCGTCGGCCTGCGTGGCATGCGGCCGAACTTTGAGTTCACCATCAATCCGCGCACCTTGATCTTGATAGACGGGCGACCCTCGGGCTCGACCAGTTTCACGACGCTGTCGCCCGAAAGCATCGAGCGGGTCGAAGTGCTCAAAGGGCCCGCATCGTCCCTGTATGGCGCGTCGGCCATGGGCGGCGTGGTCAACATCATCACGCGCCGTTCCACCGGCCCCATCGGCGGCAGTGTCAGCTTGGGCTATGGCTCGTTCGATACCCGCCAGGCCGATGTGGCACTGGGCGGCTCTTTGTCCGACAGGACGGATTTTGACCTGGCTGTGGGTTATGTGAACCAGCATGACGACTTTCGCACGGGTGGTGGCGACACACGGCCCAACAGCGATTTTCGCCGCGTGTCGGGCAAGGCGCGGCTGGGCAGCGACCTGACCGATATGGTCAGGGTGGACGTGACGCTGGACTGGGCGGACCTGAACAACAATGCGCCCGGCCCGCTCAGCTACGATCCGCCCAACGCGTCGGCCAATGAAACCAGCCGTTTCGGGGGCGATGTCAGGCTCACGCTGACGCCGCGGGATCACGAGATCACGGCAGTCGCCTATGCCTCCCGGGAGACCTACAACTACATCACCGTGCCCGCGCAGGCACCGCGCTATCGTTCCAGTCGCACCGAGTCGAGCTACACGGGCCTGCAATTGCAGGACGTCTGGAGCCTGAATGAACGGATGACGTTGACCTATGGCCTGGACTGGCAGCGCGTCGAGGCCGACCGTTTTTCCTTCAATGCGGCTGGCGAGAGCCTGGCGCCCTACAGCCCCAACGAGCGGCGCGACAGCCGAGGAATTTTCGCCGAATGGGGCAGCAAGTGGCTGGACGACCGCCTGATCCTCACCTTGGGCGGCAGGGTGGACTGGATAGAAGCCAGCACGCTGACCACGCCCTACAAGGACACCTTCACGCCGGGCTCTTCCAGCTTCACCAGCTTCAACCCGCGCGGCGGCGTGGTCTACAAGCTGACAGACAATTGGCGCGTGCACGGTTCGGCCGGCACGGCCTTCGCGCCGCCGCAAGGCAACGAACTGGCGGGCGAGAATGTGGAGTATGCGGGCATCCAGCGGCGCCTCAGCATCGGCAATGCGGGCCTGAATCCCGAGCGCAGCAAAAGCTGGGACCTGGGTGTGGGCTATGCCGACGGCTACCTGGACGCGGATTTGACCTACTTCCAGGCGAGCATCAGCGACCGCATCCGCTCGGTCATCGTCAGCGAAACGCCCACCGAGCGCATCAGCAGCTACGAGAACGCCGACGATTCCCGCATGCGTGGCCTTGAGGCCAGGCTGGCGCTTGACGCCGGGCGGCTGTTCGGCCTGCCTGCCGGCCGGGTTGGCCTGTCCACCAGCCTGACGCGGCTGATACAAGCGGAGGATTTCGACGCCAGCGGACCGGTGCCGATACGCAACGTGGCCAAGTGGAAGGGCAATGTGTCCCTGACGGTCAGCGACGGCCAGGCATGGTGGGCGACGCTGACGGCGCGCCATGTGGACGCGCGCTACGACAATGACAACAGCCAGGGCCGCATCTATACCGGCGGGCAGGGCGGGCTGTTCGAGAACGAGCCCTTTACGGTGGTGGATTTCAGCGCCCGCTGGAAGCTCACGCGCAAGGACACGCTGCGCTTCGACGTTTCCAATCTGTTCGACCGCGACTACTACGAGAAGGCGGACTACACCATGCCGGGCCGCGCCTTCTACCTACGCTACACAAGGACTCTGTAATCATGGCATTGAAGCTCATACTGGAGCAGGTTTCCCAGTTGTTGTTCGAGCCGGTGCTGGCGTTGCTGGTGGCGCTGGTGGTCTGGACGCTGGTGGCGCTGGGCATGTTTTTGCGCAGCCTGGCGAGCCGCTGGCGCGGGCACAGGCCGGCGGTGGGCCGGTACACGCGGCAGGTCGACGAGGCAGCGGCCCAGGAGGCTGCCGATCCCGATCTTCGCATCGAGACATTGTTGGCGCAAGCCGAACACGGCGGCCTGCGCAGCCTGAACAGCGTGCGCTTTGCCGTGCGCGCCGGCCCTTCATTGGGCCTGATGGGTACGCTGATCCCGATGGCGGCCGGGCTGAGCGGTCTGGCCCGTGGCGATTTGCCCGCCTTGGCTGAGCACATGGTGGTGGCTTTCTCCGCCACCATTGTCGGCATTGCGATCGGCGTCGTGGCGCACGTGATCGCGATGGTGCGCGAAGGCTGGCTGCGCCAGGACTTGGACGACATCCGCCTGCACGCCGAGCGCGTGCTGCGTGCGCATGAGACCGCTGCCGCCAGGGAGGGCGCATGAGATCGCGCCTGCGCTTTACCCGTTCGCGGCTGGACACGAGCCGCCACGACGACCCGCTGTCCGGCGTGGCCAATCTCTTCGATGCCAGCCTGGCTTTCATCGTGGCGATGGCGCTGGCGCTGTTTTCCGTGATGGGCTCGACCGATATGCTCAGCGCCGACGCCAATTGGACACTGACGCGCATGACCGCCGATGGCGAGTTGGAGGTCGTCAGCAAGGCGCAGCAGCAGATCAAGGTCGAGCGCGTGTCCGATCGCAAGCTGTCGGGGCAGGGCGAGCGCCTGGGCACGGCCTACCGCCTGCCGGACGGGCAGGTCGTATACGTGCCGGAACAAGAGAATGAAAAACCCTGATATGACCCGCGATCTGAAGCTCCATGACGCATGCGGGCGCAGCGGTCGCCAGCCCCATCGCTGGATGCGGGATGGGTGCGTATGGGCCTGCCTGTTGTGTTTGCTATGTCTTTGGCCCATGGCGGCGAACGCGGCCCAGGTTTTTCGTCCTCGCATCGCCGTCATTTCCATAGAACTGGCGCAGCAGCCCACCTTGATGCGCGAAGCGGCGTCGCGCCGGGCGCCCGCCATGCGGATCGACCTGTTCGGCCTCGGAGGCGGACATTTGCCTTCGGTGAACGACACCGACCTGGCCGGCTACGATCTCGTCGTCGTCGAAGGCATAGGCCCCAGGCTGGCGCAATATCGCGCACGCCTGGACGAAGCGGCGCAGCATACGAAGGTGCTGGTGCTGAACGGCCATGAATGGGTGCGCGGCAATGTGGATCCGGCCTCGGTGCCGGACGCCATCAAGTATTGGCGCAACGCCACCGCGGACAACTACACCCGCCTGTTCGACTACCTGGGCGCGCGGCTGCTGGGCCTGGACAGGCCAGTTGCCGCGCCGGTCGAATACGCCGACCACGCCTATTATCACCCCGGCCATCCCGAGGGCTTTACCGATCTGCAAGCCTATCTGGACTGGATGGGACGGCGCCATGCCGACGCCGCCGAACGCCCGCGCGTGGGCATCGTGTTCTACCGCAGTCTGGCGCTGGCCGGCAACACCGCCATAATCGATGCGTTGATACAGGAAACAGAGCGCCAGGGCGGGCTGCCCGTTGCGCTTTGGCGCAGCGGCAGCCGCGATTCCCTGCGCGGCCTGCACGGCCAGGACCGCCGGCCTGCGGTCGACGCCTTGATTCTGTGCGCCAGCCAGATCGACTACGCCGACCATCGTGCGGGGGTAGAGGAAGCCAGGGCGCTTGGCGTGGCCGTGCTCAATTGCACCACCGACTACAGCCGCAACCCGCAGGAGTGGCGCGCGGACCTGGGCGGCTTCGCGCCCGATCGCAGCGGCCAGCTTGCCATGAGCGAAGCCAGCGGCATCGTCGAGCCCATGATGGTCGGCGCCCGCGTGGTGCATGGCGACGGCGCCATACGGCACGAAGCCTTGCCGGAGCAGGTGGCCTGGCGCGTGGAGCGGGCCATGGCCTGGGCGCGATTGCATCGCATGCGCAACGCCGAAAAACGCCTGGTGATGACCTATCACAGCGAAGCGGCTGATCGGGCCGACGTCGGCAGCGATCCCGATACCTATCTGGACGCCCAGGCCAGCCTGGCGGCGCTATTGCGCCGGCTCAGGGACGAAGGCTATGACGTGGGCGACGGCCCCTTGCCCGATGCGCAAGCGTTGGCGCGGCGCATGGCGCAAGACGGCGCCAATGTCAGCGCGGGCATGTGGGGCGCCGCCGGCCATCGCGGCGAAGACGATATGCAGGCGGCGAATGCGCAGGCCGAATTGGACCGGCGCCTGGAGGAGGGCAGCGCCGTGGCCATTTCCGAGGCGCAGTACCTGGAGTGGTATGGGCAACTGCCGCAGTCCCTGCGCGAGCAGACCGAGGCGCGCTGGGGACCGCCGCCGGGTAGATTGATGGTACATGTCGATAAAGAGGGCGCGCGCTCCATCGTCATTCCCTTGCTGCGATTCGGCAAGGTGGCGCTGGCCCCGCATCCGGTCTGGGGCTATCTGCAGGATGCGGAAGCCTTGTCTTCCACGGGTGCCTTGCCGCCGCACCATCAGTACATCGCCTTCTATCTATGGATGGCCCGGGGCTGGCAGGCTGACGCCTATGTGCCGTTCTTCACCCAGCTGTCGCTCATGCCGGGCAAGCAGCAGGGTCCCGCGCGCGACGATTGGATAGGCACGTTGATCGGCGGCTTGCCGCATATACAGCCCACGCCTTTGCAGGCCAACGGCGGCATCGGCAACAAGCGGCGCGCCCAGGCGGTGACGCTGGGCTTCATGCCGCCATTGATGCAGGGCGGCTTGCCCCCGGCATTGGCGGACTTGCGTGATGACTTGGCCAGAGCGTCGGATGCGGCGGCATCCGCTGCGGTCCGGGAATCGGCCCGGCAGGCCGTGCGCGACGCGGCGT